>DATNDG010000113.1:0-42656 GCA_035553515.1 Allostellaceae bacterium | reverse complement strand
GCGCGCCGGGAAATAGCGGGTGAAGTCGAGCGCGGTGTGGCCGGCGAGGAGCGCCGCATCGAGCCTGACGCCGTGGAGGCCGAGGCCAAGCGGCTCGGAGACGATGTCGGCCACGTGCTGCCAGCCGTCGAAGCCCAGATGGAGCCGGAAGGGCTCGATCTCCTCGACGATGAGCGCGCGGCGCGGCGGCAGGCTCTCGATCGGCGCGTCGGCCCGCCAATGCCAGACCGGCGCCATCGGCCGGCGCGCGCGATAGCGGTGTTCGACACTGGCGAGGCATTCGAGCGGCTTCTCCAGGCGCCGCGCGCAGAGCAGCTTCAGGAATTCGGCATGCGCCCAGACCAGCGGCATGGCGCTGCCCGAGGGCTTGCCGGGATAAAGCCCGCGCTGCGGGATGGGCGCGGCATCCCAGACCTGCTCCGGGATGAGCCCGCCGGGTCCAGTCATGCGCGCCATCGCCTGCAGATAAGGCAGCGGGTCGAGCCCGAGCAACACATCCAGATGGCCGCGCTCGCCGGTGAGCAGCGGCCAGGCGCGGCCGATGCCGTTGCCGTCGAAGGGCGAGCCATCGGCATGCTCGCCATAACCGTCATCGTTGTAGCGGTGATAGGCCGGGCCCATCGGGGTCTCGACCTTGAGCAGCCGGTCGGCAAGCGCCAGCGTGTTCCGGATGCGGGGATCGTCGGGCGCGCGCAATCCGACCCGTGCGAGATAGAGGAATTCCAAGCCGATCAGCGCCGCCGCCTCGATGGTCTCGCCGCTGCGGTTGCGCAGATCGACCCGGCCGCGCAGCCCGCCGTTTTCCGGCGGCGGCGCCAGCCGCACGTAATACCCGTCGATGCCGTGATCGCGCGCCAGGGGCCCGTTCTCGGCATAGGTCCAGTCTTCGATGCGCTCGTTCCAATAATCGGCGAGCGACAACGCGTAATCCGCCTCCGCCGCCGGAAGGTATTGCGCGGCGGCGACCAGCGCGGCGATCTCGACGGCGAGCGTGAAGGGGCTCATGCCGCTGTTTTCCTCCCAGCGGTCCTGCGGCGAGCCCGGGCCGCGCCGGGCGACATAGGCGGCAGCACGGCCGATCATCTCCGGCACGCCTTGGAGCCCATCCAACGCGTTCTGCTCGCCGAGCCGAGCCGCGAGCAGGATCGGGAAGCACACCTCGTCGAGCTGTATGCCGCTCCAGAACGGCGTGCCGTCCGGGAAGTAATTCTGGCTCCAACCGCCATCCTCATGCTGCGTCGCGATGAGGTAGGAGAGCATCTGCCGCGCACTGCCGATCTTGCCGACCGCGGCCAATGCGAGCCCGGCCTCGACAGCGTCGCGCGTCCAGATCAGGTGATAGCCGCCGCTGCTGTCGCTGCTGTTGCCCCAGGGGATGCTGAGGCTCGCCACCACCGCGCCCGGAAAACTGCGCCCGCTATGGATGCGCAGCACAGCGGCGGAGAGATAAGCCTCGTCGCGCAACGCCTTGGGCGCGTCAGGAATCTCGAGTCCCTCGGCCCAGAGCTCCCAATCGGCGATGAAACGCCGGCTTGCCGCCGCCATGCCCTCGGCGAGGCTGGAGCGCGCCAAGGTCGTCGCCGCCTCCACCGTGCTGCCGAACCCGAGAGCGATCGTGCCGGCATTGGCCGCAAGCTCGCCCATCAGCGCCACATTGCCGTCCCGCGCCTCGGCGTAGCGCCAGTGCATGGCGCCGTTCCGGGCGAAATCCTGCCAGCCGTCGGACGTGCCGACATAGCCGGCGCTGCTGCGCGAGAAGCCGCAATCGGCACGGGCAACGAGCGCCGCACCGTCCTTCCAGGCCGTGAGGTCGGCACCGGCGCGGGCATTGTTGTGCTCGCCGCTGCTGCCGACATGCGGCGCCAGCAACGCGTAGAGCCTGACGTCTTCGCCGGCGAGATTGAAGCGCAGCAGCACCACGTCCCGCGCCGGATCCGGCACCAGCTCGAGCGTGAGGCGATAGCCCGGGCCTTCATGCACGACCGTCGGCAACGGGATATAGGGCTTGGGCTGCGAGAGCGTGTAGCGGTTGACGCGCTTCACCTCTTGCCAGCCCGCAGGTCCGGCGACGATGAAGCCCAAGTCGCGGATCTGCGGCTGGCCGGCGGATGGCCAGTAGATCTCGTTGACGATGCCGAAGCCCAAGGTCGCCCAGACGCGGCTGCTGCCGAGCGCGGTGGTCACCACGTCCTTGGCGCTCGAGGTCCAGGTTGGCGGGGTGCCGGGCCAGCCGGGAGCGACGATCGGGTCACTCATCTCAGGCAAGACGCCGGGCGATGGTGTCGGCGACGCGCAGCGCATTGGCGATGATGGTGAGCGTCGGGTTCACCGCGCCGATCGAGGGAAAGAAGCTCGCATCGGTGACATAGAGGTTGTCGATGCCATGCGCCTTGCAGTCGAGGTCGAGCACCGAGGTGGCGGGATCGGGGCCGAAGCGCAGCGTGCCCGCCTGATGCGCGGTGCCGCTGATCGGCGTGTCTTTGCCGAAATAGAGGTGGCGGTCCATGAGATGCGGGTGGATCTCGACCTTGTCGCAGAGCTGCCGCAGCTTTTCGCGGAGCCGACCGCCGCTCTCGAGATTTGTCCCCGTGAGGTCGAGTTGGACCTTGCCGTCCTTATAGAAGATGCGGTTCTGCGGCAGCGGCAGATCTTCGGTGGTGAGCCAGAAGTCGATCGAGTGGCGCGCAATCCAGTCGAAGGGTTTCTCCGGCAGCCACTGCAGGAAGTCGGGCAGCCCCTCGCCATGCACCTGGGTCCCGTCGGATTTGCCGACCATCTGGATATGACCCAGCGGATAGGGCCAATCCTCGGCGCCGAAATAGAAATCATTGAGGCCGAGCGTCTTCTGGAAGCGCGTCGGATTGGGGGTGCGCGAGATCGCCATCACCACGGCGTTGTTGTGGCGCATGTAGTTGCGCCCGACGAGGCCTGAATCGTTGGCGAGCCCGTTGGGATGGCGCTCGCTCGCCGAGCGCAGCATCAACAGCGCCGAGGAAAGCGCGCCGCAGGCGACGATGACGATGTCGGCGGCAAAGCGGAGCCTCTCGCCATTGCGGATCACCTCGACGCCGGTGATCGCCGTTCCCGCCTCGTTGGACTGAAGGCGCTCGACATAGGCATTGGTCAGGAGGCTCAGATTGGGATGCGCCGCCAGCGCCGGATCGACGCAGATGATCTGCGCGTCCGCCTTGCCGTTGGTGAGGCAGGGATAGCCGTCGAAGGCGTTGCAGCGGATGCAGGGCGAGTGCGGCAGCGCCTCGCCGCTCTTCTCGTCGAGCAGCACCCCGACCGGCAGATGGAAGGGGTGATGCCCCTCGCGCTTCAGCGCCTCGAAGAGGGCGGCGATGCGCGGCTCGTGGCTCACCGGCGGGTAGGCGTAGGGCTTCCGCGAGGGCGGCTCGGTCGGATCCTCGCCGCGCAGTCCGTGCACGTGATAGAGCTCCTCGGCTGCCTGGTAATAGGGCTCGAAGACGTCATAGCCGAGCGGCCAGGCCGGCGAGATGCCGTCGGGATGGCGGATCTCGCCGAAATCCTCACGGCGCAGCCGCAGCAGCACGCCGCCATAAACCTTGCTGTTGCCGCCGACGAAATAATGGAGGCCCGGACGGAAGGACGCGCCGGTCGAGCTGTACCAGGTCTCGCGCACCTGATATCGGCCATCGACGAAGACCGCCTCGGTGTCCCAGTTCTCGCGCTCGCGCCGCAGATAGTCGCCGCGCTCGAGCAGCAGGATGCGCTTGCCGGTCTGGGCGAGCTTCCAGGCCATGGTGCCGCCGCCGGGACCCGACCCGATGATGATGACGTCGTAGCGCTCGCCGGTCACGGCGGATAGACGCTCGGGCGCCCCCCGCTGTTCCACCTCTGATCGCGGACTGCAGCAACGGATCGCACCACAGCACGTTCAGTGCGTAGGCGCCGCGGGGCGTCGGAGCCGAGCGAGGCGCGCATGAACCTGGCTTTTATCATTACTTTGACCGTCCGCTACCTGCTGGTGATTCTGTTCCTGCCGTTCAGCGCGCTCGACAAGATCCTGAACTTCCGGGGCGCGGTGGCGCAGGCGCAGGAGCGCGTGCCGACGCAAAGCCTGGCGCGGCTTCTCATCCTCGTGGGGCTCGGCGTCGAGATCCTGATGCCGCTCGCCATCCTGACCGGCATCGCCGACCGGCTCGCCGCGCTGATCATGGCGCTCTATTGCCTGGCAACAGCGCTGCTCTGGAAGCAGTTCTGGACGCCCGGCGATTTCTGGCGCGCCGGCGCCAGCCGCGGCCGCGACCTCTTCTGGGACTTCCTCAAGAATGTCTCGCTCGCAGGCGGCTTCCTGCTGATCACCTTCGGGGGGAATCTCGGCGGTGCCCAGGCCTTCATCGCCCATCCCCTCGCCTCCTCGCACCCTTACGCGCTTCCTCGGCACGCGAGCACGCCATGAGCAGCAATGAGAAACCCAGAATCCCCTATTGGCATCTCTGGACCGATGCAGACGGCATGAGCCACCAGACGCACTGCACAATGACCGAATTCGCGCTCCACTCCATGAACCCGCCGGCGAGCCCGCAATGGCAGGGGCCGAAGCACAAGGGCGAGATGACGGTGCTGGTGACAGTGCAGCCGGTCGGCTGGGTCGGCACCTGGCATGAGAACCCGAAGCCGCAATGGATCATCCCGCTCTCCGGCCGCTGGTTCGTCGAATCCATGGACGGGCAGCGCGTCGTCATGGGACCGGGCGAAATCTCCTTCGGCGCCGATCAGAACACGGTCGAGACCGCGGGCAAGAAGGGACATTGCTCCGGCACAGTGGGCGACGAGCCGGCCGTGCTGATGGTCGTGCAATTCACTGAGCCGCCGGCCGCGCCCGGCCCCTGCGCCTTCCGCTGAGCCCCGGCGCCGGTGATCGAGCGCATCAGCCTCACCACCGCCGATCCGGAGCGGCTCGCCCGCTTCTTCGAACGCGCGCTGGGATTTGCGCAGATCGGCATCGCCGAGCGCGGCGGGACCAACTTCGCGCAGCTCATGGGTCTGCCCGGCGCGCGCGCCCGCGCTGACGCGCTGCGGCTCGGCGGGCAGGAGATGGAGCTCCTCGCCTTCGCCGAGCGAGGGGCGTCCTACCCGGCCGAAAGCGCCAGCAACGATCGCGTCTTCCAGCACTTCGCGATCGTCGTCTCCGACATGCAGCGCGCCTATGCGCGGCTGCGGGAAAGCACTGGCTGGAGGCCATCACCCGCGGTGAGCCGCAGCTTTTGCCGGCGAGTTCGGGCGGGGTCACCGCCTTCAAATTCCGCGATCCCGAAGGCCATCCGCTGGAGTTGCTGCACTTCCCGCGCGGCCACGCGCCACCGCCCTGGCAGCAAGAAGCGGCGACGGGCCCTGCGCTCGGCATCGACCATTCCGCCATCGCTGTCGCCGACACCGCGACCAGCGTCGCTTTCTACGAGCGTCTGCTGGGCTTGTCGGTGGCGGCGCGCTCGCTCAATCGGGGCGGCGAGCAGGAGCGCCTCGACGGACTCACCGGCGCCGTCGTCGACGTGACGGCGCTCGCCGATGCAGCAGGCTCTGCGCCGCATCTGGAGCTGCTGTGCTATCGCGCACCGCCGGGGGGCAAGGACAGCGCGCTCCGGAGCAACGATATCGCGGCGACGCGGCTGGTGGTGCGTCTCTCCGACAAGCAGACACTCGCGCAGTGCGTCACTGACGCAGGGCACTCGCTGATCTCGCCGGGAATAGTCGAGACCGATGACGGAACGAGTGCGGCGCTGCTGCGTGATCCGGATGGGCATTTCCTGCTGCTTACGGCGGGCCCTTGATGCGCCGTCTTTGCCGCGGGGCTCCCGTCCTTCCCCAGGGGAAGAAGCGATGTTTCCCGTGAAACATTTTCCCCGTGTTTCACGCACGCTTGGCCGGCCGCGTCTCCGGCAGCCACCCGTAGAAGAGCGCCAGCCCGACGAGCCCGACCGCTCCCAGTACCAGGAAGCTCGGGCCATAGCCGAAAAGCTCGGCGGCGTAGCCGCTTGCCGTGGTGCTCACCGCCGCGCCGATGCCGGTTGCCGTGCCCGCCACGCCGAGCGTGGCGTTGTAGCGGCCGGAGCCGCGCGCGAGATCGGCGATGACCAGCGGCGTCATGATGCCGATCATCGCCGCGGTGAGCCCGCCCAACCCCTGGAAGGCGACGAGATACCAGGGCCCCGGCGCCCAGGCGAACAGCAGAGCGCGCACGGGCAGCACGGCGAAGCCGGCCAGCAGCAGCGGCTTTCTTCCCCAATCCTCGGCGCGGCGCGCTACCCAGCCGGCGATGAGCGCGCTCACCAGTTGCGGCACGACGACGAGCGCGGAAGTGACCAGCTCGGATTCTCCGCCATGCCGCTGCCCCAAGCGCTCGGAGGCGAGCGGCGTGACCGAGGCGTTGGCGAACTGGAACAGCACCAGCCCGGCGATGAAGATCCAGAGCGCATGGCTGCGCGCCATCTCGCGCAACCGTGCCACCTCGCGCGGCTTCTGCCGGTCGCGCGCCGAGCGCGCCGTCGCATAGTCGATTTCCCTGCCGCGGATCCGCAGCAGGCTCCAGATGGCCGGGATGCAGAGCACGGCGGCAAAGAGAAAGGTCGCCTGCTTGGCGACGAAATGGCCGAGCAACCCCATCACCCCGGCGGTTGCCGCATTGCCCAGGGAATCGTAGCGATGATTTCGCCCGAGCCGGCCGCTCAGCGCAGCATGACCGACGAGACCGAGCGCGATCGCCGCCAGCGCCGGTCGGATCACGCCGGCGGTGCAGCCATGCAGCACCTCCGCAAGGAAGACCATGGGTGTCGCCGGGAAGAAGGCGAAGATGAGCGCGCCCACTCCAATGAGCGCCACCGCCGCGCCGATCAACAGCCGCTTGGAGTGGAGCGCATCGACCAGGGCGCCGCCGGGAAACTGGCTCGCCACCCCGGTCAACCCGCCGACGGTCAGCAGCAGGCCGATCTCGCCCTGCGGCCAGTGCTGCGCCGCGAGATAGACCGCCACGAACGGGCCGAACCCGGTCTGCACGTCGGCGATGAAGAAGTTCAGCCAGTCGAGCCCGCGCTGGCTGCGCGAGGAGGGCTTGAATTCGTCAGTGTCGTCCATGCGCCGCTTCCGGCCGCTTCAGAAGAACACGGCACATGCCCCTAGAACGCTCCCCAGCGGACAATGGACCCCTCCGGCCGAGGCCGGTTTGACGCCACCCGCAAACCGGCATAGCTTTTTAAAAAAACCGCGATGGAACGATCCAGGGAGGCGAGCGTGAGCAGGGCGCGCGACCGCGAGGATCTGACCCGGGTTGGACCGGGTACCGTGATGGGCGAGTTCATGCGGCAATATTGGATTCCCGCCGCACTCTCCTCGGAGCTCGCCACCGATGGGGCGCCGATGCGGCTTCTGCTGCTCGGTGAGAAGCTCATCGCCTTTCGCGACAGCACCGGACGCGTCGGCGTGATGGATCAGCGCTGTCCCCACCGCTGCGCCTCGCTCTTTCTCGGCCGCAACGAGGAGAACGGGCTGCGCTGCATCTATCACGGCTGGAAATTCGACGTCACCGGTCAATGCGTCGACATGCCGAGCGTGCCGGCGGATCAGGATTTCAAGCACAAGGTCAAGGCGAAGGCCTATCGCACCGCCGAGCGGAACGGCCTCATCTGGGTCTATATGGGCGCACGCCACGAGGCGCCGCCGCTGCCCGCCATCGAGGCCTCGCTGCTGCCCGCCGACGAGATGGACCGGCAGTTCGTGCAGCGGCGCTGCAATTGGCTGCAGGCGCTCGAAGGCGAGATCGACACCTCGCATTTCGGTTTCCTGCATTTGGGCAGCGTCGAAGCCGCGGATCTCGATCCCGACGACATGCTGCGCTTCACGATCATGAACCGCGCCCCCGACTATCACGTCGCCGATGCGCCCTGGGGCACCACTTACGCGGCGTACCGGCCGGCCGATCCCGGACAACTCTACTGGCGGGTCGCCAATTTCCTCTTTCCGTTCTGGACGCAGACGCCCGCCGGCGCATTCCCGACCCATGTCGGCGCGCGTGCCTGGGTTCCGATGGATGACGAGCACACCATGTTCGTGCATCTCCATTGGCGCGCGGCATCTCCCTCGGTGCCGCTGGTACGGCGCGACGGCACCGTGCCGCTCCATGTGACGCGCACGCATGATTACTTGCCGAACAGCACCGATTGGCACGGCCGCTGGCGGCTCCGCGCCAATCCCGATAATGACTGGCTGATGGACCGCGCGGCACAGCGCGAGCGCCGCAGCTACACCGGCATCGGCAACATCCATCTCCAGGATCAGGCGGTGACCGAGAGCATGGGCCCGATCGTCGATCACGAGCTCGAGCATCTCGGCCCCTCGGACCGGATGATCACCCGCACCCGGCGCCGGCTGCTGCAGGCGGCACACGCGTTCCGAGATGGCGCGGCGCCGCCTCTGGTCGATGACCCCGCGGTCTACATGACGGCGCGCAGCGGCTTCTTCCTGAGCGAGGTCGGGCTCGACTGGCGCGAGGCCTATAACCGCCAGGTCGCGGCGGCTTCGCGCCCGGTGGCGATGCCGCAGGCGGCCGAGTAGGCTCGCGCGCATGACCGAGGACCGCATCCGGCGGATCAATCCGCCGGCGCTGGGGGCGCCCCCCGGCTATTCGCAGATCGTCGAGGCGCGCGCGGGTCGGCTCTTCTTCATCGCCGGGCAGACCGCGCTCGACGCCGAGGGCCGCGTCGTCGGCAAGGGCGATTTCCCCGCGCAGGCGGCGCAAGCCTTTCGCAACCTCGCTTCGGCGCTCGAGGCGGTGGGATGCACGGCGTCCGATCTGGTGAAGCTCACCGTGTTCCTGCGCGACATGAGCGATCTCGCAGCCTATCGCGAAGCCCGCAACCGCTTCTTCGCCACGGTGACGCCACCCGCCGCGCCGGCGATCACCCTGATCGAAGTCTCAAAGCTCTACGGGCCGGATTTCCTGATCGAGATCGAGGCGATCGCGGCAAAATAGCCGCAGGCGGGATCGGCCTGCCCTACCCGAGCGCCGGCGGCTTCGGCCCGCCGGTCGCCCAATCGAGCAGCTCCACGGTGTGCACCACCGGCAGCCGGCTGGCGCGGGCGATCTGCTCGATGCAGCCGACATTGCCGGCAGCGACGAGAGCGGCGCCGGTGCTCTCGATATTGGCCACCTTGCGCTGCTGCAGCCGCGTGGCGATTTCCGGCTGCAGCATGTTGTAGGTGCCGGCCGAGCCGCAGCAGAGATGCGCCTCGGGCACCTCGATCACGGTGAAGCCCGCTTCGGCGAGCAGCGCCTGCGGCTCGCGCCGGATCTTCTGGCCATGCTGCAGCGAGCATGCCGCGTGATAGGCGACGCGGCCGCCGATGCCGCCGACGCGTTGGCCAAGTCCGATTTCAGTCACCAGCTCCGAGATGTCCTTGGCCAGCGCGGCGACGCGCGCGGCCTTCGCCGCGTAGTCCCTGTCTTCGCGCAGCAGGTAGCCGTAATCCTTGACGGTGACGCCGCAGCCGGACGTGTTGATGACGATCGCATCGAGCCCGCCCGGCTTCTCCATCTCGCGCGTCCAGGCGTCGATATTGGCCTTGGCGAAGTGATGCGCGTCGCGCCCCATGTGATGAACGAGCCCGCCGCAGCAGCCGGCGCCGCGCGCCACCACGACCTCGCAGCCATGACGCGTCAGGAGCCGCACCGTCGCCTCGTTGATCTCGGGCGCCACCACCTGCTGCGCACAGCCGGCGAGCAGCGCCACGCGCTTCTTGCGCGCGCCCTCGGCGGCGAAGACCCGCGGCCGCTCCGTCGCGCCCGGCCCTTTGAGCCGGGCCGGCGCCATGCGCGCCAGCGCCCCGAGCCGGCCGGGGAGCCGCGCCGAGAGCGGACGCACCGCCCGCGCGCCGAGGAGCGCCAGGCGGAAGAGCGTCGGGCGTGGCAACACCAGCGCCAGCAGGCTGCGCAGCCAGCGCTCGCCCAGCGGCCGCCGATAGGTCTGCTCGATCCGCGCGCGGCCTTGATCGACCAGGTGCATGTAGTGGACGCCCGAGGGGCAGGTAGTCATGCAGGAAAGGCAGGAGAGGCAGCGGTCGATGTGCTTTGCCACCTGCGCCGTCGCCGGGCGGTCGTTCTCCAGCATCTCCTTGATCAGGTAGATCCGTCCGCGCGGCCCGTCGAGCTCGTCGCCGAGCAGCACGTAAGTCGGGCATGTCGCGGTGCAGAAGCCGCAATGGACGCAGGCGCGCAGGATCTTGTCCGCCTCGCGGATATCGGCATCGGCAAGCTGCGCGATGGAGAAATGCGTCTGCATCAGCGCGGAACCGGCTCAGAGATCGGCATGGATGCGCCCACGGTTGAGGATGCGCTTGGGATCGAAGCTCTCCTTGACCCGCCGGGTGAGCGCGGCGAGCGCCGGCGGCTGCAGCTCGAAGACCGGCACGGCGGCGCGGAGCGCATCGGCGGCGCGGATCAAGGTGGCGTGGCCGCCGCAGGACACGAGGGCGGCGCGGATCGCCGCCGCGCCGCCATCGCCGGCGGCCGGAACCGAAAGCCAGACGAGGCCGCCGCCCCAATCCAGCAGCCACTCGGCATCGAGCCGCGCGGCGATTGCCGCGGCGACCAGAGGGCCGGCGCTGGGGGGGACCGACACCCGCCAGAGCGCGCGCGCCGGGTCGCCCGCGAGCGGCGCCACCTCGCGCACCGCGCGCCAGAGCCGGACCGATTCCCCATCCCGCGCCTCCTCGGCAGCAGCGAAGCCCGCGAGCTCGCCGCGCAGCGACGCAGCACGCGCGGCCACGGAAGGCGCGGGACCTTCGAGACGGAGGAGCGTCAGCGGCGCCTCCTTGCCGGTCTCGCCTTTGGGCAGATGCGCGGCGCCGCTCACCTCGTGCGGGCTGTTGAGCGCCGCGGTCATGGCGCGCCCGGCGGTCTCGCCGTCGAGGCCGCGGAGCAGCAGAGTGAGCTGCGCCGCGGCGCGCGGCAGCACCTTCACCGTGACTTCGGTGACCACGGCAAGCGTGCCGTAGGAGCCGGCGATGAGCTTCGAGAGATCGTAGCCGGTGACGTTCTTCACCACGCGGCCGCCCGCCTTGAAGGCCTCGCCGCGGCCGGAGACGGCGCGGAAGCCCAGGAGATGGTCGCGCGCGGCGCCCGACTTGATGCGGCGCGGGCCCGAGAGATTGCAAAGGAACGCGCCGCCGAGCGTACCCTCCTCCTGCGTGCCCAGCAGCCCGCGCCATTCCGGCGGCTCGAAAGGCAGCGCCTGACCGCGCGCGGCGAGCGCGGCTTCGATCGCACTCATCGGCGTCGCGGCACCGGCGGTGAGCACCAGCTCCTCGGGCTCATAGGCGCGGATGCCGGAAAAGGCCCGGAGATCGACGACATGCGGCGTCTGCACCGGCCGGCCAAGGCCGCGCTTGCTGCCGCCGGCGATGAGCTCGAGCGGCTCCTCCTGCGCCACCGCGGCGGCGACGATCTCGACGAGCTCGCGCTCGTCCTTGGGGGCAAAGCGCGTCATCTCAGAACCGCGGCAGCTCCGGGAAGGCGACCTGGCCGTGGTGGATATGCATGCGGCCGAGCTCGGCGCAGCGATGGAGTTCCGGGAAGACCTTGCCGGGATTGAGCAGCCCGTCCGGGTCGAAGGCACATTTGAGGCGCTGCTGATGGTCGAGATCGACCTTGTCGAACATCGCTGGCATCAGGTCGCGCTTCTCGACGCCGACGCCGTGCTCGCCGGTGAGCACGCCGCCCACCTCGACGCAGAAGCGCAGGATGTCCGCGCCGAAGGCTTCGGCGCGCTCGAGCTCGCCGGGATTGTTGGCGTCGTAGAGGATGAGCGGGTGGAGATTGCCGTCGCCGGCATGGAAGACATTGGCAACGCGCAGCCGATGCTTCTGCGACAGCTCGCGCATATGCGCCAGCACCTCGGGCAGCCGCTTGCGCGGAATTGTGCCGTCGACGCAGTAGTAATCGGGCGAGATGCGGCCGACCGCCGGGAAAGCCGCTTTGCGCCCGGACCAGAAGGCGAGCCGCTCCTCCTCGCTGTTCGAGACGCGCAGCGACACCGCATCGTTGGCGCGCGCGATCTTCTCGACCTCGCCGAGGAGATGGTCGACCTCGGCGGCGGGACCATCGAGCTCGACGATGAGCAGCGCCTCGACGTCGCGCGGATATCCCACATGGACGAAGTCCTCGGCGGCGTGAATGGCGGGCTTGTCCATCATCTCCATGCCGCCGGGAATGATGCCGGCGGCAATGATCGCGGCGACGCAGGCGCCGGCGCTCTCGTTGCTGGGAAAGCCCACCAACATGGCGCGCGCCGTGGTGGGCTTCGGCAGGATGCGCACGGTCACCTCGGTGACGACGCCGAGCAGCCCCTCCGATCCCGTCATCACGCCGAGGAGATCGTAGCCTTCGGCATCGAGATGCTTGCCGCCGAGCCGCAGCACCTCGCCATTCATCAGCACCATCTCGAGGCCCAACACGTTGTTGGTGGTGAGCCCGTATTTGAGGCAGTGCACGCCGCCGGAATTCTCGGCGATGTTGCCGCCGATGGTGCAGGCGATCTGGCTCGAGGGATCGGGTGCGTAAAAAAATCCCGCGTGTTGCACCGCGATCGATATGCCGAGATTGGTGACGCCGGGCTGCACCACGACGCAGCGATTGGCGTAGTCGATCTCGAGCACGCGGTTGAACTTGCCCAAGCCGAGGATGATGCCGTCGGCGAGCGGCAGTGCGCCGCCCGACAGCGAGGTGCCGGCGCCGCGCGGCACCACCTTCACCCCCTGGGCGTGGCAGTAGCGCAGCACGCGCGAGACCTGCTCGGTCGTGGAGGGGAGCACGGCGAGCAACGGCGGCTGGCGATAGGCGGTGAGGCCGTCGCTTTCATAGACGCGGCGCTCTTCCTCGGCGAGGACAACCCCCTCGCCCGGCACGATCGCGCGAAGCGCCCCGGCGATCTCGGCGCGGCGCGCGATCACCGCGGCATCGGGCGTGGGCATGCGCATGGGTGCACCTCGCTGGCCCTCGGGCCCGGCTCTGGGCAGGGGCTCCCCCCGGCTATTTAGGCAAAGGGCAAGGCCCGGCCAAGAAAAAACCGCGCCCCGAAGGGCGCGGTCTCGTCGGCAGACGAGAACTCTTGGCGCTAGCCCTGGCGGGCCTTGAAGCGCGGATTGGTCTTGTTGATCACGTAGACGCGGCCCTTGCGCCGGACGATGCGGCAGTTCTTGTCGCGCTTCTTGAGCGACTTCAAGGAGTTGGCGATCTTCATGGCTCGTCCTCGGCAGGCAACAGGCAATTGGGAAGGCGCGGAACATAGGGAAGCGCCGGGGCGAAGTCAACCGCCTGTTGCCCTGCCCTGGGGCAGGGTTTAGCGCGCCTTCCGGATCGAGGAGAGGGGTGGGCGGGCGGAGCCGGCGAGGGCGTAGAAGCGGTAGGCCTTCACCACGCCGGAATCGAGCGCCATGATCGTCTTAACCCAGCGCTCGGCCTCGCTGACGATCTGCAGCTTGTGCGGCCGCGGCAGCGCCTTGATGTCGACCGTCTGCACCAGATGCTCCCAGCCGAGCACGATCTGCAGCTTCACGTCGTGGGTGATGTCCTCGGTGATGCGCACGTCGAAACCCAGGCTCTTGAAGCAATCGGTGTATTGCTGCAACGCCCAGAGCGTCGGTCGATGCGGCTGCAGCGACGCCCACATGGCGAATTCCGGCGCCTGCGCGCGGGCGGGATCGACGACATAGTCGGTGAGCAGCAGCTGGCCGCGCTGCTTGAGCCCCAGGATGAGGACGCGCATGAAGCGCTCCTTGTCCTGCACCATATAGGTCGCGCCGCGACCGAGGATGCAGTCGAAGGCGTTGGTCCTGAGCTCGAAGGTCTCGGGGTCGACAGCGCTGATCGGCGCGTGGCGCTGCATGCCGCCAGCAACCGACATGTCCATGCCCCGCCGCGCCAGCTCGGGATCGCGCTCGAGCCCGGTAACATAGGTGCCGAAGGCTTGCGAGATGGCCCGGGCGGCGCCCCCCAGGCCGGCCGCGACATCGAGCATGCTCATCGCCGGGTTGGCGGCAAAGGGCTTGACCAGCCGCAGCACGTAGTCGGCATTGCCGGGTTGGTGGAAGCCCGGCCCCCAGAGCCATTGGCGAAGCGTGAGCGGGTCGAGCGGCGGCACGACGGGGCTGGGCACCGGCTCGATCGGCCCGAGCTCGGGCTCGGTCTCGGGCTCCTCCGCCGCCTCCCCCCGCAGGCGGGCAATAATCCTGGCGAGCAGCGACGGCCGGGCGGCAGCGAGATCGTTGCTGTCGTCGTGGTCGGCCATCATCCTCCCAGGGTCCAGGCGCCGGGGGCTCGAGGCGCGGGCGCCCGAGCAGACTCGCTTAGCCGCGCGAGTCGGGTCAAGCTCCGCCTACTCCGCCGCCGGGGCGGCCACCGCGCGCTCGCGCGGCTTCGCGCCCTGCGAGCGGCCGCTCAGGAACTGCTTGATGTTGCGCGTCGCCTGGCGCAGACGCTGCCGGTTCTCGACCAGCGCGATGCGAACGAAGCCCTCGCCATGCTCGCCGAAGCCCACGCCGGGCGAGACCGCGACATTGGCCTCCTCGAGCAGCAGCTTGGAGAAGGCAAGGCTGCCCATCTCGCGGAAGCGCTCGGGCAGCGGCGCCCAGGCGAACATCGTGGCGGGCGGCACCGGTACCTCCCAGCCGGCCTGGTGCAGCCCCTCGATCAGCACGTCGCGCCGCGCCTTGTAGCGCTCGCGAATCTCGGTGATGCATTCCTGCGGGCCGTTGAGCGCCGCGGTCGCCGCCACCTGGACCGGCGTGAAGGCGCCGTAATCGAGATAGGATTTGACCCGGGCCAGTGCCGCGATGAGACGCTTGTTGCCGACCGCGAAGCCGATGCGCCAGCCGGCCATCGAATAAGTCTTGCTCAGCGAGGAGAACTCGACCGCGATCTCGCGCGCGCCCGGCACCTGCAGCACCGAAGGCGGCGGCACGCCGTCGAAATAGATCTCGGCATAGGCCACGTCGGAGAGCAGGAAGATGTTGTGGTGGCGGCAGAAACTGACGATCTCGGCATAGAAGTCGAGATCGACCACCTGCGCGGTCGGATTGGCCGGGAAATTGAGCAGCAGCGCCGTGGGTGAAGGCACGCTATGCGTCACTGCCTTCTTCAGCTCGCGCATGAAATCGACGCCTGGCCCCACCGGCACGTGGCGCAGCGACGCGCCCGCCATGATGAAGCCGAAGGCGTGGATGGGGTAGCAGGGGTTGGGAACGAGGATGATATCGCCAGGCGCGGTGATCGCCTGCGCCAGGTTGGCGAGCCCTTCCTTCGAGCCGAGCGTGGTGATGATCTCGGACTCCGGGTCGAGACCGACGCCGAAGCGGCGCGCGTAATAGGCGGCATAGGCACGGCGGAGCCCGGCGATGCCGCGCGACACCGAATAGCCGTGGCTGCGCGGATTCTGCACCGCCTCGACCAGCTTCTTGACGATGTGCTCGGGGGTCGGCCCGTCCGGGTTGCCCATACCGAGGTCGATGACGTCGCGCCCCGCCGCCCGGGCCCGCGCCTTGAGCGCGTTGACCTCGGCGAAGACATAGGGGGGTAGCCTCTTGATACGATAGAACTCTTCCTGCATGGTGACCATCGAACGGAGTGAGCCGCGCCGCATTCTAAGCCTTCGGCCGGCAAGTTTCGAGGGGCAAGAAACGCCGCGGTTTCCGACCTCTATCCCAAGAAGCTCAAGGGCGGAGAGAAAGATGAAGGCCGAGGATCTGCGGGCGCTGCAGGCGCCGTTCAAGGCGCTCTACCGCGATGTGCCGGAAAAGGCCGTGATCACCCTCAAGGCCGAGGGCGCGCTTGGCGCGGAAAGCATCACTTGCAAGGTCGAGACCGGACGGGCGATCGCCGAGGCCGGGCTCCACCCGGCCACAGGGGGCGATGGCATCGCACTCTGCTCGGGCGACATGCTGCTGGAAGCGCTCGTCGCCTGCGCCGGGGTCACGCTCAAGGCGGTGGCGACGGCGCTCGAGGTGCCGCTGCGCGGCGGCCGGGTGCGGGCCGAGGGCGATCTCGATTTCCGCGGCACGCTCGGGATCGACAAGAACGCCCCGGTGGGCTTCCGCGAGATCCGCCTGAGCTTCGAGCTCGACAGCGATGCCAGCCCCGACCAGCTGGAGACGCTGATGAAGCTCACCGAGCGTTATTGCGTTGTCTTCCAGACGCTGAGCAAGCGGCCCGAGCTGAAGCTCGCGCATAAGCTGGCACGGGGCTGATCGCCCGCGCGGCTCGTGGCGGGGATGGACTGGCGCCCGGTGGCATAGCATGTGCATGATGCCCAATCGGCCGGCCGAGAGCGCCGACCGGTGCGTGGAGATACCCCATGCAGGACAAAGCCTCGGCACTGCGCGACGCGACCGCCGCCTTCATCGTCGCCGCGTCCCTCGCGCTCCCCTTCCTGCCGCTCCCCGGCGACGGTATGGCGCGGATGAAGGTTCATTTCCGCATACCGGGCGATCACAAGCCGCAGCTCGTCTCGACCGAGACCACGCGCAGCGTCTGCACCGTGATGGCGGCGGCGCTCGCCTATGACAACCCGCAGACCGGCGCCTTTACCCGCATCAACTGCCAGCAATAGAGGCAGAGCTCCGGCGCGGAACCCGTCGCGCGTAGCGCGCCGGCCTTGAGAGCGGGCGCCCCGATTCTCTAAAAACCCGCCGTGACTGTCGAGAAAGCCATGGTGCTGTTTTCCGGCGGGCAGGATTCGACCACCTGCCTCGCCTGGGCGCTCGACCGCTTCGAGGCGGTGGAGACGGTGGGCTTCGACTACGGCCAGCGCCATCGGGTCGAGCTTGCTTGCCGGGAGCGGCTGCGCGGCGAGATCGCCCGCCGCTTTCCGCGCTGGGCGACGCGGCTCGGCGAAGACCATCTGGTCGATCTGGCCGCGCTCGGAACGATCAGCGAGACGGCATTGACCCGCGAGGCGGAGATCGCGCTGGGCGAGAACGGGCTGCCCACCACCTTCGTGCCCGGCCGCAACCTGGTCTTTCTCGTCTTCGCCGCCGCGCTGGCCTATCGCCGCGGCGCGCGCCGTCTGGTCGGCGGCATGTGCGAAACCGACTATTCCGGCTATCCCGATTGCCGCGACGATACGATGAAGGCCATGCAGGTGGCGCTGACGCTCGGCATGGAGCGACGCTTCGTGGTCGAGACGCCGCTCATGTGGCTCGACAAGGCCGCGACCTGGCAACTCGCCGAGCGGCTCGGCGGGGCCGATTTCGTCGAGCTGGTGCGCGTCGAGACGCATAGCTGCTATCGCGGCGAGCGCGGCCGCCTCCACGATTGGGGCCATGGCTGCGGCGCCTGCCCGGCCTGCGATCTCCGCGCCAGGGGCTGGCGGCACTATCGCGAGGCGGCACGCGGATGAGCTACGCGGTGAAGGAGATCTTCTACACACTGCAGGGCGAAGGGGCCAATGCGGGACGACCGGCCGTGTTCTGCCGCTTCGCCGGCTGCAATCTCTGGAGCGGACGCGAGGTCGATCGCGCGAGCGCGCAATGCCGCTTCTGCGACACTGATTTCGTCGGCACCGACGGGCCGGGCGGCGGACGCTTCGCCGATGCCGCGGCTCTCGCCGCCGCGGTGCGCCGCGCCGCGCCGGCGGAAGCGGCAAGCCCGCTCGTCGTCTGCACCGGCGGCGAGCCGCTGCTGCAGCTCGACGCGGCGCTGGTCGCGGCGCTCCATGCCGAGCGCTGCGAAGTCGCCGTCGAGACCAATGGCACCTGCGCGGCGCCGGAGGGGCTCGACTGGATCTGCGTCAGCCCCAAGGCCGGCACCGAGCTGGTGATCCGTGCCGGCGACGAGCTGAAGCTCGTTTTCCCGCAACCGGGCGCCGAGCCCGAGCGCTTCGAGCACCTCGATTTCGTGCATTTCTTCCTGCAGCCGATGGACGGCCCCGAGCGGGCGCGCAACACCGAAGCGGCGGTGCGCTTCTGCCTCGACCGACCGCGCTGGCGGCTCAGCCTGCAGACCCACAAGCTCATCGGCATCCCATGACCACCGAGATCGTCAAGGAGTTCCGCTTCGACGCCGCGCATTTCCTGCCGACGGCGCCCGAAGGCCATCCCTATCGGCGAATGCACGGCCATTCCTTCAAGGTCGAGGTCGAGATCACCGGCACCCCCGATCCGCAACAGGGCTGGATCGTCGATTTCGGCGTCGTCGAGGCGCGGCTCGCAAGCCTGCGCGAGCGGCTCGACCACCGCCTGCTCAACGAGGTCGATGGGCTGGCGCTGCCGACGCTGGAGCGCCTCGCCGAGTGGATCTACGCGGCGCTCGCGCCGGAGCTCCCCGGCCTCGCTCGCATCACCGTGCGCCGCGAAGCCTCCGGCGAGGCCTGCACCTACCGCCCCTGAATGTCGAAGGACATGGGCTCGCTCTGCAGCCTCACTTCTCTTTTCCCGGATCCTTCACGTTCGGGAATTTGTCGAATTCGGCGTTGACGATCTCGCCGTTCACCTTCTCGACCTTGCGGACATAGACCGTCTGCACCACGTCGCGGGTGGCGGGATCGATCGTGATCGGACCGCGCGGACTGTCGATCTTCATGCCCTTGAACGCGGCCATCACCCTGTCGGGATCGCTCACATCGCCCTTCACCGCGGTAAGCGCCTGGTAGATGGCGGCCATGCCGTCATAGCCCTGTACCGCGTTGAAGCCGGGCCGGCTCGAGGCTCCGTAGGCCGCGCGATAGGCTTTGATAAAGGCGGCGTTCTCCGGCGATTTGTGCGCATAGGAGTAGTGATGGGTGGTGATGACGCCGAGCGCGGCATCGCCCATGTCTTGCAGCACCGCATCGTCAGTAACATCGCCGGTGGCCAGGATCTTGAGCTTCGAGCGCGTGAGCCCCTGCTCGGCGAAGGTCTTCATCAGCGCCGTCGGCTGCTGGCCGGAAGGGACGAAGAGGAAGACCGCCTGCGGCTTCGAATCGCTCACCCGCTGTACGAAGGCGGAGAAGTCCGGGCTCTTCAGCGGCATCGATACCTGGCCGACGATCCGGCCGCCATCGGCGGTGAACGCCTTCTGGAACGCCGCCGCTGCATCATGCCCCGGCGCGTAGTCGGCGGTCATCATATAGACCTGCTTGATGTCGTGCTTGGCCGCCCACTGCGCCAGCGGCACGGTCACCTGCGGGAGCGTGAAGGAGACGCGGACGAAGTAGGGCGAGCGCGTGGTGATGATCGAGGTGGCGGCGTTCATGATCACCGTCGGCACCTTGGCCTCGCTGATGACCTCGGCGACGGCGAGCGCGTTGGGCGTGAGCACGAATCCCGCCATCAGGTTCACATGCTCGCGTGTCACAAGCTCCTGCGCCAGCCGCTTCGCCACGTCGGGCGCCATGCCGGTGCTGTCACGCTTCACCAGCACGATCTTCTTGCCTGCGGCGATGTCGCCGTGCTGCTTCATGTAGAGATCGATGCCGTTCTGGATGCGCTGCGCATCGTCGGCGAACGGACCGGAATACGTCAGGATGAGGCCGATCTTGACGTCGTCGGCGCGCGCGGCACCCGGCGCCACAGCGAGCCCGAGCAGCATCGCCGCCGCGGCAATGCCGGTTGCAAAGCGTCTCCTGTGCATGCGTCCCCCCGTCGGTCTTGTGTCGACTGCCCGGCGCGCCTAGGGCGAAGCGGGCGCCAGCGAGCAGACGGCATCCTCGTAGCGGCCAGAGCCCATCCGACCTTCCTCGAAGATGCCGTGCCGCGCGATCCATTCGAAGGATTCCTCGAAGACCTCGCGCGTATAGGGCTCGAACACCAGGCGCTCGCCGGGCCCCCAGCGCCGCGTATCCATCTGCTCGCGAAACCGCTGCGGGAACTCGTTGCGATAATAGTGGGTATAGCGATCGGGCCGCAGGTCGATGTCGCGCTGCGCACGGCGCAGCGCACGGAAATACTTGCTCACATCCTCGGGATCGGGATCGCCGGTCAGCATGGTGGCGATCATGAAGGTGGCATCGATCACCTTGCGGAAACCCAATTGCTCGGCGAAGTAATAGGGGCCGTTGAAGAGATGAACCGCCGGCACCTTACCGTCGATCAGCAGCTCCATGCGCTTGAAGAGCAGCCCGTCGGAAAAGGAGAGCGCGATCTCCTCCGTCTTCAAGTACTGCTCCAGCACCTGGATGGTGGAGTAGTGGCTGCCCGACTGGTAGCCGACCGAGACTGGCACACCCCTGAGGTCAGCCGGGCCGCGGATCGGCGAGTCCGGCGCCACGAAGATCCCGGCCGGCGCGACCGAATAGGCATCGGCATAGAGCTTGCCGTGACCGCTCGACGCAGCAACGCTCACCGTCCAATGGCAGGCGCAGGAAATATCGCTGCTGCGGCCGCGCTCGAAAGTCTGGTAGGCGCCTACCTTGTCGCCGAGATCGTGCCGCTTGCCCTCGCGCGAGACCAGCTCGTCGCGGAACTCGTAATCGAGCCCTTCGGCGGCGAAATAGCCCTTCTCCTCCGCCACCCACTCCTGCAGCCGCATATGCGGCGCGATGACGAATTTCGCCATGATCCCTCCCGCCGGCCGCGGCTTGTGCGCGGCTCCGATCGGAACATGCTGCTCGATAACCGCTCGCGCCGCAAGCGGGCGTGCGGCGCAGGGCCGGCCAGCCTCACTCAGCTCTGATGGTGCGACATATCGGCCAGCACCGCCTGGTAGGCGTCAGGCGTGATGCTGACATTGCCGCGGAACGGCCAGTCCAGCGCGACGATCAGCACCATCACCAGCGCCATCGAGGCCGCCAGCACGCCGGTCATGGCGTAATGCATCTTCATGCTCGGCATGCCGAAGAAGAAGGTAAAGGAGACGGTGATGATGCCGCCCAGCACGAGGATCCACCAGATGGTGTTGGGGATGCCGGATTCGGCGGCGAGGAGCCGCGAGCGCCGCGCGGCATAGAGCTCATTGAGCGTCTTCAGCATCTCGGCCTCGACCACCGACTCGCCCAGTGTCTTGGCGTCGAGACTGGTGATCATGTAGTTGAGTCCGCCCAGAGCCTCCCATGTGACGGGATCGAAATGCCCGGTGCGTTGCGCCGGCCATTCCTTCTTCACGACGGTATCGAGATAAGCCGCAAGCGACTGCCGCACCTGGATGCGCTGCGTATCGGGCAACGAGGCGGCGTCGCGATAGAGGTTGCCGACGAGGTTGGCCTCGGTCTGCACGACGCGGTCGGCGCTGTCGAAGCTTTCCCAGGCGGCGACGGCGATGAAGGCGAGCAAGACGGCGTAGACGACGCCGATGATGGCGATGATGAAGCCCGCCACATCGTTGTGCCGGCTGCGGATGCTGACATGGACGAAGCGGTCGAAGACGTAAAGACCAATCCAGGACGCGATCACCGAGAACGCGGTGATGACCACGCCGACCTCGAGCGTCGGGTGATTGTAGATCCAGTCGCGCAGCATGCTGCCCCCCAATGTGCTATTTGAACGCTAGGCGGCGCCGCGGCGGTTTTCAATCCGCCGCAGCGCCGCACCATACCCGTTTCGCCGCCGTCACACGCGCTCTGCCGTCTTCTCCTTCTGCCAGGCGTCGAGGATGGTGCGCGCCTCGCTCCCGCCAGGCTCGAGCGCCCGCTCATGCCCCGGCTGCTTCGCCGTCAGCTCGATGACATAACCGTTGGGATCGCGGAAATAGATCGAATGGATGAAGCCATGATCGGAGATGCCGCGCACCTCGCGACCCTCCGCCTTGCCCTTCTCGAACATGCGCAGGAGCGCGTCATTCTCGACCTCGACGGCGATGTGGAGGTCGTAATCATGCTGCTCCTTGAAATCAAAGGGGCGGTCCGGCGCCTCGAAGAAGGCGAGGCAGGAGCCATCGTCCATGCGGTAGAAGGTGTGCAGCACGTCGGTGCGCCGCCCGGTTTTCGATTCCCGGATGCGCAGCGCTCCGACCAACGGCAATCCGAGGAAGCCCTCGTAGAAGCGGCGCGTTTCCTCGGAATCGCGACAGCGATAGGCGCTGTGATGGAGGCCTTTGATCACAGTCGATCTCCTGCGCTCGGCCGGCGGCGATGGTGCCGCCGGCATTCCACCATCATATGGCGACGAACTCCTTCGCCTTCATCTGCTCGGCAAACCCCTTAATCACCTCGTAGACCTTGGCGCTGCTCGGCCGGCTGTGCATCGTGTCGAGCCAGCGCGCGACGTTGGGAAATGACTTGAAGTTGCAGCGAATGAGCTCGCCCACCTGAACGATGCCGAAGCCGAAATAGTCGGCAATGGTGATCTCGTTGCCGCAGAGATACTTGTTCTGACCGATGATGTGGTCATTGAGGAGCTGCAGCCAGGCACGCGTCTTCTCCTTGCCCCATTCGATCGTCGCCTGATGCGCCTCCTCGGAGCGCCGCTGATGCCCCGGGAAGGCCTGCGGATAGATCAGACCATAACCGTAGTCTCGATAGAAATTGGAGTTGAGCCAATCCATCACCTCATTGACCCGGGCGCGCTGCTTCAGATCCTTGGGGTAGGCGGGCGAGCCGATCTTCTCGGCGAGATATTTGAGGATGGCCGAGCTTTCGGTGAGACGGAAATCGCCGTCCTCGAGCACCGGGATCATCTTGTTCGGATTGATCCGAACGAAAGGCTCCTTCAGATGCTCGCCGGAGAACAGATCCACCACCTGAAGCTCGCAGGGGATGTTGTTCTCGGTGATGAACTGCACCACGGGACGGCTCGTGGTCGAGGCGGGATGCATATAGAGCTTCATGGAGGCCTCCCTGCGCGGGCTTTTTATCGGGAATGGCTCTATCCATGGCACATTCCCGGGGAAACGCCAAGCGGCGCTGCACCGCCCGGGGGCAGCCCCATGAAAAAGGGCCGCGAGAGGCGCGGCCCAAGTTCAGGGAGGAAGCGCCCCCAGCGGGGGCGCTACTCCGATAACGCAGCTCCGCCGCGGATATCCCGAGCGAAAGGGTTCAAGATTTCGCCGATTTGCGCGGCCGCCCACGCCGCCGCGGTGCCGCCCCGCCTTTGGCCGGGCGGCCACGCCGCCGCGCCACCGCCGGCTTGTCGCCCGCTGTTGCGGGCAGACTGGCTTCGGTCTGCTGCATCGCCCGGCGCGACGCCGGCAGGAAGCTCTCCAGCGCGCGCTGCTGCGCCTCGAGGATGGTTTTGGTAGCGCTCACCCACCCTGCCATCCAGGCCGACCAATAATTCGATTGCCGTTGCATGAGCGCCCCCGTGGTGCCGTTGCTCTCGGGCGCTAACGCTGCGGGAAATTGCGCTGTTCCTGTGGCCGGCGATCAGGCCCAGGCCATGCTGGTCGCCGCCTTCTTCTCGGGCTGCAGGATTTCGCCGAGAAGATGCAGCGTCTGATGCATCACCGGCCAGGGCAGCTTGCCCGACTGATAGCGGCCCGTGAGCACCTGCCAGCAATAGGCGGCGTGGCTGGTCTTGCCGAGACCGCTGCCGAGGCTCCAATAGGCCTTGCTGGAATTGCGCAGGAAGCCAAGGAATTCGCTCGAGCTGGCCTTGTGCTTGAACATTTTGTCGTAGCCATCCGTGTACTCGCGCAGAATCTGATCAACGCCGTGCCATTCGCGACGAAGCTGGTCCTTCACCACCTCCAGCGTGGCGAGCAGCTTGGTGCGCTGATCATTGGGGATGGCGCCGAACGGCACGTCGATGGCCTTGAGCCATTTGGCGAGATCGACCAGCTTGGGCTGCGCGCGGGAATACTGGAAGGAATAGAAATTGATGCCCTTCCATGCCGCGAAGATCTCGAGCGCCTTGTCGGGCGGCAGACGGAAGGCGGTGATCAGCGGCTGCAGCGCCACCGTGTCCCGCGCCTCCCAGATCTTTTCGACCAGCTGGCGCGCCTTCTCGTCGGAATGCATGGCATCGGGAAAGGCCGCCTGCACCAACGGCTCGAACCGCTGGAGGATGAAAATCTCGATCTCTTTCCACTGCTCGGACGTGATCTCGAAATAGGCCTCGTTGACGGCGAGGCCGGCGCGCTGGAAGACGTCCTTCATCAGGAAGGGATCGAGCGAAGGCAGGCTGTCCAGCACTTCAAGAATGCGCAGGTCCTCGGCCATCGCCTCCTTGGTCAGCGACGGGTTCTGGCCGAAATTGTCCACGATGCTTTGCTGCAGATGCGGGTCGTGCAGAAAAATGGTGCGGCCGCCTTCATAGATGTCGGCTTCGTTGAACGGGAAATAGAGCTTGGTGCCGACCGGCGGGCAACGCGGTCCCTTGCGCTCGGCCTCGGGTACCGCGTCCTTGATCAGCACGACGTCATTGAGCGGCCCGTTGCTGAAGAAGCGCTTGGCGTTGGCGTCCTTCCCCAGCACCTTGCGCGTCATCGCGTTGCAGTTGAAGACGCGCGACGAGCCGGGATCGAGCATCGGCTTGAGGTATTTGACCGACATGATGACCCGCTGGGACCTGAAGCCCCGTCCTGTGGACCCGAATAGCGCGCCCAGCATGACGGATCCCTGGTTAAATCTTGCTCAACGCTCAACCGGAGGTCGCGGCCGCCCGAATTCTGAAGCAAAGCTTAATCCGGGGGCTGGAATCACGCCGTCGGGCCGCGCGTGCGCGCCGCATACGCCCGTTCACTGTCGGGCTCGCGGCGAACCGCTCGCCAGCATAGTGGGCGCGAGGATGACGACATCGCTAACGGGCGGCGGCAGAATCCCGGCTGCACCGCCTGGCGCCGATTGGGGAACCATACAGGCCGAAGCGCTTGCATGCTGCGACAACGACTGCGGCATGCAGAATGCGTTCGCGGCTGACTTCGGCCTGTTGTTGAGTGGTGGGCACGACAGGGATTGAACCTGTGACCCCTACCATGTCAAGGTAGTGCTCTCCCGCTGAGCTACGTGCCCCCGAATCCGAGGAGGGGCGGTTTAACCGATTTTACCGGTGCGCGCAAGGCGGCCGGCCCGCACGGTGCGGCTTCCGCGGTTGCTGACGCAACCGCTGACGCCGCCAGCGACGAGCGCTCCGCGCTCGCGCTCAGGCGGCAAGAAACCGATCGACCTCGTCGACGAGCTGGCGCAGATGGAAAGGCTTGGCGAGCACCGCCGCCTGGCGCCGGGTGACACTGCGATGGCGCAGCGCCACCGCGGCAAAGCCGGTGATGAACATCACGCGCAGATCCGGCCAGAGATCGTTGGCGCGTCGCGCCAGCTCGATCCCGTCGATGCCGGGCATGACGACGTCGGCAAGCAGCAGATCGATCGGCCGCTCGCTCACCCAGGCGAAGGCGGCATCACCGTCGCCGACGGCGTGAACCTCATGCCCCGCGCGACGCAGCGCACGCGCCAAGAACACCCTCAGATTATCGTCGTCCTCGGCGAGGAGAATGCGCGCCATGATCGCTCCCGATGGGGGCTCGCAGTCTAGCCGGGAATGCGCGCAAGGACGAGGGTTGCCGGCGCCGCGCCCTTTACCATAAGGGGGGCATGCGACACGAGCGGCGCGCCCGGAATATGGTCGAGGGAAACACGTGACAGAATGGGCGCCTTGCCCCTAAATTCCTCGGTATGGAAGGCCCGTTGGAGCGAAGAGCGGCGATCGAGCCGCCGATCGAGGTGATCGCGCCGGCAGAACAGACGCTGGCGATGGTGTTCGCCTCACCGCATAGCGGCGCCGAATATCCCGCCGCATTCCTGGCCGCCTCGCGACTCGATCCGCTGACTTTGCGGCGCTCGGAAGACAGCTATGTGGACGAGATCTTCACCTCCGCCGCGGGTCTCGGCGCGCCGCTGCTGCGCGCGCGCTTTCCGCGCGCCTATCTCGACCCGAACCGCGAGCCCTTCGAGCTCGATCCCGGCATGTTCGAGGACGAGCTGCCCGCCTTCGTGAACACGCGATCGCCGCGTGTGCGCGTCGGCCTCGGCACGATTGCCCGGGTGGTGGCGACCGGCGAGGACATCTATGGGCGGAAGCTCAGATTCGCCGAGGCGATGGGGCGGGTGGACGCGCTCTATCGCCCCTATCACCGGGCGCTGCACCAGCTGGTCGCCGCGACCCACGAGCGCTTCGGCAGCTATCTTCTCATCGACTGCCATTCGATGCCCTCCGGCATGCCGCTCGGCGAGCGCGGCGGCCGGCGCACGCGCACCGACATCGTGCTCGGCGACTGCCATGGCGCGGCCTGCCATCCGATGGTCATGGAGACCGCGCATCGCACGCTGTCGGGCAAGGGCTATGCCGTGGCGCGCAACACGCCTTATGCCGGCGGCTTCACCACGGCGCATTACGGCAAGCCCGCCGCGGGCGGCCATTGCCTGCAGATCGAGATCTGTCGCGCGCTCTATATGGACGAGCGCACATTCGGCCGCAAACCGTTCCTGCGTCAGCTCGCCAGCGATATGCGCGATCTGGCCGCCGCGCTGGCGGCCATCGATCTGACGCTCATCGCCGCCGCATGACGCAGCCGGAGTCCGCCGAGCCGGCGTGCCGCGTGCGCGCCTCGGCGGAATCGGATCTGCCGGCGATCACCGCGATCTATGCGCATCACGTCCGCTTCGGGCTCGGCTCCTTCGAGGAAATGCCGCCCGATGCCGCCGAGATGGAGCGCCGGCGCGCGGAGGTGCTGCGCCGCGGGCTCCCTTATCTGGTCGCCGAAGGGCCGGCCGGCGCGGTGCAGGGCTATGCCTATGCCGCACCCTATCGGGCACGATCGGCCTATCGCTACAGCCTGGAGGACTCGATCTATGTAGCGCCTGCCGCGGAGCGCCGCGGCATCGGTCGGGCGCTGCTCGGCGAACTCGTCGAGCGCTGCGCTGCCCTGGGCTACCGGCAGCTGATCGCGGTCATTGGCGACAGCGGCAATCTCGGCTCGATCGGGCTGCATGAGCGGATGGGCTTCCGCCGGGTCGGGCTGCTCCCGGCGGCGGGGTTCAAGCATGGCCGGTGGGTGGACAGCGTGCTCATGCAGCGCGAGCTTGGCGACGGCGCAGCCACCCCGCCCTGAGTCCCTTGCCGTGCAACGGCGGCAGGCAGGGCAGATGATTGGGTCAGCAAACAATAATCATCCGGTTTTCCGCTGCGGCGCAAAACTTTGTTGCGGCGCAACCAAAGCGGACGTAACAGACGCAAAAAAATGGGCCGTGCGATGAAGCACGGCCCAAGTTTAGGGAGGAAACGCCTAGAAGACGTACGGCAGGTCGTCGGGCGACGACCGATGCCGCACTGCACAATATGCGTCGCAGACCACCACAAATCAAGCTCTAAAACGCAGTTGCAAAAATATCAGCGGGCTGCGGCTTTTCGCCACCTTTCCCGCTCTCTTCCGCGGCTTAGGTCGCGCATATTTTTGCGTCGCACAACGACCTGGGGCCGAACCTCGCCGCCCGGCCGGCGTTTGCTGCGGCGATGAGTCACTCTCCGCCCCTGCCGGAGGCCGCAGAGCGCTGGGCATTGTTCCTCGATGTCGACGGCACGCTGATCCCGATTGCTGCCACGCCCGAGGCGGTACAACCAGCGCAGAGCCTGCTCCCGCTGCTCGACGCACTGCGCCAAGGCTGTGCCGAGGCGCTGGCGCTGGTCAGCGGCCGCAACCTTGCCAGCATCGACCGGCTGTTCGCGCCCCTGCGCCTGCCTGCGGCCGGGCTGCACGGCTGGGAGCGCCGGCGCGCCGATGGCAGCCTCGCCCCGGGCGGGGAGCCGCATGGCGTTCTGCAGCGCCTGCACCCGCGCCTCGAGGCTTATGTCGCCGCGCGACCGGGATTGCTGCTCGAGGACAAGGGCGCCAGCCTTGCCCTTCATTACCGCCAGGCCCCCGAGCGCGGGCCGGCGCTGCTGCGCTTTGCGCGCCGCCTCGCCCTGGTGGAGCCGGAACTCCATCTGCTCGCCGGCCGGAAGGTAGTGGAGCTCCAGCCGCGCGGCGCGGATAAAGGCAAAGCGATCGAAGCCTTCCTCGCCGAAGCACCCTTCGCCGGTCGCCGGCCGGTTTTCGCAGGCGATGACACCACCGATGAGCATGGCTTCGCCGCGGTGAATGCGCGGGGCGGGATCTCGATACGCGTCACCGATCCGGAGACGCAGGCACGGGCCAGCGCGGCGCAGCATCGCGTGCCGGGAGTGGACGCGCTGCACCGCTGGCTGAGCGAGGTGGCGCAGCGTCTGGCGGCGGGCTACCGCAGCGCGCGCAATGGAACGGACGGCTTCCATCCCGTGTTGAGCGAACGTGTGCCGCAGCGGAGGTCCGGCCGCTCATGACGCGCCTGTCGCCGTCTGCTTCCCTGAGACCCGCCAGCGATGCCTCCGCTCCGCCCATTGCGGCGACGCGGCAGCGGCGCTTGGTGGTGGTTTCCAATCGTGTCGCCATGGCCGATCCCGCCGGCAATGCCGCAGGCGGGCTCGCCATCGGCATCCTGGCCGCGCTGAAGCGCAGCGGCGGCATCTGGTTCGGCTGGAGCGGCGAGGTCGCGGACGAGGCGCCGGCCTCGGCCGAGCTCGTGCATCGCGACGACATCACTTATGCCACGCTCGATCTGGCGCGGCGCGACTATGACGAGTACTACAACGGCCTCGCCAACCGGGCGCTGTGGCCGCTCTTCCACTACCGTGCCGGATTGATCGAGTACCGGCGCGAGGATTTTGCCGGATACCTGCGCGTCAACCGGCAATTCGCGGCTCATCTCGCGCCTTTGCTGCGGCGCGACGACATGATCTGGGTGCATGACTACCACCTGCTACCCCTCGCCGACGAGCTGCGCCGGCTGGGCGTGCGCCAGCCGATCGGCTTCTTCCTCCACACGCCTTTCCCCGCCGCCGAGGTGCTGCGCATCCTGCCGAGCCACGCGCAGCTCATGCGGGCCATGTGCAGCTACGATCTGGTGGGATTCCAGACGGAGAGCGATCTCGAGGGCTTTCGCGACTATCTGGTGCGCTGGGCTGGCGGCACGGATTCCGGCGATGGAGCGATCATCATCCACGGCAGGCGGGTCTCCGTCGCGATCTTCCCCATCGGCATCGATGTCGATGCGATCGCACATCAGGCGGAGCAATCGGTCGGCGCCAGGCATATGCGGCGCCTGCAAGAGAGCCTGCATGAGCGCAGCCTGATCATCGGCGTCGATCGTCTCGACTATTCGAAGGGCCTCCCGCAGCGCTTTCGCGCGTTCGAGCGGCTGCTGGAAATGTTTCCGGAGCTGCGCGGCCACGTGACCTTCATGCAAGTGGCCCCCCCGACGCGCAGCGAGGTGCCGGAATACACGCAGATCCGCCGGAGCCTGGAGACCGCCGCCGGACACATCAACGGCCGCTTCGCCGAGTTCGACTGGATGCCGCTGCGCTATCTCAACAAGAGCTTCAACCATCGCACGCTGTGCGGTTTCCTGCGCGCCGCGCGGATCGGGCTGGTGACGCCGCTGCGCGACGGCATGAACCTCGTGGCCAAGGAATATGTCGCAGCGCAGGATCCGGAAGATCCCGGCGTGCTCGTACTCTCCTGCTTCGCGGGCGCTGCGCGCGAATTGGCGGACGCGCTCCTGGTCAACCCCTATGATGTCGACGGCGTGGCCGAAGCCATCCAGGAGGCGCTGATCATGCGGCGCGAGGAGCGCGTCGAACGCTGGCGGTCGATGATGGAGGTGCTGCGGCGCAACGACATCGCCGCCTGGCGCGACGCCTTCACCGCCGCTCTGGCCGAGGCCGCTGCGGGAGGCTGAGATGGCCGAAGCGGCCGGCCGGCAGCGTCTCGTCGGCGATATCGGCGCGACCAATGCCCGCTTCGCCCGGCTCGACGCCGTCGGCAACGTGGTGAGCGCGCGCGTCTTCGCCTGCGACGACTTTCCTACGGTCGAAAGCGCCATCGCCGCCTATGTGGCCGAGGAGAGTGTCGCCGCGCCGCTGACGGAGGCGGCGCTTGCCGTGGCCTCGCCGGTGACCGCCGACCGGGTGACGCTCACCAACCACCCCTGGTCGTTCAGCATCGCGGCGCTGCGCAAGGCGCTGGGCTTGGCGCGCCTCGTCGTGGTCAACGACTTTGCCGCCGCCGCGCTTGCCGTGCCGCGGCTCAAGCCCGGCGAACGGATCGCGATCGGCGGCGGCGCGCCGGTCGAGGGCGAGCCGATCGCGCTTCTCGGCCCGGGCACCGGGCTCGGCATCAGCGGCCTTGTGCAGACCTCGTCCGGCTGGCTGGCGATCCCCGGCGAGGGCGGGCATGCCACCATGCCGGCCGCCGATGCGCGCGAGAGCGCCGTGCTGGAGCGCATGCGTCGACGCTTCGACCACGTTTCGGCCGAGCGCGTGCTGTCGGGGCCGGGGCTGGTCAATCTCTACAACACGATCGCCGAGCTCGAAGGCGTTCCGGCGGCACCGTTCAGCCCGGCGCAGATCGCCGACCGCAAGATCGGCGAAGGCGATCCACTGGCGCGCGAAGCGCTCGCCATGTTCTGCGCCATGCTGGGCACGGTTGCGGGCAATTTGGCGCTGACCTTCGGCGCGCGTGGCGGCGTCTACATCACCGGCGGCATCGTCCCGCGGCTCGGCGCCGCCTTCGCCGCGAGCCGCTTCCGCTCGCGCTTCGAGGCCAAGGGCCGCTTCGAGGCCTATCTCGCGGCCATCCCGACTTATGTGGTCACTCACCCGGTGCCGGCGTTCCTCGGGCTTGCCGCGCTGCTCGAGCGGCCGTGATCAGCCGGCGAATTCGGCACGGATCGCATCGCTGTGCTCGCCGATTGCCGGAACGCCGCCGGAGGGCGCGGCATTGGCAAAGAGCGCCGGCGGCGCCGGTACGGTGATATCGCCCTCCGGCGTCGGGACGGAGAGCCGCCTGAGATGCGGGTGGCGCGAGAAATCCTCGACCCCGTTCAAGTTGCCGAAGGCGATGTCGGCGGCGGCGAGACGCCTGCCCAGCGCCTCGCGCGTCTCGCGCGCAAAGATGCGCGCGACGATGCCGTCGAGCTCGGCGCGGTTGGCGACGCGCCGTGGATTGTCGCTGAAGCGCGGATCGCGCGCGAGCGCGGCATCGCCCAGGATCTCGGCGCAGAAGCGCGCCCATTCGCGCTCGTTCTGGATGGCGATGACGATCGCCTTGCCGTCGGCGGCGGCAAAGGCGCCGTAAGGCGCGATCGACGGGTGCTTCAGACCCTGCCGCGTCGGCGCCCTGCCGCCGAAATCGTGGTGCAGCAAGGGCACCGCCATCCATTCGGCAGTGGCATCGAAGAGCGAGATCGACAGCACGGCGCCGCGGCCGCCGCGCTCGCGCGCGAAGAGCGCCTCGAGGATGGCAGCGTAGGCGTTGAGCCCGGCGGCGATATCAGAGACCGACACTCCGACGCGGCCCGGCGCCTCGGGTGGACCGGTGAGCTCAGCGAGCCCGGTCTCCGCCTGGATCAGCAGGTCGTAGGCCTTCATGTCCCGGCAAGGGCCGCTCTCGCCGTAACCGGTGATCGAGCAGGCGACGAGGCGCGAGTGCCGGCGCTGCAGGTCGCGCGGATCGAAGCCGGCGCGCGCGGCGGCGCCCGGGGCGAGGTTCTGCAGAAAGACATCGGCGCGGGCGATCATGCGGTGCAGCAGCGCACAATCGGCCTCCTGCTTGATGTCGAGCACGATCGACTGCTTGCCGCGGTTGAGCCAGACGAAATAGCTGCTTTGGCCGCGCGCAACCCGATCGTAACCGCGTGCAAAATCGCCTTCCGCGCGTTCGATCTTGATGACCCGGGCACCGGCATCGGCAAGCCGGGCGCTGCAGAGCGGCGCCGCCACCGCCTGTTCCAGGGCCACCACGAGCAAGCCCTCGAGCGGCCGCGCCGTCATGCGGCGAGCGCCGCGTTGAGCAGATCGGTGATCAGCATCGAACCGGGAAAATGCGAGATGAAAAAGGGCGGCTTCGCCTGCTCGATCACCGTCTGTGGCGTGACGCCACAGGCCCAGAAGACCGGCAGCTCATCGGCCGCGACGGGAACGGGATCGCCGAAATCGGGTCGGGCGATGTCGGCGATGCCGATCAGATGCGGCATTCCCAGATGAACCGGCGCCCCATGGACGCCGGGATAGCGCCCGCTGATCTGCACGGCGCGGATGGCATCGGCCGGACGGAACGGGCGCATCGACACCACCATCGGCCCATGCAGCCGCTCGGTCGGCACGGTGGCGATGCTGGTGCGGTACATCGGCACGACGCTGCCCGCCACCATGTGCTTGAGCGAAAGACCGGCTTCGAGCAGCGGCCATTCGAAGGAAAAGGAGCAGCCGAGCACGAAGCTCACGAGGTCATCGCGCCAGTATCCCGCTATGTCGGTCGGCGCCGCGATCTCGCTGCCCTGTTCGAACACGCGGTAGCGCGGCACGTCGTGGCGGATATCGATGCCCGAGCCGAGGCTCGGCAGCTCCGGCCGCCCCGGCCGGCCCACCGCCAGCACCGGGCAGGGTTTTGGATTCTGCAGGCAGAAGCGCAGGAACTCGTCCGCCCAATCGGCCGGCAGGATGGCGAGGTTGCCCTGTACCCGGCCGGGCGCGAGCCCGCTGGTCTGCCCGGTGATCTCGCCGCGGCGGATGCGCGCGCGCACGACCTGCGGCGCCTCACCTTCCGCTCTCGCCTGCAGCTCATCCATGCGTCCTGCTTCCTTCGCGAACCGGTTGCCGCCAATCTTAACCGCTGGCTCTCGGCCCGGCACCCTGCTTGTCGCGACACATCTGGGGTCGCCGCGACACCGCTTCGGACGGGAGCTCGGCCTTGACAGCGCCGAGCGGCCGGCGAGGATCGGGCATGCGCTTGCGTATGCTTTTCGGCGGACTGGCGCTGGTCTTCGGGCTGGCCCTCTATGCGCTGGCGGTCATGGCGGCAGCGGTGCGTTTCGTGCCGGACCAGGCCGCGGCGGAGCTCGTCTTCTACGCGTTGGCCGGGATCGCCTGGATCTATCCGGCGGCGCGCCTTACGCGCTGGATGCAGCAAGCACCGCCCTTTCGCGGGTCGGCCGACTAGCCCGGATTTCTCGCACGGTCATGCGCTGCGACGGCGATCTTTGCCGCCAGGGTAGGAGCCGGGACGCGCGGCGATGCGAGCATCGTGAGCGGCCCGGCGACGCCCTCCTGGCGCCAAAGATCGCCGTCCCTCCGGGTTGCACCTGTTGGCGCGCTGCCGCGTCGCTGCGGGCTTGACGATGCTCACATCGCCTGCGCCCTGGCTCCTAACATCGCGCCAACAGGGTGCAACGCAGCACGTGGCCGTGCGAGAAATCCGGGCTAGCTCAGCCGGTCCAGGGGCCGTCGCGCCAGCGCCGGAAGCTCACCACTTTCTTGCTGGCTTCGATGCGGCGGTTGAGAACGACGAGGCCGAGCACCTCGCGTTCCTCCACCAGATCGTGCAGCGTCGAGGACCAGACGGCCCATTCCGTCTGGGGCTTGGCCTCGATGCGCGCGATCAGCCGGCTGAGCCGTGAAATCTCGATCTTGATCTCATTGGTGCGGCGCGTCATCGAAGTGAAATCCGAAGCCTCCAGCGCCCAACTAACGCCGGAGTCGGCCTTTTGCTCCCGCAACCGCACGGCCGCAGCCGGTGCTTCAGCGGTCGCCGAAGAGGAAGGCGAGAAGGACGTAACGGGTCCCCGCCGTCACATGCATGGCCTCGTGCAGCAGCGATGAGGAAAAGACGATGGCTGCCCCCGTCTCGGGCCGGTAGCGCTGATCGCCGAATTCAAGAAAGCGCAGCTCGCCGCCCTCGAACGCCTCGGTGTTGAGGTTGATCGACATGGCGAAACGGCGATAGGCGACGATCGCTTCGGAATCGTCGCGATGGCCGTGCAGCTCGCCGCCGCGCGCGCCCTCATAGCAACCGATGCGCAGCCGCTCGCGCCGGGTGATCGGGTATTGATAGGCGCGCTGGATCTCGGGAAAGAGCCGACGCCTGAGCCGGCTCTCGACGAGATTGATCATGTCGGTCTCGACCAGCCAATGGTCGATGCGGTCGCCGCGGCCGTATTCCGGAATCCGCGTCTTGTAATCGGTGGTCATGTTGTCGTCCCCGTGCTTGGGCTCGAGGAAGACATTGCCCCGCGTCTTGTAAACGGTGATGAGCCGCTCGCAATCGGCGCGGCTCAGCACATCCGGCACGATCAGCACCGGCGGATGCGGCGCCATGAGCACCGTCCGACGCTCGGCCGCCAGCCGCTCGACAAGCGCCAGGGCTTCATCCGCCTGCGCCGCCGGCTCCTCCTTCAACAACGCCAGCACGTGGTGGTTGGGGCGGAGCACCACAGTGGTCGGTTCGTCGCGGTTGCCGGCGTTGAACTCGCGGAAGACATCGCCGGTACGGTCGAGCAGCACCGGAAAGGGCAAGGCCTGGGCCGACGCCGCCGCGGCCGGCTCGAGCGTCACCGCGAAGAGCAGCGTATCGGCGGCGGCGAAGCGCGCGAGCCGCGCGCGGAAAGCTTCGAGCGCCAGGCCGACCGCCGGCGTGAATTTCGGGCAGAAGACGATCGTCCTGGCGTGTCCGGCAACGGCATCGCCATTGAGGTCGAGGATCTCGCCCGACGGCGTCTTGAGCGCACAATCCGGCGCGATGTCGCCGGCGGCGAGCGGCGCCTTGAACAGTGGCCGCGGCAGCGCCGGGCTTTGCGCCATGGCAGTCCCCTCAGACCGTTAGCGTGGCGGCCTGCCCGGCGCTGCTGCCGGCAAGGCGGCCGAAGACGGCGACCGACAAGAGGCCGGTGCCGCCCGGATCGCTGAAATAGAAGCGTCCGCCGACGAGCTCGCCGGCATCGTTGTCGACGGTGCGGATCGCGCCGGCGGTGAGGCGGCTGTTGCCGCCGTTCTCCGCCTCGGCCGCGCGCTCCAGCACCAGCACCGACACACCGCGCTCGCACGCCGACGGCGCGGCCGACAGCACCGCATCGCCGGCATCGACGACCGCCGCATCGCACCTCATTTCCGCCATGGCTGCCTCTGCATCGCCCGGGCGATAGGAGCGATTGACCGGCGATGTGTCAACGCCAGTTGTCAGATATCGGTTTTCGGTTATCAGTATCGCCGGTCAACCGGTGACCGAGAAAAGAGATCGGGGAGGCAAGCGATGTTCCGGGTAGCGATTCTCGACGACTACCAAGCCGCGGCGCTCGCATTGGCGGATTGGCGAAGCCTCCATCCGCAGGCGACCATCGAGGCCTTCGCCGATCACCTCGACGATCTTCAAGCCGTCGCGCGGCGACTGCACACCTTCGATGGCGTGGTGGCGATGCGCGAACGGACGCCCTTCCCGCGCGCGCTTTTCGAAAAGCTGCCGAACCTCCGCTTGCTGGTCACCGCCGGCATGCGCAACGCCGCGATCGATCTTGCCGCAGCTACCATGCACAAGGTCCAGGTTACGGGTACCGACATGCTGCCCTACCCGACGGCGGAGCTCACCTGGGGCCTCATCCTCGCCCTCTTCCGCAACATTCCGCAGGAGGACCGGGCGACGCGGGCGGGGCGCTGGCAGACGACGCTCGGCCTTGGCCTCAAGGGGAAGACGCTGGGGCTGCTCGGGCTTGGCCGGCTCGGCAGCCAGGTGGCTCGCGTGGGCAACGCCTTCGGCATGGAGGTCATCGCCTGGAGCCAGAACCTGACAGCAGAGCGCGCGCGCGAGGCAGGAGCCCAGCTCGTCAGCAAGGACGAGCTCTTCGCGCGCGCCGACGTGGTCACCATCCATGTCGTGCTGAGCCCGCGATCGCGCGGCCTCGTCGGCGCGGCGGAGCTCAAGCGGATGAAGCCGACTGCCTTCCTGGTCAATACCTCGCGCGGGCCGATCGTCGACGAAGCGGCGCTGCTCGAAAGCCTCCGCGCAAAGCGCATCGCCGGCGCGGGACTCGACGTCTTCGAACCGGAACCGCTGCCCAAGGACCATCCGGTGCTGGGGCTCGACAATGTGGTGATCACGCCGCATCTCGGTTATGTCACCGAGGAAGGCTATCGCCTCGCCTATGGTCAGGCGGTCGAGAGCATACGCGCCTTTCTCGACGGCACTGTGGTCAGGGGATTGAACGAGGTCTGAGAAACGGAGACTGCCGGACGCGACGATGCGCGAGCCGCGCCGCCTTTGCCTCAGCCACCGCGGAGCAACAGAACCGAGGCGGTGGCGATCTGCGGCCAATTCCCCGCGATGACCGCGTGGCTCGCGTAAACGGCGACAAGCGTGAGGATGCCGACGAGCACGCCGAGTTCGCGGATGCGCCGCCGATCGCCGCCCCGGATCTCGGCGGCCAGCACGGCCGAAAAGAACAACAGGCTCAGCACCGAGCCCAACAGCGCGGCAATCATCCCTCGACGGTCTCCCACCCCCACGGCCACGGAGTTGCAGCCAAGCGCAGTCTAGCAGAGGCGCACGCGAATGTAGAGGCGCGATCGACCGCCGCGCTTGCATCGCCGATTGTTCGTGATCGCCGCAGGGTCCATTTGGCGGCGCACGGCTTAGCCGAACGCACGCCGCTCCCATGTCTTCAAAGCAAGACGGGGGCGACCGCTACGGCGATGCCCTCGCCCAATCCAAGGAGACCGAAACCATGCCTCGCAAACTTTCCGTCCTGGCGCTCGCCGCGACGCTGGCCGCGCCTGCCGCCGCCCTCGCCGCTTCGCCGCAGGGCTATCTCGCGACGCCGGACGCGCCGCTGGTCGCGCCGACGCTCTATGACACCGGTACCGCCCGGGTGACGGCGGCGCGCCAGCAAGCGAGCGGCTATTTCGCCACCGCCGACGCGCCCTTGGTGGCGCCGAACCGCTTCGACACCGGCAGCGCCGTGGACACTGCCGCGCGCCAGCGCAGCAGCGGCTATTTCGCCGAGGTGGGAGCCCCGCTGGTTGCTCCGACCACCACGGCGCATTGAAGCCGCACGTCTCCCGCCCGGCCGACGCGCGCGGCCGGGCGGGAACGGCGTGACCTACCAATGAGCGGAGAATAGGCAACTCGACGATCAATAGGGTGCCGCCAAACGCTTGGTCGCGCGTCACGCGTGCCGACGGGCGCGGGCCCTCCCTCCTTCGGAGGGGGCGGGCTTTACCGATTGTGCCGCTGCTTTGGAAGTGCCAACATTAAGGGCCAGTTTCAGCTTCGGCGGCCTTGCCGACCGCCCGCCGGGCGTTGCTCCAAGATGCTAGAGGCCGAGAACTGCGCGGTGCCGCACACGTAGAACGGCGCCGAGTTACTCAACTTTCAAGGGAGGCCAGCTTGGCTACCGGCACTGTCAAATGGTTCAACGCGCAAAAGGGCTATGGCTTCATCCAGCCCGATGGCGGCGGCAAGGACGTTTTCGTCCACATCTCGGCCGTCGAACGCGCCGGCATGAACTCGCTGCGCGAGGGTCAGAAGATCCGTTACGACGTCGTGGTCGATCGCGGCAAGGAAGCTGCCGGCAATCTGCAAGCGGCGGACTGAACGCCGATCAAAGCCCGGCCCCGGGCAAGGCTACGCCATCAGCGGCGGGCGATTGCATCGCCCGCCGCTTTGTCGTCGCGAGACCGCTTTCGCCTAGCCTGCGAGCGAGATCGAGACCGCTTCGCGCCCCTTGGGCGTTTCGACGACGCGCATCGACACCTGCTGACCTTCAGCGAGACCGGTGATGCCGGATCGCCCAAGGACGGAGATGTGGATGAATACGTCCTTCCCGCCGCCTTCCGGAGCGATGAAGCCGAAGCCCTTGTCCGTATTGAACCATTTCACCGTGCCGCTCATGTCCACGGCGTTCGAGAGATCGCGCGGGCCGCGAGCGAAACCGCCGCCGCCGGCGCCCTCACGGGGCGCGCGCCGAGGCTGTTCGGTGGCGGTGCTCTCGTCGACCTCTATGACACGGGCGACCTGGCGGCCCTTCGGCCCCTGGGCTGTAGCGACGCGCATCTTCGACCCCGGCAATACCGACTGGCGTCCCGATTGCTGGAGCACGGCGATGTGCAGGAAGGCGTCGCCCGAGCCGTCACCCAGCTCGACGAAGCCAAACCCTTTCTGGCCGTTGAACCACTTGACCACCGCGTCGACCTCCGGCCCTTCCGCCATCGCTGGTGGCGAGAAGGAGCCAAAGGGTCGCCGCGATGCAAAATCAGGCATGTCTGGCGGCGGAAAGTCGTCGTCGTTAAATCCGCGTCGTCTCGGGCCGCGGAAATCCCTTCCTCTACCCATACGCTGGCTCTGCCTTCGTTCCTCGTGATCAATGCCGCACCCCCTTAGGGCCCGGACTTAGCAGCCTAGCACATCACCGTGAAATTTCCGCGGCGATAATAAAGGGGGGCAGAAATGCAGATTCCGGGACCGCCGCGGCGAATTTCGGGTCCGCCGCGGCGAAATGCCGGCCTAACCCATCTAGACAGCGTGAAATCTCCGGGTCTAGCCTTGATCCGCAGAGTGGGACCCGCGGAGTGAGGCCGTATCGTGACGCCGACGCGAGCCCTGATCGACACGCTGAAACAACGCGCCAGCGACATGGCGCGGCCCTTTATCGACGCGGCCGAGCAACCCAATGCCACCGAGTTGGAGCGCGCCTTTGGCGAGGCGGCGCGACTGATCCTGCGGGACGCCGAGACGCGGGCGCAGCTCCTGCCGCGCGATGAGTTCGAAAAGCGGGTCGAGGCCTTCAAGGCCTGGCACCAGCGCCGCGAGGCCAGAATGCGGCGGGAGATCGGCCGGCTGTTCGAGCGCGGCTTTCGCAACCAGCCCAAGAGCCCGGTTTCCGAGGCACGCCAGCGCGCGACCGCCGATCTCGACCATCGTGAGGCCGAATTCCACCAATGGGTCGAGAGCTATGCGCTCACCGCCTGGATCCGGGCAACCGAGGATCTACTGACCTTGGACCGCCCGTCGGCTTTCATTTCCTCGCAGGAAAGCCCGTCGCGCCACTGAGCGCGCGCTTTTACTCGGGCGAGGATTGGCGGTAGTCTGGCACTCGCCGCCAAGGGGCGGCAGCGGCGGTGAATGGACGGGCGGCGATGCGTGGGCAAGGCAGCGAGCCGGTGGAGTTGCGACCCGGCATCAGCGCGCGCGAAGCGGCGCATCTGGCTGAGATCGAGCAATGGGCCTGGCGGCGCGTGCGCGCCATGCGCGGCTTCTACAGCCATCTCACCGCCTATGTGATCATCAACTTCGTGCTGTTCATGATCGATTCGACCACGCCGGGTCCCGCCTGGTTCTATGCGCCGCTGATCGGTTGGGGGATGGTGGTCTGCCTGCACGGGCTCCATGCCTATGAGATGCTGCCCTGGACCACGGCCGACTGGGAAGCGCGCAAGGTACGCGAACTGATCGACAGCCGGACACGGCGGTAAGTCGTCGCTGTCAGCCCTCGGCTCGGTTGTCCGGGCATGGAAATGGCTGACCGAGTACAAGCATCATTCGCAACACGCTGTACGCGCAGAGGAAAATGATCGACCTCTTGGCGCAGCCTGATGCCCTGCAACACCGCGCGCGTGTCGCGCGCCGCCAGCTGCGGTAAAACTCCGCCCATCGCGCAAGCCGCGGAAGACTTGGTTAATCAGGCTCAACTTGCTGCGGCTGCGCGCCGGCGCTCTCGCCGATTTGATGACCGGTACCCCGATATGGGGAGACGAAAACTCGCGCCGGGTGTTTTTGATTCTGCCAGAAGAGAGCTCGGAAAGGGCTAAAGCGTGGCATACGGCTCGGCTTTGATTACCGGCGCGAGCAGCGGCATCGGAACCGCGTTCGCGAAAATGTTGCCGCCGGCGACGGATCTGCTGCTCACTGGAACCAGCGAGGATCGGCTGAGGCGCGTCGCGGCACCGCTGGCATCGCCAACCCGGCACGTCGACTGGCTTGCGGCCGATCTCGCCACCGCCGCCGGTCGCGCCGCGGTCATCGAGCGGGCGCGATCGGAGCGTATCGACCTCTTCATCTGCAATGCCGGCATGGGACAAGCCGGCAAGTTCCTCGAGACGACGCTTGCCGCCCAACGTCAGATGCTGGCGGTGAATGTGCTGGCCGTGGTCGAGCTGCTGCATGGCCTGGTCCCTGACATGCTCGCCCGTGCACGCCAGCGCCGGCAACGCGCGGGGGTCGTCGTCGTCTCCAGCATGGCCGCGTTCGGCACCGCCCCGGGCTTCGCCTCCTACGGCGCGAGCAAGGCGCTGGAACTGCGCCTCGCCCAGTCGCTGGCGGCAGAGCTCGAGGAGGAGCCGATCGACGTGCTTGCGCTCTGCCCCACCTACACGGACACGGCCTTCTTCGCTCGCGCCGGGCTTGCAACGCCGAGCCGGGCAATGCCGGCCGAGGCGGTAGCAAGGGAAGCGCTCGATGCGCTCGGGCGCCGCACGATGCATCTCTGCAGCCTGCACCGGTATCCGCAAGCGATCCGGCAGTTTGCCGCGTTCAACCCGGCGCTCGCTGCCTGGCGTTGGCCGGCGCAGATTGCGGCACGGCTCGGGCTGGGCGCGGTCTGGCACCACACCGCGCCGCGCGCGGCGACAAAGCTGCGCTAAGCAACGGCGGCGCGGCCGTTGTGAAGCAGCCCGGCCACCGATAGGCTGAGCCGTGCCAGCCGCCGCCGTCATCTGGAAAAGGCGTTGCGGCTGCGCCGGAGGCGGCATGGTATCGCCTTTCACTGCCGTGATCGATCCCGACCTCAGCGACCATGCGAGCTTTCAGCGCCTGCATGCCTACTGGCAGGCCAAACGCGGCGACCGCCGCTTGCCGCTCAGGCGGGACATCGATCCGCTGGAGCTGCGCGAGCATCTCGGCTCGCTCAACATCATTGAATGCCTCCCCGGCGGCGCCGATTTCCGGTACCGCCTCATCGGTACCAACATCGCCGCCGCCTATGGCCGCGACAGCACGGGCAAGACGGTGCGCGAGCTCTATGCCAGCGACGATCCCGAGTACTGCGAGTTCCTGCTCGGTATCTACCGCGATGTGGCGACGCGCGGCGTCATCGCCCGGCTCCAGGTAAATCTGCGTCCGGTCGACAAGACATTTCGGATGGCGGATTCGCTGCTGCTGCCGCTCGACGGCGGCGTCGGGACCGTGTCGTCGATCCTCAACGAGGTGCGCTTCAGCTAGCGGCCCGTCAGCCGGCCGACGCCGGCGGCAGCCGCACGCGCCGCGCGCATGTCCGGCGCGACAGGAACGCAAGCGTAAATTGACACGTTTGGGTAGTGACGGTTCACTTGGGTGCCGCGCTGGCGCAAGCCGAGAGGGTCGCCGTTGGCAAAACCGTGTGCCGTTCTGGTCGTCGAAGACGAACCCCTCATCCGCGAGGTCTTCGAGAGCGTGCTCACCGGCGAGGGCTGCGCCGTATCGATGGCAAGCGACGGCGCGTCGATGCGCAGAGCCTGCGCATCCGGGCGGTTCGACGTGGTGGTGCTGGACATCGCCCTGCCCGGCAAGGAGAGCGGATTGGAGCTTGCCCATGAAGCCGCCGCCGCCGGTTGCGGGGTCATCTTGATCACCGGGCATCACGGCCATTACGACGCCGTCGCGAGAAGCGGCTATCGCTATCTCTTCAAGCCGTTTCGCGTCGAAGCCCTGGTTCAGACCGTGCACGAGCTGCTCGAGGCCGCCAATGCGAGCTGCACGATGAAAGGCCGCCGCGCGCCGTGACGGCGCACGGACAGGAAGCGGGGGCAGGAGCGTCGGTGAAGGAAAAGGAGACCATTCTTCTGGTCGATGACGAGCCCACCGTCCGATCGGTGCTGGCCGAGCAGCTCACGGGACTGGGTTATCGATGCATCGTCGCTGCGAACGCAGTCGATGCGATGCAGATCATCGAGGCAAATCTGTTCACGCTCGATCTCATGGTGACCGATATCCGCATGCCGGGGCAGCTCGACGGGCTCGACCTCGCCAACAAGGTGCGTGAACGGCAACCCGAAGTGGCCATCCTGCTGATTACCGGCTATGCCGAATCACCGAGGATGCGCCAGGCGGCGCAATGCGGCTATCGCATCCTCGAAAAACCGTTCCGGCAGAGCCAGCTAAACGCCGCCATCGGCGAGGAGCTGAAGCGGCGTAAGGCTCCGGGCGCCATCGGCGACGATAGTCCCTCGGTGGTGTCGATCGTGTGGGCCCGCGACCGGCATCGCGGCTGAAACGAGCCGCCCCCGACCCGACAAGCACGCCCCCGCGCGAGCCGGAAGGGCGCACAAGGCGGCCACACTGAAACCGCGGCGCGCCGATGCACCCGAAAATGGCACGGCCTCGTTCGACAACTATGGAAGAGGAGTTGACCCATCTGAAGCGCAGCATCGAACGCTATCGGCGCCTGATGCGAGGCGTCGCCGACGAGCGCGTGCTGCGCGAATTGGAACGCCTCCTCACCGAGACCGAACGCCGCATCGAGGAGCTCGAAGGACGCTGCTGAGCGGGCAGCCGATCGTCCGATACGAGCAAATCTTGAGCTGGCTGGGGCGCCAGGAGTCCCAGCCGCGGCGACCCGGATGCCGCGGAAATCCGCGGATTCCGGCGGGTTCTCGTTGCGTCCGGACATGACGGTGGCACAGCGCCGCGCCCCAGGTCAAGCGCGGCGCCGGGGGCGGTCTCTTTCGAGCTGATAGGCCAATCTCGCGAACGCCGCGTCGGCGTCGCTGGCGAAGACGATGGTCGCGTGTCGCTTGCCGGGGTCGCTCCAGAGCGGCCTGCCGAAGCCCCACGGCTGCGAGAGCTTGAGGCTGTCGAGCCGCCGCTTGAGCCGGGCGAGGCCGACGTAAGGCGGCACAGGGACGCGGAAGACGACGACCGGCACGCGCCGCCT
>DATNDG010000112.1:0-13603 GCA_035553515.1 Allostellaceae bacterium | reverse complement strand
GCAGCGCTTTGCGATGTTCGAGGATCGCCGGCGGAGTCCTACGACCTGTCATCTCGACGGCAGCGGGGCGCTCATGGCGAGCGAAGCGGTGCAGCAGGACATCGCCAAGGGATGCGATCTCGCGGTCTTAAGCAAATTCGGCCGGCTCGAAGCGGCCGGGAAAGGCCTGCGGGGAGCCTTCAACGCGGCCATCGAAGGCTCGATCCCGCTGTTGACCTCGGTCTCCTCATCCGTTGCCGAAGAGTGGAAGCGCCTGGCCGCGCCCGGGTTCGTTACGCTTCAGCCTGACGCCGCGGAAATCGATGGGTGGGTCAGGGCTGTTCTGCCGCATGCGCTGCGTGGCGAAGCCGGAGACCTCGGCGGTGGCGATGGATGGCGAAAGCACATGAGGGGATGGGGCAGATGATGCGGTTCTTCTGCGTTCTCGTGACAATCTTGACGCTTTCGCCGCTCGCTCATGCGAGCGAAGCGCCGACCGCCGATCAGTTCAAGCAGCTTTCTTCGGCCACACTCTCTTATTGGGCCGGGGTTGTGATCAGCCAGTCCTGCGGGTTGGACCATGCCCAGGCGGATGACGAGTTCAGGAAGGCCCTGGTGAAATGGTCCCTCACCTCCGACCAAAGGCAGCAGTTGTTCCGCTCGATCATCGGGGCGGCGATGTGGGTCGGCAGCGGACCCAAGAAGCCGGCGAATTGGTGCGATCAGCAGCGCTCGCAGGTGCGGCAGTACTATGTGCCCCTCGAAAAGCTCAATCGAGACGAGCCCTATGAGGGCCGCTGACCAGCCGCATTGAAAACGCAGCGACGGTCGGTCCGAGTTTTCAGTGCCGGGGGTTGCCAGCGGCGTTTTCAGGCGGGGAATGCTTTATGCAGATCGGGCCGCCTCTGCCCGGATTAGGTGCAGGCCCAATCTGAACCGAGGCCTCCGTTCCGGACTTGCGGTCTGAAAAAAGCAACCGCTGCGGCAAACAAGACGAAAGCCGGAGCGATGAGGCCGTTGCGGACCAGGCTTCTGCCGCTCGGCCTTTCCGACCATAAGATTTGCAGCCTCTTCGGCCGGCGAACGCTCATAGGCTCTCAGCCTGCCCCGTCAGGCGGTAAATTGGCAAGCGCGTCCTCGATTTCGCGAAGCTCGTCGTCGAGCGTCGCGATGAGCGAGCGATTGTCGGGGATGCCGGCGATGCCGATCGGAGTTGCCGGCGATTGCAAAATCTCGATCTGCCGGCGCAGCTTGTCGCGAGCCTGGATCAGCTCCGCGCGAAGAAGGTGCTGCGTCATGCCGGCCCTCTAGAACGCCGCGAGGCCCGTCTGCGCGCGGCCGAGGATGAGGGCGTGGATGTCGTGCGTGCCCTCGTAGGTGTTCACCGTCTCGAGATTCATCACGTGGCGGATGACGTGATACTCGTCGACGATGCCGTTGCCGCCGTGCATGTCGCGCGCCATGCGCGCGACGTCGAGCGCCTTGCCGCAGGAATTGCGCTTCAGCATCGACACCATCTCCGGCGTCGCGCGATGCGCGTCCATGAGGCGGCCGAGCCTGAGGCAGGCCTGCAAACCGATGGCGATCTCGGTCTGCATGTCGGCGAGCTTCTTCTGGATGAGCTGGGTTCCCGCCAGCGGCCGGCCGAAGGCGGTGCGGTTCAAGGTGTAGTCGCGCGCCGCATGCCAGCAGAACTCGGCCGCGCCGAGCGCGCCCCAGGCGATGCCGTAGCGGGCGTTGTTGAGGCAGGAGAAGGGGCCCTTGAGGCCGCTCACGCCGGGCAGCAGGTTCTCCTCCGGCACGAACACGTCGTCCATGACGATCTCGCCGGTGATCGAGGCGCGCAGAGAGAATTTGCCCTCGATCTTGGGGGTCGAAAGCCCTTTCATGCCGCGCTCCAGGATGAAGCCGCGGATGCCCTCGTCCTCGGTCTTCGCCCAGACCACCATGACGTCGGCGACCGGCGCGTTCGAGATCCACATCTTCGCGCCCTTGAGCACGAAGCCGCCATCCACCTTGCGCGCCCGGCTCTTCATGCCGCCAGCGTCCGAGCCGTGATCGGGCTCGGTCAGGCCGAAGCAGCCGACATGTTCGCCGGTCGCCAGCTTCGGCAGGTATTTCTGGCGCTGCGCCTCGGTGCCGAAGGCGTAGATCGGATACATCACCAGCGAGGACTGCACGCTCATCGCCGAGCGGTAGCCGCTGTCGACGCGCTCGACCTCGCGGGCAATGAGGCCGTAGCAGACATATCCGACATTGGTGCAGCCATAGCCCTCGATGGTCGGGCCGAGGAGGCCGAGCTCGCCCATCTCGTTCATGATCTCGCGGTCGAAGCGCTCCTCGCGGAAGGCGCTCTTGACCCGCGGCAGGAGCTTGCCCTGGGCATAGGCGCGCGCGGCATCGCGCACCATGCGCTCCTCCTCGGACAGCTCTTCCTCGAGCAGCAGCGGGTCCTGCCAGTCAAAGACCGGCTTCGTCGCTTTGGGCGCCGTCTGGCGGGCGGCTGGCGAAGTCATGGGTGAGGTCCTCTCGCGCGGCTCAGGCGTCGGGGATGACGGCCGTCGATTCGATCTCGATGCGGGCCCGGTCGGCGACAAGCGCGCGCACTTCCACGAGCGTCATGGCCGGGAAGCTGCGGCCGATGATGTCGCGATAGGCGGCGCCGACCTCGGGGATGCGCGCCACATATTCCTGCTTGTCGAGCACATACCAGGTCATGCGCGCGATGTGCTCGGGGCGGGCGCCGGCGGCGGCGAGGACGGCTACCGTGTTGAGCAGCGCCTGGCGCACCTGCGCCACGAAATCGTCGCTCTCGAACTGCTCCTCGGCGTTCCAGCCGACCTGACCGGCGACGAAGACCAGGCTGCCGCGGCCGACGACACCGTTGGAATAGCCCTTGGGCCTTGCCCAGCCGGGCGGATTGACCGCTTTCAGCGTGCTCATCGCTGCCTCCCGTCGAGGCGCCCCTCTTAGGGCGAATCCCCAGGAGCGGCAACCCTCCCGCGCCGCGCAAATGCGCGATAGGATTGCGCGCGGGGGAGGGGCATGCCAGGGGAGCGCGAGGTCATCTACGAGTTCGTCCGCGTCGGCGGCGCGATGAAGGTGACGGCTGTCGACGCGGCGAGCGGCGTCGAGGCGACCATCGTCGGCGACCCCGCGGTGGGCGAGGCGGCGCTGAAGCGCCTGGCGCTGCAGAAGCTCGGTTATGTGCTGAACCGCAAGAGACGCTGAGCCGCTGATCCTTGACTCAGTCAAGTATCTCGCCGATCCTCATCGGCAGAGCGCGCGAGGAACTTGCCGGGCAGACGATCGACTGCAATCTCGCGGTGCGTCCCATCCTTCTCGCCACGCGCTCGAAGGGAGGCGGCGATGGAGCAGGGACTGGCCGGGCGCGTCGATGCGGTGCGCGCCTTCAATCGGTTCTACACGCGCAAGATCGGCGTGCTGCAGGAGGGGCTGCTCGCCAGCCGCTTCTCGCTGACCGAGGCGCGCGTCCTCTATGAGCTGGCGCAGCGCGCGGGGGCGACGGCGAGCGAGCTCTGCCGCGATCTTGGCCTCGATGCCGGGTATCTGAGCCGCATCCTGCGCCGCTTCGAGGCCGAGCGGCTGGTCGCCCGCGCGCGGTCGAGCGCGGATGGGCGACAAAGCCTGCTGGCACTGACCGCGGCCGGGCGCGAGGCCTTTGCCGGGCTCGACCGGCGCTCGCGCGAGGAGGTGGCCTTGCTGCTCGAGCGGCTCGGTGCCGGTGACCAGGCGCGGCTCGTCGGCGCGATGTCGGGGATCGAGCGGCTGCTCGGCGGCGGAGCAGAGGATCCGGCCTGGCGGCTTCGCCCGCACGGGCCCGGAGACATGGGCTGGGTCGTGTCGCGCCATGGTGCGGTCTACACCGAGGAATTCGGCTGGGATGCCACCTTCGAGGCGCTGGTGGCCGAGATCGTCGCCAAGTTCATCCGGCATTTCGATCCCACGCGGGAGCAGTGCTGGATCGCCGAGCGCGAGGGCGAGCGGCTCGGCTCGGTCTTTCTGGTGCGGCAGTCGGCGCGGGTGGGAAAGCTGCGCCTGCTGCTGGTCGAGCCCGAGGCGCGGGGGCTCGGCGTTGGCGCAGGGCTCGTCGATGCCTGCATCGGCTTCGCCCGCGACGCGGGCTACGGCAAGCTCACGCTCTGGACGCAGAGCCTGCTGGTCGCCGCACGGCGCATTTATGAGCGCGCGGGGTTCCGGCGCATGCGCGAGGAACCGCACCACAGCTTCGGCCAGGACCTCGTCGGCGAGTATTGGGAGCTGAAGCTTTAGCAAGAGCCAGTCCGCCGCTCCCGCGGAAGAGCGTGTGAGGAAGTCGCTCGAGGCAAGCAATCGACTGCAGTTCGGCCTTGCGTCCTTCGACAAGCTCAGGATGAGGTAAGTTCTTTGTGGCACAAAGAAATGTGCCTCATCCTGAGCGCGAGCGCAGCGAGCAGTCGAAGGACGCACGACAGTCGATGAAGTCGTTCGCCCGAATCGGGGCTTGCGACTCGACTCCTGCGACCGATCTCCGCCTTGCCGCTGCCCGAGGAGCCGCTTACTTTGGGCGGCCTATGGCGTATTTCGTTCAGCAGCTCATCAACGGCCTGACCCTGGGCTCGATCTATGGCCTGATCGCCATCGGCTACACCATGGTCTACGGCATCATCGGCATGATCAATTTCGCCCATGGCGACATCTACATGATCGGCGCCTTCGTCTCGCTGATCACGCTGCTGGGGCTGACGGCGGTCGGGATCAGCGGCGTGCCCATCGCGCTCGCGCTGACGCTGGTTTCGGCCATGCTCTTCACCGGCGCCTATGGCTGGGCGGTGGAGCGGCTTGCCTATCGCCCGCTGCGTCGCTCCTTCCGCCTGGCGCCGCTGATCTCGGCGATCGGCATGTCCATCTTCCTGGAGAACTACGTCCAGCTCCTGCAGGGCGCGCAGGTGAAGGCGCTGCAGCCGATCGTGCGCGGCGGCTTCACGCTGATGCGAAGCGGCGGTTTCACCGTGGAAGTGAGCTGGCTCCAGGTGGTCATCCTGGTGCTGACGGTGGCGCTCATGACGGTGTTCAGCCTGTTCATCGCCGGGACGCCGCTGGGGCGGGCGCAGCGCGCCTGCGAGCAGGACATGGTGATGGCGTCGCTGCTGGGGATCGATGTCGATCGCACCATCTCGACCACCTTCATCATCGGCGCCGCGCTCGCCGCCGTGGCCGGGCTGATGGTGACGCTCTATTACGGCGTGATCGACTTCTTCATCGGCTTTCTCGCCGGCATCAAGGCCTTCACCGCGGCGGTGCTGGGCGGCATCGGCTCGCTGCCCGGCGCCATGCTGGGCGGGCTCCTCATCGGCCTCATCGAAGCCTTCTGGTCAGGCTACTTCTCGGTCGAATACAAGGATGTTTCGGTCTTCGTCATCCTCGTGCTCGTGCTGATCTTCCGGCCGACGGGGCTGCTCGGCAAGCCGGACGTGGAGAAGGTCTGATGGCCGAAGCGGCGCTGCCGCCGCCGCGGCGCGTCCATTGGCAAAGCCTGCTGAAGGAAGCGGCGCTGGCGGCCGGCGTAGCCCTGGTGCTGGCGGTCCCGCTGGTGGGCTTCGAGACGATCAACGTGAATGCGGTGCTGGGATTGCGCACCCGCTTCGGCTGGGTGGCGATCGGCGTTGCCGGGGTCTTTGCCGGCCGCATCCTGCTCGGCGCGGCGCGCAGCCTGATGCCGGAGCGACGCTATGGGGCGCCCCGCCTGCTGCTCGGCCGGCGGCACACCACGCTCGCCGCGACGGCTGCAATCATCTTCGCCCTGGCGCTGCCGTTTCTGCCCTTCTCATCGCGCTACCTCGTCGATCTCGCCACCACGGTGCTGATCTACGTCATGCTCGGCTGGGGGCTCAACGTGGTGGTCGGCCTCGCCGGGCTGCTCGATCTCGGATATGTCGCCTTCTATGCGGTCGGCGCCTATTCCTTCGCGCTCTTCGCGCAGTGGTTCGATCTGTCGTTCTGGGAAGCCCTGCCGCTCGCGGGGCTGCTCGCGGCGTCCTTCGGCATCGCGCTCGGATTTCCGGTGCTGCGGCTGCGCGGTGACTATCTGGCAATCGTCACCTTGGGCTTCGGCGAGATCGTGCGGCTGGTGCTGCTGAACTGGGTGCCGGTGACCAACGGCCCGAACGGCATTTCGAACATCCCGCGGCCGAGCTTCTTCGGCATGCCGCTGACGCCGCACGCGCCGCACGGGATCACGACCTTCAGCGCGTTCTTTCACGTGCCGTTCAACCCCGGCCAGCGCATCGGCTTTCTCTATTACGTGGTTCTCGCCCTGGCGCTCGTCACCAACGTCTTCACGCTCCGCCTCAGGCGCCTGCCGATCGGCCGCGCCTGGGAGGCGCTGCGCGAGGACGAGATCGCCTGCCGCGCGCTCGGCATCAATCCCACCACGATCAAGCTTTCCGCTTTTGCCATCGGCGCGATGCTCGGCGGCTTCGCCGGCGCCTTCTTCGCAACCCGCCAGGGATTCATCAGCCCCGAGAGCTTCACCTTCATCGAGAGCGCCACCATCCTGGCGATCGTCGTGCTCGGCGGCTCCGGCAGCCAGCTCGGCGTGGTGCTCGCCGCGATCGTCCTGGTGACCTTGCCGGAATTCGGCCGCGGGCTCGCGCAGTACCGCATGCTGCTCTTCGGCGCGGCGATGATCGGCATCATGATATGGCGGCCGCGCGGCCTCATGGCGCGGCGCGAGCCGAGCCTCAGGCTCCATCCGCCGCGGAGGGGCGGGGGATGAGCGGCGCACTGCTCGAGGTCGAGCACCTGTCGATGCGCTTCGGCGGCCTCGTCGCGGTCGACGATCTCTCCTTCACGGCGCGGGACCGCGAGATCACCGCGATCATCGGCCCGAACGGCGCCGGCAAGACCACGGTCTTCAACTGCCTCACCGGCTTCTACCGCCCGGGCATCGGCCGGCTCTCGCTGCATCGTGGTGAAAGGCGCTTCCTGCTGGAGCGCATGGACGGGTTCCGTATCGCCCGCGACGCCGGCGTCGCCCGCACCTTCCAGAACATCCGGCTTTTCGCCGGCATGACGGTGCTGGAGAACCTGGTGGTGGCGCAGCACCAGAAGCTGATGCGGGCGAGCCTCTGGAGCGTCGGCGGCCTGCTCGGCCTGCCGCTCTACCGCCGCGCCGAGGCCGAGGCGATGGAACGCGCGCGCCATTGGCTCGACCGGGTGGGGCTCGTCGAGCGCGCCGACGAGGCGGCGGAGAGCCTGCCTTACGGCGCGCAGCGGCGGCTCGAGATCGCGCGAGCGCTCTGCACCGATCCCGTGCTGCTCTGCCTCGACGAGCCCGCGGCCGGGCTCAACCCGCGCGAATCCGCCGAGCTCAACGAGCTGCTGCTCTCGGTGCGCGCCGAGCTCGGCATCGGCGTGCTGCTCATCGAGCACGACATGACCGTGGTGATGGGGATATCGGACCACGTCATCGTGCTCGATTACGGCCGTAAGATCGCCGAGGGCAAGCCCGATGCGGTGCGCCGCGATCCCGCGGTGATCAAGGCCTATCTCGGCGAAGAGGAGAGCGAGGCTCTGCCGCCGGAGATCGCCCGCGATCTCGAGCACAGGAGCTGAGCGTGGCTCTCCTCGACATCGCCGGCGTGCACAGCTTCTACGGCAACATCGAGGCGCTGAAGGGCGTCAGCCTTGCGGTCGGCGCGGGCGAGATTGCGGCGCTCATTGGCGCCAATGGCGCGGGCAAATCGACCCTCCTCATGACGATCTGCGGCCGGCCGCAAGCGGCGCAGGGCCGCGTCCTCTTCGACGGTACCGACATCACCCAGCTCCCGACGCATCGGATCATGCGCCGCGGCATCGCCCATGCGCCGGAAGGCCGCCGCATCTTCCCGCGCATGACCGTGCTCGAGAATCTGCAGATGGGCGCGACCGTCGCCGAGCCGCAAGGCTTCGCCGAAGATCTCCGGCGCGTCTTCGCGCTCTTCCCGGTGCTGGAGCGGCGCCAGCGGCAGCGCGGCGGCACGCTCTCCGGCGGCGAGCAGCAGATGCTGGCGATCGGCCGCGCGCTGATGAGCCGGCCGCGGCTCCTGCTGCTCGACGAGCCGTCGCTGGGCCTCGCGCCGCTCATCGTCAAGCAGATCTTCGAGGTGATCCGCGAGATCAACGAGCAGCAGAAGGTGACGGTGTTCCTGGTGGAGCAGAACGCCTTCCACGCGCTGCGGCTCGCGCACCGCGCCTATGTCATGCAGACCGGGCGCATCACGCTGACCGGCGGCGGGCGCGAGCTGCTCGCCAATGCCGAGGTGCGCGCCGCCTATCTCGAAGGAGGCCGCTAGCTTGGATCTCATCGGCGCGAGCCCGGCGAGCTTTCTCGGCCTCACCCTCGTGCTGTTCGGTGCGGCGGCGGTGGCGACCGGCCGCGCTCTGGCGCGCAACTGGCGGCCGCTCTGGCAGATCCTGCCCTATGCGGCGCTACTCGCCATTGGCGACCGGTTCCTGCTTTATGCGCTTTTCGACGGCGAGCTGCTCTCGGCCTCCGGCTATGGCATTGCCTGGGCGCTGATTGCGCTCTTCGCGCTCGCAGCCTATCGCGCCACCCAATCCCGGCTCATGGTGCACCAGTATCCGTGGCTCTACGAGGCGGCGGGGCCGCTTTCCTGGCGCGAGCGCGGCAGCGCGGCACCGGACAAAGGTGTCGCGACCGGGCGAAAGCCCTGACGCTGCGCCTCGCAGGCTGGTAGAATTCGCTCGAATGGGAGAACAGGAGCTCCATCCATGAAGCAGATTGTCGCGCTGGCAGCCTTGGCGGGTGCCGCCCTTCTTACCGTCGGCCCGGCTCGGGCGGCGGACATCAAGGTCGCCGTGGTCGGGCCGATCACCGGCGAGTATGCGGCCTTCGGCGAGCAGCTGAAGCGCGGCGCCGAGATGGCGGTGAAGGACATCAATGCCAAAGGCGGCGTCCTCGGACGCAAACTCGCGCTGAGCGTCGGCGACGATGCCTGCGATCCGAAGCAGGCGGTCTCGGTTGCCAACCAGATGGCCAACAACGGCGTCTCGTTCGTCGACGGCCATTACTGCTCGAGCGCGTCGATCCCGGCGTCGGCGGTCTATGCCGATAACGGCATCCTGCAGATCACGCCGGCCTCGACCAATCCGGCCTATACCGATGACGCCGCCACGAAGGGCTGGAACAACGTCTTCCGCGTCTGCGGCCGCGACGACGAGCAGGGCCGCGTTGCCGGGCACTACATCCTGCAGCATTACAAGGGCAAGCCGGTCGCGATCCTGCACGACAAATCGACCTACGGCAAAGGCCTCGCCGACCAGACCAAGGCGGCAATCAATGCCGGCGGCATGAAGGAGGCGATGTACGAGGCGACCAACGCCGACGACAAGGATTACTCGGCCCTCATCAGCAAGATGAAGGAAAAGCACATCGCGCTCATCTATCTCGGCGGCTATCACCCGGAGGCCGGATTGCTGGTGCGCCAGGCGCGCGAGCAGGGGCTCATGGCGCCGCTGCTGGCTGGCGACGCGCTCGCCACCGATCAGTTCTGGACGATTACCGGACCGGCGGGCGAGGGCTCGCTCATGACGTTTGCGCCGGAGCCGCGCAACCTGCCCTCGGCCAAGGCGGTGGTCGCCGAGTTCAGGAAGCAGGGCTACGAGCCAGAGGGTTATACGCTCTATACCTATGCCGCCATGCAGGTCTATGCCCAGGCGGTCGCTCTGGCCAAGTCCGACAAGCTCGACGACGTGTCGAAGGCGATGCATGCCAACAAGTTCAACACGGTGATCGGCACGGTGGGCTTCGATAAGAAGGGCGACGTCGTCGGCCCAGACTACGTGGTCTATCGCTGGCATGACGGCAAGCGGATCGAGCTGCCGAACCAGTAATACCGAGCCCAGCTTGGTACTGCCTGTTGTAAATTCGCAAAGCGCCCCACCTCACCCTCCCGGCGCTTCAGCGCCGGGAGGGTGAGGTGGGGATAATCACGGAATCGCAATAGTCGGTACGGGCCGGGCCGCTCTACGGCCGGGCTATTACCTCCGAGGTCATTGTTCCCAGGCCGCCGGGGCGGCAGAGTGAGAGCCGACCCGACGGGGAGGGGCCCATGACCGATCTCGAGCGGCTCGAGCAAGTGCCGTTGCCCTTCGCGGCGCTCTTGGGGCTGCGCTATCTCAGCGCCTCGAAGGAGCGGGTGACGGCGGAGCTCACGGTGCGCGACGAGCTTTGCACCAGGCCTGCGGTGCTGCATGGCGGCGCGATCATGGCTTTTGCCGACACGCTCGGCGCCGCCGCCACCGTGCTGAACCTTTCGGAAGGCGCCGGCACGACGACGCTGGAATCGAAGACCAACTTCCTGGGCCCGGCGCCGGTCGGCAGCACGGTGCTCGGCGAGACCACACCCATCCATCGCGGGCGGCGCACCATGGTCTGGCAGACCCGCGTCACGACGAGCGAGGGGAAGCTCTTGGCGCTGGTGACGCAGACGCAGATGGTGCTGGAGCCCAAGGCGCGGTGAGACTGCCGGGCAACAGCTTCGGTGACAGGCTGCGCTGGTGGCGCGACCGGCGCGGCCTGTCGCAGCTCGACCTTGCCGGCGACGCGGACACCTCGCAGCGGCATCTGAGCTTCCTAGAATCCGGGCGGACGACGCCCAGCCGCGAGATGGTGCTGCGGCTCTCGGCGGCGCTCGACCTGCCGCTGCGCCAGCAGAACGCGCTGCTGCTCGCCGCGGGCTATGCGCCCGCCTGGCGCGAAAGCGATCTCGCCGCGCCGGAGCTCGCCAAGGTCAACGCCGCGCTCGACCTGATGCTGGCCCAGCAGGAGCCCTATCCGGCCTTCGTCGTCGATCGCCGCTGGAACCTGCTGCGCGCCAACGAGGGCGCCGGCCGGTTCGTCGCCTTCCTGCTCGGCGCCCTTCCGGCCGGCCCGGTCAATCTTGCCGAGGCGCTGGTCTCGCCCGCGGGGCTCCGCCCGCTCATCGTGAATTGGGACGAGGTCGCACTCTATTTCCTGCGCGGCGTGCAGGCCGATGCGGTCGCCGACGGCACGGCCGAGACGGCGCAGCTGCTGGAGCGGCTGCTGGCCTTTCCGGGATTGCCGGCGCTCTCGCAGGTGCTGCCGCCGGCGGAAGCCCGCGCGCCGGTGCTCACCATTCATTTCCGCAAGGACGACACGTCGCTCCGCCTCTTCACCACCATCGCCACGCTCGGCACCGCGCATGACGTAACCTTGGAGGAGATCCGCGTCGAGTGCTTCTTCCCTGCGGACGATGCGACGGCGGTGTTGTTGCGGGGCTGGCGGGACAGCGAGAACCGCGCCGAGCGCAGCGCCTAGTCGTATGCCGGCTGTCCAGCCGGGGACCAACCATGTTCTTTCATACAAGCATTGAACAGGCGGCTGTTCGTGTACCGCTCCTGCGTGATCTCTCCGGTGAAGGGATTTCTATAGAGCGCGCCGCCCGGGCGCTGTGCTTCCTCGCTGCAGACCGATCGGTCTTGATAGAACTCTTGGCGGCTCGCCCCCGCCTTTTCCCATCCCGGATTGCACCCGGCCAGGACAATCAGGCCGCAGGAAAGCGCGCAGAGCCGAAGCTTCTGTGGCGCGCTCTGCGTTAAGCGGCCTGCCGTCCGATGTCTGACGGGTCGATCAGGCGTTCTTATCCTCCAGCGTCATCGCTTGCCGGTAAGATGGGGTTGCCGGCAGGACGCGAGCTTCATCTCACGATGATTTGAGCGTGCTCGTGATCGCACAAAACTATCTCTGTCATCGGGCGCAGGACCCGCAACCGACTGCTGAAGGAGTTCGGCGGATGAACCTCGCCATTTTCGCAAGATCGAACGCCCTGCGGCTGATCGTTCTGACCTCGGCAATGGCCATAGTTTGCGGATGCGGTTTGAGCGGTCCCGCGCATGGACCCGCGGCCTCGAATGCCGCCGCGGTCGTTGACATGGGATTCGAGAGCTTCAGCCCCGACAGCGTGACGATCCGCGCCGGGCAGACGGTGGAATGGCGGAACACGTCGCTGATCACGCATACCGTCACGGACGATCCCAAGCGGGCGGAGGCGCCGGCCGATGCCGGCCTGCCGGCAGGCGCGCAACCCTTCGATTCCGGCGACATTCCCGCGGGCAAGGTCTATCTGCGGCGTTTTCCCGTGGCCGGAACCTACCGCTATTTCTGTACCCATCACGAATCGGACGGCATGGTCGGTACGATCGTCGTCGCGCCGGCGAGCTGAAAGCCTGGGAAAGCCGAGCGTCGCGCTCAACCGCACCGCGCATTGCCTGATAACGGCCGACTCTAATCTGCGGTTGTTTGCAGATCGGGATGGCAGAACCCGGCAAGCATAGGCGCGGCCGCCTGGGGGGCTGGCCGCAGCCACGGGCGCTTGGCGCAGCAGGGCTGCTGCACGCCGCCGCGATCGTCGCCTGCTTGATGCCGGCGTGGCACGCTTTGAAGAAGCGTACGGTCGAACGCCCCGTGACGGTGCATCTGGCCTATGTGCCGCCGCCCAAGCCGGTAAAGCAGCCATCCGTCCCCCCTCCACCGAAGGCCGAGCACCCATCGCCGGCGAGCAAGTCCGAACCGCAGATGCCGTCGCAGCCCCCGGCGGCTGACCACCCGATGCCGGCCGGACCTGGCTCAACGGCCAATAAGGCCCGACCGCCGGCGAGCAAGTCCGAACCGCAGTTGCCGCAGCAGCCGCCGGCGGGTGAGCACGCGGAGATGCGGCATGGCGGAACCACAACTGCCCAACCGCCTACCGCACATGAGGGACCACAGTTCATTCCGCGGCAGCACACGGGCAACACCACGGCGGAGCTGCGACACCCGGGGCCTCACGCGGGTGCTGCCAACGGCCGGCCGGCGACGAAGCCCCCGTCCGGGCGGGCGGCACCCGAGGGGCCACCGCGCCAAAAGCCGGCGCAGAGCACGGCCACCGCACCCCTCGGCGCAGCCGTTTACGGGGTAACCATCGAAGGCTCAGGCGCGGTAGACTCAATTGTATTGCTGCAATCGTCCGGCAGAACGGATTTTGACCAGGCCGGCGAGCAGATGCTTCGCGCGACGGTGCAGTTCCCGCCGCCGCAGAACTCGAGCGAGGGCAAACGCTTCTTTACGGTTATGCTGCGCTTCACGCCCGAGGCTCACTAGCGCTCGACTCCAGCCAATGCCCGGCACTGCTCCATAGTCCGGGCTCCCTAGTCCGGCCGGGGAATTGCGCCCGAAGAGCCGGCGACTTACAGTCTGGAAATGCGCATCTTTCTGCTGTTGTTCTGCACTTTTCTCCTGGCCGGACCGGCTCTCGCCGGCGAGGAAGCATCGCCCGCCGCCGAAGCCGGCCATACGGTCAAGGAAACCGGCACGGCCATCGGTCACGGCACACGCGACGCTGCGAAGGCAGTCGGTCACGGCACCCGCACGGTGACCACCGCCATCGGCCATGCCTTCCGCGACGCCGCCAAAACGATTGGGCATGGCACCCGCGACACGGTCCATGCCGTGGGCGATGCCGCCAGCAAAGAGTCGAAGTAGACGCCACGAGCGTTGGGCGAGCGCCGGGTTGCGCCGCGGCGCCAGTACCTTGGGACACCGCGGCCTCCGTGGTGTTCC
>DATNDG010000111.1:0-17815 GCA_035553515.1 Allostellaceae bacterium | reverse complement strand
GGCATCCCGGTCTCGACCACCCACACGATTACCGGCTCCATCATCGGCGTCGGTGCGGCGCGCAAAGTGTCGGCGGTGCGCTGGGGGGTGGCGCGCGAGATCGTCACCGCGTGGCTCATCACGATCCCTGCCGCGGGAGTCGTTGCCGCCTGCTTTTACTGGCTGTCCGGGCTGGTCGCTTGAGCTAAACGGCGACCTTTTGCAGGAAGCATTCCACCTCCTGCCGCAGCTCGGCGGTCGCGCTCTCGACCGCCTCCGCATTGCTCAGCACCAGCTCGGCCGAGCGCTGGGTTTCCTCCGCGGCGCCGGCAACGGCATTGAGTTCCTCGAGCACTGACTTGGTGCTTTCCGAGGCGCCCACAACGTTACGGGAGATTTCGCCGGTCGCGGCACTCTGCTGCTGCACCGACCCTTCGACTGCTGACGCGACGCCCTCGATGTCCTGCATGCGCCCGGAAATCCGCGCAATCGCCCCCACCGCGCCGGCCGCCGCAGCCTGCACCGCGCCGATCTGCTTGGAAATTTCTTCGGTCGCTTTCGCGGTCTGCACCGCAAGCGTCTTCACTTCGGACGCAACCACGGCGAAGCCTTTGCCACTTTCGCCGGCGCGGGCAGCCTCGATCGTGGCGTTGAGCGCCAGCAGGTTGGTCTGACTGGCGATGTCCTGGATCAGGCTCACCACCTCGCCGATCTTCTGCGCCGCCTCCGACAGCCCCTGCATGGTGGCGTTGGTGCGGCTTGCCTCGCCCACGGCCTTGCCCGCCACCTCGGTCGAATGCACCACCTGGCGGCTGATCTCGGCGATCGAGGAGGCCATCTCTTCGGTCGCCGAAGCGACCGTCTGGACATTGCCTGAGGCCTGCTCGGACGCGCCCGAAACGGCGACCATCTGGCGCGTCGTCTCTTCCGCCGTGCTCGACATGCCCTCGGCGGTGCGACGCAGCTCGCCCGCGGCCCCGCCGAGGCTCTCAAGCGATTGACGCATCGAGCGGTCGAAATTGGCGATGTGCTCCTCCATTGCCTTCTGACGCTCGGCCTTCTGTCCCTGCTCCTCACGTTGCTGCGCCGCGAGACGCTCGGCCTCGATCATGCTCTCCTTGAAGACGCCGACGGCCTTGGCCATGGCGCCGATCTCGTCCTTGAAATCCTGTGCCGGAATGGGCGCGCTGGTATCGCCATTGGCGAGACGCTCCATCGCCGCCGTCATGCCGGAGACCGGCCGCACGATGCTGCGGCCGATGAGGAAGGCGCAGACGAGGCCGAAAATGAAGGCGAAGGCCGCCAACACGCCCTGACCGGCAAGCGTCGTCAGGATGGTGCGCAAGGTCGAGTCCTTGGTGGTGTCGAGCTCGCCCGAGAGCGATTGCTGCACCGTGTCGTCGATGTCGTCGACCTGCTTGAACTGTGGACGCATCACCCCGTCATAGAGCTTGTCCGCGGCGATCATCGCCTGCGACAGGCTGTCGAAGCTCGTCTGGAAATCCTTGAGCGCGGCGCCCACCGGCTTGGCGCTGTCGGCAAACTTGTCGGCGCCGGGGGCCTTCTGCAGCGCGCTGAGCATCATGCCGGCGGTGGCCGCGTCGAGCTTGACCGGCGGCACGGCGGTGGCGTCGCGCGTTGCGAGGAAGCGCCAGGCCGAAGCGCGCAGGCTCAGCACGCTGGTGGCGACGAGCTGGGCGCGACGGCCGATGTCCTGGTTGGCGTCCTGGTCGGCTTCATGCAGCAGGTGGTCGGAGGCGGCCGAGAGCGCGTCGATGGCGGCGAAAAGCTGCTTCTGGCTCGCCTGCCCCGCCTGGGTGAGCTTGACGAGCTGGTCGAAATTGCCGCTGGCCGCGCCGAGGATCTTCGATGCGTTATGGTAGAGATCGCTCAGATCCTCGTCGGAAGCGGCACTCTTATCCAGCAAGTTGGCAGCGAGCTGGCCCCGGCTGCTGAACTCGGCAGCCGCGTCGCTGCCGCTTGTCGTCTTGTAGTCGGCGCCAATGCGGCGCAGGGTCTCGATGAGGCGGCTGGTCTGCTGGTTGCGCGATGCATTCTCGGACACTTGAACGAGCTGGCGGACCTGATGGTCGAGCGTCAGCATCTGCCACACGCCGATGCCGGCGACCGCCGTGCCGAGCACGATCAGCGCGCCGAACCCGGCATAGATGCGCGATTTGATCCGGAAATCGCTCAGCCGCGATTTGATGCGGAAATGCCCCGGCCTCAAATTGATCCGATAGTTGGTAAGCCTCATGGCTACCCTCCGCCGATGCTGCGGCAGCCGTTCCCCGGTACCCTGCCGGGGAGCATGTGCAGCATCGGTAAAGGATTTCTGAATTTCGGCGAACGCGGTTTGCGCCGGCGCCGGCGCCATGATCTACTGCGCCCCGCGACCAGAAGAAGGGGCACGGGCCGCGCATTTCTCGCCGTTCCGAGGCAGATTTCCGCCGCACCGAGGCTCGAATGGCCTCGAGCGGCGCTACGGCGAGGGGCGGGTGCCGGGCGGGAGTGCGCGTGAGCGAGCAGATGGCAAAGACTGGCGTACGGCCGCGCGACGCGGCGAGCCTGATCCTGCTGCGCGACGGCAAGGACGGCATCGAGGTCCTGATCGGCCGGCGCGGCCGCGGCGCGCGCTTCATGCCCGGACGCTATGTCTTCCCCGGCGGACGGGTCGTTCCCGAGGATGCCCGGCCCTGGGCAGAGGAGCTCGCCGATCGTGGCACGCCGGGCTTTCTCGCCCTGAAGCGCGCGGCGCTGCGCGAGACATTCGAGGAGACCGGTCTCGTGATCGGCGAGCCGCGCCACGCGGCCCATGGCCACGACACCGCGCTGTCGCCGGTCGAGGCGGCCTATCGCGCGCGCGGCATCGCGCCTGCTCCGTCGCGGCTTAGCCTCGTCGGCCGCGCCATCACGCCCACCGCCTCGCCGATCCGCTTCCATGCGCGCTTCTTCGTCGCCGACGGACGGCTTGCCGCGGGCGAACTCCGGCCCTGCGAGGAGCTCGAGGAGCTGCACTGGCACCCGGTCGAGCGCGAGCCGCCCGGGGCGATGCAGAACGTGACGCGCTTCATGCTGCGCTGTGCCGTCGAAGCCTGGCGCGGCGGCGCGCCGGAAACGCCGCCGCTCTATTGGCATCGCGGCCAACGCGCGCTCGTGCGGCAGGGTGCGCTGGCGCGCTGATCCGACGCTTTCATGCTGCGCGACCGCATCATCAAGCAATACGGCCCGCATTGCCGGATCCGCCAGATCCGACGTACGCCGCGCTTCCGCTCGACGCTGTTCGTGGTCGATTTCGGCGAGGGCGCGCGTATGACGCGCCTTCTCGGCGCCATCGCCGAGGATGGCCGGCTCACCGAGCAGTCGGCCATGGACCTGCTGCATCCCGAGCGGCTGGTTTTCCTCTATGAGCGGCTGATGCTCACCGCTTTCGCGCTCGCCGAAAAGCAGGAGGCGGCGCTGCTGCTCGGGCTGGGCGGCGGCGCCATGTTGCGCCACCTCTCGGCATACCTGCCGGAATGCGCGCTCACTGTGGTCGAGCGCGATCCGGCGGTGATCGACCTGGCCCGCCGCTTCTTCTACGTAACCCAGCCGATCACGGCCGCCGACGCCCAGGAGGTGGTGGCCGATGCGCGCGGCCGGTACGACGTGATTCTCGCCGATCTCTATGACGGGCGCGGCATCACCCGTGTCGAGCCCGGCTTCTGGCAGGATTGTGCGCGCGCCCTGGCGCCGGGCGGCTGTCTCGCCGTCAACTGGGCGGCCTTCGTCGACGACGCCATGGCGCGGGAAGAGGCGCAGGCGATCGATGCCGCGATCGGCCGGTCGCTCTTCATCGGACCCCGCGCGCTCAGCGAGAATGTCGTCCAGCTTGCGTCCTTGAAGAGTTCGGTGACGCCCGAAGAGCTCGGGCCGCGCTGGCGGCGCTTTGCACTCCGCCACCGCCTCCCGCGCGAGGACCGCGAGACGCTGGCGCGCTGCATGCTGACCGCCGAATTCCCGGGACCGTAGCGCCGCCGCGAGGTGATCGGCTCAGTGCGGCTGCGGTCCCGCCGGGAGCGTCGTCTCGGCCGTGGCGGCGAGGTGGCGCAGCGCCAGAATATGCGAGATGCCGGTCACATTGGCGGCTGCGGGACAGCGCGCCGGCCAGAGGTTGAGCCGGACGTTGGTGCGATGGACACCGCAAACTGTACAGAAATCGGTGCGATCATCGAAGCGATGGTCCAGTCGCGGCGCGGCAGCGGATTTGAGCAAGCGGCGCAGCATGGCGAAGCCTCCGACGGATCAGAAGGAGGTCAGCGTCCTTCCGTTGCGATGCAGCCCGGCGCTCACGCCGCTTCGGCCAGCGCTTCCAGCTCGACGCGGTCGCGTAACACCACTTGGCTGCTCGCGGCGAGGCGGATCACGCCCTGGCTCTTCAGCTGACCGAAAGTGCGGCTCACTGTCTCGGTGGTGAGGCCCAGATGATCGGCGATGTCGTTGCGCGTCATCGGCAGGCAGAAATGGTCGCCATCCCCGGCGCGCTGGGCCATCAGCAGCAGGAAAGAGGCGACGCGTTCGACGGCGTTCTTGCGGCCGAGCAGCAGGAGCTGCGCCTGCGCCGCGGAGAGACCGTTCCAGACCTCGGCGAGAAGGCGCTTGCCGAGCTTGGGCTGTTGCTGGATGAGCCGCTCGACCGCCACCTGCGGGTAGCGCATCAGAGTTGCATCACTCACCGCCTCGGCGGTGAAGCGTCGGGTGGCATCGAGATCGAGGCCGATGAAATCGCCCGGCAGCAGGAATTCGCCGATATGCCGCCTTCCATCGGGCAACAGGCGGCAGCTGCGCAGCGCGCCGGTCAGCACCTTGTGGCAGTCCTTCGCCGAATCCCCCTCGCGGAAGAGCGCCCGGTCGCGGCGAAGGGTAATGACGCTTCCAATCCGATCGAGGGCGGAGAGACCTCCGTCATCCCTGGCGGCGGCAAGGACCTCGGCGGCAAGGCACCCGGCGGCAGCGGTTTCGGGATGGAGCACGGTAGCGAGCATGGTGTGATCCTCACGGTCCGACGTTCCTACGGGCACATGATCGCCTGCCGCCTGCGGCCGCGAAATTCGGAGTAGTACCTAAGGAGTTCTACCTAGGTCCCGCGCGGCAGAGCGGCTTGGCTTGGGGCGGTTGCCCGGAAACTGGAAAATGTTGTAGGATGCAACCATTCGATCGCGGTGTCGGACGCGAGGGGTTTCATGCGCGTAAAGTCGTTCAGCCGGCGCGGCTTTCTGTTCAGCACGGCGAGCTTCGGCGGCCTGTTCGGCCTAGCCAGCGTGAGCAGCCCGGCCTCAGCCTTCGAGATCCAGCACCTCTCGCCGCAGAGCCGCCTCGGCTTGGAGATCAAGAACCATTGCAGCGCCGGCGCCGGCCACGCGCAAATCGTTGCCGGCCTCGAAACGGATTTGCTGAAGCGCACCGGCGCGCCCGGAACGCTGCTGACCGAAACCGCCTATTGCCCGCTCTGCGGCTGTCCTATCGTCGCGACGCGTCGGATCCCTTAGATCGCCGTCGCGCGCAGGCGCCCACGATCGCGTCTGCGCGATCCGTTGTCGAGGCATGAAGCCATGTCCTCCCGCTTCACCCGATGATCGGCACGCGGCAGCGGTTGGCCCATGCGATCGTCTTGGTCGCGCTGCTGGCGGGCGGCGCGCCGGATATTGCCGTCGCTTCCGACATGCAACGCATGCTGCTGGCACCCGCCGCCTGCCGGGCACTGGCGCCCGGCGCCACGGCCGATGACAACGCCTATTGCCTCGACCAAACCCGCCGGCCGCCGGTCGAGGGCGCCATCCTGGCGAGCGTCCCCGCCGCCTTCGACAAGGCGCGGGTCGAGATCGCCGGCGCGGGGCCTATGAGCTTGTCGCAGGCGCTGGCGCGGCATCTCATCGAGATCGAGGGCGGCGGCAGCGACCGTCTGCTGCGGCTCAGGAACACCAGTGCGGAGACAGTCGAGATCTGCATCGACGGCCCGACGGTGGTGATGGGCAATGGCGAGGCGGCTACGCGCGATATCGCAGCGCTGCACGACACGATCTCGCGGCTCGTGGCCCATTCCGGCAAGGCAGGCGACGAGCGCGCGCATGCCGATACGCAGCGGAAGCTTTGGGAGGCGGTCAGCGCTGCCCAGGCGGCAGAGCGCCAGCAGGCAGCAGCGGAGCTGCTGACCCCCACTCCTTCGCGCGTCCCGGCCGGCACCAGCGGATCGAGCCGCGCGAAATGCGCGAGCGGCTCGGAGACAGCCGATGTCAAGCTCTGCGTCCAATAGGAGCGCCCACCTTATGAAGCACTCGTCGCGGCCAGAGCGCGCCACGCGATCGGTCCGGGCGGTCGGCGCTGCGGTCGCCTTCGCCTTTCTGACGCTGCTGCCGGGGAGCGCCGCACTGGCGCAGAGCGAAGCATCCGATGGCGGGATCACGCAGATCCGCGACGCCGAGATCGAGCAGGATCTGCGGCAATGGGAGCTGCCGGTGTGGAAGGCCGCAGGCCTCGACCCCGAAGCGCTCAACATCGTTCTGATCGCCGACAACCAGATCAACTCCTTCGTCGCCGGCGGCCAGAACATCTTCGTCTATACCGGCCTCCTTACCCGCTCGGACAATGCCAATCAGGTTATCGGGGTCATGGCGCACGAGACCGGCCACGTCTTCGGCGGCGATCTCGCGCGCATGAAGGAAGCGCTGCGCAAGGCGCAGATCGCGCAAGTCATCGGCATGGTGGCGGGGGTGGCGGCGGGAGCGGCGACGGGCAGCGCGGGCGGCGCCATGGCTGGCATCTCGGCCGGGCAGAACTTTGCCGAGCGCAATTTTCTCTCCTTCAGCAGAGGGCAGGAAGGTGCCGCGGACAAGGCCGCCACCGAATTCCTCGCCGATACCAAGCAATCGCCGCGCGGCCTGCTCGCCTTCATGCAGAAGATCCTGCAGCAGGAAAATTCGATGGGCATCCATGAGGTGCCCTATGTCATGACGCATCCGCTGACGCAGGATCGCATCGATTTTCTCCAGCATGCGGTCGAGACCTCGAAATATGCCGATGCGCCGGAACCGCCTGCCTATAAGGAGGAGCATGCGCGCATGGTCGCCAAGCTCGCCGGATTCCTCTGGCCGCCGTCGCGCGTCTTCGACACATATCCGGAGAGTGATACCAGCATCGCCGCACGCTATGCGCGCTCGATCGCCTATCACCGCATGAACAACGAGCAGAAGGCGCTGGGCCTCATCGACGGGCTGATCGCCGAGCGGCCCCAGGATCCGTTCTTCCGCGAGCTCAAGGGACAGTTCCTCTTCGAGGCGGGGCGCGTGCGCGACGCCGTTGCACCCTACCGGCTTGCCAACCGCTTGCTGCCGCACACTCCGCTGATCGAGACCGAGATGGCGCAGACCATGGTCGAATCGGGCGACCGGAGCGACGATCGCGAGGCGCTTGCGGCGCTGCGGGACTCGGTGCTGCACGAATCCGACGATCCGCTGAGTTGGCGTCTGCTGGCGACCGTCTATGGTCAGGAGGGCCGGGAGAACCAAGCGCTTCTCGCCACCGCCGAAGAAGCCTTCGCCGAAGGCCGATATCGCGACGCCAAGGGCCAGGCGCACAATCTCGAGAAGCGCTTTCCCTTCGGCTCGCCCGGCGCGCTGCGCGCCCAGGATCTCGAGCAGGCCGCCGCCGACGCGCTTCGCAACCAGGATGAGGACTAGCGTCGCGACGGCGCGGCGGATCAGCGCCCGGTGAAGCGCGCCGGCCGCTTCTCGAGGAAATGCGCGACGCCTTCCTTGAAATCCTCGCTCCCGAAGCTCGCGCGCATTTCCTCATTGGCGAGCTCGACCGCCTCGCCGAGCCCGTCGCCCAACGCCGCCCAGAGCTGCCGCTTCATCACCGCAAGCGAGCGCGGCGAGACGGCACTTGCCAGTTCGCGCGCGTAGTCGAGCACCCGCGGCATGAACTCGGCTTGCGGAAAGACGCGGTTGGCAAGTCCGATCATTGCCGCTTCATCGGCCGAGACGCGGCGCGCCGAGAACAGCAGGTCGGCGGCGCGGCCGGGGCCGACGAGCCGCGGCAGCAGCCAGGCAAGGCCGTATTCGGCGATCAGGCCGCGGCGCGCGAAGGAGGTGGTGAAGATCGCCTCGCTGCCGGCAAAGCGCATATCGCAATAGCAGGCGAAGACCAAGCCAAGCCCGGCGGCCGGCCCGTTGATCGCGCCGACGATCGGCTTGGGAATGGCCGGGAAATAGCTGTAGCGATGCTGGAAGTCAGGCGGCACCGCGGCGCCGAGCTCAAGCGGCTTCGGTGCCTCGCGCGGAATGGTGGCGCCGGCCGAGCCGGCGGCGCCGGAGAGGCGCTCCATATCGGCGCCCGCGCAGAAGCCGCGCCCGGCACCGGTCAGGATGATGACACGCACAGCCGCATCGTGAGCCGCGCGCTCCATCGCCTGCCGCAGTCCGACTTCGACTTCGCCGTTGAACGCGTTGAGCCGATCGGGGCGATTGAAGGTGACGGTGGCGACGTGCTCGCGCACATCGTAGAGCACGGCGGGCTCGGCCATGGCTTTCCTCCGGCGATTCTGCTTCTCTGCGCGCGAGCATAGCCGAGGCGCTCGACGGTGCGCCACTCGATGACGCCGGCATTACTCAAGCGCTCGCAGGCGCGCCAGCGCGGAGAGGATCGGGTATGAGCGAGCGCGAGGCGGTCGTGGCGATGACCGCGGTTGAACGGCGCTGGAGCCTTGCGGCGGCAATCGCCTCGGTGGCGGTGTTCGGCATGAGCATCGGCTTCGCGACGCCGCTGTTCTCGCTGAGCCTCGAAGCGCATGGCACCGAGACAACGCTCACCGGGCTCAATGCGACTGCGGGATATCTGGGGGTCGTGCTGGGCCCCCTCTGGACGCCACTGCTGGTGCGTCGCTTCGGGCTCAGGCGGTTCTTGCTCGGCTGCTTCGCCCTCGACATCGCAGCCTTCCTGGCGATGAAGCCGTTGGACAGCATCGACGCATGGTTCGCGCTCCGCCTGCTGCTCGGCATGGCGGGATCGAGCGTCTTCACCGCCGCCGAAGCCTGGATCAACCTGCTCGCCGAGGACCGCAACCGCGGCCGCATCATCGGCGCCTATGCCGCGGCGCTCGCCGCCGGCTTCGCCGCGGGGCCGTTGATGTTCGGCCTCGTCGGTATTGCCGGCTGGGCACCCTACGCGATCGGCGCCAGCATCACCGCGCTGGCGGCGCTGCCGCTGGCCCGGACCGGCAAGACCAGCGCCCGCCTCGGTCGCGAAAAGCCGGCGAGCGCTCTGGCGATCTTCGGCGAGGCGCCGTTCATCGTGCTGAGCGTCGCGTTCTATGGCTGCTTCGAGGCTGCCGCGCTGTCGCTGCTGCCGATCTGGGGGGTGCGCATCGGCCTCCCGCGCGCCGAAGCGGCGGCGATCCTGACTGCGATAGGCGCGGGCGCCATTGCGCTGCAGATGCCGATCGGCTGGCTTTCCGACAAGCTCGAGCGCGTGCAGGTGTTGCGGCTCTGTGGCGCGGCCGGGCTGCTGGGCGCAGCACTGCTGCCGCTGATCGTCCGAGGCGGTGCGCCGGCGATCTTCGTGGCCACGCTGGCCTGGGGAGGTGCGGCGGGCGGGATATATCCGGTGGCGCTCGCCATGGCCGGGGCGCGCTTTCGCGGCGCCGAGGCAGTAAGCGCCAATGCCGCGCTGATCATCGCCTATGGCATCGGCTCTTTGATCGGGCCGGGGCTCGGTGGAGCCGCCATGGATCTCTGGAATCCGCACGGGCTGCTGCTCTTCCTGGCGCTGCTCTTCGCGCTTTTCCTGGTCGCCACGTTGCGGCAGGGCGAGCGCTCCGTCTGAGCGGATTGGCGCTGCCGCGCCGCGCGGTTGGCCGATCACCGTGTCGCCGGGCGGCGCGCGCGTACCGCGCGGTTTCGGTTGCTTGCAGGAACGCTGCGCGCTAGTAATTGCGAATAAGTCGCAATTGCGTAGAGGCGGCGATGAGACCGAGGTGGCGGAGCCTCGCGACCCTGGTCGCGGCGGCCGGGATGATCGCGGCCGCAGACCCGGCGCGGGCGGAATTCCGCGTTCGCCCGGCCGAAATCGAGGGGGGCGAAAAAGCGGTCGAGCTCAACGGCTCCTATGGCTTCGACCGACAGGCGGAGAAGCAGGGGGAGCAGAGCTATACGGCCGAAATCGAGGCGGCGGTGAATGACTGGTGGCTCACCGAGTTCGAAGGCGAGGCGGGACGCGATCCTGGTCCGGACAACCGCACGCGCTTCACCGCCGCCACCTGGGAAAACCTGTTCGAACTCACCGAGCCCGGACGGTATTGGGCGGATCTCGGCTTCTTCGCCGAGTTCAGCCGCGCTCTCTCGCATCAGAGCCCTGACAATCTCAACCTCGGGCCGGCCGTCACCAAGGTGTGGGGCCGCATCGTCAACACGCTGAACCTGTTCGTTGCCAAGGATGTCGGCAGTCACGCCTCGGGCCGGCCGCAGCTCAATCTTGCCTGGCAGACGCGGCTTACCCTCGATCCGCTGATCGAGCCGGGCATCGAGATCTACAGCGCGCCCGGCGCGCTTGCGCATTTCAGCGGGCTGCAACAGCAGGATCATCGCGCCGGTCCGGTGCTCTACGGCACTCTGCGCGGCTTCGGCGCGAGCGCGCTCAACTATGAGGTCGGCTACCTCTTCGGCCTGACGCGCGCCACGCCCGAAGGCACGCTGAAATGGCGACTCGAATACGAATTTCACTTCTGAGACCGCACCGAACCCGCACGCGGAAAATCCGTTCGTCTTCGTCAGGTCACTCAGTCACGGGGAGGCGAGGATGGAGTTCGGCGAAATCGTCAAGCGCGAGCACCAGCGCATGAGCGAGATGATGGAGCGCCTCGAGGAAAGCTCGGAGGGCTCGCTGAAGACGCGCGAGCGAGTGAGCCGGCAGCTCGCGCAGCTTCTTGCCGAGCATGCGCAGAAAGAGGAGATGCATCTCTATCCGGCGCTTGAGCGGCATGCGGAAGCGCATGAGGCGATCGGCGAGTTTCTCGGCAGCGCCGGCGGCGCGCATGCCGAGATGACGCGCCTCGCCGGCGAACTCGACGTGATGGCGAAGGACGACGCGAGCTTCACCGAGCGGGCGGGCGAGCTCAGAAAGGCGGCGCAGACGCATATGCGCGAAGAGGAGCGGCTGCTTTCGCCGCTGCGGCGGGCGCTCGACGAGGAAGAGACCGAGGCGCTCGACCGCGCGGTGGCGGGGCGCGGCGAGGAGATGGCGGAAGGTGCCGCCGCGGCCGTGCGCCGCGGCGCCGAGCAGACGACCGAGGCGAGCGGCGCAGCCCTGCGGCGTGGCGCCGAAAGTGCGGGCGAGCAAGTCGAATCGGCCAACCGCGCCGTGCTTGCGGCCGCCGGCATTTACGGCGAGACGGCGCAGCTCACCACCGAGGACATCCAGGCGATCGCCACCTGCTCCAGCATCGCCGCCGGCGGAATGGGCGAGATGCGCCAGGCGTGGATCGAATGGATGAGCCGCGGCTGGCGCGCCGGAGCCCGCGCGTCGCAGGAACTGATGCGCTGCACGACGATCGAGCAGCTGGCGGATATCCAGCGCAACTTCCTTAAGGAGTCGCTCGATAGCCTGCTCGAGAGCAGCGCACAGATGCTGCGCATTTCGAGCCGCATCAGCGAGGACGCCGCGCGGCCGATCGAGGATCGCGTGCTGCAATTGCGCCGTGGCGTTGAAAGCGGCGGCCGCGCGCGCCGGGCGGCCGGCGACTAGCGCTTCGGGCCGAGTTCGACATCCGCGTCGACCGAAACCGAGACCGGCGCCTCGCCGGGCTCAGCGACCGGCTTTGCTGAAACCGCGCCGCGGGCCATGAAGAAGCGCGGCGCGGGCGGGCTTGCGACGGCATTGCCGAGGCGCAGGTCGCGGATGCGCTCGACCGCGAGTCCGAGGCTCGCGGCGACGCGGGCAGCGCGCCGCCTCAGGCGTTGAAGCGCTTGCTCGGTAAGCGCGTCCTCGCTCGCCTGCGCCGCCTCGGGCGAGAGCTCGTAGTCGAGCGACGACGTCACCAGCCCGCTCTGCTGCAAGCGGCCGGTGAGCGCAAGCAACGATGCCGCATCATGCGCGCTCAACGTCAGGCTTTCCGCGCCGTGCCATTGCGCCGGTTGGCCCTTCGGGCGCTCCTGGTAGAGGGAGTAACCGCCGGTGGCCACGACGAGGCCGGGCACCGCCTTGGCTTGCGCCACCGCCGCGGCCATGCGCCGGTTGATCTCCGCTTGCAGCCGGGCCGGATCGGCATCGACGCCTTCGACGCGCAGCACTGCGCGCAGGAGGTCGCGAGGAACCAGGCGCTGCGCCTCGGCGCTCAGATGCAGCACGGTTGCGGTGCTCGGCGCCCCTTCCGGCGGCTGCGCGGCAAGCGCCGAGACGGGCATCAGCACCAAGGCAAGACCAGCGGCAAAACGATGCATTCGGTCCTCTCTCGCTCGGTTCGGTCGACGGCGCGCCGGGCGCCGCCACTCTTTTCTAGCGCGCGGGCCGCCCGCCGTCAGGAGACCACACGCCGCGCGGCGCCTTTGCTTGCCGCGGTGAAGATTACGTGCGCCCTCGGGAGGATACCGTTGCGCCCACCGCGGGCGACGAGTATCCGATCTGGTATGCACGATATCTCTCAATTCAGGCCAGCTATGCTTCGCCACATTAAATCTGCGTTATAAAACTTCACATCCTGCTGTCGCGGTTTCTTGCCGCACTACTCCGAGAATCTTTGATTGCTTCCTGCCAGCACATCGGCAGACCTTGCCGCGCCCAGCCGGCACCGATTCCAACTCTTCCTATTTGACGCCATTGTGATAGTCTTTATCAACGAGGCGGCGCCACCGCAGGCGTGTCGGCTTCGGTACAGACGACTGCAATACTCGAAGAGCGAGTCTCGTTTAGAACTCGCCGCATGCAACAACCACTGGGGACGGAAATGTCAATGACCGGATCATTGCGCACAACTGCGCCTAATCGTTGGCTGCAACTCATCGCCGGCATTATCTGCATGGTGATGATCGCCAACCTGCAATATGGCTGGACGCTGTTCGTCCATCCGATGAACAAGGCCCATGGCTGGCCGATCGCCGAAATCCAGGTGGCGTTCAGCATCTTCGTCGCGCTCGAGACCTGGCTCACGCCGATCGAGGGCTGGATCGCCGACAGTCTCGGGCCGCGGCTTGGTCCGAAGCTGGTCGTGGGCGTGGGCGGCGTCCTGGTCGCGGTGGCCTGGATCATCAATTCCCAGGCCACTACGCTGACGACGCTCTATATCGGCGCGGGACTCTCCGGCATCGGCGCGGGCGCGATCTATGCGACCGCTGTCGGCAATGCCGTGAAATGGTTCCCCGACCGCCGCGGCCTCGCCGTCGGCCTTACCGCCGCCGGGTTCGGCGCCGGCGCCGCGCTGACCGTGGTGCCGATCCGCGAGGTGATCGCGGGCGCCGGCTATCAATCGGCATTCTTCTGGTTCGGCCTGGTGCAGGGCTCGGTCTGCGTCGTCATGTCGTTCCTGCTGAAGGCACCCGAGGCCGGCGAAGTCCCAACTGTCACAACACCCAAGGTGATGCAGTCGAGCTACAGCTACCGCCCGGCCGAGATGTTGGCCAAGCCGGCGTTCTGGGTGCTCTACGTCATGTTCATCCTGGTCGCGGCGAGTGGCCTGATGGCAACGGCGCAGATCGCGCTCATCGCACACGACTATCACGTGGCGGACACCGTGATCTTCCTCGGCGGCACGGCGCTCACCGTGGCGTTGGTGGTCGACAATGTGATGAACGGCCTGGCCCGACCCTTCTTCGGCTGGATCTCCGACCATATCGGCCGCGAATACACGATGGCCATCGCCTTCGGCCTGGGCGGCATTGCCTATTGGCTGCTGGGTGCTGCCGGCGGCTCGCCCTGGAGCTTCGTGCTCTTCGCCGGATTGATCTTCCTCACCTGGGGCGAGATCTTCAGCCTGTTCCCGTCGACCTGCACCGACACATTCGGTCCGAAATACGCGACGGTGAACACCAGCCTGCTCTACACCGCCAAGGGCGCGGCGGCCTTCCTGGTGCCGTTCGCCAATATCATGAAAGCGGCGACCGGCAGCTGGCACATGGTCTTCGTGATAACGGCGATCATGAACTTCGCCGTGGTCGCGCTCGCGCTCTTGGTGCTGAGGCCGCTGCGCAGCTCGCAGCATGCTTCGACGCTCGCGCGGGTTTCGGCGCGCGCCGCCGAATAGCGGCAGCGCCGCTGCGCTCTCGGGCGGGTGGGCCGGCAGGCTTCGCCCGCCCGTGTTTTTTGCGGCCGCACCCGCGGTGGCGCGGGGTTCACTGCCGCAGACCCTTGAGCCGCGGATCGTGGAGCCCGGTGGGCTCGGGCAGCTGCGCCGTCCGCGCCGTCTCGAGCACCCGGGTGATGAAGGCCGCATAGGGATCCGCGTCCTCGGCCGCGGCGCCGCCGGCGGTCGCGGTAGGGTATTCTGCACCGCGCGACGTCGCTTGCGCGAAGGGGCAAAGGAACACGGCACCCTCGCCAGCCTCGCGCTCGCCCGCATGCTGCGCGGCGCGCACCAGGCTGAAATCGCCGGCGGTGTCGGGGCTGGAGAGAATGCTGAGCCCGCGCAGCACGCTGGCCTTGGCCCGGGAGTTGGCGTTCGCCTCGCGCAAGAAGACCGCCCGGGGATAGATACGCTCGATGCTGTTGCGATCTCCGATGTTGGCCTGCGACATGACAGGGCAACGATGCCACCGCGGGCAACGTTCCGCGCAGGCGCTTGACCGTCCGGGCAGCCCGGGGCAAGAGTGACGCCCGCCGCACTCTCTGCCGCGAGCGTCCATGACCCACCCCACCTCGCCGATCGACGGCCTCACGGCACAAGAGCGCGCCCTGCTGGAGCACGCGCAGCGCTTCCGCCACGAAATCGTGGCACCAAACGCCGCACTCTGGGAGCGCGCGCGGCAGCCGCCGATTGACGCGATCCGCGCGGCCGCGCGGCTCGGTCTCACCGCGATCGAGGTGCCGGAGGTGCACGGCGGCCAGGGCGCTGGCTTCATCGCCAAGACGCTGATCGCCGAGGAGCTCGCCCGCTCCTGCATGGGCTTCGCCTTCAGCCTCATCAACACCCAGAACGTCGCGGCGCGTATCGCGCATCAGGGCACGCCGGAGCAGATCGCCCGATATGTGGCACCGCTCGTGGCCGGCGAGCGGCTTGGCGGTACTTCGCTGACCGAACCGGGTGCCGGCAGCGACTTTCCCGCGATCACCACGCGAGCGCGCAAGATCGACGGAGGCTGGGTGCTCGACGGGGAGAAGGCCTGGCTCACCAATGCGGCCATGGCCGACACGATCATCGTCTATGCCAAGACCGATGCCGCGCCCGGCACCTCCGGCATGGCCGCCTTCATCGTCGATGCCGGCGCGCCGGGATTCGAGCGTCTGCCGCCTTACGCGATCATGGGCGGCCATGCCATCGGCGTCGGCGGCATCAGGCTCAGCGGCTACCGGCTCGGCGATGAGGCGCTCTTCTATCCGCCGGGCGAGGCGTTCAAGCGCGCGCTCGGCGGCATCAACGGCGCGCGCGTCTATGTCGCGGCAATGTGCTGCGGCATGGTGGCGGAAGCGCTGGGCGTGGCGCTCGATTACGGCAAGCGCCGCCACGCCTTCGGCAAGCGGCTCCTCGACCACCAGGGTCTGCGCTGGTCGCTCGTCGACGTCGCGACCGAGCTGGAAGCGGCGCGGCTTATGACCTGGCGCGCGGCGGCGCTCATCGAGCACAGCGAGGATGCGGTGCTTGCCGCCGCGCTTGCCAAGAAATTCGCCGTCGAGATGGCGGGACGCCGCCTGCCGCAATGCATGCAGGCGATGGGCGCCGAAGGGCTGCGCGAGGAGTACCCGATCGGCCGCCACATCGCGTCTTCGCGCATCGCCGCCTATGTCGACGGCTCGACCGAAATCCAGAACGAGCGCATCGGCGCGCTGCTGGAGAAGACCTATCTGTAGCTAGCCTCGGGGGAGCTGCAATTCCACCCCGCGTCCTTCGAGTGGCCCCTTATCAGGAGCCACGAAGAAAGCTCCTCATCCCGAGCTTGTCGAAGGACGCACAGCCCTGCAGCGCTCGCAGATCTAGCTCGCTGCTGCGGCCGCTTCGGTCGTCACCGGCTCGACCCTCGCCGCGCAGAACTTGAACTCCGGAATCTTGCCGACGGGATCGAGCTGCGGATTGGTGAGGATGTTGGCCGCTGCCTCGGCATAGCAGAACGGAATGAAGATCATGCCGGGCGGGATGGCGCCGTCGGCGCGCGCCTTGAGCTCGATCGCGCCGCGGCGTGTGGCGACGCGGATCTTGGCGCCGGGCTTCAGCCCCATGCGGCGGAGATCGCCTGGCGCGAGACTCGCCACCGCCTCGGGCTCGAGATCGTCGAGCACGCTGGCGCGGCGGGTCATCGCTCCGGTGTGCCAATGCTCAAGTTGCCGCCCGGTGGTGAGCACCATCGGATAGGCCTCGTCAGGCTCCTCGGCGGGCGGCACGAGCTGAACCGGCACCAGCTTGCCGCGGCCCGACGGCGTCGGGAAGCCGTCGCCGAAGACGATCTCGTTGCCAGGCTTGTCCTCGGCATCGCAGGGATAGGTCACGGAGCTTTCGCGCTCGAGCCGCTCCCAGGTGATGTTGTCGAGCGACGGCATGGCGCGCTTCATCTCGGCAAAGACATCGCGCGGATGAGTGTAGGTCCATGGCAGGCCCAAACGCTTGGCGAGATCGATGATGATGGAGAGATCCTCGCGCGCATCGCCGGGCAGCGGAAGCGCCTTCCGCCCCATCTGCACCTGGCGGTTGGTATTCGAGACGGTGCCGACCTTCTCAGGCCAGGCGGAAGCGGGAAGGACGACATCGGCGTAGCGCGCCGTCTCGGTGAGGAAAATGTCCTGCACGACGAGATGCTCGAGCTTGGCGAGGGCTTCGCGCGCATGCTCGGCATCGGGATCGGACATGGCGGGATTCTCACCCATCACATACATGCCCCGGACGATGCCCTCGTGGGTCGCCGTCATGATCTCGACCACGGTGAGACCGGGCTTCGGATCGAGCTTGGTGCCCCAGAGCTTCTCGAAGAACTCCCGCACCTTGGGATCGCCCACCGCCTGATAATCGGGATAGACCATCGGGATGAGCCCGGCATCGGACGCGCCCTGCACGTTGTTCTGGCCGCGCAGCGGATGGAGCCCGGTGCCGGGACGCCCGATCTGGCCGGTCACCAGCGACAACGCGATCAGCCGTCGCGAATTGTCGGTGCCGTGCACATGCTGGGAGACACCCATGCCCCAGAAGATGATCGACGCGCGCGCGCGGGCGTATTTACGCGCGACGACGCGGATCGTGTCGGCATCGATACCGCAGATCTCCGCCATCTTCTCCGGCGGGAAATCCTTGACGTTCTCGGCGAGCTTCTCGAACTCCTCGGTATGCGCCTGGACGTACTGCTTGTCCTCGAGCCCCTCGGAGATGATGACGTTGAGCATCGCCGAGAGCAGCGAGACGTCGCGCCCCGGCTTGAATTGCAGCATGTGCGTCGCATGCCGCTTCAAGGTCTGACCGCGCGGGTCCATGACGATGAGGGTGACGCCGCGTTTCACCGCGTTCTTGAAGAAGGTGGCGGCGACGGGATGGTTTTCGGTCGGATTGGCGCCGATCACGATGATGACTTCGGCGTCCTTCGCGGCCATGAAAGGCGCGGTCACCGCACCGGAGCCGATGCCCTCCATCAGCGCCGCCACCGACGAGGCATGGCAGAGCCGGGTGCAGTGATCGACA
>DATNDG010000110.1:0-4350 GCA_035553515.1 Allostellaceae bacterium | reverse complement strand
CGCGGGCGCGGATGATTTCCTCGACGGCCGAGACGCCGCTGCCGAACTGTAGACGCGCGTCGGCGATCACCAGGTCCGGCGCATGGCGATGCGCCGCGTCGATCGCGGCGCTCTCGGTGCTTGCCGTAGCGCAGACCTGGTAGCCCATGCCCTCAAGCACGCTCTCCAGGACGAGAGCGATCAGCCCGTCATCTTCGATGATCAGAACGCGCAGCTTCTCCATGCGCGGCATTTCTGCACGTCCGCCCGTTCCGCGCAATGTTTTCTTCCGGGGGGTGTGCCCGCGGGCCGGGCGGCGGCGATGCGCGAAGCGCTACCGCATCCCCTCCGCCGGCGACGGTCCCTGCGCCGCCTTCGGGTAAATGAGCGAGATCGTGACGGTGCGGTCGCCGGCGCCGAGCGTCAGGCCGGCGGCATCGAAGGAGGGCGCGGTCAGGAAACCCTGCGCGTCGTTGCTGAAGCCATAGCCTTCGGTCGGCACGCCCCAGGGGCTTTCGTCCAGGCGCCCGTTGTCGTTCTCGTCATGGAAGGCGATGACGGCATAGCGCCCCGGCGGGAGCTGGGTGAAGATGATGCTTTGCGAGCCGGCGGCGGCCCTCATCGCCGCGCCGACGAGCCGGCCGCGGTCGGTCAGCAGGCCGGCCTCCGTCGCATGCTTGATCGCGACATCAAAGCCCTCGGCGTTGTCGTAGAGCCCGATCATGACGCTGCCCGACGCGGAGTGGATCCCGGCGACGGTGACCTTCAAATCGCCGGCCCAAGCCGGCAGGCAGAGGATCAGCAGCAGCACCACGACGGCTTGCACGCGCAGAGCGCGCGCTCGCGTCGGCCAAGCGATACAAGCGAAAGCCACTTTCGGCGGCATAACCCCCTCCTGCGCGCGCTTCAAGCCAGGAGCTCTGCCAAGTCGCCTTGGGAATTCCTTATCTGTAAACGTCCCGCGCCACCGTTTGTTCGTCGAGGCGCGGTGGCGTCCCAATTTTGAGCAGGGGCCGTCCGCAAGCGCGTTCATCCGGGCAGCCGGAAATCAAGGCCCGGAAGGCCAGCCGATCGGGTGCTCGGAATTGAATGCCCGCGGGCTGGAGCCGGACGTTTCGGGGTTCCTGCCCCATAAGCTGGCGGCGCCGGCCAACGAGATCGACCCGATGTCGCTGCTCCTGATCCTCTCCTGCTTCGTGCCGATGCCGCTGTCGCAGCACGAGCTACGAGCCGAGGCCGCGGCCGAGGCGCAGCGAAGCCGCTAGGAGTGCGCCGACCGGCAGGGTTGCCTTATGGATCGCTGGTCGAGGCGGGAACCTATGACTTGGCGGTTCGGGTGTTGGCACTGCTCCTTTCCGGGCTTCTTGGTTTGAGCGAGCGCAGTTACGGCGGCCCGGCGCTGCTGTCGCCGGTGCCGAGCGACACTGCTCGTTAGATGGCTGGCCTTCTTGGAGACAGTTCGAACCGAGCAGCCTGTAGCCGCCGGCGGCGGCTCGGATCACGCCTCGATTTCCACCGCGCCTTCGTGGGAGCGGACCCTGACCCGAGCCTGGCCGCCGGCGCGCTCTATCCTGAGATTGACAGTTGCCGAGCCGATGCGCAGGGCCGAGAGATCAATGCGGTCGACGCCGTCGGGCAGGATCGGCCGGACACGCAGCCGCCGCGCGAACCCATCGGGTTCCAGGTTCAGAAGGCTGGTAACCATGAACGGGAGAGCGCCCGCCGACCACGCCTGGAGCGGATCGGCACGAGGACAACGCGCCGGTCCTGCTTCGCCACGGCGAACCACGCCCGCGAAGAATTCGGGCAGGCGGATGTTGTCGAAATGAAACGCCGCCGCGAGTTGCGCGGAGAAGAGGCGTTTGGCGAGATCATCGCGCCCATAGCGGCAGAATCCGGCGAGGATCAGCGAATTGTCGAACGGCCAGACGCTGCCGGTGTGGTAGCCGATCGGGTTGAAGCGGCGCTCGCGCTCCGAGAGCGTGCGCACGCCCCACCCCGAGAACATGTCCGGCGCCATCAGGCGATCGGCGCAGCGCGTTGCCTGCTTCGGCTCGACGATGCCGGACCAAAGCGCGTGGCCGGGATTGGAGCTGATCACCCCGACTTGTCTGCCATGGCGATCGAGCGCCAGACAATAGCAGCCCTGTGTCTCCATCCAGAAATCGCGATTGAAGCGGTGGCGCATTTGCTCTGCCTTTGCCGCGAGCCGGTCGGCGGCGGCGGTCTCGCGGCACGTTGCATAAAGCTCTGCGATCGAGCTCCAGGCGAGATAGGCATAGGCCTGGAGCTCGACGGTGGCGATGCGGCCGCGCACCAGACTGCCGTCGGGATTGGTGATGGCGTCAGCGGAATCCTTCCAGCTCTGATTTGCGGGCGAGCCGTCGAGTCCGTTGTCGTAATCGATATAGCCGTCGCCATTCCCATCGCCGGCACGGTCCACCCAGTCGAGCGCGCGCTCCACCGCCCCGCGCAGCTCATCGAAGAGCGCCGTGCTGCCGACCCATTTGGCGTGCCGGGCAAGCAGAATGAGGAAGATAAGCGTCGCATCGACGGAGCCAAAGCCCGGGCGCTGCGGCACTTCTCCAAGATTGGCCATCTCGCCGACACGCAGCTCATGCAGAATTTTGCCGGGCTCTTCCTTCTGCTCCGGTGCGTTTCGTCGACCTTGGCGCTGCGCCAAGAGACGCAACGTGTGCGCGGCGAGCTCGGGTCGGAAGGCAAGACATTGCAACGCCGGCATGAGGCTGTCGCGCCCGAAGAGCGCCACATACCACGGCACGCCGGCGGCGATGAAGCGGCCCCGCTCGCGCTCGGTGGTCAGGAGGCGGATGTCATGCAAGGAGCGGCGCAGCGCCGCATCGAAGCGGGGATTGTCGCTCTCGATTCGCGCAAATCCGGCGAGCCAGCGTCGCGCGATCTCCGACTCGCCCTCGGCTGAACGCCTTGGGGCGGGAAGATCAACGACCGCAGGCGGCGCTGCCTTCTTTTCTGCGGTCTCGGCGATCTTGAGAGCGAGATTGATCTCGGCCGTGTGCTGCGGCTCGAGCGAGAGCGCGAACGCAAGCTCGGCGCGCGAACCGATGACACTCTCGTGCGCCGGGGCGGGCGAGCAGGCAATCGTGAGATCACGAATGATACCATCGGCACCGCGATAGCGGAAGAGGAGCGACCCGCCCTCGTAGCAAGCTGGCAGCAAGTCTCCGCGCTTTTTGGGCGGTGTTCCGCGGAGGGAGAAGACGTCTTCAAATTCGGCCTCAATGGTGATGATTAGCTCGAGTCTGAGCGGATCGAGCGTGCAATTGCGCAGCGCGATCCCGTCATAGAGGAGCGACCAATCGGCGTGGACCGTGAGCTGCCGGGCGATACTCAACGCATGCTCAGGAATTGTCTGTCCGGCCAGGGCAAGCGGCGGATTGGTGAGATCGAAGCGTGCCGTGAAGCCTTCGGTCGCGGATTGCATGAGGACCGAGGGAAACACGCTGCCGAGGCGCAGCTCGTAGCGGCGGAGGAAGCGGCAGTCGCGATGAAAAAGGCCGAGGCCGAGGGCCGGCGCAGAATCGACACGCCCCTCATGATCGCACACAAAGAAAAGCTCCCCGTCCTTCAGGATGAGGGGGTGAATCATTCCCACGACTGGCGGCTGGCTCATGCCCGGTCCTGCTGTTCCCGATCGTTAAACGCCGGCGGCGAGCGCATCTCCGCGTTGCCGAGCCTGTGGCGGTGGGAAAAGGCCAGAAGGGAAAAAGCTAGAGTTTCAGCCCTTCGCCTGATGGCCAACCGGGCGGGTTATCCAAGTTGGCTGGGGCGCCAGGATTCGAACCTGGGAATGGCGGAATCAAAATCCGCTGCCTTACCACTTGGCTACGCCCCACCAGGACGGGCGCGACCTTAACGGCAATGCCTGCCGGTCGCAATGATACGCGTCGCGCGCAGCGCGACGCGTGGTTGACGTAGCCGCCCGCGCTCGGCAAGTTGCGCCCGACCCTGCGATTGGTGTTCATGAGCGCATCCCAGACGACCCTCGCCGCCGCCGTCGCGCCGCTGCCCAAGCCGCGCGATCCGCAACTCCGCCGCATGGCCGACGCGATCCGCGTGCTTGCCATGGACGCGGTCGAGAAGGCCAACAGCGGCCATCCCGGCATGCCGATGGGCATGGCGGATGTGGCGACGGTGCTGTGGAGCCGCTTCCTCAAATTCGACCCGAGCAGGCCCAAATGGCCCGACCGCGACCGCTTCGTGCTGTCGGCCGGGCACGGCTCGATGCTGCTCTATGCGATGCTGTATCTCACCGGTTACGATTTGCCGCTCGAGCAGATCAAGAATTTCCGGCAGCTCGGCAGTATCACGCCTGGCCATCCGGAGTACGGG
>DATNDG010000109.1:0-5069 GCA_035553515.1 Allostellaceae bacterium | reverse complement strand
TGGATGGGAGAGCGCAAAGCCGCCCTCGTCACCGGCGCGTCGAGCGGCATCGGCCGCAGCGCCGCGCTGGCGCTGGCGCGTGCCGGCTACGACGTCGCGATCAATTACAGCCGCAGCGAGGCCGGAGCCCGCGACGTCGCGGCCGAGGCGGAGAAGCTTGGCGTGAAGGCGCTCGTCTGCCGCTGCGATGTCGCCCATGACGCCGAGATCCGCACCATGCTGGGCGAGGTGGGGGCGGCCTTCGGCAAGCTCGACGCGCTCGTCAACAATGCCGGCACCACCACCGAGGTGCGGGCCCGGGATCTCGACGCGCTCTCGGTCGAGGAATGGGATCGCGTCTTCGCTGTCAACGTGCGGAGCGTCTTCCTGGTGACGCGCGCGGCGCTGCCCTGGCTGCGCAAATCGCCGGCGCCCTCCATCGTCAACACCGCCAGCATCGTCGGCTTGCGGCCGGGGCCGCAGCCGCTCCCCTATGCCGCGAGCAAGGCGGCGGTGGTCAACCTCACCAAGACGCTGGCGCTCAATCTCGCGCCCGAGATCCGCGTCAACGCCGTGGCGCCGGGCTGGATGGAAGGCGACTGGATGAAGCGCATGCTGCGCGACAGATACGACGATCTCATGGGCCGCCGCGCCAAGCTCACGCCGCTGAAGCGCGTGGTCACTGCCGACGACGTCGCCGAGACCATGCTGTCGCTGATCGAGGGCAACCGCTTCGTTACCGGCGAGGTCGTCGTCGTCGATGGCGGCTTCTCGAGCTCCACCTGAGGCCTCAGCATATGCTCGACGGCGTCGTCCCGTTTCCGCCCGACTTCGCCCGCCGCTACCGCGAGAAGGGCTATTGGCGCGACCGGCCCTTGCGTGACGAGTTCGCCGACGCCTTCCGTGCCTTCGGCCCAAAGGTCGCGGGGATCGACGGCGCGCGGCGCTTGACCTATGCCGAGCTGGATGCGCTCTCCGACAATCTCGCCTTGAACCTGCTGGCGCTCGGCCTCAAGCCGCTCGACCGGGTCGTGCTGCAGCTCTCCAATACCGCCGAGTTCGTGCTGCTCTATGTCGCGCTGCAGAAGATCGGCGCCGTTCCGATCGCCGCGCTGGCGAGCCACCGCTATGCCGAGCTCAGCCAGTTCACCCGCATTTCCCAAGCCGTGGCCTGCGCCTATCCCGAGCGTCAGGGCGATTTCGAGTTCGCGCCGATGGTGGCGCGCGTGCGCGCGGAAAATCCCTGCCTGCGCGTCCCGCTCGTCCTGGGCGCGTCGCGCGCGGGCGAGGTCGGCCTGAAGGAGCTCATCGAGAAAGAGGCCGATCTGCCGCGCGCGCGCCTCGAGGCGATCGCGCTCGATCCGGCCGATCCCTGCATTTTTCAGCTCTCCGGCGGCACCACCGGCGTGCCGAAGCTCATTCCGCGCACGCATAACGACTACATCTACAATTCCCGCACCGCTTCCGAGGTCTGCGGCGTCACCGGCGAGGGGGTGCTGCTGCTGGCGCTCCCCATTGCGCATAACCTGCCGCTCGCCTGCCCGGGGCTGCAGGGCTTCCTGCTCAACGGCGGCTCGGTGGTCTTGAGCGCCAGCACGCGGCCCGAAGCGCTCTTCCCGCTCATCGAGAAGCACCGCGTCACGCATTTGAAGGTGGTGCCGGCCCTCCTCATCCGCCTCATCAACAGCCCGGAGGCGAGGCGCTACGACACCTCCTCGCTGCGCTACATCCAGAGCGGCGGGCAGCGCCTTCAGCCCGAGGTGCGGCTCAAGACGCGGGCACTCATCCCCTCCTGCTTCGTTCAGGAGAATTTCGGCATGTCGGAGGGCACGCTCTTCTTCGTGCGAATCGGGGATCCCGAGGATGTCCGTCTCGAGACGGTCGGGCGGCCGATCTCGCCCGATGACGAGGTGCGCCTCCTCGATGACGACGATAACGAGGTGCCGGAGGGCGAGGTGGGCGAGCTCTGCGTGCGTGGCCCCTATACGCTCCGCGGCTATTACGGCGCCGCCGAGCACAACGCCAAGGCCTTCACCCGCGATGGCTTCTACCGCTCCGGCGATCTGATGCGCCGGCATCCTTCCGGCAACTACATGGTCGAAGGGCGCAAGAAGGACCTGATCAACCGCGGCGGCGAGAAGATCAGCGCCGAGGAGATCGAGAATCTGATCCTGTCGCATCGCGCGGTGCAGAACGTCGCCTGCATCGCCATGCCCGATCCCGATCTCGGCGAGCGCATGTGCGCCTGCGTGATTTTGCGGTCGGGTGCGCGCCTTGACCTCGACGAGCTGATCGCCTTTCTCGGGACCAAGGAGATCGCCAGGTTCAAGCTGCCGGAGCGGCTCGAGCTCCTGCGCGAGTTCCCGCTTTCCGCCTTCGGCAAGGTGTCGAAGAAAGCGCTCGTCGAGATGGTCTCGAAGAAGCTCGCCGCCCGAAGCCCCGCTTAGGAGCCGCCATGCGCATCATCGATCTGCACTGCTATCCCAACACCGGGGCCTGGATCCGCTGCCAGGGGCCCTATGTTGAGGCGCTGGCGAAATACTGGAACCGCGCCTGGACCTGGAAGGAAGAAGCGGACGTCGTCGCCGAATTCGCCGGCGCCGGGGTCGAGGCAGTGCTGGTGGCGCTCGACCTCGAGACCACTACCGGCACGCCGCCCTGCACCAACGAATACGTGAAGGCGATGCAGCTTCGCTATCCTGACCGCATCATCCACTCCTGGGCCGCGGTCGATCCCTTCAAGGGCGAGATCGCCATCCAGCAGGCGAAGAAGGCAATCACCGAACTCGGCATGCTGGGCTTTCACTTCCACCCGATCATGGGTCATTTCGCCGTCAACGACCGGCGGCTCTATCCGCTCTTCGAGGGGATCGACGCGCTGAAGGCGCCGGTGATGATCGATGTCGGCACCACCGGCATGGGGGCGGGGATGCCGGGCGGCCTCGGCGCCAAGATCCGCCATGCCCATCCCTCCTGCATCGACGAGCTCGCCGCGGACTTCCCCGACCTCAAGATCATCGCCGCCCATCCCGGCTGGCCCTGGGTGGACGAGATGACCGCGGTCGCGCTGCACAAGGGCAATGTCTATTGGGAGATGTCGGGCTGGGCGCCGAAATACTTCCCGGCGCAGCTCAAGACCGATATCCGCGCGCGCCTTCAGGACAAGGTGATGTTCGGCAGCGATTATCCGAGCATCCCCTATGACCGCCTCTTCCGCGAATGGCAGGAGCTCAGCTACAGCGACGCGGTGATGGAGAAGATCTTCCACCAGAACGCCGAGCGCATCCTGGGGCTCTAGCTGCAGCTCTGCCGTGCGTCCTTCGACGAGCTCGGGACGAGGAAATTTCTTTTGCGGCCCCTGTCAGGGTCATTCTCGATCTTCCTCATCCTGAGCCTGTCGAAGGACGCAAGGACGGTCCTGCAGCGCCCACGCTCCCGGTTGCCGCAACCTCGTTTCTCCCGCATCCTCCCGCGCCGAACCGCAGCGGAGGAACCATGACCGATTATCGCGGGCTTTTCGATCTCACCGGGCGGAAGGCGCTGGTGCTGGGCGCTGCCTCGGGCATCGGCCGCGCCTCCGCCGAGGCGCTGGCCGCGCTGGGGGCATCGGTCCATTGCGCCGATCTCGATCTCGAGGGCGCCGAGGCCACCGCCGTGGCGATCCGCGCCGCGGGCGGCAGCGCTGCGGCGTCCCGTGCCGATGCGGCGAGCGGCGCCGATATCGCGGCCCTTGTCGATCGGGCGGTTGCGGGGCTGGGCGGGCTCGACATTGCGGTGACGACGCCGGGCATCAATATCCGCAAGACGGTGCTCGACTACGAGGAGGCGGAGTTCGACCGCATCGTCGATCTCAATCTCAAGGGCACCTTCTTTTTCTTCCGCGAGGTCGGTCGCCGCATGCTGGCGCAGCGTTCCGGCAGCATCATCGCCTGCTCCTCGATCCGCGCCAGCACCATCGAGCCGGGCCTCGCCGTCTATGGCGCGACCAAGGCGGCGATCTCGCTGCTGGTGAAGGGCTTCGCCGCCGAGATGGGCGGCTACGGCGTGCGTGTCAACGCGATCGCGCCCGGCATCATCGAGACGCCGCTGGTGGCGCCGCTCAAGGCGAAGCCCGAGATCTGGCGGACCTATGCCCGCCACACCGTGCTCGGCCGCTGGGGTCAGCCTTCGGAAGTGGCGAGCGCCGTCGCCTTCCTCGCCTCGGACGCCGCGAGCTACATGAGCGGCAGCACTCTGCTGATCGACGCCGGCTGGACCGCCATCGACGGCCCGCCGACGGGCCTTACGCAGACCGCGCGGTAGGAGAAGATTCTGAGCTGCAGGGCCAACCCCGAACTGCAGCCGACCCTATCTCGGCTGCAGCCCCGCGATCAGCAGGCGGAAATGGCGGCGCAGCGCGACGAGCCCCGCATCGAGATCGGGCTTGGGCGCACCCAGCCACTGCCGGATCTCGCCGGCATAGATCGAGAAGATGGTGCCGGCGATCTCGCCGGCGTCCTCGGCGCAGGATATCTCGCCGCTCTGCTGCGCCGCGCGCACCACCTTGGCGAGCTGCTCCAGCACCAGCGCGCGTCCCTGCTGGAAGCGCCGCGCCTGCGGCCCGGCCGAATAGAAGGTGAGCTCCTTGAGCACGATGCGCGACAGGTTCGGCTGCTTGCCGAAGAACGCGAAGAAGCCGCTGAAGATCGCGACCAGCCGCTCGAGCAGCGGCGCGCCCGCGGGCGCCGCGGCGAAGGCCGCCTCGTTCATCGCCTCGATGTCGTCATTGATGATGAGGAACAAGAGGTCGCGCTTGTCGGGGGCATAGGAGAAGAGCGTGCCGAGCCCGACCCCCGCCTGGGCCGCGATCTCGCGCAAGGTGGTGGCGTCATAGCCGCGGCGGATGAAGAGCCGCCGCGCCGCCCGGCTGATCTTCTCCAGCTTTGCCGCCTTGTTGCGCTCGCGCCGGCTCGGCTCTTTCTGGCGAAGCTGCACGATCGACCTCGACGCCGCCGCGGAAGAGGCGGAGTTAGCATGCCGGCGTCGCCGCGGGCAAGCGCCGCCGTTGACGGGCGACAGCCGGTAATCCTACGCTGAACATGTTCGATTTT
>DATNDG010000108.1:0-4524 GCA_035553515.1 Allostellaceae bacterium | reverse complement strand
TCGCGTCGGCCGCATGCTCGCCCAAGGCGACTTGAAGCTGCTCGCGCTTGCACTGATCGCCGAGCAGCCGCGTCACGGCTACGAGCTGATCAAGCTGATCGAGGAAAAAACGAGCGGCTGGTACAGCCCAAGCCCCGGCGTTGTCTATCCGACGCTGACCTTCCTCGAAGAAGCTGGCTACGTAACCGCGGAGAGCGAAGGCGCCAAGAAGCGTTACACCATCACCGAAGAGGGGCGCGCTTATCTCGAGGAAAATTGCGACATCGCCGACATGGTGATCGAGCGGCTCGAAGCCGTCGGCAAGAAGTTTGCGCGCCGGCGCCGCGCTTGGGAAGAGCGTCACGGCGAGCAGAATGACGTGCCGCCACTTGTTCAGGCGGCGCTCGACAATCTTCGCGCCGTCGCGGCGAAGCGACTTGAGTCAGGCGAAGAGGCAGAGGCGCGCGTCGTCGAGATCCTCGCGCGCGCCGCTCAGGATATCCGCACCTCATAGGCTGAGTTGACGTTGCCCTCTGAAACCAGGGGCCTGAGGCGCGAACCCCCGCTCGCACGGCCGGGACGAGATTCAGGCTGCTAAGAGATCAGATGTCCCGCCAGGAGGGGAAGGTCGCGGCAGCGCCGCGCCTTATCCCCTTCTCATCGATGAGCTTCCAGATCACGCCATCCTCAATCAGGAAGCGCCGGCCTGATTTCGCGACGCGAATGCCTCGATAGCCCGACATGAAACTGTTCTTGGCGACGGCATCGAGCAGCGCCTGCCGCTCCGCGCGCTCCGGTGCCTCGGCCGAGAGTCGTGACGGAAGGCCGATGAACTCGTCCCACGAATATTCGAAGCAAGTCTGCGCGCACCTGTTGGCGTAGATGAATTTGGGATCTGGGTCGGTATTGTGTGCCACCACGGCAATCGGCGCCTGCGCGTAGAGCCACGCGGCGTCCTTCCCTTCCGGCACGAGCAGCTTGCCTACGAGCCGCGCATAACTCCCCATCAACAGCGCGAAAAACTCGGAGTCAGTCCTGAAATCCCTTGCCATGAGGCCCTACTACCGACTTTGTCGCTCTTGCTACAACTATGGTCTGGTTGCTGCCATCATCGATAGCTCTGTCATCAATCGATGGGTGCGTGAAACCAGGGGCCGCAGAAGGGCGTTGCGCCCAGCACCATGAGCCTTGCCCCGTCAGATGTGAAATCGCGCAGCGGGACGGCGGGGCCAAAGGCCGACCCGATTCCCCAAAAATCGAAGGCGCACTTCAGCTTCGGCGGCAAAGGGCCAGCGCTTGGAGCGGCCACCGTGCTCATGCTGATGTTCATGGGCGCCACGCTTCCCGGGCCGCTTTATCTCATATACCGCGACGAGCTCCATTTCTCGCAAGTGACGCTCACGCTGATCTATTCCGTCTATTTTGCAAGCGCGGTGCTTACAGCCTTCTTCCTTGGTAGGCTGTCCGACCAAGTCGGACGCCGTGCTGCGATCCTGTTCGCGATCAGTATCAGCTTGCTTAGCACCGTCCTATTCGTCTTTGCCGATTCCGTCCCGCTTCTGTTCCTCGCGCGCATCACGAGCGGATTTGCCATCCCGCTTGCCGCGGGCGCCGGTACCGCCTGGGTTGCCGAGCTCTGCGCCAACCGTTGCACAGGAGCGAGCCTGACCGCCGGCTTCACTCTTGCCGGTCTTGGGCTCGGACCTTTCCTTGCAGGGATCCTCGCTCAGTTCACGCGCGAGCCGCTTACGCTACCCTTCCTCGCGCTGATGGTGCTCGCGCTTGCCGCTGCCGTCATAACCTTTATGGTGCCGGAGACAGTAAAGCGTCTCGCCCGGCGCGTCCGAGAGCTTTCGATGCGGCCAAGGATTGGCGTGCCGCGGGCGCTGATTGGTGCCTTCACCGCCCCGGCCATCACTGCCTTCGCCACGTTCTCGCTGCTTGGCTTCTATTCGGCGCTGACACCAAGCGTGCTCGAGCAAGCCTTGCACCTGCACAGCCACGCGATCAGCGGCGGGATCATTTTCGAGCTCTATGCGGTGGCGGCCCTCGTGCTCATCCTCACTCAGTGGCTTAGCGCCCGCGCGGCCATGCTTTCCGGACTTGCTCTTCTCATCCCGGCGCTCGCGCTGCTCGCGCTTGCGCCGCGCGACCACTCGTTGCCCCTATTGCTGCTGGGGTCTGGCGTTGGCGGTACTGCGGTCGGGCTCGGTTATCGCGGCAGCTTGCAACTCGTGAATGAGCTCGCGCCTGACACCCATCGCGCCGAAGTCGTATCCACCTTCCTGATGTTTTGCTATCTCGGCGTCTCGTTGCCGGTGGTCGGCATTGCGCTTCTGTCGGCGGCGGCGACGCCGATCATCGCTGAGACCGCCTTCGCCGCGATCATTGCCGCGTTTGCTCTGGTGGCGATCTCTGCCGACCTCCGACTCCGCAAAATTCGCGTCCCGCAGTAATCCGGCGCCCTACAAAAAACTGTAAGGATCCACGTCCACCACGAGGCGGACATCGCCTTTGGGCCTAGGCACAGCGCCGAGCCAGAGCCGCAGATAGGCCGGGAGGTCGGCTTCGCGCGCGGCCTTGACCAATAGCCGATAGCGATGGCGCCCGCGGATCACCGCAAGCGGCGCTTCGGCAGGTCCTAGCACGTGGATCTTGGCGGCAGCGGGAGCGGCACGCGCGACTTCGCGCGCGTAAGATTCTGCCGCCTCGCGCGAGCCAGCCGAGACAAGCAGAGCGGCAAGCCTGCCGAAGGGCGGCATCGTCGCCTTGCGCCGCTCCGCAATCTCGCGCTCGAGGAAGGTGTCACGATCGCCCGAGACGAGCGCGGCGATCACCGGATGCTCAGGCATGTAGGTCTGGATCAGGCCGCGTCCTTTGATAGCCTCGCGGCCTGCGCGCCCCGTCACTTGGCTCAAGAGCTGGAAGGTGCGCTCGGCGGCGCGTGGGTCGGCTTGTGCTAGGCTCAGGTCTGCATCGACCACGCCAACCAGCGCCAATCCTGGGAAGTGGTGGCCTTTGGCCACGAGCTGCGTGCCGATCACGATGTCGACTTCGCGCTCCTCGATCTCGCGCAAGGTCTCGCGGAGGTCGCTGATGCTTGGCGTGAGATCGCTCGACAGAAGCACGCGGCGCGCGTCGGGAAATCGCTCGGCGATCTCCTCGGCGATGCGCTCGATGCCAGGCCCGCACGGCACGAGCGAATGCTCGGCGCCGCATTTCGGGCACGTCTCCGGGACCGGGACGAACTTGCCGCAATGGTGGCATTCGAGCCTATGACGAAATCTGTGCTCGACGAGCCAGGCCGAGCAATCCGGGCACTCGAACTTGAAGCCGCAGTTGCGGCACACCGTAACCGGCGCGTAGCCACGGCGATTGAGAAACAGAAGCGCCTGCTCGCCGCGCGCCAGCGTCTCGGCCACGGCATTGACAAGCGCCGGCGACAGCCACTTGCCGCGCTCGGGCGGGTCTGCGCGCATGTCGATGGCGGCGATGCCAGGAAGGCCCGCAGCCTTGTAGCGCCCGGTAAGCTTGATGTGCTGGTAGCGGCCCTGTTCGGCATTCACCAAGCTTTCGATCGAGGGCGTGGCGGAGCTCAGGACCACAGGGCAATGGCCGAGCGATCCGCGCACCACCGCCATGTCGCGCGCCTGGTAGGCGACGCGCTCCTCCTGCTTGTAGCTCTGGTCGTGCTCCTCATCGACGACGATCAGGCCGAGATCGGGGAAGGGGAGGAACAAGGCAGAGCGGGCTCCGACCACGAGCTTGGCGTTATTCTCTGCCACGGCCCGCCACACGCGGCCGCGCATCGGCGCAGGCACGCCGGAATACCACTCGGCCGGGCGCGCGCCGAAGCGCTCCTCGCAACGGGCAATAAACTGGCTGGTGAGCGCGATCTCGGGCATCAGCACGAGGACTTGCTTCTCGCGGGCCAGCGCTGCGGCAACCGCCTCGAAATAGACCTCGGTCTTGCCTGAGCCGGTGACGCCGTCGAGCAGGCTCACGGTGAAGCCATCGCTGGTGTTGGCGAGAAGTACGCGTGCGGCTTCCGTCTGTTCCGCCGTCAGCTTTGCCCGCTCGCGCGAAACATCGAGCGGCATAGCCTGCCAGTCTGGCAGCTGTTCGGCCACAAGCGTGCCGGCATCCACCAGGCCGTCGATGACGCCGGGACTCACGCCGGCAGCCTCGGCGAGGCTCGACTTGACCCAAATGAGACCGTTGCTCGCCGCTTCCAATACCAGGGTCCTCGCCGGTGTCATGCGTGCTGGCTGAGGACCGGCGAGGCGGACACCATAACGAGGCACGGGCGGATCGAAGGCGCGGCCCGCGCTCATCATCATGCGCAGCACCATGCCTGGCGACGACATCGTGTAATGCGCGACCCAATCGGCGAAGTCGAGTGACACGCGCGGCAGCTTGGGCACGTCGTCCAGGACCTCGACGATCTCGCGGAGCTTTGTTCGCTCGATCTTGGGTTGCGGCTCTCCCTCCAGTCGCGGCCACACCACTGCGAGATATTCCACGGTCGCCAAGGGCGCGACTACG
>DATNDG010000107.1:0-11948 GCA_035553515.1 Allostellaceae bacterium | reverse complement strand
GCAAAGCGGGAGAGCGGCCTCTCTCGACGGAGCGGCGGCAGGCAATCTGAAGCGCCGCTCGGACCGGGACAGGCGGAATAAGAGCGCCGCAGCCCGTCCCGCCTCAACCTTCACCGGTTATTAGGCAATTTTCGGCAGGCTCCTGCGGTCGCGCCTGATGCTCATCAGGCACGGCCTTTAGGGAAGGCGAGCGTCTTCAGAGCATGTTCTACGAGCTGGCGGCAACGAACTGGGACCAGGACGAGATGGCGGCCATCCGCAGCGTCCTCGCGAGCGGCCGCTATACCATGGGCGAGACGGTAGCCGCCTTCGAGGATGCCTTCGCCCGGTATCACGGCCGGCGCTACGGCGTCATGGTCAATTCCGGCTCATCGGCCAATCTCATCGCCACGGCTGCGCTCTTCTACAAGCAGCATCGCCCGCTGCAGCGCGGCGACGAGGTCATCGTCCCCGCCATCTCCTGGGCAACGACCTATCACCCGCTGCATCAATACGGCCTCAAGCTTCGCTTTGTTGACGTCGAGCTCGATACGCTCAACATGGATTGCAGTCAGCTCGAGCGCGCGCTGACGCCGCGCACGCGCGCGGTCGTCGGCGTCAGCATCCTCGGCAATCCTGCGGCCCTCGACGCGATGCGCGCCTTCGCCGACCGGCACGGGCTCTATTTCCTGGAGGATAATTGCGAATCGGCCGACGCGGAGCTCTGCGGCCGGAAGACCGGCAGCTTCGGCGATATGAGCACTTTCAGTTTCTTCTTCTCGCACCACGTCAGCACCATGGAAGGCGGCATGGTCCTCACCGACGATCGGGAGCTTTGCCATCTGTTGCGCGGGCTGCGCGCCCATGGCTGGACCCGCGATCTGCCGCCGGACACCCCGCTATTCGAGCGCGGCAGAGACGAGCATTTCGAGGCTTATCGGTTCATTCTGCCCGGCTACAACGTGCGACCGCTCGAGATCGCAGCGGCCATCGGCATGGTTCAGCTGCAGAAGCTGCCGCACATGACCGCAAAGCGGCGCGAGAACCTCGCGGTCTTCCGCCGGCGCTTCGCCGGCGATGAGCGGTTCATCATCCAGCGCGAGAACGGCAAGAGCTCGTGCTTCGCCTTCACCATCATCCTCGATCCGAATCATCACTCGGACCGCACGCGCGTGTTCGGGGCTCTGCGCCAGGCCGATATCGGCTTCCGGATGATCACCGGCGGCAACTTCCTGCGTCACGACGTGATCAAATACTACGACTACGAGGCCGTCGGCGAGATGCGGAACGCCGACATCGCGCATGACTGGGGTTTCTTCGTCGGCAATCATCCGCACGACCTGACGGCGCAGATAGAACGGGTCCACGACGTGCTCAATGCGGTCTGCAACTGAGCCATGGGCTGCTCGATCCTCATCACCGGCGGCGCCGGGTATATCGGCTCCGTGCTCGTCCCTGCGGCGCTTGGCGCCGGTCACAAGGTCGTGGTGCTGGACAATTTCATGTACCAGCAGAACTCCCTCAATCACGTCTGCGCAGACCCCGCCTTCGAGGTTGTCAGGGGCGATGCGCGCGATGAGGCCACGCTTGGGCGGCTTCTGAAGCGCGCGGACGTTATTCTGCCGCTCGCCGCGCTGGTCGGGGCGCCGCTCTGCGACAGCGACAAGCTCGCCGCCGAGACGACCAACAGCGGCGCAATTCGCACGCTGATCCGGCTCTCCTCCCGGGATCAGCGGATCCTGCTGCCGACCACGAACAGCGGTTACGGTATCGGTGAAGCCGGCCGATTCTGCACCGAGGAGACGCCACTCCGCCCGATCAGCCTCTACGGCCGCACGAAGGTGGAGGCCGAGCGTGCGGTGCTCGACCGCGGAAACGCCATCAGCTTTCGCCTCGCGACGGTCTTCGGAATGTCGCCGCGCATGCGTATCGATCTTCTGGTGAACGATTTCGTCCATCGCGCCGTGAACGATCGCGCCGTCGTGCTGTTCGAGCCGCATTTCAAGCGCAACTATGTCCACGTGCGCGACGTCGCCCGAGCCTTCCTGCACGGCATCGACAATTTCGAGGCCATGCGGGACCAAGCGTACAATGCCGGCCTCTCCGACGCCAACCTGTCGAAGCTGGAGCTGTGCCAACGCATCCAGCGGCATGTGCCGGGTTTCGTTTTTCTCGAGGCGCCCATCGGCGAGGATGTCGACAAACGCGACTACGTCGTCTCGAACGCCAAATTGGAAGCGACGAACTATCGTCCCGCGTACTCGCTCGACGACGGCATCGGCGAACTGATCAAGGGATACCAGATGCTGCGCAGCCACGCGTATCGCAACGCTTAGGGTCGGGTATGGGTCATTCGACCGCAAGCACGTTCGGGTCACGCCGCGATATCGGCGAGGTCGATGTCGTCGTGCTGGCCGGAGGGCTCGGAACGCGCGTTGCGTCGCATCTGGGCGGTGTGCCCAAGCTCCTCGCGCCGGCGGGCGGCAAGCCCTTTCTCGATCACCTTCTGCGCTGGCTGGCGCAACAGGGCGCGCGCCGGGTCATTCTTTCCCTCGGGCACCAGGCCGGGCGGGTGGCCGACTATCTCGCTGCCGGCCCTCGGCACGGATTGGAACTCGCGCCGATCGTCGAGCCGGAGCCGATGGGAACCGCGGGCGCAATTGCGTTTTGCCGCAGCGCGCTGCGCAGCGACCCGGTCATGGTCGTGAACGGCGACACGCTGGTCGACGTCGACCTCGAAGGCTTTTTGCGGGCTTTCGAGCGCGCCGGGACGCCGGCGGGGCTCGTCTGCGTCGCGGTCGAGGACGGCACGCGTTACGGGCAGGTTGAAATCAACCGTGCGGGACGGGTTGCGCGCTTCCGTGAGAAGCGGGAAAGCGCCGGGCCGGGCTGGATCAATGCCGGCATCTATCTCTTCGACGGCTCCGTGCTCGACCGCATCTCGGCCGTGGGACGCGGCTCGCTCGAGCGCGACGTGCTGCAGCGTCTGCCGTCGACGTCCCTGGCGGCGTTCCGAGCGGGCGGCCGCTTCATCGATATCGGCACGCCCGAGACCCTGGCCGCAGCCGATGCCTTCGTCGCCGACTTCGCTTCGGCCAGCGGGCGGCGATGATCATCAGCCGCACGCCCTTTCGCGTCTCGCTGTTCGGCGGTGGGACCGACTACCCTGCCTGGTATCTTCGCCACGGGGGCGCCGTCATCGGCACCACCATCAACAAGTACTGCTACATCAGCGTGCGGCATCTGCCGCCCTTCTTCACCTACCGCCACCGCATCGTCTATTCGGCGATCGAGAACGTCAAGGAGGTGGGCGAGATCAACCATCCGGCCGTGCGCGCGGTGCTGCACGACATGCAGGTCCATGACGGCCTCGAGATCCACCATGACGGCGACCTGCCCGCGCGCTCGGGACTGGGCTCAAGCTCTTCCTTCACCGTCGGCCTGGTCCATGCCTTGAGAGCGCTGCGCGGGCGGATGACGACGGCGCGGCAACTTGCCGATGAAGCCATCCGCATCGAGCAGCAGGTGGTTCGCGAGCCTGTCGGGTCGCAGGACCAGATCTGGGCGGCTTACGGCGGCAGCAACCTGATCTCCTTCCATGAGGACGGCAGCTACCAGGTCATGCCGTTGATCATGCCGCCGGAGCGTCGCCAGGAGCTGCAGGATTCGCTGCTGCTGTTTTTTACCGGCCTCTCGCGCTATTCGACCGAGATCGCGGCCAAGAAAATCGCCAATTTCGCCAAGCGGGAAAACGAGCTCTGCGCGATCGGGCAGCAGGTCAGCGAAGCGGCGAGCATCATTCAGAGCGAGCGTAGGCCGCTTTCGGAGATCGGCGAGCTTCTGCGCGAAGGCTGGCAGCTCAAGCGCCGGCTCGCCGATGGCGTCTCGACGCCGGAGATCGACGACATCTACGAGGCCGGACGCGCGGCCGGCGCGCTCGGCGGCAAGCTGCTGGGTGCCGGCGGCGGCGGCTTCTTCCTGTTCTTCGTCAAGCCCGGCGACCGCCAGGCGGTGCGCCACGCGCTGCGCAAGCTCGTGCAGGTGCCGGTGGAGATCGGCAGCGCCGGCAGCAGGATCGTGGTCTATGAGCCGTCGGGCTTGGAGATGGCCGGCGAAGGCTATCCGTTTGCCGCCGAATGACGATGAAAGACCAACTGGTCCAGATAGCCGATGATCTTGTCGTCGGCATAGCGCTCGCGGAAAAACTCGGCGCCGGCCCGTCGAACTTCGTCGGCGCGGTCCGGGGCCTCGCGTAGCAGCTCGGCGATATCGGCCAGATCCGCAAGACTCTCGAAGCGAAGATAGTGGCTGCCCGGGATCAGGTAGAGATCGATCTCGTCGCAGCGCTCCTGGACGAGAAGCCCGCCGGCGGCAAGGACCTCGAAAGTCCGGCCGGTGACGGTGAGCTGACCGTCGCGGCGGCGCGCGAAGTTGAGCGTCGCGCCCGCCTCTCCCAACCGCCGCAGATACCGGCGGTAGCTCTCGAGCGGCTCGAGACCGTCGCTTTGATGCGTGCTGATCGCCATTTCCAGCGCGAAGCCTGCGTCGGCCATGGCGGTGAGCCAGAACGCCCGGTACCAATTGGCCTGTTGAACGCCGCCGTGAAAATAGAGCTGGGCTCGGAGCGGCACCGCCGATGAATAGCTGCCGCCGTTCGGCATTGGCGTTAGCAGGACCTTGTCCCTGAACGCGGCGCGGTGCCAGACGGGCGTATCCATCGACGCCCAGCATGCATCGAGCATCGCGCCGGCGGCTTCCATCCCATCCCACGCCCCGCGCTGCCAGCAATCGAGATAGAGGCCTACGAGTCGGAGCTGCGGAGATCGGACCTTGAGCCGGCGCATGATCTCGCCGGGGGCCCCGGTGCCCGCATGCTCCGGCAGAAAATCGTCGAGAACGAGAAGTTCCGCCCCGCTTTCTCGGCACAGCGCGTCGATGGCGCGGTAGTCGTCGGCGATCACGGATGGATCGGTGAAGCTGCGGAGATGGTAGCGAATGACCTCCCACCCATAGGCTTCCATGGCGGCGGCGAGGCAGAGCGGAATTTCATGCACGCGCGAGGTCGGCACGTCGGCGATCCAGTAGCGGCGGATCGCGAGGACGACGCGGCGTCGCTGCCGCTGCGCGTCGGGCGAAGGGGCGTCGAGGCGCAGCAGGCCCGCTGCGCTCGGACGCAGCGGCCGTTCGGGATCGCCTCGGTATCCCGCCGGGAGCGGCGCGAGCGGTTGCATGATCTCGGGCTCGATGAGCGACCACAGCCGCGCCAGATCGCGCAGCCGCTGCTGGTCCGGGGTATAGAACGCGACCAGGACATCGTGGATCAACGGCGCCGCAAGCAGTTCGCGCGCGGCCTGACGCGCCGCGGCGCCGTCCGCAAGCAGCGGGACCAGCTTGGTGAGGCTCTCATTGGCAAGATCCTCGTCGCCGAAGCGGAGCGCCAGATGAGCGGCGAGCGCCAGCAGGACCCAGTGCTCGATGCCCGCTTGCGTTAACTGCCGCGCGATCTCCAGCGGGAGCGGCCCGCATCTTTCTCGATAGAGCAGGAGGGCGAGTCGAAAGAGTTCGTCTGCCGAGAGTTGGCGCTCTTTCAGGATCCTCAGACAGGCGCTGAGATCGCACGCCTCGTCGAGCTGCCGCAGGTTCTCGATCAGCGCGTCGTCGAAAGACGCCACGGCTCGTGAACTCTGGAGAACCCGCGGCGCGCAGCCGAGCGAATCATAAATATAAATAATGACTGCGTCGCCAATGTCCTTGATCGCTGTTGTTGTAGACGCACCCGGATAAAATATCGGCATTCCGTCGATAAAACCAGTTGATTTCGAAACCGCGGAAGCCCGGCAAGCGGCGCGCGCCCAACGATATTTTCTCGACCCTCAACCGGTTGGCGCGGGAGACGGTTCAATGCGCCTTCAGGGCGTCCGCTCTCGCATCGAGCGTTTGCCAAGATCGGAACAACATCAGCGACTGCCCTGTTGTCGAGGGTGTGGTCTTTAAAAGGAGGAATGATTGATGGTTGAAGCTTTGAGGAAGCCGCTCGTACCGTTGCTGTTGGCCGGCGCATTGCTGGCGCTTGGAGGGTGCAGCAGCGACCAGCCCGAAGAGGCCACAGCCCCGACCTACCACTCCGAGGCGGCCACCGCCCCTAACGGGAACCTTGGCTCGCCGTCTTGTACCGTCGGGCCGACCGCCGGGAATAATGCGGGATGTGACGCCCAGCAGGACCAGAGCCTGGCCCCACGCCATTAGCGCCGCGCCGCGGCTGAGGCGCGGGACGAGGATGAGCTGTGCCGCATTGCCTGCGATTCGGCTCATCGCGCTCGTCCCGCAGGGCGGCGTGAGCCATGGGATCGAAAACAGCGGGCTCTGCCGGCCGCTCCCCTGGCTCGCCTCCCTGCGCTGACCAGCTGATATCCGAACCGTCGAAGGAGCGCGGCACTCAGGGCGAGAGCCGCACCTCGATCGCGTCGTACCGCTTGAGGCGGTAGATCGCGAGCGACACGAGCCAGCTCGCCGCGAAGAGGCCGATGATCGCATAGCCGAGCGCGCCCCAATGATTGTTGAGATCGGCGATCAGATTCCAGAAGGCGCCGCGCAGATTGAAGTGCTCGGCGACGAGGCCCAGCGTCTCGATGCCGCCGATGGCGATGGCGACCACCACCGAGACCAGGGTGATGGTCATGTTGTAGAAGAGCTTGCGGATCGGCCGCATGAAAGCCCAGCCATAGGCGCCCACCATCAGGACGCTGTCGGTGGTGTCCACCAGCGACATCCCGGCGGCAAAGAGGGCGGGGAACACCAGGACGAGCGAGAGCGACAAGCCTTGCGATGCCTGCGCGGCCGAGATGCCGAACAGCCCCACCTCGGTCACCGTATCGAAGCCGAGGCCGAACAGCAGGCCGATCGGCAGGAGATGCCAGCTCCGCCTTACCATCCCGAACAAGGGACGGAAGAGACGCGCCAGCAGGCCTCTTCCACTGAGCAGCATGTCCATATCCGCTTCGACGAAGGAGTCGCCCCGCTTCACCGAGCGGAAGGTGCGGTAGACCGCGGCGAAGATCAGGACGTTGACCGCGGCGATCGCGAACAGGAAGAAGGCGGAGACGGCCGTGGCGACGATGGAGCCGATCGCCCGGAAAGCCTCGAAGCGCGCTTGCACCGCCGCCGCGGCCACGGCGATCGCCACCGACATCGCCAGCACGACGGCGGAATGGCCGATGGAAAAGAAGAAGCCGGCGGCGATCGGGCGCTTGCCCTCGTGCATCAGCTTGCGCGTGACGTTGTCGATGGTGGCGATGTGATCGGCATCGACCGCATGCCGGAGGCCGAAGGTGTAGGCCAGCGCCGCGGTACCGAGCAGCACCGAGTGGTCGCGCAGCACCGCGAGCGCCCAGGCCCAGACGGCAAAGTTCGCGCCGATGAGTAGGGTATAAAGGCCGAAGATCCGCCCCGGCAGGTTAGCGGCGCCGTCGTTCAGAAGATGAGAAAGTCGTCCGCGCATGAGCAATGCCCCTCGCATGGCGTTGATGCGAAGCGGCAGACGCATGCGACGGAATCACCGGGTGGCGCTTACTGCTGTTCATCGGTCTACCCCGCCCGAGCGTGCGTTACCGCTTGCGATGGCAGGTCTCCTGGCTCGCGGCTCACCGCCTTTTGCCGACCTTCCCGGTTTCCCAGTGGTCAAGATGGCAACAGGCTCGCCGCTTACAGTTGCGGGGGCAGCCACGGCTTTGGCCCCTTCTGGGTCGTCCGCACCGTGTTCCCTTTTAATCCCCTGGAGTCTATCCGTCGGGGCACCGTCGCATGAAAATCATAGGCGGCCGTTCCGAGGCGCGTCAATCGCGACCCGGGAAATGCGACTCGAACGCGGCGAAAGGCGCGATTTGCCGGAGCGGTCGGCTGCGCTACACTCAATCCTTCCCGCCGTTCGTGTCGCCAGCCGCGACGGCCTTGTTGAGAGAGCTTCGCCGCCCCGAGTGACGACAAAGGCTCCGACCTGATGGCGTTTCCACCCCGGTTTCTCGACGAGTTGCGCGAGCGTCTGTCGCTCGCCGACATCGTCGGCCGGCGCGTGCGCCTCATCAAGCGCGGACGGGAGTATGTCGGCCTCTGTCCCTTCCACAAAGAAAAGACGCCATCGTTCAACGTCGTCGAGGACAAGGGCTTTTATCACTGTTTCGGCTGCGGCGCGCATGGCGACGTCATCGGCTTCACCATGCAGACGGCGAACCTCACCTTCCCCGAGGCGGTGGAGCAGCTCGCGCACCAGGCCGGTCTCGAAGTGCCTCGCCAGAGCCGTGAAGAGCGCGACCGCGCCGAGCGGCAGGCGAGCGTTCAGGGCGCGGTGGAGGCCGCCTGCGCCCATTTCGAATCGCTCCTCGCGAGCCCCGCCGGGCGCGAGGCGCGGGTCTATCTGGAGCGCCGCGGACTCGATCCCGCCACCATCCGCCGCTTCCGCCTAGGCTACGCGGCGGAGCAGCGCGACGGCCTGAAGCGCGCCCTCGCCGGCGCCTTCCCCGAGCCGCTGTTGATCGAGGCCGGGCTGCTGCGCCGCGCCGAGAGCGGCGAGACCTACGACTATTTCCGCCATCGCATCATGTTCCCGATCGGCGACCGCCAGGGCCGCATCATCGCCTTCGGCGGCCGCGTGCTCGGCGATGGCCAGCCGAAATATCTGAATTCGCCCGATACGCCGCTCTTCCAGAAGGGACGCGTGCTCTATGGCTGGGCGCAGGCGCGCGCCGGCCTCGCCCAGGCCAAAGGCGAGTCGCCGCCCTCGGTGATCGTGACCGAGGGCTATATGGACGTGATCGCGCTGCACCGCGCCGGCTTCAGCGGCGCCGTGGCGCCGCTCGGCACGGCGCTCACCGAGCAGCAGATCGAGGAGCTGTGGCGCCTCTTGCCGGAGCCGGTGCTGTGCTTCGACGGCGATGCCGCGGGCCTCCGCGCGCAGCTCCGCGCCCTCGACCGCGCCCTGCCGCTGCTGAAGCCGGGGCACAGCCTGCGCTTCGCCACGCTGCCCGCCGGCGAGGATCCCGACACGCTGGTGCTGAAGCACGGGACCGAGGCGATGCGCGACGTGCTCGACCGCGCCAAGCCGCTCGCCGACGTGCTCTGGGAGATCGAGACGGCGCGGCCCATCGATACGCCCGAGCGCCGCGCCGCGCTCGAGCAGCGCCTCGACGCCCGTGTCCGCGTTATCGCCGACCGCACCGTGCAGGAGCATTACCGCAGCTTCTGCCGCGAGCGGCTCTTTGCGCTGGGCGGGCGGCGCAGTGGCACCGCTTTGCGCCGGCCGCGCCGCGGCGGGGCGCCGTCCCGGCGCTTCGAGCGGCCGGGCCCGCCGGAGCCGGCGCCTGCCGCCGACCCGACCCTGCTGCGCCACCGGCAGCAGGAGGTGCTGCTGGCCGCCCTCATCAACCATACTTTCCTGGTGCATGAGGTCGCCGAAGAGCTGGCAACGCTTGAACTTTCCGACCCCCGCCTTGACAAGCTCTGCCACGAAATCTTAAGACTTCACGCCCTAAATCCGGATCTTGACGCTGAGACACTCAAGCTCCACCTCACTCGCAACGGCTACGCCGGGGTCGTGCAGGGGGTATTGTCGCCGCAGGTCCTGCAGCATGCCGCTTTTGCGCGGCCTGAGGCCGATACCGAGACGGTCCGGATGGGTTGGATCGACGCGCGCGACCGGCTACAACACCGTCACTTGCGGCAGCAGGTGGACGAGGCCGCGCAGGACTTCCTCCGCGATGTCAGCGACGAGACGTGGGGACGCTTGCAGCAGACGGTACTCGACACTAAGAAGGACGACGACGGCGCAACGGGAGGGGGAGTCCGTTGACCTACGGCCAGACGGCCGAGAGCCGGCAGATCGGAGGATTGACCGACGGATCGCGACACGCGCGGGGGAGAGTCTCGTGCCGTGGCGATGTCGTGTTTGACACCACGTCAGAGGCGGGCGGGATCAGAGATGGCGGCTAAGTCGGCAAATACGGCGGAAGCGCCCGAGGCGCGCGAGGAGGCGGCGGAAGCGCCCTTGCTCGACACCATCGCGGCCTCCATCAAAAAGATGGTCGCGCGCGGCAAGGAGCGCGGCTACGTCACCTATGACGAGGTGAACGCGGCGCTCCCGGCCGAGCAGGTCTCCTCGGAGCAGATCGAGGATACGCTCGCCATGCTCTCCGAGCTCGGCATCAACGTCGTCGAGAGCGAGGAGCAGGAGGACGCCGCCGCCGGCAGCGATGACGGCGATGGCGAGGGGCATGCCGCCGGCAATCTCGACGACGAGGATATCGGCCGCACCGACGATCCCGTGCGCATGTATCTGCGCGAGATGGGCTCAGTCGAGCTGCTCTCGCGCGAGGGCGAGATCGCCATCGCTAAGCGCATCGAGGCCGGCCGCGAGATGATGATCGGCGGCCTTTGCGAGAGCCCGCTCACCATGCGCGCGCTCATCCTGTGGCGGGACGCGCTCAACGAAGGCAAGATGCTGCTGCGCGATATCATCGATCTCGACGCCACATATGGCAGCGCCTTTGCCGACGAGCCGGTGGCCGACGAGGCGGCGGCGCTGGCCGAGGCGGGAGTCGAGGGCGAGAGCGAGGAAGCGGCCGAAGGCGATCCGCCGCCCGGCGCGATGCCGCCGGGCGAGGAAGGCGAGGAGGGCGAGGAGGCTTCGATCTCGCTCGCCGCGATGGAGGCCGAGCTCAAGCCTTCGGTGCTCGCCACGCTCGACATGATCGCGCAGCTCTATAAGAAGCTGCACAAGCATCAGGAGCAGCGCCTCGCCACCTTGCAGGGCGGCGAGGAGATCCCCAAGCCGTCCGAGAAGAAATACGAGAAGCTCAAGGCGCAGATGATCGAGGCGATGAAGAGCGTCCGCCTCAACAACACGCGCATCGAGCATCTTGTGGAGCAGCTCTACCTGCTGAACCGCCGCATGGTCGCTTCCGAGGGCAGGCTGTTGCGGCTCGCCGAGGCCTGCGGCGTCAAGCGCCAGGACTTCCTCAATCACCATATGGGACAGGAGTTGGCGCCCGACTGGATCGCGCGGGTGAAGCGGCTGCACGGCAAGGGCTGGGGCTCGCTCGTCAACAAGCACGGCACCGAGGTGAAGAATCTCCGCTTGGAGCTCGGCGTCATCTCCGAGGAGGCTGCGCTCTCGCCGATCGAGTTCCGGCGCGTTGTCCAGACGGTGCAGCGCGGCGAGCGCGAGGCGGCGCGCGCCAAGAAGGAGATGGTCGAGGCTAATCTCCGCCTTGTCATCTCGATCGCCAAGAAATACACCAATCGCGGCCTGCAATTCCTCGATCTGATCCAGGAAGGCAATATCGGCCTGATGAAGGCCGTCGATAAGTTCGAGTATCGCCGCGGCTACAAGTTCTCCACATACGCGACCTGGTGGATCCGCCAGGCGATCACCCGCTCGATCGCCGACCAGGCGCGCACCATCCGCATTCCCGTGCACATGATCGAGACGATCAACAAGCTGGTGCGCACGTCGCGCCAGATGCTGCACGAGATCGGCCGCGAGCCGACGCCGGAGGAGCTCGCCGAGAAGCTCGCCATGCCACTCGAGAAGGTGCGCAAGGTGCTGAAGATCGCCAAGGAGCCGATCAGCCTCGAGACGCCGATCGGCGACGAGGAGGATTCGCATCTCGGCGACTTCATCGAGGACAAGAACGCGGTGCTGCCGCTCGACGCCGCGATCCAGGCCAATCTGCGCGAGACCACGACGCGCGTGCTGGCCTCGCTCACGCCGCGCGAGGAGCGCGTGCTGCGCATGCGCTTCGGCATCGGCATGAACACCGACCACACCCTCGAAGAGGTCGGCCAGCAATTCTCGGTGACGCGCGAGCGCATTCGCCAGATCGAGGCCAAAGCGCTGAGGAAGCTCAAGCATCCGAGCCGCTCCCGCAAGCTCAGAAGCTTCCTCGATACCTGAGCCGTCAGTTTTCAGTGATCAGCCG
>DATNDG010000106.1:0-2977 GCA_035553515.1 Allostellaceae bacterium | reverse complement strand
GTCGCCGAACACGCCGGGCCTGCGCAACCTGCAGCAGGCGGCGGCGCTCGACGATCTGCTCGCCAGGGTGATCGAGACGCGCGAGCGGGTGCGGCGGAACGCCGGCGAAACGCCGGTGCTGCTCAAGATCGCGCCCGACCTCAGTCTCACCGAGCTCGACGATGTCGTTCACGTCGCGCGCTCGCGCGGCGTCGACGGCATGATCGTGGCCAACACCACGGTGGCGCGGCCCTCGACGCTGCGCGAGCAGGCGCGTGCCCGCGAGCAGGGCGGATTGTCGGGAAGGCCGCTGTTCCGGCTGTCGACGCGCATGATCGCGGAGACCTATGTGCGCGCCGAGGGCGCGTTCCCTCTGATCGGTGTCGGCGGCATCGATTCCGGTGGCGCCGCGCTGACCAAGATCCGCGCCGGCGCCAGCCTGATCCAGCTTTATTCCTCGCTGATCTACAAGGGCCTCGGGCTGGTCGACACCATCAAGAACGATCTCGCCTCGACGCTGCTGCGCACCGGGCGCGACGCGCTCTCGGAGATCGTCGGCGCCGATGCGGCGACGATCACCGCCGAAGACTGGCCGGTGTAAGCGGCTTTTCCCCGAACGACGCCTTGAACAGCGACGGATAGCGCAGCGCCTCGAGGCCGCCGCGCGCCGCATACAGCACCAGCAGCGCGCCCCACAGCCCGGCATTGCCGAGCCCGCGCAGCAATAGCCACGCGGACAAGAAAATCAGCAGCGACAGCAACATCAGGTTGCGCATGTCGCGCGCCCAGGTGGCGCCGACATAGACCCCGTCGAAGACGAAGGCGAAGACCCCGAGCACCGGGGCGAGGCTGACGAACGCCAGATAGAGCCGCGCATCGCTCCGGACTTCCTCGCTCGCGGTCATGAAATCGATCAGGGCGGGTCCGAACAGCGCGAAGGCCGCCGTGACCGCCAGCGCAAAGCCGAGACCCCAGAGCACGACGCGTATTGTCGCGGCGGAGAACGCCTCGCGGTCGCGGGCGCCATAGGCGCGGCCGCAGAGTTGCTCGGCGGCGTTGGCGAGGCCGTCGAGGAAGAAGGCGCTGATCAACAGGAAGTTGTTCAGCACCGCATTGGCGGCAAGCGTGACGTCGCCGGCGCGTGCGCCCTGCGCGGTGAAGAACAGGAAGGCGGTGATCAGCGCCGCGGTGCGGATCATGATGTCGCGATTGACCGCCAGCATGCGCATCAGCTTGGCACGATCGAACAGCGTCGCGCGGGGAACGGCCAAGGGCCCGGCGGCGAGCCGTCGGGCGATGACCATGCCGAGCAGCAGCCCGGTCGCCTCGGCGATGACCGCGGCGATCGCCGCCCCGGCGATGCCGGCGTCGAGCACCAGCACCAGCAGCGCGGTGGCCGCCATGTTGACGAGGTTGATCGTCATTTGCACGCCGAGGGCGAGCCTTGCCCGGGCCTGCCCGATCAGCCATCCGAGCACGACATAGTTGGCGAGCGCGAATGGCGCGGACCAGATCCGGATGGTGAAATAGATTTTCGCGGCGCGCGTCGCGCCGGCGCTGCCGCCCATTGCTCGCAGTAGCGCCGTGGCAAGCGGAATCCGCAGCAGGATCAGGCCGCCGCCGATCAGGGCCGCCACGATCAGGCCGCGGACCAGCAGTGCACGCAATTCCAGTGCCTCGTTTTTGCCGAGCGCCTGCGCCGTGAACGCCACCGTGCTCATGCGCAGGAAGGCAAACAACCAAAACAGGCAGTCGAAGATCACCGAGGCCATCGCCACCCCGCCGAGCAGGGTCGCATCGCCGAGCCGCCCGATCGCCGTGGTCGAGACGATCCCGATCAGCGGCGTCGTCAGGTTGGCCGCCATCGCCGGCCCCGCGATGGCAAAGACCTGCGCCGAGGTGACCCTGGGTATGGCAGTCAACGAAGCTGGCCGGCGCGCGATCTATCGCCCGCGCGGAGCGCCGAGCAGGCGCGACAGAAACCAGACCGGTATGACGATCACGGCGCCGAGCAGGAAATAGCGCCACAGCCCGTTGATGGCGTCAAACCCGAGATCCCAGATCCGCCGGAACAGCAGCCGGATGCTGTTGACGATATTCCAGGGGTCGAAGCCGATGGCGGCCAGCACCACGCCGACCAGGATCGACAGCAGGATCAGCCGGAATGCCACCGCCAGCGGCGAGCCGCCGAGAAAGCGGTACATGCCGTCGCTGGTCGCCGGCAATTCCCTGGTATCATTGGGCATCGGTGATCTCCTGCGCGGGGTGTCCGCATTCTACTCTGGCACGGGGCAGATGGGAAACCCGCCCGCCCGCGTCAATGGCTGCCCGCCCTCGCTGAGAGATGTGTGACATCGAATTTCAGCATCCGCTCCAGGGTCTCGAGCCGGTCGGCCTCGCGCGGCGGCTTGTCCCAGCGCAGCCGGTTGATGCGCGGAAATCGCATTGCCACGCCGGATTTGTGGCGCGGCGAGCGCGCCAGCCCCTCGAAGGCGACTTCCAGCACCAGTCCCTGGTCGGGCTCGTGCACCACATGGCGGACCGGACCGAATTTTTCCGTGGTGTTGCGCCGCACGAAGCGATCGATCTGCAGCAGCTCTTCATCGGTGAAGCCGAAATAGGCCTTGCCGACCGGCACCAACTGCTCGCCCTCCTCGCCGGAGGTCCAGACCCCGAACGTGTAGTCGGAATAATACGAGGATCGCTTGCCATGGCCGCGCTGGGCATACATCAGCACGGCATCGATGATGTGCGGGTCGCGCTTCCATTTCCACCACTGGCCCTTCGGGCGGCCGGGCAAATAGAGCGCGTCGCGGCGCTTGAGCATCACGCCTTCGACCGCGTCGGCGTCCGCGCCGGCGCCGGCACTTGCGGGATCGGCGCGCGCCGACTTCAGCGCCTCCCAGCTATCGAACGCGATCATCGGCGACAGATCGATCCTCGCATCATCGAGCCCCGTGACAAATGCTTCGAGCCGTCTGCGGCGCTCGACGAAGGG
>DATNDG010000105.1:0-33427 GCA_035553515.1 Allostellaceae bacterium | reverse complement strand
GGTCTACAGCCTCGGCATCCAGTCGCGTCCCGACACGCCGAGCCAGCAATCCCGCCTTAACGAAGGTCAGAAGGCGGAATACCAGCAACTCGTTCAGCGCCTCGAAGCGTCGCTTGGGGTTCCGAAGCTCCCGTACTGACCGCGAGAATACTCCCTTCGCGGGGCTCGAAAACCGGCCACCCAAGCGCGATTATTTTGACTGCGCTTTGGCGGCGTTCTCCCTTGGGCAGGCGTAATCGCTGGCGCAATCTGCTATCCTAAACCAGTCGTTGGGCGCTGTTTTCGGCGCGAAGAGGTCACCAAATGCCTATTTCGTGCGTATTTAGGCCGAGGATAGCGCCATTAGCTTGACCCGTCCCATAGACGTGCCCGATGGCGCACGGATGGAAGGCCTCGAGGCGGCGGACATTCGGCCACTGCCGCCGCTCGACACGCCGGCTTTTCTTCGACTCTTTCAGCTTCGGGCGGCGCAGATCATGTGGTTTCTCGGAGCCGGCGCATCGCGCTCGGCGGGGATCAAGACCGCCGGCGATATGATCTGGGACTTCAAGCAACGGCTCTACCGATCGCAGAAGAAACTGCCGCCTTCGGCAATTACGGACATCGGGGATCCCGCCGTGCAGCGGAAGCTCCAGGCCCATTTCGATGGACTGGGGGGATTCCCGCCCGCCGGGTCCGAAACCGAATACTCCGCCTATTTTGAGGCAACGTATCATGCGCCGAGAGACCGCCGCGCCTATCTCGACGAGCTGATCGCACGCGGCAAGCCGTCCTTCGGCCATCAAGCGCTCGCACTCCTCATGATGGAAGATCTCTGCCGAATCGTCTGGACGACGAATTTCGATCGCACCGTCGAGGACGCAGCCACCGAACGCCTGGGCGGGACGGGACGGCTGGTCGTCGCTGACTTGAAGGAACCCGGGAAGATCCGCCGCGCTGTCGACGAGAATCGGTGGCCCGTCTACGGCAAGCTTCACGGCGACTATCATTCCGACGCGCTGAAGAATACCGACGCCGAGCTTCGCCAGCAGGATGTGGAGATGCGGTGCAGCTTGGTCGACTGCTGCCGTCGGCAAGGGTTGGCCGTCATCGGCTACAGCGGGCGCGACGCCTCGATCATGGCAGCGCTGGAGGAGGCTCTGGACGAGGGGCGCGGCTTCCCGGGTGGCTTGTTTTGGTTCAAGCGTGGCCAGGACGAGCCCTGCGGTCACGGCGTTGATCGCCCGTGCCCGCGCCCTCGGTATCGATGCCCATCTCGTGGAGGCAGAATCCTTCGACGAACTCTTTTCTGATCTTCTCCGATTTCTCCCGCAGACGGCGGACAAGCTCGCGAGCCTCGCCGGATCCGCTCGGCCGCGGCTTGCTACGGCCAAGCCACGACCGAGCACGGGGCCGATACCGGCTATTCGAATGAACGCGCTTGCAGTCACCTCGCGTCCCGCGCTCTGCCGAATCGTGGATTGCCCGATCGGCGGCGACAAAGAGGTCAATGAGGCAATCGCCAAGGCCGGTGTTGACATCATCGCACACCGCGTCCGGGACGGTGTGCTGGCCTTTGGCCGCGATGGGGACATCCGCACCGCCTTCGAGCCCTTCGGTATTAAGACTTTCGATCAGCACCCGCTCTCCTCCAAAAAGCTCGTCAAGGAGGGAGGCGAACGCGCGCTCATCCGCGATGCGCTATTCCGAGCGATTGCCGGTCAGCCCGGTTTGACGCTTGAGCGCCGATATAGCCGCGTCAGATTGCGGCCCGTGGCGGATCAAGTGCAGGCCTCGATCTTCAACACCGACACTGTTAAGCCCGTGGACCGCGTAGCGGGGGTGGTGCCCAAGACCCGCATTCCCTGGAGCGAGGCGTGTGGTCTTCGGGTCGATTACCGCCTCGAGCAGCTATGGCTACTGATCGAGCCTACAATCGCCACCGAGCTCCCGGCCGATGCATCCGACGACATCGTCGAGCTTTCCCGCGAATTCGTGCGTGAGCGGCGTGCGCGTCGCCATAACCGTTTCGCCAACGCTTTGTTCGATGGCTGGATAAGCCTCATCGTCGGACGCGAGCAGAAGGTACGCCTCAAAACGTTCGGCATTGCCGACGGGATCGATGCAGAGTTCGAGGTCCTTCGCACTTCCGCATTCAGCGGGATCGGCAAGCCATGAGCGCCGCCCGGCCGTTTCGCCTTCCCGGCCACATCGTGCTTCCAGAGTCGCAACTTCGTTTTGGGTCGAACGATGCGCGGGACGTCGACATCCATCCCATGGAAGGGCTCATCCGCTTTGGACCGTACAGCCAGGGTAAGCTGTCCCCCGTCGCCAATCCCATCCGGGTCGGAATGGTCGTGCCCGTCGGCCTCGAAGAATCGCTGGTCCGCCAGATGCGTGAACTGGAACAAGAGCACAAGCCCCGGGAACGCAGACAGTATCTTCCGACCTTCCCCGGCTTCGAAAAGGTTTTCGGAGTAAGGTTCACGCGCGGTGGCCCAGCGAGCCGAATTGTTCTCTCGCAGGACCTCGACCGTCAGATCGAAGCTGCCGCGGCGCCCCATGTCGTGCTGGCTGAGGCGCTGACGCGGGCTCTCTTCGCGCTGCGCAACGCGCGCGACAGCTTCGACGTCGTCGTCATATTACTCAAGGAGAGCTGGTCGCCGGCCTTTCGCGGGCCTGCCGGGGACGACTTCGACCTCCACGACTACGTGAAGGCTTACGCCGCCTCAGAGGGTATATGCGTGCAGTTCCTGCGCGAAGATAGCGCTCTGAACTATCATTGCAGATGCAGCGTCGCTTGGCGTCTCGGCATTGCCCTTTACACGAAGGCAGGAGGTACGCCCTGGGTTCTTGCCGAAGTCGAACCTGGCACGGCCTTCATCGGTATCGACTATGCACTGCGCGTCGGCGACGCGGCGGCCCAGCGCTTCGCAATCTGCTGCAGCCAGGTTTTCGATGCCGAGGGTTCGGGCCTCGAATTCGTGGCTTATGAGGCAGACGGCGTCCATATGCTTGGCAAAAATCCGTTTCTCCGGCGCGACCAGATGTTGAAGGTGATGGCGCGCAGCCTTGCCATCTATCAGCGAAAGCATTCCGGTGACCCGCCCCGGCGCATCGTGGTCCACAAGAATACCGAGTTTCGGCCCGACGAAATCGAGGGCGTTTTCGACGCCCTGCCAAACGCCGATTCTATCGAGTTGGTCCACGTGCAGCAGAGCTGCGGCTGGCGCGGTGTGCTCATCGCGGGACCGCAGCGCCCCCATGGCTACCCATGTCGACGGGGCACGACGTTCCAGCTCGGATCGCACGAGGCGCTGTTGTGGACACAGGGCAATCTGCCCGCCGTCGCCGGTGGCAAGGACTATTACAAGGAAGGCAAAGGTACGCCCGAACCGTTGCTCCTCGTCCGCCATGCGGGCCTCGGCGGAATTGACGATCTCTGCCGCGAAACCCTCGCGCTCACGAAGATGGATTGGAACAACGATGGTCCATACGACCGCTTGCCGGTGACCCTTAGCTTTGCTGGAACGCTCGCAACAATCGTCAAGCGTATGCCAAAACTCCAACCTCAATCTTATCCCGTCCGCCTATTCATGTAACCGGGGTCGGCGATGGAGGGGCACAACTTCGAAAGGCTGAAGGCGCACATCCTGCCCTTATCGGTATCTCTGCGCTTCGACATCGCGCGCACCGAATGGTCGTTGATCGCCGTGGAGATCAGCGAAGAATTCGACCAGTGCCCGTGCGGACAGGACATCAAAGAACATTGCTACATCCGCAACAGGCTCAACGGTAACGAGACATATGTCGGCAACGTCTGCATTAACCGCTTCATCCAGATCGACACCGGCAATCTCTTCGATGGCCTGAAGCGGATCGCGAAAGACCTCACAGCCAACGCGAATAACGACCTGATCGAGCACGCTTACCGAATGGGCTACCTCTATGGAGATAAGGAATATACCTTCCTGAAGCAGACGATGAGAAAGCGAAATCTCTCAGGCGCGCAAATTGCGTGGAAGGTCAAAATCAATCGACGAATCGTGTCCCAAACGGTGGTTCGGAAACGCACTGTCAGATGATCCGAGCCCGCCCGCCGCACAGCTAAGCTTATGAGTGCAGCTCTCGGGAGACTGCCCGAATGTATATTGAAAGAGTTTGCCTGACCAATTTCCGATGCTTCGGCCCTACAGCGACGACAACCGATCTCATGCCTGGCCTAACTACGTTCGTCGGCGTGAATGGCGCGGGCAAAACAGCCGTTCTCCAAGCGCTTCAGCGCCTGTTCGGAATCACCGGTGAGCAACGTCGCCTGCGCCGGCAAGACTTCCACGTACCGGCCGCGGAACCAGCGGCGCCGGCGCAGCGCACGCTGGAACTGGAGGCGATTCTCGCTTTTCCAGAATTGGACGCAGTTGGGCCGAACGCGGGTGCCATTCCTGAATTCTTCCAACAGATGGCCGCCGATGAAGCTGGCCGGCTGAAATGCCGTCTGCGCCTCGAAGCAACCTGGACCGACGATGGATCGCTTGAGGGGGCGATCGACCAGAAATATTGGGCCGTTCGGGCGTTCGACGCTTTTGCAGAGGCGGATTGCATCGAGCTGAAGCCGCTGGACCGCGCTCGCATCCAGATGATCTATGTGCCGGCCTCGCGTGATGGCGCATCCCAGGTCACGGCCTTCCTTCGCGGTCGGTTGTGGCGCGCGATCAACTGGTCGCAAGGTGTGAAGCAGACCTTCGCCGAGGCCGGCGCCACCCTAAACGGCGCGTTCTCGGCCGAGCCTGCCGTCGACATCGTCGTAGCCGCCGCCGCTCGGCGTTGGCAGGAGGTTCATACCGCGGGCACGGATACGACGCCGCTCTTCCGACCGATCGACCTCCGCTTCCAAGAGTTCATCCGCAACGTTGAAGTGGTTTTCCGTCCAGATGAGGCTGGACGCGAGCGATCGCTCGAGGATCTCAGCGACGGTCAGCGATCGCTTTTCCATCTAGCGATGACGGCCGCCACTTTGGATGTCGAATCCAATATTGCCGCAAACCCCGCCGGTCCCGGCTTTCAGCCGGGTGGCGTACCACTCCCCGCCCTCACGTTGATCGCCGTGGAGGAGCCCGAGAACAACCTCGCCCCGTTCTATCTATCTCGTATCGTGCGTCAGATTGAAAACCTGACCGCAGGATCGCGCGCCCAGGCGGTCATTTCGAGCCATTCGGCAAGCATTCTTGCCCGGGTCGATCCATCCCAAGTTCGCCACTTCAGGCTAAACCCGGCGGACCGCACGGCTCGTGTTCGACCGATCCGACTTCCGCCAGACCAGGAGGAGGCATCCAAATTCGTTCGGGAGGCAGTTCGCACCTATCCGGAACTCTATTTTGCGCGCTTCGTGGTTTTGGGCGAAGGCGCCTCCGAGGAAGTCGTCCTGCCGAGCCTGGCCGAGGCGATGGGGCTCGACGTGGACCGTTCGTTCGTCGCCGTCGTTCCTCTCGGCGGCCGGCACGCGAACCATCTATGGCGGCTCCTGACTGACCTCGATATTCCCCATGCAACGCTTCTCGACCTGGACTGGGGCCGCGAGGGGGGTGGATGGGGGCGAATCAAAACCGCCTGCGCTCAACTTCTAGAAGTTGGGGTCGCGCCCCAGGCGCTGTTTGGCGAGCATCTTAACCCCCTTGGCCCGGCAGCTAACCTCGCAGCGTTTGACGGACTCGCGGCCGACAACACCGCGTTGATGGCCCAGTGGACGAATTGGCTACGCCAATTCCACGTATTCTTTTGCACCCCCCTCGATCTCGACTATTCCATGTTGCAGGCATTCCCGGCCGCCTATCAGGTCATCGAGCCAGGCCGCCAAGGGCCCTCGCCGCAAGGTGATCCCCGAACGGCGGTTCTCGGCGAAACTGGTCGCGGCGACCTCTATGATGCTGCGCGGGAACCACTGCTGCGTTGGTATCGCTATCTGTTCCTCGGTCGAGGCAAGCCCAGCACGCATGTTCGCGTCCTCAGCGGCCAGACGCGCGAAGTGCTGACCGCCGGTGCCCCCGAAGAACTCCGGGCGCTGCTTGCATCGATCGTGGCGCGTCTGGCGCCAGCCCCGCCGCCGACCGCCTGAGCATGAGCATCGTTCGACCAGAGGACTGGCGACCGCGGGGGATCGACGATCTCGAGCCCGGTGCTTGGCGCGCTTTGCGCCGGCCGGGCTCGACCTGCGTCGTCGCGGGACCCGGCGCCGGCAAGACGGAATTTCTCGCGCAGCGCGCTACCTATCTGCTCGAAACCGGCCTATGTCCCGCGCCATTCCGCGTCCTGGCGATCTCGTTCAAAAGCGACGCTGCCGGCAATCTTGCCGCTCGCGTGAGGAAGCGCTCTCCCCCCGAACTCGCATATCGCTTCACCTCGTTGACGTTCGACGCCTTCACCAAGAGCCTAGTCGATCGATTCCAGCCCGCAATTCCCGCAGATTGGCGACCCACCCGCCCTTATGACATCGCGTTCCCGGTCTATCGACAGGTGACGGCCTTTCTTCAGCAAGAGCTTCTAGGCGCGCCGCCCGAATGGAGAGCCGATGTCGCGGGACTAGGCGCCAGCGATTTCGAATCTCACTACGTTGGGGCATATCGACTGCCGATCGTGCGCTCGGCCCCGCAGTCGGGTATCGAGCGCACCATCCAACGATGGTGGGCGGGCCAGCTCGACGCTCGTCCCCGATCGAGCCTGACCTTCGTCAGCCTCAACCGTCTCGCCGAACTACTTTTACGAGCCGGCCCGCACATTCGGCGAGGTTTACAGTTCACCTATCCGTTCGTCTTTGTCGACGAGTTCCAAGATACGACCTACGCGCAGTACGATTTCTTGTGGTCAGCGTTTTCCGGGGCCGATATATCGATCACGGCAGTCGGCGACGACAAGCAGCGCATCATGACCTGGGCTGGCGCGCGGGTCGACGCCTTCGAGCGCTTCGAGGCCGACTTCGGGGCAGTGCGTATTCCACTACTCTTCAATTTCAGATCCTCACCGGATCTCGTGCGAATTCAGTATATCGTCGCCAGGGCGTTGGATCCCAACACGGCCGCGACGGTGGCTCAAGCGCAGCGGCAGGTCGATGGCGATGTCGCGCAAGTCTGGAACAGCCCGACGAAGGCGCGCGAAGCCGAACATCTCGCCCAATGGCTGGCAAACGATATGGCCGCGCGTGGCCGTGCGCCACGCGACTACGCCATTCTGGTCAAGCAGAAGTCCGACGACTTCGAAGCTGACCTCGCCGGCGCATTTGCTCAGGAAGGACTTCGCCTACGCAACGAAAGTCACACCCTCGGTCACACGTCGCTGCAGGACCTCCTGACCGACACCTTCGCGAAGATCGCTGTCGCTCTGCTTCGCCTTGGCGCGACCCGACGCGCCGCAGCCGCTTGGCAGCTGGCGTCGACGGCGCTCCTCGAAATCCGCGCAGTCGTTACGGACGACGATCTCGGCGAAGCAAGAATGGAGGAGCAACTCACCACGTTCGTCAGGGCGCTGCGCACTGATATGGCCAACATCGCGCCGTCAACAGCCAGTGCGGCCATATTCGCCGATCGGACCTTTGCGTTCCTCGATCTCGTCGCGGTGGCACGAGCCTATGTTGAATATTCAACCGGCGATCTTCTCCCGATCATGGTCGATGCCTTCCAGCGCCACCTGGCCGCGTCCGTCGACGGGGCCGCGACATGGACGGTCGCACTCGACGCCTTCGAAGGCATCGGACAGATTCCGCTCATGACCGTTCACAAGAGCAAGGGGCTCGAATACGACACCATCGTCTTTGTTGGGCTTGATGATCAAGCCTGGTGGGCGCATCAACCAGGAAATCCCGAGGGTCTCGCCACATTCTTCGTCGCACTCTCCCGCGCCAAGCAACGAGCGATCTTCGCCTTCTGCCGCGAGCGGGGGCAAAGGCAGCGTGTAGCCGAACTCTTTCAGCTTCTGAGCGACGCCGGCGTGCCGGAGATCGCGATATGAACGCGCCTGTCGACCTTGCCGGACGCCTCGCCTCGATCACCCCAACAGCTTGCGATTGATCGAACGCTCATTCGAGTGGCCATGGACGCCGCACAACGACCGGAAGAGGCGGGTCTACCGCCGCCGGACTTCGCGGCGCGCCGACGTGGGCACAACTTGGTTGGTCGGCGCTGCCAGCATCGGGCTTGCGCGACTGATGCCGAACTGGAATTTCTGCGCCGCGTCGACGAGTTCGAGCACCCCTGATCGTCCGAACGAGATTTCCAGACGACGTTCCTTCAAATCGAATGTGAAGGTCACGCCGTCTCGTTCGTATGTCGCTCGCTTTGACCGATCGTCGTCATGGACCTCGCCACCTTGGTTTTTCTGGATATCTTCGAGCTTCTCGACTAACGCATCGAATGTGTGGTCCATTTGCTCGAACTCGACCACCAAACGGTCGAACTCGTTGCCAAAGATCTCTTCAATAGCGGCGCGGTGCACATCCCAGCCGTCGCGGAGCTCAAGTCGACGCCGGATGATATACTCCGCCGGATCATCAGGATTCTGTCCGGTCTCGACTGAGTAACGAAATGCCGCCGTGTCGAGGTCGCCACTTCCTTCGTCGTCGGCCTTGCGCACGTCCTTCCGGCGCGCGTTGAGCGCCGTGCGCGCAGCTTCGTAAAGCTCCTGCAATTCTTCCGCCACGCGGTCGGAAAGCAGGCGCTGGCACCACGCCTCCGCAGAATCGCTTGCTTCAGTGGGCACGGTGTGTTTTTTCGCGCGCGAAAACGCGGGAAGATGGCGAATCTCTCCTGTTTCTGTCCCTTCCAGAAACTCGCTATTGTTACGCAGCGAGATACCTGCCAAGGCCGCGTCGGCTGGCACCGCTGGCGGTTTTGGAATGTGATGTATCCGGAAGCTATTGCTTCCCGAAAGAATCGCCTGAGGCGTCTGGATGCCACGTACCTGTCTCTCGCGCGTGATGTATCGCGGTACTTCCTGGCGGAGATGATCGCGCAATCCGAAGTCGGTCAACCAGCGGTCGCCCGTCAATGCAGTCGGCGCGCGGCCTTCCATGGCCTCAAGCAGGAAGTGCGTCCAAACCCCATGCTTCAGCGTCGTCGACGGATAAGACTTTTCGCCCGGCGAGCAGGACAGGAAGACTCCGAGATACCAAGCACTGTCGAGAAACTCTCTCACTTCATCCGCATCGAGATTGGAGATGACGTCGCGCGACCTAACCACCGCGGTGAACTTCTCCGCACAGGCATCCACGAACACGAGCGCCTGACGGCACTCACTCTCTGCCAGCCGTTCCAGAAGATCATCGCGCATCGATAGGGACGTATCCTCTATGTTTGTGCGGTTGGTGTCGTAGGTGCTGAGACGATTGCCACCTGCGCCGTGAAACCCGTGGCCAGCGTAGTAGAAGATGAAGAGCTCATCCTCAGCCAGGTTCTTGATCGTGTACGTCAGCTCGTCTCGCAGGCCCGTCAGGCTTGCATCGGCGTCCTTGAGCACACGCACCGACAGGTCCTCGTCGGGCAAATCTACATAGATTCTTCGGATGGCATCGGCGAAGGCGTCCGCATCCGCATGGGCAAATTCGACGGACGGCAACGGGTCGCCGTTCGATGGCTTTCGATAGTTCTCGAGCGCGACGACAAAGGCGGTCACCCGCGTGAAGCCCCGCTCGGGTCGCGCTTCCGCCTCAACCGTTTCGCGGCTTGCGCCTCCCCTCTTAGCCATCGTCGTCCTCATCTAGAAACTCGTTTTCTAGGCGCCGTGCGTCGGAGCGCAGCCGATCCAGGTCATGACCAGCTCGGTGGAGCACAAGTAGGAAGAAAAGCAGCCTGCGAGCCGTTGGACTCATCGCTCTTTTGCGCGCCTCGCTGGTTCCCGCCGCGCCCCAGGACCGCACGGTGGCCGTGCTCGACCCCATCAACTGCGCCAGTCGGGCGCTACGGCCACTGGCTTCGCCGTCGTTGAGTTCCTGTGCGATCCGCCTGACTGCGGTTGATTGATCCACTTCCGTCCCATCACTCTGTCACAGTGACTTAGTTAGTGGCGCAACTCCTCCGCGACAAGGTCCCTCATTCACATAGATGCCCGGCGCTAGAAGCGGGCTCTCCTTTCGCCGAAGGCCGATGGCATTCGCCACGGTCGCGGGGTCGCCGGGGCATCGCCGGTGACCATGACGGTGGCCCTACAAGATGCGGCAGAGCGGCGGGCCAAGAAGGGCATCGCGTGATCGAGACCTTTAGGCTGCAAAGGGGCGCCTTGCCTTCCTGCCTGCGCCGCGGAACCCGCCCCCTAGAGCGATGGTTTGATTTGTAACAGCAGGACAGTGCGCCCTTGACGATCGCTTGCCCCGACTGCGGCACATTGGCAGAAATCCCGCCGCTGCCGCCGCGAAGCACGGCGGTCTGTCGGCTCTGCCGCCGCGATCTCGAGAAGACCAGCGGGCGCAGCATCGTCGCGGCGCTCGCCTGCTCGCTCGGCACCTTCCTGCTGCTGATCCCGGCCAATACCTTGCCGCTGCTGCGCATCGACCTCATGGGCTTGCAAGCGCAGAATGTAATCGGCGGCGGCATCGCCGCGCTGTGGCGCGAGCAGTGGTTCCTGATCTCAGGCTGCACCGCGCTCTTCGTCATCATCCTTCCCTTCGTCATCTTTGGCCTGCTGTCGGCGGTGCTCGCCTGCGTCCGCTTCGGCTTCCGCCCGGGCTGGCTCGCCGCCGCCTTCCGCTGGTCGTCATGGCTCGACCTCTGGGGCATGCCGGACGTGTTCCTGCTCGCCTCTTTCGTGGGCTATTACCGGCTGAGCCATCTGGGCGCGGCCAGCGTCTTCATCGGCCCGGGCGGCTACTGCTTCATAGCGGCCGGCTTCCTCGCCATGCTGACCCGCGCCGCGCTCGACCGGCGCACGGTCTGGCGGGTGCTGGGGCCGGCCTACGACCTGCCGCCGGGCCCCGACACGCTCTCCTGCATCACCTGCGATCTGGTTCAGCCGCTGTCGCGCGAAGGCGAGCCTTGCCTGCGTTGCGGCGCAAGGCTCAGGCCGCGCAAGCAGGACGCCATGCCCCGCACCGCTGCGCTGCTGGCATCCGCCCTCGTCCTGTTCATTCCCGCGAACCTGCTGCCGATGAATGTCTCCAACCAGTTGGGCAACGAAGTGAGCTACACGATCTACACAGGCATACATGAGCTCTTCGAGAACGGCCTCTGGCCGCTCGGCGGCCTCGTCTTCTGCACGAGCATCCTGATCCCCTTCGGCAAGATCCTGGCGCTTGGCTGGTGCGTCATGTCGGTGTGGCGCCATTCGAGCGCCCGGCTCGTCGCCAAGACCAAGATCTTCCGCCTGGTCGCCGAGCTCGGACGCTGGTCCAAGACCGATCCCTTCACCATCGTGTTCTTCGTTCCGCTGGTGAATTTCGGCGGGCTCGCCTCCTCGAGCGCCGGCTGGGGCGCGACCGCTTTCATGGTGATGTCGGTGTTGACGATGTTCGCCTCGGCCACCTTCGACCCGCGGCTGATGTGGGACGTGGTCCCGATGGGGGGCGCGTGAACGACCAGCCGCGCTCCGACATCGCCCGCACCAGAGCCGAGGTTCGGCGCGGCTGGTGGCCGGGATGGATATGGGCGATCCCGATCGCCGCGGTGCTGATCGTCGGCTGGTGGGCGTTCCGCACCTTCATGAATGGCGGCGAAACCATCACCATCAGCTTCGATGACGTGCACGGGCTGAAGGCGGGCGACACCACCGTGCTCTACCGCGGCATGAAGATCGGCGAGGCGAAAAGCCTGGCGCTCGCCAAGGATGGAAAAAGCATCGAGGTCACCGTACACATCGTTGACAGCGCTACGCAGTTCCTGCACTCGGGCACGCAATTCTGGCTGCAAGGCGCGCATCCGAGCCTCTCCGATCTCTCGACGCTTTCGGCGGTGGTCTCGGGGCCGAGCATCATCATGGATCCGGGACCCGGCAAGAAGACCACGCATTTCGCGGGATTGACGCAGAAGCCGATCATCCCCGGTCCGCACGGTCCGCCGCAAATCTACGGCGTCGCGCTCAACGGCGATGCGGGTCGGCTGAAGCCGGGCGATCCCGTGAAGCTGCGCGGCTTCACGGTGGGCGAGGTGAAGGATATCGCTTTTCGCTACGACGCGGCGACCGGCGCGGTGGAGACGCCGGTGACGCTGGCGCTCTATCCCTCGCTCTTCCGTCTCGGCGGCGGGGCACTCAATTCGGCGATCGACCGCCTGATCCGCGACGGGTTGCGCGCGCGCCTCGATCGCGACCCGCCGCTCGTCGGCAATCCCGAGCTGACTTTGGAAGTCGCTCCAGGCACCCCGTTGACCGCGCCGAGCGCGGTCAACGGGGTGCCGCAGATTCCGGCCGCGCCGGGCGGCGGCGTCACCTCGATCGTCGAGCGCGTCAACAAGCTGCCGCTCGATCAGATCGCGCAGAACCTGCTCGACATCACCCATCACGCGGATCAGATCGCCGCATCGCCCGCGCTGAAGGACTCAATCCGCCAGCTCGACGCCGCGCTGGCGCAGATCCATGAGACGACGCAACAGGCCGGCCCGCAGATCAGCGCACTGGTCGAGCGGCTGCGCAAGACGGCGGGTCAGCTCGACAGCACGGCGGGCGCTGCCGACAAGCTGCTGGGCGGCTCGCCGGCGCAGACTGGCTTGCAATCGGCGCTGCGCGAGCTCACCGACGCGGCGCGCTCGGTGCGCGATCTCGCCAACTATCTCGAGCGCCATCCGGAAGCGCTGATCCATGGCCGCTCGGGCGGCTGAGCTGCCGCGCAAGGCGCGCGCCGAGAAGCGGGCGGTGATCACCCGGATGCTGCTTGCCGGACCGGGCCCTTCCGCCGCCAAATTATGGGGCGGGCGCCGAGATCTGTGCAGCGCTTGGCAAAACACATCGGAGGGCGGGCCATGAGAAGAGTTGTCGTCGGCCTCGCTGGTGTCGTGATCGCGCTCTCCGGCGCGAGCGGCGCGGCCAGGGCGGATGTGTTCACGCTGAACTCGCCGGCGATGCCGGACAACGGCATTCTGGCCATGAAGAACGCGTGCAACGACAAGCAGAGAAGCCCCAATTGCGTCGGCGAGAACGTGTCGCCGCCGCTCGCCTGGTCGGGTGTGCCGGAGGGCACGAGGAGCTTCGCGCTGGTGCTGTTCGACCCCGAAGGACGAGCCCCGTCCGGCGTTTCGCATATGGTGATCTATGGCATTCCCGCTTCGGTGAGCAGCTTCGCCGAAGGTGCGCTCAGCCGGCCTTCCGACACATTCGTCGGCGGCAAGAGCACGATGGGCAAGGCATTCTATTCCGGTCCGGGCACGCCGCCCAACACCGACTGGCACCACTATACCTGGACCTTGGTGGCGACCGACTTAGAGCCGAAGGCACTCGAACCCGGCATGACGCGGGAAGAACTCGTCGCCGCCCTTAAGGATCATGTGAAGGGCTCGGCCGGCCTCGTCACGCGCTTCAAGCACCCCTAGGCGCAATTTCGCGCCAGACGCCTTCCTCAGGGAGGCGGCGAGGCGGCGATTTCCATGGGCCCGCTCGGCGCACCCCCGGCAGGAGCGAACGGGCTCAGCGCGAACCATGAGCGGAAGGCGGCGCGTTCACGACGCGACCCGTCGAGATGCAAGCGCTCCTCGCGTAAGGCGCGATCGATGCTGAGATGGCCGAGCCAGATCTGCGTCAGAACCCGCAGCGAGGTTTCGATCAGGAGATCGACCTCGAAGCCCGGGTCCTTGTAGCAAAGATCGATCTGGCCGGGCTCGAAGACGAGCCAATAGCGCCGCCGGGCAGCGGGCAGGCCGGGGAAGCGGAACTCGGCGACGAAGCGGCGATCTCCGGGCCGGACCTGGCTCACCACCGTGCGGCGGATGTCCCACATCAGCAGGTCGGGATCGAGATTCTCGGCATCGACCAGCTTGTGGCGGAGCCAGCGCTGCGCCCAGAGCCCCATCTTCTCGACCACCGCGAAGAGCTCCCGCCCGGCGGGCGTCAGGTGGTACTCGAAGCCGCTGCCCGCGGCGCGGCGGCGTTCGATGACGCCGGCGAACTGCAGCTCCTTGAGGCGGCGGGCGAGCAATGAGGAAGACATGCGCGGCACGCCGCGCTGCACATCGTTGAAGCGCACGCTGCCGAGCAGCAGCTCGCGGATGACCAGCGGCGTCCAGCGCTCCGCCAGCACTTCGGCGGCGAGCGCGATCGGGCAGAACTGTCCGTATCCTCGCTTCTCGACCATACCGGAAGCGTAGCACCCGCGGAGAGGAGAGCAACTTCACATTTTGCAGTTGCCGATGCGGCCGGGTGAGCGAGACTCGGTGCATATGCCCGACCCGGAGGCTGCGATCATGACCCGACATATCGACCTCAAGTCGCTCGCGCGCGAGATCGGACCAGGCTTTGCCCAAGGCGCCGCCGAGCGCGACGCGAAAGACAGCTTCGTCGCGGCTCACTATGGCGCGCTGAAGGAGCACAAGGTCTTCTCCGCCCTCGTTCCCGTCGAGCTCGGCGGCGGCGGCGCAAGCCACAGCGAGATGTGCGCCTTCCTGCGCCGCCTCGCCCATCACTGCCCGTCGACGGCGCTGGCGCTCTCCATGCATCAGCATCTCGTCGCCGCCGCGGTCTGCAATTACCGCAATGGCCGGCCCGGGCGAAAGCTGCTGGAGCGCGTCGCCGCCGACGAGACCGTGCTGATTTCGACCGGTGCCAATGACTGGATGGAATCGAGCGGTTCGGCCGAGCGGGAGGAGGGTGGCTTCCGCATCAGTGCGCGAAAGCCCTTTGGCAGCGGCTCGCCCAAGGGCGGCGTGCTGGTGACTTCGGCGCCTTTCGAGGATCCCAAGGAAGGCTGGCAGGTGCTCCATTTCGCCATTCCCTTCGCCGCTCCGGGCGTGTCGCTGGCGGATGATTGGCACACGCTCGGCATGCGGGCCACCGGATCGCAAACCATCCTCCTCGACAAAGTCTTCGTCCCCGAGGAAGCCATCGCGCTGCGCCGTCCGCGCGGCCGGTTCCATCCCGCCTGGAACGTGATCCTGACCGTGGCGATGCCGCTGATCATGTCGGTCTATTGCGGCGTCGCTGAAGCGGCGGCCGATATCGCGCGCAACGAGGCCGGCAAGCGGCGAGCAGATCCGACCCTACCCTATCTTCTCGGCGAGCTTGCCAATCATCTGGCTATGGCACAGCTCGGCACCGACGACATGGTCCGTCTGGCGAAGGATCTCGACGCGGAGATGAGCCTGGAGACGACGAGCGCCGTCCTGATCCGCAAGACGATCGTCGCCGAAGCGGTGCTGGCCACGGTGGAGAAGGCGTTGGAAGCGGCCGGTGGCGCCGGCTTCTACCGCAGGTCGGGGCTTGAGCGCTTCCTGCGCGACGCGCATGGCGCGCAATTCCATCCGCTATCGGCCAAGCGGCAGCACCGCTTCACCGGCCGCCTGACCCTCGGCCTCGACCCGATCGCGGACGCCGTCTAAGCGCCACCGACGACGGCCGCTTGCAGCGTCCGGCATTCGTCGCCCGGCTTCTGCACGTCTGCCGGTGCCTTGAACACCTCGCCGGCCGGCGCGGCGGGCTCGGTCAGAAGGCCCTGCGCCGCGGAGTGGCCGCATGGCCCTGATGCCGGCGATGCCGGATCCGGCTCCAGAGGCTGCCGAGCATCACGGCGATGAGCGCAAAGACCGCAATGCGCACTGCGACGGCGGCGAGATTCTGGACGATCATCGCGCCGCCGCTCCAGCCGGGATAGCCGCCCCATTCGAGCGGCAGGAACAGCGCCGCCACTGACAACGCCAGCGCCAGCAGCGCGCCGTCCCGCGCCCATCTGAGGGGCAATGCCAGTCGCCTGTGCATGACCATGCCTCCCGCTTCGGCGACGGAGCGGGGCTGCTCCGCCGCAACTTGGCCTAAGATTAGGACGTTGGCGCTGGGCGGCGTTGACCCAGGTCAATCGGTCCCGCCGCCGGTTGTGCCAGGTCAATGCCGGCAGGCGCGGCTGTGGTCGAGGATGGCGCAAGGCAAAGGGGAGAAGGAATGCGAGCGCGAATTTTCGCCGTGGCGGTCTTGGGATTGCTGACGCTGGTCGCTTGCGCGCCCGGGAATACCCTGCGTCCGGGCTCCGAGCCGCCCCCGGCTGCCGGCCTGGCGCGGCTCTATGTTTATCGCGCCAGCGCGCCCTCGCAACCGCAGACATGGACCACCGTCTCGCTCAACGGAAGGCCGGTAGGCAGCTCCGCGCCCGGCAGCGTCTTCTATCGCGACGTGCCGCCGGGTCGCTACGAGGTCGGGGTGCGCAGCGACCAGCGTTATCCCGACCAGTTCAGATCGGTCCTGCTGCGCCCGGGCGACACCGCCTATGTCGAGGTCCAGGAAGCGCGGCATTGGGGCTGGACCGGATGGGGCCGGACGGGCACGACCTTCGCCGTACGCCTCGTGAGCCCGGCCCAGGCCCAGCAGCAGATGACCGGGCTGCGCCTCACCTCGGGCTAAGATGGCGAACCATAGCGACGGCGGTCGCGGGACAGAGCGTGGCGAATTCGGGCGCCGCGGCGATGGCCGCCGGCACGGCCGCGCGCTCGATGCGCTGGAAGCCCAGCTTCGCGAAGAACGGAGCGGCGCTGGTGGTCAGCAGATAGAGCGCGTCGATGCCGCGCCGCTGCGCCTCCTCGATCATCCAGGCGACGATTGCCGAGCCTTGCGCCCGCGCCCGCGCCGGCGGCAGCACGACCAGCGAGCGGAGCAGCGCGGCATTGCCGTAGGGCTCCAGCGCGGCGAAGCCGATGAGCCCGCCCGCGGGCTCGCGGAAGACAAAAAATTCGCTATGGCCGGGCAGGTCGGCCAGCGGCAGCCCTTCCGCCGCGAGCGCCTGGGCAATGAGTGGGATGTCGCGCGGCTCGGCCGCGCTGCCGATCACCCGGGGAAGCATGCGCTCCGCCATCGCGCCCTCCTGCCGCTCGCATCACCGCACCAAAGGCTAACGCCAAAGGGCGGATGCGGTATAGAGCGTGCCGGGCCGCTGCCATGATCCCGCTCCCGCCTCCGTTCTCCTCCGCTTCCGCCCGCGATCTCTTCGCGCTCGCCGATGCGCTGGCCGCGATCTGGGTCACCGGTCACGCGCTCCTCACCAAGCGCGATGTCCGCGCCGCCATCGGCTGGATCGGCCTCGCCTGGCTCTCACCCTTCGTCGGCCCGGTGCTCTACTGCCTCTTCGGCATCAACCGGGTAAGCCGCCGTGCCTCGCGCCTCACCGCCCGCACTGCGCCTTATGAGCGGCCGGCGATGGGCGCGCCGCTGCCGGATCTGCCCGAGCACATTGCCGCCATCGCCGGCGTCGGCGATCGCCTGACCGGGCGGCCGCTGCTGCCCGGCAATGGCTTCGCCCTCTACCGCAGCGGCGACGAGGCCTATCCCGCCATGCTCGAGGCGATCCGCCGGGCGGAGCGCAGCGTCGCGCTCGCTTCCTACATCTTTCGCGCCGATCGCGTCGGTGCCGCCTTCATCGACGCGCTCGCCGCGGCGCAGGCGCGCGGCGTCGAGATCCGCGTGCTCATCGACGGCATCGGCAGCGGCTATCTCTTCTCCTCGGCGGCGCGCGCACTTGGCCGCCGCGGGATCAAGTTCGCACGCTTCATGCATCACTGGCTGCCCTGGCGAATGCCCTTCCTCAACATGCGCAACCATAAGAAGCTGCTCGTCGTCGATGGGCGGATCGGCTTCACCGGCGGGCTCAATCTCGGCGCCGAGAATCTGCGCCGCCTGCGCCCGCCGCGGCCGGTCGAGGATGTGCAGTTCCGCATCGACGGACCAGCGGTGGCGCTGCTCATGCTGACCTTCGCGGAGGATTGGTCCTTCACCACCGGCGAGGTGCTGGCGGGCGAGGCCTGGTGGCCGGCGATCGCGCCCGCCGGCCGGGTCTGGGCGCGCGGCGTGGGCTCCGGACCGGACGAGGATCTCGGCAAGCTCGCTTCGCTGCTGGCCACGGCGGTGACAGTGGCCAAGCGGCGGCTGCGCATCGTCACGCCCTATTTCCTGCCGGAGCTGCCGCTGATGGCGGCGATCGTGCTGGCCGCCTTGCGCGGCGTCGCGGTCGAGATCGTCCTGCCGGAGCGCTCGGACCATCGCCCGCTCGACTGGGCCATGCGCGCGCATCTCGCCTTTTTCGCGGTGCCCGGCATGACCATCCACCTCACCGGCGCACCGTTCGACCATTCGAAGCTCGCCACCGTCGATGGCGCCTGGTGCATGCTTGGCAGCGCCAACTGGGACGCGCGCAGCCTGCGTCTTAACTTCGAGTTCACGCTCGAATGCTACGACAGCGCCATGGTTGAGACGATCGACCGGCTCATCGACGAGAAGATCGCCCGTGGGCGCGTGCTGTCGCCCGCCGATCTCGCGGCGCGCCACCCGCTCTTCCGCCTGCGTGACGCCGCGGCGCGGCTGCTGCTGCCCTACCTCTGAGGGGGCCGTCCATGCGTGCCGCGTCACCACGCCTCTTGCGAAAACCTATTCCGCTCACCATCGTATCAGGCGACCGGATGTTGCCGGGCTCAAGCTTTGGATGCGTATGGTCGAGAGGAAGGGCCATTTGGTTTCCCTCGCGCCGCGAGACAGGCGGGCGTCGGAAGGGCTTCGAAGGAACATTGGGTTGAAGATCGTTAGCTGGAACCTGCTGCGGCTCACCGGTGCCGCAGTCGAGGACGTGGCCGCTTTGGTGCGGCGCGAGCAGCCGGATCTCCTGCTGATGCAGGAGGCGACTGCCGAGATGGAGCGGCTGCCCGCTCTCCTCGGCGGCCATTTCTATCGGGAGCCGCTGCCGGGCCGGATTCATGGCCTGGCCTGCTGGAGCCCGCATGAGCTGCTGCCGCCGGAGACCTTGCCGCTGCCGGTATCGCGGATGCCGGGGCGGGTACCGCCGCGCATCGCGCAGATCATCCGGCTCGGCGAGGCGACGGTCGCCAATGTGCATCTCTCGCATGGGCAGCTGCTCAATCGCTGGCAGCTCCTGCGCCTGATCCGGGCGCTGGACGGGCCGGCGGCGGTCATCGGCGACTACAACGCCATCGGCCCGACGGTGCTGCCGGGCTTCCGCGATGTCGGCCCGCGCGAGCCGACGCATCGGGCGCGCAATGTGCTGCCCTTCCGGCTCGACCGCTGTCTGGTGCGCGGGCTCTATTGCGCCGAGGCGCGGGCGCTCGACCGAGGTCCCTCGGATCACCGGCCGATCGCGCTCGAGCTCGCGACGCTCCCGGCACTGGCGGCGATCGAAGCCGAGCGCGGCTTCATCCGGCCGCGGCGCCGCGCTCGCGCCGGCTAGCACAACCCCTCTTAGAGGCTGAACAGCCGCGCCGCCGTCTCGCCGAGAATGGCGCGGCGCTCCGCCTCGGCGAATCCGGCCTCCTCGACGACGCGCAGCGGCTCGCTGTCGCCGATCGGGAAGGGATGGTCGGAGCCGAGCAGCAGCTTCTCCGCGCCCGCCGTCTGGGCCAGGAAGCGCAGCGCTTGCGCCTCGAACAGCACAGTGTCGAAGTAGAGCCGGCGGAAGCCTTCGACGGGATCGGCGTATTTGCCGGGATGGATCGCGTGGTTGCGCTTCAGGCGGCCGAGCGCATAAGGCAGCGCCGCGCCGCCATGCGAGACGATGAGCTTGATGCCGGGATAGCGCTGCAGATGGCCCGAGAAGAGCAGGCGCGCCAGCGCGGTCGTCGTGTCGGTGAGCCTGCCCACCGCGTTGACGAGATCGTAGTCGGCGAGCCGGTCGTCGCCGCAGGCGAACATCGGATGCAGGAAGATGGTCGCCTGACGCGCCGAAGCCACCTGCCAGAAGGGATCGAGATCGGCATCGTCGAGCCCGCCGCCGACACCCCTGGGCTGCGTGCCTATCATCGCGCCGTGGAAGCCCTGATCGAGCGCCTCCTCGAGGATGCGCGCCGCCAGCGCGCCGCTCTGCAGCGGCACGGTGGCGAGCGGCGCCAATTCCGGCAGCGCCGCAGCGCCCTTCAGCATGTGCTCGTTCATGAAGCGGCACCAATCGGCGCCCTCTTCGGGCGGCAGCTCATAGCCGAACATGTCGAGCCAGCCGCCGACCACCTGGCGGTCGATCTTCTGGCTGCCGAGCCAGGTGCGGCGCTGGCCGATATCGGAGAGCTTGGGCGAGACCGGCCGGGTCGGCGCCTGATCGGCAAAGGCCATGCGTGTCGCACCGGCATCGGCATGGACCGCAACCGAAGGGAAGAGCCGGCGCTCGGCGCGCAGCGTCTCGAGCAGTGCCGGCGGCACGAAATGGGCATGGCAATCGACGATCATTGCTCCTCCTCGGCGGCGGCGCCGCCCGACGCGCGCAGCATATCCGATCGGATGCGCTACTCCCCTCTATCGGTTTTGGCGCTTTCCAGTGTCCGCCTTGGCCAGCAACTCGCCTAGCGCCGCGATCGACATCGGCAACTCGGCGATCGCGAGTTCGAGTGGCGCCAGCGCATCGTTGACCGCGCTCGCCACCGCCGCCGGCGCGCCCAGATATCCGGCCTCCCCGGAGCCCTTCTGGCCGAACTCGGTCAAGGGCGACGGCGTGCAGTGATCGGCGATGACGATATCCGGCACCTCATGCGCGGAAGGCATGAGATAGTCCATGAAGGAGCCGCTCACCAACTGGCCTTGGGCGTCGTAGCGGAAGCGCTCATAGAGCGCGGCGCCGATGCCATGCGCGGCACCGCCATAGGTCATGCCGTGGACGATGTCGGGATTGATCATCGTGCCGCAATCATGGCCGATGGCGTAGGGGCCGAGCGTCACCTGGCCGGTGATGCGGTCGATCTCGGCATAGACGACATGCGCTTCGAAGGCGTAGCAGGGATACATCTGCACGCGACCGTCGGGCGTCGGCAAAGCGCCGCCGGTCGGCACTTCCCAGACATGGATCGCCTGCAGCCCCGGCGTCATGCCGGGCGGCAGCTTGTGGAATTTGCGATGGGCGATCTCGACGAGCTGCGCCCAGGAGAGCGCGGCGCTCTGATCGTCGCGCCGCGCCACCGTGCCGTCGCGATAAAGGAGTTCCGCCTCGGGGGCGCCGAGATTATGCGCGGCGATCGCGACGAGTGCGGCCTTCAGCTTCTTCGCGGCGCCGGCCGCGGCGCCGCCCAGCATGATCGCCATGCGGCTGCCGACCGGGCTGTTGCTCGGTAGCGCGCCCAGCGAATCCGCATGGATGACGCGGATGGTGTCGGGATCGCGCTCCAGCACCTCGCCCACCACCGTCGCCACCAGCGTCTCGTGCCCCTGGCCCGAGGAGGATGTGCCCATCGCCGCGGTGATCGTGCCGGAGAGATCGACCTTGATCGTGCAGGATTCCATCCAGGTCGTGGTCTCGTTCTTCGGATTGAAGAGCGGCTCGAAGGCCGAATTCCCGCCGCTCGGCTCGAGGCAGCAGCCGATGCCGATCCCGGCCAGCCGCCCGGCGCGCCGCGCTTCATCGCGCTTTGCCAGGAGCGCCTCGTAGCCCGCGGCGGCGAGCGCCTTCTCCAGCACCGTGTGATAATCACCGCTGTCATAGGTGCTGCCGCTCGGGATCGTATAGGGGAATTCCTCGGCGCGGATCAGGTTGCGCCGACGCAGCTCGATCCGGTCGATGCCGAGCCGGCGCGCCACCCGGTCCATCATCGTCTCCAGCGCGAAATTGGTCGGCGACTGGCCGAAGCCGCGCACCGCCTCCTGCGCCGTCTTGTTGGTGGTGACGCTGATCGCCTCGTATTCGACGCTGCCGATGCGATAGGGGCCGACGATGGCGCCGACGGGCTTGCCGAGCTGCAGCGGCGCGCGCCCGGCATAGGCGCCGGCATCGTCGAGCGCGCGCAGCCGCAGCGAGCGGATGATGCCGTCCGTGCCGAAGGCGACCTCGACATCGAAGATGCGGTCGGGCCCATGCGCATCGCCGCCGCGCATGTTCTCCAGCCGATCCTCGATGAGGCGGATCGGCGCGCCCAGTTTCCGCGCCAGATAACCCGCCAGCACGCTGTGCTTGATGCCGCGCTTCACGCCGTAGCTGCCGCCGACATCGGTGTCGAAATGGACGCGCACGGCATTGCCGGGAAGCCGCAGCGCGCGGGCGAGCTGGTCCGGATATTTCGGCATCTGGATCGAGGCCCAGACATCGAGGAGCTGCGCCGCGGGGTCCCAGCGCGCCACCACGCCGAAGGTCTCGATCGGCACCGTGGCGTTGCGATGCCAGCGCGCGCGGAAGGCGAGACGCTGCCCCGTCGCGGCGAAATCCTGTTCGACCGGCCCCCAGGTGAATTTGCGGCGATAGAGCAGGTTCGAGCCGTGCTCGGGATGGACCGGCGGCGAACCCGCCGCCAGCGCCGCCTCGGGATCGATGACGAAGGGCAGCGGCCGGTACTCGACCTCGACGAGTTCTGCCGCGTCCTCGGCGAGGGCGCGCGTCTCGGCGACCACCGCCGCCACCCATTCGCCGACATAGCGCGCGCGGCCGACCGCCAGTGGGAAGCGCCGCACTTCGGGGATGTCGAGACCGGTGAGCAGCGGATCGGTCGCCCGCGCCAGCTCGTCGCCGGTCAGCACCGCGTGCACGCCGGGAAGCGCCAGCGCGTGGCGCGCATCGATCGCCTCGATGCGCGCGGCCGGATAAGGGCTCGCCACCAGCGCCACATGCAGCATGCCGGGGAGATCGAGATCGGCGACATAGCGCCCGGCGCCGGCGACGAAGCGGCGATCCTCCCTGGGGCGACGCTTGCGTCCGATATAGCGAAAGGAGGGCAACGCCTCAGCCGGCATGGGGCGCTCCGGCGATGTTGGAGGCGGCGCGGCGCTCGGCCGCGAGCCGGATCGCCTCGACGATCTGCTTGTAGCCGGTGCAGCGGCAGAGATTGCCCGAGATCGCCTCGCGGATCTCTTCATCGGAAGGCAGCGGCCGCTCGCGCAGCAGCGCCTCGGCGGCAATCAGCATGCCCGGCGTGCAGAAGCCGCATTGCAGCCCATGCGCCTCGCAGAAGGCGTCCTGCAGCACGCCGATGGCGCCGGGCTCGGGCCCGAGCCCCTCGACGGTGACGATCTCGGCGCCCGCCGCCTGCACCGCGAAGAGGAGGCAGGAGCGCACCGGCCTGCCGTCGAGCAGCACCGAGCAGGCGCCGCAGACGCCATGCTCGCAACCGGCATGCGTGCCGGTGAGGCGCAGCTGGTCGCGCAGAAAATCGACCAGCGTCATGCGCGCCGGGACGCGCGCCTCGACGGCGCGGCCATTGACGGTGAGGCGGATCGCGTGCTCCGACATCGGCTCAGCCGCGCCCTTCGGCGTCGGCGCGCGCTTCGGATATCGCGCGGGCGATGAGAGCGCCGGCAACGCGCTGGCGATACTCGGCCGAGGCGTGGAGATCGGAGATTGGCTCGATCTCGGCATCGGCGAGCGCCACCGAAGCGGCGATGTCGGAAGCCTCGAGCCGCGTGCCTGTCAACCGCGCCGCGGCGCTCTCGAGCGCCAGCGGCGTCGCCGCCGCGCCACCGATACCAAGCGCCGCGCGCCGGCAGATGCCGTTGGCGTCCAGCGCGAGCTGCGCCGCCGCGGCGAGGAGCGCGAAATCGCTGCGGCGGATGCTGACTTCCTGGAAGCCGGTGCCGAGCCGGCCGGCGTCGCGCCACAGCGGGATGCGCGCGGCGACAAGGCAATCCTTGTGATCGAGCGCCGTCGTCATCGCGCCGAGGAAGAAATCGCGCGCGGCAAAGCGCCGCTCGCCGTCGGTCGAGCGCGCCACCAGCTCGGCGCCGAGCACCGCGGCGGCAAGACAGATCTCGGCCGAGGGATCGGCATTGGCGAGGCTGCCGCCGATGGTGCCGCGGTTGCGCGTCTGGCCGTGGCCGACGAAGCGGAGCGCCTTCGCCATGAGCGGCAGCTCGCGGCGCAGCAGGGGATCGGCGAGCGCATCGGCTTGGCGCGTGCCGGCGCCGAGTACCAGATGCTCGCCCTCGCGCGCGATGCGGCGAAGATCGGCGATGCCGTTGATGTCGACAAGCAGCGCCGGCCGCGCCAGCCGCATCGCCATCAGCGGCACCAGCGTCTGGCCGCCGGCGATGATCTTGCCGTCGCCCTGGGCGCCGGCCAGCAGACGGCAGGCTTCCTCGACGCTCGCGGCGGCGGCGTAGTCGAATTCGGCGGCTTTCATCCCGCCGCGAAGCCTACACAGCGCCGCCCTCCGGCGGCAAGCGAGGCGCTAACCTTCGGTTAACCAGCGTCGGCTAAGTTCTACCCCAGATCATGTGGTGGGGAACCGGTTGTGACGCATTCCATTGAAATCTGGCAGGCGATGCCCGGCCCGGCCGACCACCTTCCCCCGTTTGCCGCGAGCGACTCCGAGCTGCCGACGCCCGAGGAGGGCGACGAGGCGGTCATTGAGCTGCTGCGCCAATATCCGAGCCTGTCGCGGGAAATGGCCGAGTACCTGGCCCGCTGAGCGGCGCCGCCGATCGCTAAAATTGCAGGCAATTTTACGGGCTTGGCAAGCATTGCCGGGCGATGATCGCTCTGGAGGTCAGAGCGATGGCGACGAGCGAGCGCGCCGCAAGCTTCCGCTGGCGGGAGAGCCTGCGCAAATCGGTGCCGGCCTCGATGGCCGATCTGGTCGAGGCGCTGAAGCGGCTATGGGCCGAAGCGGCGGCTTTGGCCGAGCACGCCTACCTCGCCATCCAGCAGCATTCCTTCGGCCCCTACTGGACCTTCCGCGCCAAGATCAACGAGCATGCGGCGCTGGTCGCCGTGATCCGCGGCCGCTGCCAGCAACTGCACGAGCTGCGCTCGCGCCAAGCCGACATCCTCGCCCGCGCGGTCGATCGCGAGGAGCAGGAGATCCTGATCCTCACCGTCAAGGCCTGCCTCAAATTCTGCTTCGCGCTCTCCGCCAATCCCTGGCTGCCGATCGGCGCACGCGAGACCTTCATCCACGAGATCGACTCGCTGACCCAGGCGCGCGCCACGCTCGAGAAGGGAAAGCCCGAGGATCTGCCGAAAGGCCTGCTCGACGATCTCGACACGGCGCGCATGATCCTCGAGGAGATCATCGGCAAGTCGCCGTCGCTGGTGAGCTTCGACCGCCAGCCGAAACGCGACTCCGCGCCGCCGTCCGACGGCGAACCCGCCGCAGCGGAAAGCGAACCTGCCTCCGCCGAAGCGGTCGCCGCCCCCGCCGAGAGCGAGACGCTCTCGCCCGCCTGAGCGCGGCGCTGCAGGTCCAGCAAGCGCCCTTCGACAGGCTCAGGATGAGGAAGATCGGGAAGGGCCCTTGACCGGGCCACCAAGAACCCTCCTCATTCTGAGCCTGTCGAAGAACGCACCATCTGCCCTGCGGCCATCCGCTTGCTCTAAACTCCGCGGCGGAAAGCGGGGGAGGTCATGGCGAGTGCATGGCGCGGCGAGGTTGCCGGCATCGCCGCGGCAGCGGTGCTGCTGGCGGCGCTTGCCGCGTGTCTCTGGTATGCGCTGAAGCTTGCCGGCATCGATTTCGCGGCGCTCGACCAGCGCGCGGTCGAACGCATCGTCGAGAGCTGGGGCGCCTGGGGGCCGCTCGCCTCGGTAGCGCTCATGGTGCTGCACTCCTTCCTGCCGCTGCCGGCCGAGATCATCCCGCTCGCCAACGGCATGCTGTTTGGGCCGCTTGCCGGCATCGCGCTCACCTGGAGCGGCGCCATGCTCGGCGCATTGCTCTCCTTCGCGCTGGCGCGCGGGCTCGGCCGGGGCTTCGTGCGCCTGGTCCTCTCCGAGGAGCGCTTCGCGCGGCTGGCGCGGCTCTCGCCCGGCGCCGGCACGCTCCTCTATGTGCGCCTCGTGCCGTTCATCTCCTTCAACCTCGTCAACTACGCGGCGGGGCTTGCGGGCGTCGGCTGGTGGCGCTTCCTGTGGACGACGGCGCTCGGCATCCTGCCGCTCAGCGTGATCATGGTGCTGCTCGGCAGCGCCATGCTCGAGGCGCCGCGCTGGGCGTGGATCGCCGCGGCGGCGGCGCTGCTCGTCCTCTGGCTCCTCTTCGAGGGAACGCGCCGCGCGCGCCGGCGCCAGAGCACTGTGTCGCGATGAATAGCCTCTCTCTCCCCGCTTCGCGCGGAGAGGGACGCAAGACCGCCTGGGTTCCAGCGAGACGGGATACGATCGAGCGCTCAGGATTCTAGCGGGCTCGTGGATCAGCGCACCGCGTAGACGGCGATCTCGACCCGGTCGGGATGGCGCTCGCCGCTCGCGGTGAAGACGGTGCGCGTGAGCCAGAGATGCGCCGGCGCCGAGGTCTCGAATACCGGCGTGCAGCGAAAATAATAGGTCGACGGATCGACCGTCTCGCCGGCGATGAGCTTGGCGACGATGTCGGGCGGCCCGTGGCGCAGCCCACGATTGGTGACCGAGATGAGCGCGCCGTCGTGGGCTTCGAGCGTGTAGCGCGCCTCGAGCTCGGCGCAGCCATCGCTGCGCACGATCTGCCAGTCGGCGCCGCCCGGCAGCACGCGCCCCTTGAGCCGTGGGCCCGAAACCGTGCCGCCGGTGATCGCAATGATGCGCCGCCGCCCCGCATGCGTCTCGCCCAGCTCGAGCGCCGCCGCCACCGTCACGCTGAGGCGGAAGACGGGCTCGAGGCCGAGTGTCATGGGTGGCGTTCCTTCATGGCTCACGCAGCGCGGATATTGGCGAGGAAGGCGTCGATCTCGCCGCGCAGGCGGTGCGCCTCCTCGGCCAGTTCGCCGGCGGTTTGTACGACCTGGCTCGCCGCCGCGCCGGTGGCGCTCGCCCCTTGGTCGACGCCCGCGATGTTGCGCGTCACCTCGCCGGCCCCGCGCGCCGCCTCCTGCGTGTTGCGCGTGATGTCCTGTGTCGTGGCGCTCTGCTCTTCGATGGCGGCCGCGATGGAGCCCGCGATCTCGTTGATCTGGCCGATGGTGCGGTCGATGCGACTCATCGCCTGCACGGCGCCGGTGGAGACGCTTTGCAGCGCCGCGATCTGCGTGCCGATCTCCTCGGTCGCCTTGGCTGTCTGCGCGGCGAGCGCCTTCACCTCGCTCGCCACCACGGCGAAGCCCTTGCCGGCCGCGCCGGCCCGCGCCGCTTCGATCGTGGCATTGAGCGCCAGCAGATTGGTTTGCGAGGCGACGTCGCTGATGAGCCGTACCACCTCGCCGATCTTCTGCGCGGCGCTGTCGACTTCCTGCATCGTCGCACCGGTATGCGCGGCCTCTTTCACCGCCTGCCGGGAGATCTCGCTCGAATGCGTGATCTGCCGGCCGATCTCGCTGATCGAGGAGGCCATCTCCTCGGTCGCGGCCGCCACCGTCGAGACGCTCGCCGCCGCCTGCTCGGAGGCGGCCGAGACGGTGGACGCCTGCTGGCTCGTCTGCCCGGCGGTTTCCGCCATGCTTTCGGCCGCCGCCTGCATCTCGCTCGAGGCGGCGGTCAGCGCGCCGAGCACCTCGCCCACCTTGCCCTCGAAGGCGGCGATGTGCTGCTCGATCCGTGTCTGACGCACTGCCTTGCGGGCTTCCTCCTCGATGCGCTCGGCTTCGAGCGTGCGGGCCTTCTCGGCATTCTCCTTGAAGACGACGACGGCCGCGGCCATGGTGCCGATCTCGTCCTGGCGGTGGAGCGCTGGAATCTCGATCGCGTTGTCGCCTTCCGCGAGGCGCTGCATCGCCCCGGTCATCGCGGTGATCGGATTGCTGATGCGGCGGGCGAGCAGCGCCGCCGCCACCGCCAGCGCGCCGGCGGCGATGAGCGCGCCCAGCAGGATCATATGCGTCAGCGACGTGCCGCGCGTCAGCGCCGGGCCGAGATCGCTGTCGACCTCGAGCACGCCGCGGACATCGCCGAGCTTCCAATCGGTCTTGGGCGAGCCCGGGAAGGTGTTGTGGCAGTTGACGCAGGTCTGATCGACCATCCGGTCGGCAACGGCGACGCGGACCACGTCCTTGCCGCCGAGCGTTTCGCGGCGATGGAAGACGGCGTCGGGATGCTGCGAGAGATAATCCCAGGCGGCGTTGCCGAAGGCGTCGAGCCGGCGGTCGGCGCGGTTGGGGAAGGGATAGGGGCTGTAGAGCTTGAAGCCGATGCCCTGCTTCTGCATCAGCGCGCTCAGATCCTGGATCATCGTCGCCGGCAGCGGCAGGGTGTCGGCCTTGCCGGCGTGATCGAAGCCGATCTTCATCGTATGCGCTGCCTCCACCTTGGCGACGATGTCGCGGGTGTAGTAGCTGCGCAAGGTCTTGAACTCGTCCACCGTCTGGCGTGCCTGGTCGACGGCATTGTTGACCGCATCATGGGCGATGAGCGGCGGTACCAGCAGCGCGGCGGCGCCGATGGCGACGCCGCAGACCAGCGGAATCGGCACCAGGATCTGCCAGACGATGCTCCGTTTCATTGTACAAGTCCCGCGATGATTGTCCTCGGCAGCGATTGTGCGGGGCTGGCATTTTGAAACGGTAAATTCCTGCACAAATTTTAACCTCAACCTCCGCGTTAGTCTTGCCCAATACTGTGAATTGTAAAATAATGCCGGATACCCTTGGACGTCGAGCAAAGCTGCCGCGCTCAGACTTTCCGCCCGGCATGCCAGGCGACGAGCGAGGAGCCGTCGCGCCCGCCCCAGCCGGTTTCCGCCGCCGCGTCGTAGCTTCTGAGCGCGGTCGCCGCCACCGGCAGTTCGAGCCCGGCCCCCTTCGCCACCTCGACCATGGTGCGCAGATCCTTGCGGATGCCATCGATGTCGAATCCGACATCGGGGCTGCCGCCCGCCAGCGCGGTGACGATCTTGCCGGCGCGGCTCTTCAGCGCGTTGGCGCCGCCCGAGCTCTCGCCCATGATCTCCAGCGCCTTGGCGGGGTCGATGCCGGTTCCGCGGATGAGCGACATCGCCTCGCGCAGCGCCTCCCAATAGACCGCCAGCGGCAGGTTGATGGCGAGCTTCATCGCCGCGCCATTGCCGTTGGCGCCGAGATGATCGACGCGCCGGCAGAGCTGCTCCAGCACCGGCCTGGCGCGGGCGAAATCAGCGGCATCGCCGCCGGCAAGGCCGAGGAGCTTGCCGTCGCGCGCCGGGCCTATGGTGCCGCCGACCGGGCAATCGACGAGCCCGGCTCCCTTGGCGCGCACCCGCTCGGCGATGGCGCGCGCGGTCGCCGGCGGCACCGTACTCATCTCGATGAAGAGCTTGCCCGTGACGCTGCCGGCGAGCAGCCCCTCGGGCCCGGCATAGACGCTTTCGACCGCGCGCGTATCGGTGAGGATGGTGATGACGAGATCGTGCGATTGGGCGAGCGCCGCCGGGGATTTCGCCCAGGCCGCGCCGCGCTCGATGAGCGGCTTCGCCTTGCTCTCGGTGCGGTTCCACACGCTGAGGCGGTGCCCTTGATCGAGGAGCCGCAGCACCATCGCCGCCCCCATCCGCCCGGTCCCGCAGAAGCCGATCTCCATCGCCCGCCCTCCCTTTGCTCTCGTCTTGCTGGCTTAGCGCAGGTTCCGCCAGGAGAGAACCCAGCGCCCTCCCAAGCTCAGGATGAGGCAAGTTCTTCGGGGCACAAAGAAATTTGCCTCATCCTGAGCGCGAGCGAAGCGAGCAGTCGAAGGACGCACGACCTCCGTTCCATCTCTTTCGTCATCCGCCTGAAAGCCCGAAACCCGGAGCAGCGCCAAGCCCCCGGCGGCAGCGAAGCTCTCGACGCCAGCCGCGCGCTCATGGCATAAGCGAAAGGCGAGGAGGGAGCGAGCCTTGGTCCTGACCATGACCGCGATCGAGCGCGGGCTGCTGGTGGAAGCGGTGCGGCTGCTGCAGCGCGCCGCGCGCGGTGAGGACGTGCGCGAACGCGCCGCCCGCTTCGTCGCCGCGCTCGAGATCAGGCCGACCGAAGAGCTCGATCAGGCGGGCAATAAGATCGAGCGGGTGTTCCTGAAGTAGTCGGGCGCGTTACGCGCTCAGCTCAAGAGCCCGTAGACATCGCTTCCGCCTTGCCGGGCGGCCGCCTGCGCGTTGCGCAGCCGCCGCCCCAGCAGCTCACCCCGCCCGTCCTCGAAGAGCGCATCCAGCACGCGCTGCGCCGCGCCGAGTTGCGCCGGGATGACCGCGTTCTCCGGCGCGGCGCGCAGCTCGTCGAGCAGCTGGCTCGCGCGGCGGTCCATCTCCTCGCCGAGGCGCTCGATGATGCTGCGCGCGGCGACGCCCAGCCCATGGCGCGCGCCGCGCTGCAGCAGGAAGCGCAGGAAATACGCACCGCTCTCGGCGCGCAGCGTGACGCGCGAGTCCGGCAGCCTTGCGAGGTCGGGCACCTGCACCAGACGCCGGGCACCGGCGCGCTGCATCTGCGGCAGCACCTCCAGCGCCGCCTCGCCGATGCGCGGCGCGAGACCGTCGGCGACCGCGCGCGCCACTTGCGCGCGCGTCGTCAGGATCGCCTCGCCCCAGGGGCTGTCGCGGCGGAAGCCGAACTCGCCGAGCAGGCCTTCGGCGTCCTCGATATAGGCGCCGAGCCGCGCCTGCAGCGCCGGCAGCTCTTCGATCACGCCGGGCGTGCCGGCGGCAGCGACGATCTCGCGCGCCTGGCGCTGCAGATCGGCGATCAGCCGCTCGCCGATGATGCCGAACTCGGTATCGCGCACGAGCGCGTCATTGGGTTTCCAGGAGAGCGCGCGGCCGAGCCGCAGGATCGCCCAGGCGCGCTCGAGTTTGTTGAGGAGGCCGAGCGCGAAATAGCTGGCGTCGAGGCCGAAGGCGTCGCTCAGACGCTGGTACTGGTGCTTGGCCTCGCCGAGCGTTGCCGGGCCGAGATCGCTGATCCTTCTGCCTTGCGCTTCGCCGTTCTGGCTGGCGACGCGGATCACCGCGTCGATGCCGAGCTTCACCGCGCCGCCCAGCGGCAGCACGCGGGCGATCTCGCGCAGATCGACCCTGAGCAGCGGATCGGGGAACAGCTTCTTGAGCGCCGGGTCGCCCTTGCGCGCGGCGAGCTGCACCAGGATGCTCTCGGTCCAGCCGCGCGCGGCGCGCGCCACCGTGTCGCCGAGGAGCTGCATCCCCGCGTCGTCGTCGCGCGTCACGAGCTCCTTGAGTTCAGCTTCGAAGTCGGTGAGTTCCGCCGCGGCGACGCGGTGGAGCGCCGCCCACCAGGGATCGAGCGCGGCGCGGGCGATGACGCCGGGTGGCCGCGGGTCGTCGTTGCGGTCGGTGAGGAAATCTTCGAGCGCGGCGCAGGCGAGCCGGTGCAGCGTCGGCACCCGCTTGGCATTGGCAAGGCGGAGCTGCGGCCGGAGCGCCTCCAGGATCTGATCGCTCGGCAGCGCCTTCTGGCCGAGCGCCCGCTCCGTCTCGATGCCGCGCGCCACCGCCGTCGCCTGGCGCTGGGTAAGCCTCCGCAGGAACTGCCGCAGCTTCTTGGCCTTTTCCGGGCGCATGCGGCAAAGGCATAGAAGAAACCGCTGAAGGTCCGGTTAATGTTCCGCGGCATCGGCCGGATCGGCCGCGACGCGGCGCCTCTTGCCTGGCGCGGCGGCGGAGAGGGATACTGGCGGCGAAGGGAATGAGCGCTTGCGCCAGCACCACGACATAGGCGGATCGCCGGCGGGACCGGTCGAGCGCAAGGAGCATGATTACGCGCTCTGGGAAAAGCGCGTCGATGCGCTGATGGTGCTGCTCTCGGCGCGCGGCTTGCTGCGCGTCGACGAGCTCCGGCGCAACATCGAGGCGCTGCCGCCCGACGCCTATGACCGGATGAGCTATTACGAGCGCTGGATTTCCGCCATCGCCAACACCCTGCTGCAGCGCGGCCTGGTGACGACCGACGAGCTCGGCCGCAAGATGAGCGAGATCGAGGCGCGCGAGGGCGGCGCGTGAGCGCGGCGCCGCGCTTTCAGCCGGGTGCCCGCGTGCGCGTGCGTCGCGCCGATCCGCCCGGTCATATCCGCGCGCCCTGGTACATCCGCGGCAGCACCGGCGAGATCGAGCGGCTGTGCGGCGCCTTCCCCAATCCGGAGGAGCTCGCCTACAGCCGCCCGGGCCTGCCGGCGCAGCCGCTCTACCGCGTCCGCTTCCGCCAGCGCGAGCTCTGGCCCGACTATGCCGGCGCGGCTCAGGACACGATCGAGGTCGAGATCTATCAGCATTGGCTGGAGCCGGCCGGGTGAGGACAGCATGAGCGAGCACCACGACCATCACGACCACGCCCATTCGCATCCGACCGAGCCCGATGCGGCGGACGGGTTGAGCTATTACCAGGTCATGGAGATCGCGCTGCGCGAGCTGCTGATCGGCAAGGGGATCTTCGGCGCCGACGATGTCCGCGCCGCGGTCGAGGCGATGGATGCGCGCACGCCCGCGCAAGGCGCCCGCGTCGTGGCGCGCGCCTGGTCCGATCCCGCCTACAAGGCGCGACTCCTCGCCGACGGCACGGCCGCGGTGCGCGAGCTCGGCATCGACATGGCTACGACCCATCTCCTCGTCGTCGAGAACCGGCCGGGGCTGCATAATCTCATCGTCTGCACGCTCTGCTCCTGCTATCCGCGCATGCTGCTGGGCCTGCCGCCGGACTGGTACAAGAGCCGCGCCTATCGCAGCCGCGCCGTACGCGAGCCGCGCGCCGTGCTGCGGGAATTCGGCACCGAGCTTCCCGACAACGTCGAGGTGCGCGTCCATGATTCGACAGCCGATATGCGCTACCTCGTGCTGCCCGAGCGCCCCGCCGGCACCGAGGGATGGAGCGAGGAGCGGCTCGCCCCGCTGGTGAGCCGCGACAGCATGGTCGGCGTAACGCGCTGCCGCCTGTGACCGGTTAAGGAGTCCGGAGATGGCCGAGGAGCAGCTCGCGGGGATGATGGTGGCGGGCCGGCCGCTATCGGCCGAGATCGTCACGTCGCTCAAGCAGGCGAGCGCCGCCACCGGCGTCGATTTCGATTTCCTGGTGGCGCAGGCCAGCGTCGAGAGCGGGCTGCGCGGCAGCGTCCATGCGCGCCAGCGTCACTCGAGCGCCTCCGGCCTCTTCCAGTTCACCCAGCAGACCTGGCTCGAGATGATGCGCGACCATGGCGCCAAATACGGCTATGGCGAGCTTGCCCGTCAGATCGTGCATCATCCCGACGGCCATCTCACCGTCACCGACCGCGCCAGCGAGCGGCGCATCCTGGAGCTGCGCAAGGATGTGCGGCTCTCGGGCATCATGGCGGGCGAGCTCGCCAAGCAGAATGCCGAGGCGCTGCAGCACGCGTTTCACCGCAAGGCGAGCCCGGCCGAGCTGCATCTGGCGCACCTCCTGGGCGCCACCGGCGCGATCCGCTTCCTGCGTGCGCGCGCCGCCGATGCGGCGCAGCCCGCCGCCGATGTGGTGCCGGCCGCGGCGCGGCAGAATCCGCAGCTCTTCTTCGATCGCGGCGACCACACGCCGCACACCGTCGCCACCGTCTACGGCAAGATCAAGGCCG
>DATNDG010000104.1:0-15011 GCA_035553515.1 Allostellaceae bacterium | reverse complement strand
CAGCCTCGGCAACGGCGCGGTGATCCGGCCCGGCGAGGTGCAGCGCATGAGCGCCGGCACCGGCATCGTCCATAGCGAGTTCAACCCGTCGCCGACCGAGCCTGTGCATTTCCTGCAGATCTGGATCCTGCCCGAGCGCAGTGGACTCAAGCCCAGCTACGAGCAGAAAGCCTTTCCGGCGGCGGAACGGCGCGGCCGCCTTCGCCTCGCAGCGTCGCCCGGCGGCGAAGAGGGCGCGATCACGCTGCATCAGGATGCGCGGCTCTTCCTCGGCTCGCTCGCCGCAGGCGAGAGCGTCCGCTACGCACCGGCGGCCGGGCGCGGCCTCTGGCTGCAAATCGCCGGCGGCATCGCCGCGCTCAACGAGACGGAGCTGCGCGAGGGCGACGGCGCGGCAATCGAAGGCGAAGCGATCACGGTCGCCGCCGAGACGGATTGCGAGCTCCTGCTGTTCGACCTGGCGTGATCCGAACCAGGCCGTGTCCTCATTAACTGACGCCGCTCGCCAATGTCCGTTGTGTGGCGCATTACGGACTTAGGCCTGAAATCCGGTCACTTCCGGAAAGTGCCAACAACAGACCTAAGGCTTTCCCACCATAAACTGAGTCGACTGGTGGTGCGTGATTCGGAGGAGCTTCGTTCGCCGCCCGCGCTAACCCGGCGTCGACGTCGACCTCGCCTTTTCGATCTCTCGCTCGAGCTCGAACAGCCTGCGCCGCAGGGCATCCATTTCGAGCCTTGCAAGAACGGCAACTGCCTCATCAGCGATCTTCGCGAGCATCGCGCGCTCATCATGGGTGAGATCTGTGCCGTTCGCATGCTCCCCGTAGAGCGCGAGCGCATGGAAACGAAAACGATCGGCGATCGGAACCGCGAAAATGGGCTGCGCCGGCCCGGATGGGAAATGGCGGCGCCGCCCATCACCTCCATCGAGGCTGAAGGGCTTGCGTCTGCTCATGGGTGCGAGGATCGGATCGGCGGGGTCGAGCGTCTCGGCATGTCCTTCGCCCCAACCCTCGGCGAGCGAGCGGCGAAATGTTCCCTCCTCATTGCGAAAGAGGGCAGCGGAGGCGAGGTCGAGCGAGGCATGGGAGCGCCGGACAAGGATGGCTTCGACCTCCGAGGGCTGCCGCGCCGTCAATATGTCGACCGCAATCTCACCGCCCGCTCTTGCGACTGTGCGGTTGAAATGCCGATCCACGAAGTGGACGCCAATCTCGTGCAGGCGCGTGATGACGAAGACGAACGCCGCCGTGATCAGGAACCAGGTCCAGGCTGGAAGGGCAAGATGCTCGTCAACCCCCTGCCGGATATAGCCAATGCCCTCATGCAGCATGAGTGCCGGCACGCTGAGCAGGATGCCGAGTATGGTGACGCGACGCAGCGGGATCGAAATGGTGACAACGCGCGGCCGCCGCACGGCCTCGAACACCAAGAGGCAGAGCACTCCGTTGACGAGCCGCACGAGTCCCCAGACCTCCTCTTGAAGCCCTTCGCTTCCGAGCAGGTTGGCGAGGAGCGAGGTGTATTCGGCAGAGTCGGCGAGAATGATTGCGGGCAAGCCGATCAGGCAGCCATAGATGACCCAGCGCAGGCGTTGATAGTCGTTGGGAGGCAGCTCCTTGCGGCGCATGAGGAGAATCGCGAAGACCGCGGCCACGACGACCAGCCCGGAGAGGACGCCGATACGCGTTACGAACTCCGTGCGATAGCCGAGGAGATTAGCGTAGCTTGCGCCGAGCAACATGGCCAAGAGGACGGCGATCGCCGGCAAGGCACGTTCGAGCGGACGCCAGGCAGGCGAGATCTCGTCCCGCGGCACGCGCAGCGCGAACAGCATGAAGCCCGCATAGCCCGCCCCCTCCGCGAGGACGCCGGCGAGATTTTGCGTCAGCAACGCCAATGGGGAATGTTGCAGCAAGGCGTAGAAGGCGTCGGACCGGCCGGGATTGAACCACAGGACATAGAGGAAGAAGCCCCAGGTCATGGGGCCTCGCCGAATGAGCACGAGCCAGCCGGCCGCGAGCACCACCGCAATTGCGGCGAGCTGATCGAGGAGCAAGGTCGCACGCACCACAATGGACACCGGGCGCGGATCGGCGACGAGCTCAACCCGTCGCGCTCGCGCTTCTCCGGCCGCGGCGAGATCGAGCTCGGCACGGCGGCCGACCGAAACGAACCGCTGGCCGCCGAGGATGGCCTGCGCGGTTGCGCAACTCGGGGTGCCCCAGGGAATGCAGCGCATTCGCGTAAGGTCCAGGCGGTCGCCGGAGCGGACTCCCGCTCGATACGCGGGCGATGCCTCGGGCTCGCGGAATGGCCTGACGACGTTGGTGATGTAGCCGTCATTGTCAGCCGACAGGCCGAAGGAGCCGAGTGGCGCCACGACGCGGTTAAGGTCCGGAACGACCATCACCAGCGCCCAAAACGTTAAAAGGAAAAGGAGAACCCGCTTCGCACCGAGCGCGAGACGATGTTTCCTCAAGCCACTATCTCCCTCCCCACTATCTCCCTCCGACGTATCCTGTCCGCCGCATCGAAGACGGCGCTCAACCGCGCGTGCACCTCTTCCGCATCGTGCTCGGCGCCCAGTCGCCTAAAGCCGGCAAGATCGGCGAAGAGCACCGTAACCCGCCTGCGCTCGCCAGCCGGCACCGCCGGCGAGCTTGGCGGGGCGACCTTGCCGATCGTGCGTATTGCTCCCTCAGCCGGTGAGCGCTCGGGTAGCGCCGCAATAGCGTCCAATAGCTTGCGGCGATGTCCTACAGCCGCGACGCCAAGCTCCTTCAGGTCCTCGGCTGTCAAGCTCGACAGAACCGCGGTGTTGACGGCGTGCTCGCGGAACGCCGCCTCGTATTGCTGGAGGCCGAGCCGTTGCAGCCAAGCCGCGATCTCCACGGCGGCACTCCTGCTCAGTCCATACTCGGCGCATTGTAGCCGCTCGTTGCCGAGGTGACTACGAATTGATGCTTGCGAGCTAGCGATGAAGGCTCAATGACGACATTTGAGCAAAAGATGGCGCCGCATGGCATGAAGGTCTTCAACCAGCTTCGATTCAGGTGATCCGGATGCACGCAGCTTAGTGGCGCGCCGCAAGGTCTGCTTGATCAAACTGAAAAGCACAGAGTCCTGGGCGACAAGTCCGCTTCCAATAGGTTGACCCGACGTTCGGCGGCACTTGGCGGAGTTCTCCCTGACCCGAACCGGACCTGATGTCCGGATCAAGCGCGATTTTGTTGACGGGAAGATATCTGCGCCCGCCACTGCTCAATCGCCGTGCACGCGGCACCAGGGTCCATGCCATCGGTGACAGGCCAAGTGCGTGGCGCCCGTGCACCGCCGCAGCGCGTATTCCCGTCGCACCCCTTCGCGCGGCCATAACGCGAACGTGACTTGCTGGATACGGGTCCCGGCACGTTTGTCTCGTCGAGGTCGGTGAGAGGAGAAGACCGATGACTCGCACAACACCAAGATGGTTGGCGACTGTCGCAGCGACTGCCACGCTGCTGTTCCTCGCCGAGCCGCTGGCGCTGGCAATGGGCGGTGGCGGCGGCGGAGGTGGTGGCGGAGGCGGAGGCGGAGCTGGTGCAGTCGGCGGAGCAGGAGGCGGTGCCCGCGCGCGGAGCGCCAGAGCTGCGAGCACAAACGATGGCGCTGATTCGGCCGGAGCTACGGGAAGCGCAGACGCTGGAAGCGGCAGCTCGGGGACTGCCACTACAGCTCCCGGAGGCGCGGGTGCCGGAGGCGCGGGGGCCACCTCGGGCCCTGGCCCCGGGAGCGAAAATCCCGGCGAGAAAATTTCGCCACTTCCCGGGCATTAGTGAGCGCCTGGGACCGCCAACCTCGCCATCCTTGGCCCGAACGGCAGCCTGCACGGCGCGGTGCCCGATCAATTCTCGCCTATCCTCCGCTCGATGCGCCGGTCTGGCACGAGCCACATGAGCGCCACCAGAAGATAAAGCACGACTGCGATCCACTGGCTCAAAAACGCCAACGGGATGGCCAACAGCAGGTGGGAATTGGCCCAAAGAATGAGCCCGTCGACGCGAGCGACTGCGTGCAGTGTGGTGATTGTTCCAGTAGATCGCCACGTAGATGAAGTTCCATGACGAACCGATGCTTACGAGCGAACTGGCGTACCGCGATGGTCCATGAGGCCCGCGATCCCGCCAATGTCCGTTGTATGGCGCATTACGGACTTAAACCTGAAGTCCGGTCACTTCCGAAAAGTGCCATTTCCGGACATTCTCACGATGCCTTCAACTTGCTTTGGTTTGACGAGCTTGCGCGGGGTCCCTTTTCGCGTGTGGAGCGCTTCCCTGCTTGTCGCTTCGGGATCGCCTCGTGGGTCGGATTCTCTTCACGTCTCTGGCGTTGCACGGCCCGCCGCTCGCAAACGCGCCAGCCCTCCGGTCGTCCTACCGTCTGGCGCGGCGCCGTATCGAGTTGCGTGGAGAAGCGCCCCGGTTCGATCTTAGTTCGTCGAGTTGCTTGCGTCGCTTCCGCCGCCAACGCATTTGCGCGGTTTCCTGTCGGTTTGTAGCTTCGTTCGAAGTAATAATCGACTCATCTAACAGCGAGTCACCATTGCTGCTAGTCTCATAGAGTCAGGCGAGTGCGGTTTCGCCTGGGGAATGGGGGCGTCCATTGACAAGCTATCGGTCGATCTTCACACCCAGCACGGCTGCCGAACGAGAGGAAAATTTTCGCACTTACTTTGAGTTTGCGCGGCGACGGTCTGGCGAGTTGATCGAAGCCGACAAAGATTTAGCGACCAAGCGCGAGCGCCTAAGAGCGATGCAAAACGTGCCGATTCGATCACGCCGACCTCTCTCCGACCCAGACGCATTCTATCGAAACTATGTGTCTCTGCGTGATCCGCCGGAATCTCTAGATCGGAAGACCCTGCTTCTGACATGCATTTATAAATTTGCCCGCCACGAGTGGGTCGGGATCACTGCCGCGTGGGAGGCAACGCCAAGTTTGGCAAATTCCGAAAACCTGACCGACAAGATAAGCCGTTATCATCTTGCAGAAGAGTTCTGTCACATCCGCTTGTTTCACGAAATGTTTCGCACGATGCAACTCGACAGAGTCGAATGGGTACCGCTAGGTCCAATTATGCAGCGGGTGTATCGGTTTCTTCCCTATCTACCGGGACTTTTGCTGGATGCGCCAGCCTTCGTCACCGAGCTGATGGGTGCGGTCTTCTATCGCCATCTCGACAGAGCGTTTGACGATATCTTCGCCGATGAACCCGAGGCGCGCGAAAGGCTCCGTGCGCTGCTTCGCGAAATCGCAATTGATGAAGTCGCGCATGTTGGCCAGCGACGCAACTTCCTTGGACCTGTTGGTATTCTTTATGCCCGGCTATTGATGGTCCCGATCGTCCGAGCTTTTTTCCGTGACATTCCTGAGTCTCGGTTGCTGTTCGACGTGGATCAAGTGATCCGCGACGGGCTCGATTTCGATTACGGTCTGGTCACCAGTGACATGATGGAGCAAAGCTGGGTGCCGAGCTATTGCTGTACGGGGCCTTGTCCTTGAGCGGCAGGTGGCGCTATGGAAACAGCTCAGAGGCGCGCGTCATTTGCGAAGGCGCTCGTGAAATCACCACACGTAAATATGCGCGGCCGGTCTCGGAATGGGTTGCAAGGATCGGACTGGACCCGACTTTCTTCAGCACCCATTCTCTTCGACGGACCAAGGCAACCCTGATCTACCGCCGCACAGGAAAATCTGCACGCCGTTCAGCTGTTGCTGGGTCACACCAATATCGAGAGCACCGAGAGGTATTTCGGCATTGATGTCGACGATGCCCTGGCCCTCGCCGAGCGGGTTGACGTCCGAAATATCCGGGCAGAGCAGGCTCAGCTCCGCTCGGCTTTTTGGGCAGCTCGGTGTCATTTTCAGACATGGAGCTCTATCAGGGCGCTCACTAGGGCCAATGCTTGGGGTTAGCGGTCGGTGCGGGTTGGATGCGAGGATAAGTATGAGCGCCTGCGCTCTTGGTGGCTTCAGCAAGCAATGGCTGGTGTTCTGGCTTCGAGATCGAAGTCAGCCGCCCTTCGCGACTAATGCGCTCACGCCGGACTAGCTCGGCGCGGTGATCCAGGCGATGACGCGATACAAGGGCTGGCAGCCAGCAATGCGGTCACGGTGGCATCGCCGTGAGCGCGCGCGTCGCGATCATCTGTGCGGCGGGCTGCTGGCTCGCCGCCGCCGCCTTTCCGTCGGCCAGCGCCGGTTCTGCGAGCAAGCGGCTTGCCCGGTGCTGCTGATCGCGGATGAATTTACGCCGGCCAGCGCCCATGGCCCGCTGCACCGGGAGCGCCATTGGGGACCACCGAGTTTCGGCGACGATCCGGCGACCGACAACACCTTCAACGCGCTTGTCCTGACACTCGATCATCCGCTGATGGTGATCACCTGGTACTATACGCCCGATGCGGAGCCGATCCCCATTACGAAGCTGCAATTGCACGACGAACGCTCGCCGATCGGCGCCGACAGCTTCCTCGGCAAGCATGTCGAGGCCAAGGGTCTACTGGCCGAGCAGGTTTCACCGAGCGACGTGACCGAAGTCACGATGGATCTGACGGCGATCCGGGCCGTGCCAAAATCCGAAGTCCCGGATTGCGGCCACTGAGAGCGGCGCGCCACATCCTGCGATAGAGCAAGATCTTCGCGAACCCGAGCCGCCGAGCGCCTCGGCGGCCATCCCCATCAACGGCAAGCGCGGCGCGCGCGAGAGGGGCGGGTCACGTCGCCGAGGCTGCCCGCGGCGACGGGATCATCCAGGAATAACCCGTGCCGCTGTCCAGATTCCTATCGAAGCGGCTGAAAGTCGACGGTAATCGGGTCCCTTCTTAGCCGCTGTTGCGCAGGCCAGCGGCGATGCCGTTGATGGTGCGATGGATGTCACGGACGGTGTGCTCGTCAGTGTCACCGGCGCGGTAACGCTTCAGCAGCTCGATCTGCGCGTGGTTCAGGGGATCGAGATAGGGGAAGCGGTTACGAATCGAACGGCCGAGCAGCGGGTTCTTCTCCAGCAGCGAGCCTTGCTCCAGGATGTCGAGCAGCGCCGCCACCGACGCTTGCCATTCGGCGCGCAGCCGGCCGAAGATCGCTTCGCGCAATGCCACATCGACGACCAGCTCGGCGTAGCGCGAGGCGATCGCGATGTCGCTTTTCGCCAGAACCATGTCCATGTTGGAGAGCAGCGCCGCGAAGAACGGCCATTGGCGGTACATCGCGCGCAGCGTCGTCATGCCATCATCGGGATGGCCGGCGAGCCAGGCCTGGACCGCCGACCCGAAGCCGTACCAACCGGGCAGCATGAGCCGGCATTGCGCCCAGCTGAACACCCAGGGTATGGCACGCAGATCGGCGATGCGGCGGGATGGGCGACGCGAGGCCGGGCGGCTGCCGAGATTCAGATTGACGATCTCGCCGATTACCGTCGTTTCCCAGAAGTAGCGCTCGAAGGCCGGTGTGTCATAGACCAGGCTGCGGTACGCACGATGGGCATGACCCGACAGCTCTTCCATAGCGGCGACATAGGACGCCGGCGGCACCGGCGCGGAATCGGCGATCAGCGTCGCCTCGAGCGTCGCGGCGGCGAGCGCTTCGAGATTGCGTCGGCCGACCATGGGGTTCGAGTACTTGCTGGCGATCACCTCGCCTTGCTCGGTGATGCGGATGGCGCCGTCGACCGCGCCGACGGGCTGCGCCAGGATCGCCTCATAGCTGGGGCCGCCGCCGCGCCCGACCGAGCCGCCGCGGCCGTGAAAGAGGCGCAGCCGCACGCCGTGCCGCCGGCAGACCTCGACTAGCGCGACCTCCGCCTTCCACAGCTCCCAGCCGGAGGTGAGATAGCCGCCGTCCTTGTTGCTGTCGGAATAGCCAAGCATCACCTCCTGCACGCCGCCGCGGTAATCGATGAGGCGCCGATAGGCGGGCAGCGCGAGGAGGCGATCCATGGTCACGCCGCAACGGCGCAGGTCGTCGATCGTCTCGAACAGCGGCACGATGCCGAGGTCGAGCTCTTGTTGCCGCGGACGGTGAAGTCCCGCCTCTTTGAGCAACAGCGCCACTTCGAGCACGTCGGAGAGGCCATCCGCCTTGGAGATGACGTAGTTGGGCACTGCCGCCTTGCCGTAGCGCCGTTGTGCCTCGGCGGCGACGCAGGGAATGCGAAGCTCGTCGGCGGTGTCGTCAGAATAGGAGACGAAAGGTGAGACCAGCGGCCGCGCGGTCGCGAGCTCGGCGAGCAGCAGAGCGACGCGGCCGTCCTCGCTGAGGCTACGGTAGTTGGTCCCTGGCGCCGCGGCCTCGAACAGCTCGGCGACGGTGCGCTCGTGCGCATCGGCATTCTGGCGCAGGTCGATCGCGGCAAGATGGAAGCCGAAGACGTCAACCGCCCGGCGCAGGTCGCGGAGCCGGCCGCGTGCGAGGGTCACCGAGCCGTTCGCGACCAGAGAGCGGTGGAGAACGTCGAGGTCGGCGGCAAGCTCGCCCGCCTCGGCATACGGCGGTGCGTCGCCCACCGGCGCGCGCAGCACCTCGGTGCCGGTGAGCGCTCGCGCCGTCGCCGCGAGCCGGGCGTAGATGCCGGAGATGGCGCGGCGGTATGGCTCGTGCGCCCGGTGCCGGGAGTGGTCGGGCGAGCGCTCGGCGAGCGCCTCGAGCTCGGCCGTCACGGTCACCAGAGGCGCATGGAGCGACAACTCACCGCCCAGCGCGTGCAGTTCGTCCAGATAGAAGGCGAGCGCCCGGTCGCATTGCATCGTAAGCGTTTGGCGCAGCACCTCGGCAGTGACGAAGGGGTTGCCGTCGCGATCGCCGCCGATCCAGCTCCCGATGCGCAGGAAGGATGGTAGCGGGGCCGAGAGCTCGTCGGCGAGCTGGTCCTCGAGCGCCGCATAGAAGCGCGGCAACTCGCGCAGGAAGGTGTAATCATAGTAGGCGAGGCCGTTCGCAACCTCGTCAATGAGCGCGAGCCGAGTCCGGCGCAGGAGAGCGGTCTGCCACAAAGTCAGCACGGCGCGCCGCAGCGATTCCTCGTTCGCAGCCGCCTCTTCGGGGATGAATTGGACCCGGTCGCGCTCTGCGAGCAGGCTCGCGATCTCCCGTTCGCGGTCGAGCGTGCTCCGGCGCCGCACCTCGGTCGGATGTGCGGTCAACACCGGGCTCACCAGCGCCCGCGCGAAGAACGCTTGCAGCTCCGCCGCTGACAGCCCGGCATCGCGCACCGCGGCGAGCGCTCGCGCCATGGTGCCTTCGCGCGGCGCGGAGGCGATCATGGCATGTGCCCTGGTGCGGCGGATATGATGCTGATCCTCCGCGATGTTGGCGAGATGCGAGAAGTAGGTGAAAGCGCGGATCACCTGCGTCGTCTCCTCGCGCGACAGACGGGCGAAGATGGTCTCGAGCTCGCGCCGGGCAGTCTCGTCGGCATCGCGATGGAATCGGATCGAGGACCGGCGGATGCGCTCGACGATGTCGAAGATCGCCTCGCCCTTTTGGCTACGCACGGTCTCGCCGAGGATGCGCCCCAAGAGGCGAATGTCGTCACGAAGCGGCAGGTCCTTGTCGGCTATATCGAGAGGATGCATGGGCTCACATTCCGAATAGGGGCTCTCCGGCGCCGGCGAGTTGAGCGCGCCGGAGAGGCCGAGCGCAAGCGCGTGGTGGATCTCCGGGTTTCATAATGCCATACCGTCCCAGAGGGTGCACAACCGCGTGGCAAGAAGCGAGATCAGTTTAAGGCGCGCTGGTTCCTGCAACAACGTCTCGGCAGCCGACCTTTAAGAGGCGTGCGCGCCGGAGCGATTACGCAGCAGGATGTTAGTCGCTGTGACCGACCGGGGCTACTTCATTGGGAGCCCCAGCAAACGAGGTTGAGTTTCGGGTGGCGGCGCTGCGCCGTTGACAATTTCCACCGTCGGCCCCATTTATAGGCGGTCAATCGACCTTGGGTCGGCCTGTTGTTCCGCTCTACCGAGCTAGATTCGGTCCCATCCAAAATTCGCAAGTTGACCCGTAGCGCATCCGCGCTGCGGCATCTCGTTCATTGGAGGGACTGATGTCCAACGGTACGGTCAAGTGGTTCAATGCGCAGAAGGGGTACGGCTTCATTCAGCCGGATGATGGTTCGAAGGATGTCTTCGTGCATATCTCCGCTGTGGAGCGCTCCGAGATCGGCAATCTGCACGAAGGTCAGAAGGTGAGCTTCGACCTCGAGCGCGGTCAGCAGGGCAAGACTTCGGCGGTCAACCTCAAGTCCGCTTGAGAGAGGAAGGACGGGGCGGCTGCGGCCGCCCCGTTCGTGTTTCCGCTCCGCACCCTCCGGGGCGGCGACAATGCAAACTCGAGTTCCACGTGATCGAAAGCTGTAGTGCGCCTTCGGTCGGCGCCTCATTCTCGTCGCAGGACTGGCGCAAGCGCCTCGCCCGCTATGCGAAGCCCGATGCCGGCCGCGCAGTCGGCCAGCTCCTCACTACTGTCGTGCCATTGCTCGCGAGCGCCGCGGGTTTGTTCTGGGGCTTGGCGCAAGGCTTCTGGCCCGCGCTTCTCTGCGCCATACCAGCGGCGCTCTTCCTCGTGCGCCTTTTCATCATCCAGCATGATTGCGGCCACGGTTCCTATTTTCGCTCCGGCCGGGTCAACAACGCCGTGGGGCGCATCCTCGGCGTCATCACTCTGACGCCATACGCGGCTTGGCGGCACGATCATGCAATTCATCACGCCGGTTCCGGCAATCTCGCCCGACGCGGCATCGGCGACGTCACGACGCTCACCATAGCCGAATACCGCGTCCGCTCGCGGTGGAGCCGTCTGGCTTATCGGCTTTATCGCCATCCGGTGGTGCTATTCATCATCGGGCCCGCCTATGTGCTGTTGCTGCGCTATCGCCTGCCTTTGGCGAATTCATTCCGCGATCGGCGAAGCTGGCTCAGCATCCTGGGCACCGACATTGCCGCTGCGGCGCTCGCCGCGGGAATCGCGGCGCTGGTCGGCCCGCTCGCGTTGCTCGCCGGCTGGGGCAGTGCTCTGATGCTGGCGAACGCCATCGGCGTCTGGTTCTTCTATGTCCAGCACCAGTTCGAGGACACCTACTGGCGTTCCGCCGCGCTCTGGGACTTTCACGCCGCCGCCCTCGAAGGCTGCTCTTTCTACGATCTGCCGCGCATCCTGCATTGGTTTACCGGGTCGATCGGCTTCCACCACATCCATCACCTCGCCAGCAGGATTCCGAACTACCGGCTGCGCAGCTGCTTCGAAGAGAACCCGGAGTTGCAGCAGGCGAGGCGACTGACATTGTGGAGCAGTGTCAAGGCGACGCGGCTCGCCGTCTGGGATGAGGAGCGGCAGAAGCTGGTGAGCTTCCGCCAGGCACTTGCCGCCTGATCGTGCATGGCCTGCGAGGAATCAGCGCGCGTCGACGCGGACAATCGCCTTGATCGGCCCGCGCGAGCGGCCGGACATCGCTTCGATCTTGCGGTCCTGCGCCTCGATGGAGGCGCGGGCAGAAGCCTCTGCATCGAATTGGTTGATCTCGCTCGAGGGCACCTTGCGGTTGGAACTCAGCGTTCCGTCCTCGTAGATCACGTTGAACAGCACAAAGCCGTTCTCAACGGGCTGCTTTTTTTGGGCCATGATGTTTCCGAGCTCAGCTATGCGACTCGTCGTCCGTTGTTGCGGCCTTTCCTCCTGCGCCGATTTGCGCAGCGCCGCCGTTTCCCGCCGGCGCTGCCCCTTCTCCTCGCGCTTCCGGCTGAGATCGGCGTCCGAGCCGCGTCGCGGCAGGCGCGCGTGCGGCGAAATGCTCAGAGATTTGTGCCTCGTTCATGAACACGGCGCCCTTGGGATCATTGATCGCATACACGACGAACCCGAGCTTGAGGAACCGCTCGGCGCGCAGCAGCGCGTCCTCTTCGTTGCCCTCCACTGCTCGGCTCCATCCCTCGCTGCCAATGCGGTGGTGCATGTCCCACCAGATGATCCAGCTCATCTGAGCCTCCTCTCGCGCCGGCGACTTGAAAGCGCTTGTACGGGATTGACGATAACGCATGTCGCGCGGCTCCTCGCTATGGGTCGCGGACGCGAGCGCGCGACCTCTTTGATGAAAGGCGACGCGACCCTCGATCGCGTCCGATCGGCCGATGCCGACGATGGCCTATAGGTAGTGCGGCACCAGGATTTCGCAATCTTCTTTCGCTGCAGTCGAAGGGCTAGGACGCGATAGTTTGCATCGGTTCGCGCCGCGCGATCTGGCAGCCTGGCTGCAGTCTTTCTACAGTTCAAAGAGGCTATTCAGTCCGTGCTGGAGCCATATAGCGGCAAGAGCGCGTATCCTCACCATGGGCAGAGGGTCGTCATGGGGCAGCGTCTGATCCAGCCGGCTTCGGACATGTTCTTGGGATGGGTCCCAGTTGCGGAAGGCAAGCACTACTACGTGCGACAATTGCGCGATGCCAAGATCAAGCCGATGATCGAAACCTTCGATTCCGACGGGTTGTGCGATTACGCCCAGATCTGTGGCCGGGTGCTGGCGCGCGCCCATGCAAGGGGGGCGACGCCTCCCTCATTAGCGGCTATCTCGGCACGAGCCCGCGGTTCGACGAGGCCATGGCGCAGTTCGCAGTCGCCTACGCGGACCAGACTGAGCGCGATCATGCCGAACTTAAGGCTGCAGTGCGGAGAGGCAAGATCGAAGGCTATCGTGAGTAATCCATCATCGCAGTCCCCGACTCGTTTGTGGCACCGAGCTACCCGGAAGAAAGTGCAGAGCTGAGTCCACATCCGTGCGGGTCATACGGACATCGACAGGCTCGGTGGCGGCGGAGAGCGGGGCATGGGTAAGGATCGGCTCTGCGCTTTTAGCGATGGCGTCATAGCCATCATCATTACCATCATGGTGCTGGAGTTGAAGGTGCCCACGCACGCCGATTGGGCGTCGCTCGCAGGCGTGCTCCCTGTGTTCCTGAGTTACATCATGAGCTTTATCTATGTGGCGATCTACTGGAACAATCACCACCACTTGCTGCACACAGTCGCTCGCGTCGACGGGCTCATTCTCTGGGCCAATTCCCACCTGCTGTTTTGGCTCTCGTTGGTGCCGTTCGCCACTGGCTTCATGGGCGAGAATGCCTTCGGGCAGCTCCCGACAGCCGTTTACGGCGTCTCCCTGCTGACGTCGGCGATTGCCTATCTGCTTCTGCAGAGGGCGATCACGCGCAAGCATGGCGAGGGCGCGACGCTAGCCAAGGCACTGGGCCGTGACTTTAAAGGCAAGATCTCGCCGCTCATTTATCTGGCGGCCATCCCGTTGGCGTTTCTGAGCCCGTGGATCGCAATCGCGCTTTATGTTCTGGTGGCGCTCATGTGGCTCGTGCCAGACCGGCGCATCGAGCGGGGGATACGCGAGAATTGAGCGGCGGCAACGCGCCGTGCAGGCCGCCGTTCGCTACCCTAGGCGAGGCGGTCTTCGACGGCGAGGAGGTGCTCGGGCTCGCCGCCTTCGAGGACGCGGCGGCAATTGGCGAGCGCGCGGCGCAGCGCCACGTCGCGCCAGCCGCGGACCTGGGCCGAGTTGTGCGGCGAAGCGACGACGTTGGGGAGATCGAGGAAAGGGTAGCTCATCCGGAAGGCGCCGTGGCGCACCGGCTCGATCCACCAGGCATCGATGCAGGCGGTGAAGCGCGGATTGGCCGCGAGATGCCGGTAGAGATCGCCCTCGTCGACGATCTCGCCGCGCGCCAGGTTGACGAGGATGGCGTCGGGCTTCATCAGCGTGAGCTCGCGCGCGCGGATGAGGCGGTCGGTCGCGCGCGTCAGCGGCGCGGCGATGACGAGGACGTCGGCGGTGGCGAGGAGCGCGTCGAGCCGGTCGGGCGTGCCGAGCCATTCGACCGGCTCGCTGCTGGTGCCGCTGCGATTGATGGCGTGGATTTCGAGCCCCATGGCGCGCATCAGCCGCGCCGTGGCGATGCCGATGCCGCCGAAGCCGAAGACGCCGCAGACGCCGCCCGCGAGCATGCGGGTCGGCGAGAACTGATTGAAGGCGCCGCGCGCGAGATTGGCCTGTTCGACGAGCAGGCGCTTGGCCGCGGCGAGCGCCAGGGCGAGCGCGTGCTCGGCCATCGGCTCGGCATAGGCGCCGCGGTTGGTGGCGACCTTGACGCCGGGCGGATAGTCCCCGAAGGGGATGAAATCGACCCCGGCCGACACGAACTGCACGAGCCGCGCCTTGCCGATGAGCGCGAGCTCGCCGGGCTTGAGCTCGCGCGCGGTGTTGCGCGCCAGCAGCACGTCGGCCCGCGCAAGCGCCGCGGCGCGCTCGGCGGGCGCGAGATCGGTCAGGAAGAGCGCGTCGGCGGCGCCGCCCAGCACCTCGGCGACGCTGGCGCGGCCGGCGTCATCGATCTCGAAGGTCGCCAGGAGAAGCGGACGGGCCATGCGCCGGTTACCCGAGCGACTGGCGCAACAGTTCGAGCCCGGCGCGCGCGAAGGCGATCATGTTGGCCTGGCGATCGGCGCTGCCGGTCTCGAGCGTGCAAGCGCGCTCGGCCGCTCCGGCGATCGCGAGGCAGCTATGGCCGGCGGCGTCGCCATAGCGGTTGCCGGTGGGCCCGGCGGCGCCGGTCTCGGCCAGTGCCCAGCTCGCCGGAAAGCGCTGCCGCGCGGTGCGCGCCAGCAGCAGCGCATAAGCCTCGGTCGAAGCGCGCATGCCAGCGAGCGCGCTGTCGGGGATGTCGAGCAGCGCACGGCGCGCCTGGCGCGTGTAGACCACCGCGCCGCCGATGAAATAGGCGGAAGCGCCCGGCACGGCGAGAAGCGCCGCGGAGATCAGGCCGCCGGTCGAGGATTCGGCGATGGCGATGGTCTCGCCGCGCGCTTTGAGCCGCTCGGCGATCGACGTCGCGAGCGGCAGCAGCTCCTGCATCGGATCGGCCTTTCTGGTTGCCACGCGAGTCTAGAGCGTTCCCCGTTTCGTTGGAAGCAAG
>DATNDG010000103.1:0-4573 GCA_035553515.1 Allostellaceae bacterium | reverse complement strand
GCGCAAGGGCAAGCGCTCGGTCGGCATGACCGAGTTCGAGCAGGCCAAGGACAAGGTGCTGATGGGCGCCGAGCGCCGCTCGATGGTGATGACCGAGGACGAGAAGAAGCTCACCGCCTATCACGAGGGCGGCCACGCGCTGGTCATGCTCCACGCCGAAGGCCACGAGCCGCTGCACAAGGTGACGATCATCCCGCGCGGTCGCGCGCTTGGCGTCACCATGTATCTGCCGGAGCGCGACAAATACAGCCAGTCGAAGATGGAGCTCGAGGCGATGGTGGCGAGCCTCTTCGGCGGCCGCGTCGCGGAGGAGTTGATCTTCGGCACTCAGAAGGTCACCACCGGCGCTTCCGACGACATCCGCCGCGCCACCAACCTGGCGCGCCGCATGGTCACCGAATTCGGCTTCAGCGAGAAGCTCGGGCCGTTGCGCTACAGCGAGAACGAGGAAGAGGTGTTCCTCGGCCACTCGGTCACGCAGCGCAAGAACGTCTCCGACGCCACCGCGAAGGTGATCGACGAGGAAATCCGCCGCATCGTCGAGGAAGGCGAGCGCAAGGCTCGGCAGATCCTCACCGAGCACCTCGAGGACCTGCATGCGCTCGCCAAGGGGCTGCTCGAGTTCGAGACGCTCTCGGTGGACGAGATCAAGCGCATCATCCGCGGCGAGAAGATCGTTCGCGATACCGGCGGCCCGGCCGAGGAGCCGTCGCGCAGCACGCCCGGACGGCGCTCTTCGGTGCCGCCGGCCGGACGCGACAAGCCGGCGGGCGGGCTCGAGCCAGAGCCCCAGCCCGGCGGCTGATGGCTCCGCCAAAGGCGCCAATCGAAGTGCGAAGCCCCGCCCCCGCGCGGGGCTTCGCCGCTTTCCGGCCCGAGGCGCCGGTGCGGCTCTGCCCGGCGGCGATTCTCGAGGGCAGAGCGGCGGCGGCGGCGCTGGACGACGGGCTTGCCCTGCCGCTCGCCGGCGGGCCGCTCGCCTTCGCCGAGGTCGAAGCGTTGGCGCGCGCCCCGGGGGGCGCGCTCGCGGCGCGCGGGTCCATCGGCGAGTTGCTGCGCTGGTCGGCGGCAACCGGCTCGCCGCGGCAGGAGGAAGTCTCGGCGGCGCTTGCCGCGCTGGTCGCGCCGCGGCGGCCCTGGGCGGGCTTGGATCTCGAGCGGACGCACCTCATGGGCGTGCTCAACGTCACGCCCGACAGCTTCAGCGATGGCGGCGCCTTTCTCGACCCTGCCCGTGCCGTCGAGCAGGGCAGGGCCCTCGCCGCCGCTGGCGCCGATATCGTCGATGTTGGCGGTGAGTCGACCAGGCCGGGCGCCGAGCCGGTGCCGGTCGAAGAGGAGCTGCGCCGCATCGTGCCCGTGGTCCGCGCGCTCGCCGAAGCCGGGCTCAGGGTGTCGATCGATACCCGCCGCGCCGCCGTGATGGCGGCAGCGCTCGATGCCGGCGCATCGATCATCAACGACGTGACGGCGCTCGCCGGCGAGCACGACAGCCTTGCTCTCGCCGCCTCGCGCGGCGCGGCGGTGGTGCTGATGCACATGGCCGGGGAACCCCGGACCATGCAGGAAGATCCGCGCTATGAGGAGGTGACCCTCGACGTCCTCGAATTCCTCGAGCGCCGGATTGCCGCCTGCGTCGCCGCCGGCATTCCCTCCGAGCGCATCGCGGTCGATCCCGGCATCGGCTTTGGCAAGCAGGACCAGCACAATCTGGCGCTGCTCGCGCGGCTCGCGTTCTTTCACGGCACCGGCTGCGCGGTCCTGCTGGGCGCCTCGCGCAAGTCCTTTATCGGCCGCCTCGGCGGCGGCGGACCGCGCGAGCGGCTGGGCGGCTCGCTGGCCGCGGCCCTCTGGGGGGCGGGGCAGGGGGTGCAGATCCTCCGCGTCCATGACGTGGCCGAGACGCGCCAGGCGCTGGCACTCCAGGCGGCGATTGCCGGCCATCATACCCCCGCGTGAGCGGGCGCCGCTCCCCCGGGGAGAGTTCCCGAAATGTTCCACGTGAAACATTGGCGCGGCGCCGCGTTTGGTGCGCGCTTTGCCGGGCGCGTTGCGTTATAACGCCGCGAGAAAGCTTCCTGTCGTTGGCTTCGAGGGTTGAATGACGCGCAAGCTGTTCGGCACCGATGGCATCCGCGGCACCGCCAACAGCGAGCCGATGACCGCCGAGACCGCGCTCAAGGTGGCGATGGCCGCCGGGCGCTGCTTGCGGCGCGGCGACCATCGCCATCTGGTGGTGATCGGCAAGGACACGCGGCTCTCCGGCTACATGATCGAGCCGGCGCTCACCGCCGGGTTCATCGCCATGGGCATGGATGTGGTGCTGGTCGGGCCGCTGCCGACGCCAGCCATCGCCATGCTCACGCGCTCGCTGCGCGCCGATCTCGGGGTGATGATCTCGGCGTCGCACAATCCCTTTCAGGACAACGGCATCAAGCTCTTCGGCGCGGACGGCTACAAGCTCTCCGACGAGATCGAGGCCTCGATCGAGGCCGGCATCGAGCATATCGACGGCCGCGTACCGCCGCATGCGCTCGGCCGCGCTCGCCGGCTCGACGACGCCGGCGGCCGCTACATGGAATTTGCCAAGGCGAGCTTCCCCAAGCGGTTCCGCCTCGAGGGGCTGAAGGTGGTGATCGATTGCGCCCATGGCGCCGCGTACAAGGTGGCGCCGACGGTGCTCTGGGAGCTGGGCGCCGAGGTGATCCCGCTGGGCGTCTCGCCCGACGGACTCAACATCAATCGCGATAGCGGCACCATGGCGACGGAGGCGATGCAGCGTGCCGTGGTCGAGCACGGGGCTCATCTCGGCATCGCGCTCGACGGCGATGCCGATCGGCTGCTTGTAGCCGATGAGAGCGGCAATCTGCTCGATGGCGACCAGCTTATGGCGCTCATCGCCATGAGCTGGCATCGCGCCGGCAGGCTCGACGGCGGTGGCGTGGTCGCCACCATCATGTCCAATCTCGGGCTTGAGCGTCATCTCGCGGCGCAGGGCATCGCGCTGCACCGGACCGCGGTCGGCGACCGTTACGTCGTCGAGGCTATGCGCAAGCTAGGCAGCAATCTCGGCGGCGAGCAATCCGGTCACATCATTCTCGGCGATATCTGCACGACGGGCGACGGGCTGATGGCGGCGCTGCAGGTGCTGGCGGCGATCGTCGAGACCGGCGCGCCGGCGAGCCGCGTCTGCAACGTCTTCAAGCCGGTACCGCAACTTCTGAAGAATGTCCGCTTCGCCGGTGGTGCGCCGCTCGAAGCCGCGGCGGTGAAGCGCGCGATCAGCGCCGGCGAGAAGCGCCTCGGCAAGGACGGTCGGCTCTCGGTGCGCAAATCGGGCACCGAGCCGCTCATCCGCATCATGGCGCAGGGTGAGGACCAGGCTCTGGTCGCGGCGATCGTCGACGAGATCGCCGCGGCCGTCGTCGCGGCCGGCGCGGCGGAGGGACAAGCCGCAGAATGAACGGCCGCGTGCTCATCGTCGCAGGCTCCGACAGCGGAGGCGGCGCGGGCATCCAGGCCGACATCAAGACGGTGACCGCGCTCAAGGCCTATGCCGCCACCGCCATCACCGCGCTCACCGCGCAGAACACGCTCGGCATCACAGACATGCTGCCCGTCCCCGCGGATTTCGTCCGCCGTCAAATGGCGGCGGTGCTCGGCGACATCGGCGCGGATTGCGTCAAGACCGGCATGCTGCATGACGGCGCGATCATCGCCGCGGTCGCCGATTGCCTCGCCGAGATGGCGCCGGCGACGCCGCTGGTGGTCGATCCCGTGCTGGCTTCGACCAGCGGCACGCGACTGCTCGATCGCGAGGCGCTCGACCTGCTGAAGGAGCGGCTGATAGCCCGCGCGACCGTGCTGACGCCCAATATTCCCGAAGCCGAGGCGCTGCTCGGCCGGCGCATCGCGAACGGCGCCGCGATGGTGGAGGCGGCGCAGGAACTGGCGGGACTGGGGGCCTCTTGCATCGTGCTCAAGGGCGGGCATCTGCCGGGCAGCCCGGTGCGCGATGTCGTCTTCGAGCGCGGCGAGGTTCACTTGCTCGAGAGTCCGCGTGTCGAGACGCGTCACACCCACGGCACCGGCTGCACGCTCGCCTCGGGAATTGCCGCCGGCATCGCTCAGGGAATGACGCTTCGCGCGGCGATCGAGCGCGCGCATGATTTCGTGCAGCGCGCCGTTGCCGGCGCGCCGGGCTTCGGCCGGGGCAAGGGACCGCTCGATCACGCGCACGGAATGGGCTAAGCCGGTCTCGCGCCTGCCGACCATTTTGCGAGGACGCTCCCATGCGCCTGCCGCTCTATCAGATCGATGCTTTCGCCGACCGGCTGTTCTCCGGTAATCCGGCCGCGGTCGTGCCGCTGGCGGAGTGGCTGCCGGAGGCGACCATGCAGGCAATCGCCGCCGAGAACAATCTGGCGGAGACGGCGTTCTTCGTGCGCGAAGGCGCGGATTATGCGCTGCGCTGGTTCACGCCCACGGTCGAAGTCGAGCTCTGCGGCCATGCGACGCTCGCCTCGGCCTATGTGATCTTCAGCTTCCTCGAGCCGGCGCGCCAGAGCGTCCG
>DATNDG010000102.1:0-14662 GCA_035553515.1 Allostellaceae bacterium | reverse complement strand
CAGCCTTACTGGGCCGCGCGCGCGAGCCTGCTCGCGGCGCTTGGTGCAGGTGACGCGGCGGAGGAGGCGCTGACGCAGGCCATCGGCCTCGAGCACGACCCCGCGGTCCGACGCTTTCTCGAACGAAAAAGGTTGCGCTAGGTGCGCCGCATCGCATCGAGTGCACGGTAGAGCGGCTCGAGCCGCTCGCGAGTGAAGCTGTGCAGAGCTTCGGGCAAGGGCGGGCGGTTGGCGGGATCGCCGGTGAAGAGGCGCCGCCCGAGGTCTTTCGCGTGATAGCGCGCCGCCTCACGCAAGCGCGCGATGTCGCTTGGCTCCGGCGCGATGCCGATTGCCGGCGCGATCCGCGTCCAGAGGGCCTCGGGCAATTCGCGATAGTCGACGATCAGCAGCTCCGCGGCCGCGTTCGCCGCGGCTGCGAGCAAGCCGGCGAGTGCCTGCGCGCGGAAGCTGGCGGCATCCATTGTCATCGCTTGACCCGGCGCGATGCCGAAGAGACGCTCGGCCTCGGCAGGGCTGCGCTGAAGCGCGCTCCAGCCCGGCGGATCGGCCTCGATCGACGCCATCACCTCGAACGGCGCGCGCTGCAGCCAGATCAGCCGCGCCTTCGGGAATGCACGGCGGAAGAGCGATAGCCGCGCGACGTTCCAGCTCGAAAGCTTCAGCACATAGTGGCGCTCATCGCCGAAGCGGCGCCTTCCAAGCGCCCGCACCAGCAGGCGCAGCAGCTTTGCCGCCTGCTCGTCGTCGAGCGCCGCCGGATCGGCGAGCAGCAGCGTGTTGATCGGCCGCGGCTCGGCGATCGCCAGCACCCCCGGCAGCTGACCGAGAAGCCGCGAGACGAGCGTCGAGCCGCAGCGCCCCATATGGAAGATGATCGCCGCGGGGTCGAGAGACGGAGTGCGGTCGAGCGCTTCCAAAACGTCGATCCCGGTTCGGACGAGCCGCGCCGCCGCGCCGCCGGCCCAGCGCTCCACCGTCTGGTCGAAGAAGGGTTCGCTGAAGCGCACACCGCCGAGGTCACCCCAGTCGATGGCGCCGCCGGGCGGTCCCAGATCGAGGGCTACCGGCGTGAAGCCGGCCAACGCCGCACTCTCCATCGCACGCCTATTCGGCCGCCAGGGGATAGAGGCGGTCCGAGCCCTCGACATAGAGCGCTTCGCCTGCGGCGAGGAGCGCATTGTTGCGTGCGCGCACCGCCGCCTCCGCCTCGCCATAAAGAAAGGGCACGAAGGCGTAGCGCTTGCCGCTGGCGATCGGCGTCACCTCATGCAGCATGCCGCAGGAGAAAACCACGGCGCCGCCCACCGGCGGACGGTAGGCGCGCGAGCCGAACTCGGGGAAGACGAGATCGCAGCCCTGATAGCCGCCATTGAGGTTGATCGAGACCGCGAAGCGCCGGTGCTCGGCGCCGGCATTCACATTGTCGCGGTGCCGGAAGAAATGCCCGCCCTCGGCGGCGTCGTAGCGGGAGACCAGATAGCGGTCCATCCGCGTCGCGACGAAGCCGAAGAAGCGCTCGATCGTCGGCAGCAGTCGGCGCACGATCTGGTCGCGCATGCGGCTGCGCAGCTCCGGGTCGACGATGACGAGATCGCGTCGACGCTTCAGGCGATGGTCGATCCTTGTCGACGTCTTGCCCTCGTGATCGAGCAGGAACCCCGAATCCTCGCCGCCCATCGCTTCGAACAGGCGGACCAGCAGGTCGCAGAGCTCGAAATCGAGCACGCGCGGCACGACCAGAGCCGGCGCCCAGAGCGGCACGCCGGCCGACTCGTCGATCGGCGGCAGCTCGCGCAGCAGCCGGCGCAGTACCGCGGCATGGCCGGAGGGGTGATCCCAGGGGATGTCGGCAATGGCGCGCTGCAGCGGATCGAGCACGATGCTGTGCGGAGCTTCGCGCGCGCCATAGGTGGCGGTGATCGCGCCGTCGTAATCGGCGATGAACGCGAGAGCGCCGCCGCTGATGGCACTGAGCTGCCCCAGCGCCTCCGGCGAGGGGGGCTCGGTCAGCACGCCATAGAAGACGAGATGGTCCTCGCGGAAGAGCGCCGCCTCGCGCAGGAGGTCGGCCAGGTCCTGCGCGGCGCGCGGGTCGCTGAGCGCGCCCAGAAACGCCAGGACGACCCAGCGCCCGGCATCGACATGCAGCGAAACCGAGCTGCCGGTCACCGTCCGCGCGTCGAACCACGGCACGGGATCGCCGAGCCGCACTCTCGCTAAGCCCTTGTCTTCCTTAATCATTGTGGCCATCCTGTGCTGGTGGCGGCCACGCGCGGTTTTGATAGTCCCGCACAACGGTTAATTTTATCTATCAAATGTTATGGGTCGGCCCTTCGGCGCTCCCATATGAAGCCGGTGAAGGAGGCACATCGCCGTGCGTGAGCCTGCTCTAGATTCGCCCAAGCGCCCGCCGCAGCGCGCGCTGATCGTTTTCGCTGCCATCATTGTCGCGGCGCTGCTGGCGATCGGCGTCTATACGTGGCGCTCGCTTGGCCCGGTGGAGATGGATTTCAACGGCTATGTGGCGTTGATTCTAGGCGCGCTCGGCACGATCGGGCTTGGCTGCGGGCTGATGGCGCTGGTGTTCTTCAGCCATCGCCACGGCTATGACGACCAGGTCGGCGGCGGTGGCGGAACGCCCGACGGGCGCTAGCGCTTGGCGGCCTCTTGGGCCTGTCGCGCGGCCGCGCTGACCTTCTGCCAGAACCGTGCACGGCGCCGGTCGCCCTCGGCTTCGGCGTCGCGGATCGTCCAGCCGAGCTTGCGCTCCACCGCGGGGCCGAAGCCCTTGCTCATGCGCTCGGCGTAGAACTGCACCAGCGTTTCCTCCGGCTCGAAATAGGGATCTGCCATCGCCCGCCTCTTTGGTGGCCTCGCAGAGGTGAACGCTGCTGTGCTACCCATGGTCCCGATATGCCTGCCGGTGCGGCGCTGCTGCCGCTCTTCTTTTATGGCCTGCTGCTGGGCTGGTCGGTCGCCTGGCCGCCGGGCCCGATCAATGCCGAGATCATCCGCCGCGGTCTGGCGCGAGGATTTCGCCATGCTTATGCCGTGGGCCTCGGCGCCGCCAGCGGCGATGCCGGCTGGGCGATCGCCGTGTTGCTCGGTGCCGGCGCGCTCATCGGCTCGGCCGAGGCGCGCCACCTCCTGACACTCATCAGCACGGCGCTCCTGCTGCTCTTCGCTGCTATCTATCTGCGCGGCGCCTGGCGCGGCATCATCGATTGGCGTGCCGGCCGCGTCGCCGAAGCCGGTGGACGCTTCGACGGCGGGCGCGGCGGCTACTTGCTGGGGCTGGGGCTCGCGCTGTCCAGCCCCTGGAATATCGCCTTCTGGCTCGCCGTGATCGGCCGGCCCGAGACATTGCAGGCCGGCCCGGCTGGCGCGCTCGTCGTCGCCGCAGCGGTGCTGCTCGGAACCAATCTCTGGGTGCTGCTGTTAAGCGCGGCGGTTGTGCTGCTGCGCCTGCGCTTCGCCAACGCTGCTTGGCAAGTGATCGCGAAGGGCGCGACCGGGTTGCTCATGGCCTATTTCGCCGCTGCGGGCGTGCGCCGAGTCGCCGGCTTCTGACGCCGCAATGCTGCCATATTGCGGGTCTAAGACGCGCCGGCTCGGTCAGCCGATTCTCCGCCGCGGCGGGTGTTGGTCATTTCACAAGATATGGTATGGTCCCCGGCAGAAAATCCAGGAATTAGCGATTCGCCATGGCTGGCCATTCCCAGTTCAAGAACATCATGTATCGCAAGGGCGCGCAGGACAAAAAGCGCGCCAAGATCTTCACGAAGATCATTCGCGAGCTCACTACCGCCGCCCGCACCGGACTGCCGGAAGCCAGCGCCAATCCGAGACTGCGCGCGGCGATCATCGCCGCCAAGGAAGCCAACATGCCGAAGGACACCGTCGAGCGCGCGATCAAGCGCGGCGCCGGTGCCGATGACGGCGAGAATTACGAGGAAGTGCGCTACGAGGGTTATGGTCCCGGCGGCATCGCCATCATCGTTGAGGCGCTGACCGACAATCGCAACCGCACCGCCAGCGAGGTGCGCACCGCCTTCACCAAGGCCGGCGGCAATCTCGGCGAGAGCAACAGCGTGAGCTTCCTCTTCGAGCGCTTCGGGCAGGTCACCTATCCCGCTTCGGTCGCTTCCGCCGACGAGATGTTCGAGGCCGCCGCCGAGGCGGGTGCAGAGAATGTCGAAAGCGGATCCGAGGAGCATGTCGTCACCGTGGCTCCCGAGGCACTGAACGAGCTGCGCGACGCGCTCGAGCGCCGCTTGGGCGCCGCAGTCTCGGCCCGCCTCGTGTGGAAGCCGAAGTCGCTGACGCCGGTCGAAGGCGCCACTGCCGAAGCGCTGTTCAAGCTGCTGGAGACCCTCGAGGACAGCGACGACGTGCAGAATGTCTACGCCAATTTCGAGGTGTCGGACGACGTCATGGCGCAGTTGAGCGCCTGAGCCGGCCGGAGGGGAACCGCGTCATGCGCCTCATCGGACTCGATCCGGGGCTGCGCCACACCGGATGGGGCGTGATCGATGCCGTGGGCAATCGGCTGAGCCATATCGCCGACGGCGTCGTCCACTCGCGTGATGGGGAGGCGCTCGCCATTCGTCTCGTCGATCTCTTTCGCCAGCTCAACGACATCCTGGAGAGCTACGCGCCGGATGCCGCCGCGGTCGAGGAGACCTTCGTCAATAAGAACCCGGCCTCGACCTTGAAGCTCGGCGTGGCGCGCGGCGTCGTGCTGCTTGCGCCGGCCGAGCGCGGTATTCCGGTCTTCGAGTATTCCGCCAACCTCATCAAGAAGTCGGTGGTGGGGGTCGGCCATGCCGACAAGCAGCAGGTCGAGATGATGGTGCGCCGCCTCCTGCCCGGCGCGGCGCTCGAATCGCCCGACGCCGCCGACGCGCTTGCGGTGGCCATCTGCCACGCGCATCACGCCTCGACGCTTGATGCATGGAAGTCGAATGCCCCCCTTTCCCCGTCGGGGACAGGAAAAGGCGCGCGCAAAGCGCCTCATGGGAAGGAGTTGCGTCGATGATCGCCATGCTGGCGGGCGTGGTCGAGCAGGCGGCTCCGGAGGGCGTGGTTATCGACGTCAACGGCGTCGGGTATCTGGTTTTCGCCTCGGCGCGGACGCTGGGGCGGCTCCCGTCGCGCGGCGAGCCGGTGCGCCTGCTGATCGAGACACATGTGCGCGAGGATCACATCCATCTCTACGGCTTTGCCGACGAGGCGGAACGAGGCTGGTTCAGGCTGCTGACCACGGTCCAGGGGGTCGGCGCCAGGCTCGCGCTGGCGATCCTCGGCGTGCTCGCACCCGATGCGCTCGCCACCGCCATCATGGCGCAGGACAAGGCGGCGCTGGCGCGCGCCGACGGCGTCGGCCCGAAGCTCGCCCAGCGCATCGCCAACGAGCTCAAGGACAAGGTCGGCGGCATTACGCTCGGTCCGGCTGCCGCGAGCGCTCCGGCCGCGCCGGCGGGAGCGGCTGCCGATGCGGTCTCGGCGCTGGTCAATCTCGGCTATTCGCGCACTGACGCCTATGGTGCGATCGACCAGGCGGCGCGCCGGCTCGGCGCCGGAGCCCGCATCGACGCGCTGATCCGTGCCGGGCTGCAGGAGCTCGGACGATGAGCGAGGAGCGCGTGGTCATGCCGGAGCGCCGCGAGGAGGACGCGGCCGAGGCGTCGTTCCGGCCGCTCACCCTCGACGAGTTCGTCGGTCAGCGCCAGGTGCGCGACAATCTGCGCGTCTTCATCCAGGCGGCCCGCGGGCGCGGCGAGCCGCTCGACCACGTCCTGTTCTTCGGACCTCCCGGCCTCGGCAAGACGACGCTCGCCCAGATCGTCGCGCGCGAGATGGGCGTGGGCTTCCGCGCCACCTCGGGCCCGGTGATCCAGCGCGCCGGCGATCTTGCCGCGCTGCTCACCAACCTGCAGCCGCGCGACGTCCTCTTCATCGACGAGATCCATCGGCTCACCCCTGCGGTCGAGGAGATCCTCTATCCCGCGATGGAGGACTTCCAGCTCGACCTGATCATCGGCGAGGGGCCGGCGGCCCGTTCGGTGCGCATCGACCTGCCGGCCTTCACGCTGATCGGCGCGACCACGCGCTCGGGCCTCATCACGAGACCGCTGCGCGAGCGCTTCGGCATCCCCATGCGCCTCGTCTTCTACGAGCCCGACGAGCTCGAGCGCATCGTCAGCCGGGGAGCGCGCGTGCTGGCTATCGATCTCGCGCCCGAGGGCGCTGCCGAGATCGCGCAGCGCTCGCGCGGCACGCCGCGCGTCGCGGCGCGGCTGCTGCGGCGCGTGCGCGATTTCGCCGCGGTCGCCGGCATCGGGCGCATCGATCGAGCCGCCGCCGACCAGGCGCTGAAGCGGCTCGAGGTCGACGCGCGCGGGCTCGACGCGATGGACCGCCGCTATCTTCTGGCCATCGCCGAGAATTACGGCGGCGGCCCGGTGGGCGCGGAGACCATCGCCGCGGCGCTCGCCGATCAGCGCGACGTGGTCGAGGAGGTCATCGAGCCCTATCTCATCCAGCAGGGCTTCGTGCAGCGCACGCCGCGCGGCCGCATGCTCACCGATCTCGCCTACGAATATCTCGGTGTACGGCCGCTGCGTCCGCGTACGACGCAGCTCGACCTCCTCGGTGAGGATGACGAGGAGGCGCGGGCGTGATGGAAACGCTGCCGCGCGAAGGCGTGGTCGAGGCCGGCGCCTATCTCTACCCCGTTCGGGTCTATTACGAGGACACCGACGCGGCGGGCCTCGTCTACTATGCCAATTACCTCAAATTCGCCGAGCGTGCGCGCACCGAGATGCTGCGCCGGCTCGGCGTCGAGCAGGACCGGCTGCGACTCGAGACCGGGCTCGCCTTCGTCGTCCGCCGCTGCACGGTCGATTACCTGCAGCCGGCGCGGCTCGACGACGATCTCGTCGTGACGACCCGGCTCGCCGGCATCGGCGCGGCGACGCTCGATCTCGATCAGGAGGTGCGCTGCCGCGACGCGGCGCTCGTCCGCCTCGCCCTCCAGATCGCCGCGATCGGCCGCAGTGGCCGACCGCAGCGCCTCCCGCCGACGCTTCGCGCGGCGCTCCTCTCGCTGAACCAAACAACCAAGATGGTCTCTGCCCATGCAAGGTGATATCAGCTCCGTCCCGCTCGCCGGGTCGGTAGTGCCCCACGATCTCTCGATCGTGAGCCTGTTCCTGCAAGCCGATCTCATCGTCAAGATCGTCATGTTCCTGCTGCTCGCGGCCTCCTTTTGGTCGTGGGCGGTGATCTTCGACAAGATCATGAAGCTGCGTCGGCTGCGGCGCGACGCGGAGAATTTCGAGGAGAGCTTCTGGTCCGGCGGCTCGCTCGACGACCTTTACGAGCGTATCGGCACGCGGCCGCTCGATCCGATGTCGGCGGTCTTCGCCGCGGCGATGCGCGAATGGCGGCGCAGCGCGGCGAAGGGGCTCGCCGCGTCCTCGGCCTTGCGCACCAATCTGCAGGAGCGCATCGAGCGCGTGATGCACGTGACCCTGAGCCGCGAGATGGAGCGGCTCGAGCGCTTCATGCCCTTCCTCGCCACCGTCGGCTCGACCTCGCCGTTCGTCGGATTGTTCGGCACGGTCTGGGGCATCATGAACAGCTTCCAGGCTATCGCCGCCTCGAAGAACACAAGCCTCGCGGTGGTGGCGCCAGGCATCGCCGAATCGCTCTTCGCGACGGCGCTGGGACTGGTCGCGGCGATCCCCGCGGTCATCGCCTACAACAAGTTCTCGACCGATTTCGGCCGCTACGCCGGCCGGCTCGAGGGCTTCGCCACCGAGTTCGGCGCCATCCTGTCGCGCCAGCTCGACGAGAAGGGCTGAGCCATGGCCGGCGGCATCATCAACGGCGGCAGCGGCCGCCACCGCTACAAGCCGATGGCCGATATCAACGTCACGCCGATGGTCGACGTGATGCTGGTGCTGCTCGTGATCTTCATGGTCGCGGCGCCGCTGCTCACCGTCGGCGTGCCCGTCGATCTGCCTCAGACCAAGGCGCCGGCGATCAACGAGCAGAAGGAGCCGCTCGTGATCACCATCAATGCGCAGGGCAAGCTCTACCTTCAGAACAGCGAGATCGGCGATGACGACCTCGTGCCGCGGCTCCAGGCGATCACCCACAACAACCCCAACGCCGACATCTATGTGCGCGGCGACCGCGCCATCGATTACGGGCGCGTGATGCAGGTCATGGGCATGGTGGGCGCCGCCGGCTTCAGCAAGGTGTCGCTCATAACCGATCAGGCGCCGGACAAGGCGAAGCACTGACGCATGAGTGGGTTGGGCGGCATGCCACGACGGGCCTTCGCCTATTCGGCGGCGTTCCACGTCGCCGTGCTGGTAGGGCTTTGGGCGCTCGTACATTTCCACCTCTTCGAGCGCCGCATCGACGAGGAGCAGCCGATTGCCGTGCAGCTCGTCAACATCGCGCCCGAGACGCGCGCGACCCGGATCAATCCGGCACCGCCGGCCCCGGAAAAGAAGCCGGACCAGAAGGCCGAGGTCGAGCCGCCGAAGCCGAAGCCCGAGCCGCCGAAGCCCGCGCCGCCGCCCGAATCGAAGCCCGAGCCGCCGCAGGCGGTGACGCCGCCGCCACCGCCGCCGCCACCGCCGCCCGAGGCGAAGCCGAAGCCGCAGCCGCAGGAAGCCAAGGTCGAGCCGCCGAAGCCGCCGCCGCCGAAGCCGAAACCGCCGAAGAAGAAGGACGACGACCTCGCCTTCGATGCGATGCTGAAGAATATCGCCAAGCACGATCCGACGCTGCAGCCGGTCGACAAGCCGCAGAAGCAGGTCGCCGCTGCGCCGCCCCAGCGGTCCTCTCAGCCGATCGCGCCGCTCGGCGCCCAGCTCACGACCAGCGAGCTCGATGTGGTGAAGCAGCAGATCGAGCAGTGCTGGAACGTCCCGGCGGGAGCGCGCGACGCCAAGGACCTGACACCCGAATTCCGCGTCTACATGAATCGCGACGGCACCGTCCAATCGGCGACCCAGCTCAATCCCGAACGCAACGGCGACCCCTATTTCCAGGCCGCTGCGGAAGCCGCCGCGCGCGCTCTGCGCAACCCGAGCTGCCAACCCCTGAAGCTGCCGCCTGACAAGTACGATCAGTGGCAGACCTTCACGATCACCTTCGACCCCAAGGATCTCTGAGGATTTTCGCATGATCAGCCTGAAGCCGTCCTTTGCCGGCCTGCGCCTCGTCCTTGCCGCGCTTGTGCTCGTCGCCCTTTCGGGTGCGGCGCACGCGGAGCTCCACCTCGATCTGACCCGCGGCAAGATCCAGCCGATGCCGATCGCGATCCCGGATTTCGCCGGGACCGACGCGGCGGCGCAGCCGGCGCGCGATATTACCCAGGTCATGTCGGCCGATCTCGAGCGCTCCGGCCTCTTCCTGCCGCTCGACCCGCATTCCTTCATCGACAAGGACGCGGCCTCGCATACCCCGCCGCGCTACGGCGACTGGCGCGTTATCAACGCTCAGGCGCTGGTCACCGGCAGTGTCGAGGTGCAGAGCGACGGGCGGCTCGCGGTCGAGTTCCGCCTGTGGGACGTCTTCCAGGAGCAGCAGCTCACCGGGCTGCGTTACACGACCACGCAGCAGAACTGGCGGCGCATCGCTCACATCATCGCCGACGCCATCTACAAGCGCATCACCGGCGAGGACGGCTATTTCGATACGCGCATCGTCTACGTGTCCGAGAGCGGGCCGCAGCTCCATCGCATCAAGCGGCTCGCGATCATGGACCAGGACGGCGCCAACCACCGCTTCCTCACCGATGGCCGCGCGCTGGTGCTGACGCCGCGCTTCTCGCCCTCGACCCAGGAGATCACCTATCTCTCCTACGCCGGGCGTCTGCCGCGGGTCTATCTCTTCAACATTGACACGGGCCAGCAGGAGGTGCTCGGCGATTTCCCCGGCATGACTTTCGCGCCGCGCTTCTCGCCCGATGGCAACAAGGTGATCATGAGCCTTGCTGTCAACGGCAACAGCGACATCTACACGCTCGACCTGCGCACGCGGCAGGCGACCAAGATCACCGACAGCCCCGCCATCGACACCTCGCCCTGCTACTCGCCGGACGGCAAGCAGATCGTCTTCAACTCCGACCGCGGCGGCTCGCAGCAGCTCTACGTCATGAACGCCGACGGCAGCAACATCCACCGCATCAGCTTCGACGGCTCGGCGCGCTACGGCACGCCCGTATGGTCGCCGCGCGGCGATCTCATCGCTTTTACTAAAATCTCCGGCGGTCAGTTCTATATCGGCGTCATGCGCCCTGACGGGTCGGGCGAGCGGCTCCTCACCCAGGCCTTCCTCGTCGAGGGGCCGACCTGGGCGCCCAACGGCCGCGTCCTCATGTATACGCGCCAGACGCCGTCGGATGCGCGGGGGCACGGCGGCAGCAGCCGCCTCTATACGATTGACTTGACCGGCTATAACGAGCGCGAGGTGATTACACCGCAGGATGCCTCCGATCCTGCGTGGTCCCCCTTGATTCCCTGAGTAACTGTAAGTATAGTCGCGCCGCTTTTGCCGACCGCGGCTGGCGTACGCCTGCGAACGCCGGCTGGAGCGAGCGGGGCCTCCGGGGCTACGCCCACCTAGCAAACATCGACCTACCAATCCCAGGCTTATTCGAGGGAGTACAAAATGAATCTTCGGTCCATGACTCTGCTTGCGGCCGTGCTGCTCGTGGCCGCCTGCGCTGGAAACCAGGAGAAGACCGGTGCGGCGACCGGCACCGGCGGAGCGGCGCCGGCGAGCACGGCAACCGCCGTGCAGCCGGGCAGCGAACAGGATCTGGCGCAGAACGTCGGCGACCGCGTCTTCTTCGACTTGAACAAGAGCGACATCAAGGCCGAGGGGCGCACGACTCTGCAGAAGCAGGCCGAGTGGCTGAAGAAGTATCCGAACGTCACCGTGACCGTCGCCGGCAACTGCGACGACCGCGGCACGCGCGAATACAACCTCGCCCTCGGCGAGCGTCGCGCCGCTGCGGCCAAGAAGGCGCTGGTCGCGCTCGGCGTTCCCGCCAACCGCATCTCGACCATCAGCTACGGCAAGGAGCGGCCGTCGGTGGTGGGCGACAATGAGGCGGCCTGGGCCCAGAACCGCAACGCCATCACCTCCGTCAACTGATCGATTCGGTTCCAACCATCTTGCAGGGGCGCCTGCCTCTCCCCGCGACGTTCGCGCCGCGGGGCAGAGCGGGCGCCCTTTTTTTGCCTAAAACGCCGTATAGCTTAACGGTGTTTCGCCGCGCGGTTTTTCGCGGCGGTTTCGGCCGCCGGGCGGCTTTTGGCACGAGGATTTTGACGACGATGCGACGAACGGCCTTTGCCGTTGCCTGCTTGGGGCTGATGTGTCTGCTCTCGGGCGGCGCCTTCGCGCAGGAGAGCAACGATCTGCGTCCGCTCCTCGACCGGCTCGACCGGTTGGAGCGCGACATGAACCTGCTGCAGCGCCAGGTCTATCGCGGCACCGGCCCCAACGGCGCGCCGATGGCTCCGAGCCCAACCGACGGCCAGGGCACGCTCAGCTACGAGGTGCGCATCAGTCAGCTCGAGGATCAGTTCCGGCAGATCACCGGCCAGATCGAGGAGATCAACTACAATCTCGACCAGTTGAAGCGTCGGGTCGATACGCTGTCGAGCGATGTCGATCAGCGCTTGACCGCGCTCGAGCATGGCGGTGCCGCCCCCGGCCAGCCGCCGGGCGCTGCACCGCCGCGGCCGCTGGCCGGTGGGCCGCCGCCGGGTGCTGCGACTCCGGCCGCGCCGCCGAGCGCCTCCGGCGTGCTCGGCCAGCTCCCTGCCGGTCAGCAACAGGCAGCCGCGCCCGCCGGGGCGGCAGCGCCGCCGCCGTCTGCGACGCCCCAGGCTCAGTACAATTACGCCTTCGGCTTGCTCCGCCAGGCGAACTACCCGGCGGCGGAGGCCGCGCTGCGCGGCTTCATCCAGCGCTATCCGAATGATCCCCTGGCCGGTAATGCCCAATATTGGCTGGGCGAGACCTATTTCGTGCGTAAGGATTACACCAACGCCGCCGCGGTCTTCGCCGAGGGCTACCAGAAATATCCGAAGGGTGGCAAAGCGGCCGACAACCTGCTGAAGCTCGGCATGTCGCTCGCCCAACTCGGCCGCAAGGCCGACGCATGCCGCGCCTTCGTCCACCTCGATCGCGAATTCCCGACGGCTTCGGCAACGGTCAAGGAGCGGTCGAACGATGAGAAGAAGCGGCTCGGCTGCTCCTGACCCCAGGCTGGATGGCTCCGCGCGGCAATAGCATTGATACCCAGGCGGCGACGCCGCTCGGTGCCGCGGAGTTCGGCGCCTTGATGGCGCCTTTCGCTCCCTTCGAGGGGGCGCCCCGCCTTGCCGTGGCGGTCTCCGGCGGCGCCGACAGCCTGGCGCTCGCGCTCCTGGCGCATGGCTGGTCTGCAGCAGCGGGAGGCGACATCGTCGCGCTCACGGTCGATCACCGCCTCAGGCCCGAATCGGCCGGCGAGGCCGAGCGCGTCCGAGCCTGGCTCGGCCAGCGCGGCATCGCGCATCGCATCCTGCGCAGCGACGCGCCCACCCCTACTCGCGACATCCAGGCGGCCGCCCGCGCCTTGCGCTACCGCCTCCTCGAGGAGTGGTGCGCGGCAGAGGGCGTGCTGCATCTGCTGGTCGCCCATAATCGCGAGGACCAGGCGGAGACCTTGCTGCTGCGCCTGGCGCGCGGCAGCGGCCTCGACGGGCTCGCCGGCATGGCGGCGGTTGCCGAGCATCGCCAATGCCGCGTGTTGCGCCCGCTGCTGGGCGTGTCGCGCGCGCGGCTCGTGGCGACGCTTGCCTCGGCCGGCCAGAGTTGGATCGAGGATCCCAGCAATCGCAATCCCGCCTACGCGCGCGTGCGATTGCGCCGCGCCGGAGCCGTGCTCGCCGAAGCGGGGCTCGACGCCGAGCGGCTTGCCGCTACCGCGTCGCGGCTTGGCCGTTCGCGGGCGGCGCTCGAAGCCATGGTCGCGGCGCTGCTGGCTTCGGCGGCGATGCCGCATCCGGCCGGCTTCGTGCGACTGGATCCGATGATCCTGACGCGGGCGCCGGCGGAAGCCGGCCTGCGCGCGCTCGCCGCCGTGCTGGCGATGGTGGGCGGCGGCGCGTATCCGCCGCGGCTCGAGCGGCTGGAGCGACTTTATCGCGAGCTGCCAAGCCGGTTGGGCGGCGGCCGGACGCTCGGCGGCTGTCGCGTCGTGCCACGCCGGGGCGGGCTGCTCGTCTGCCGCGAGGCCGCCGCCGCTGCTCCGCCCGTGCCGGCCCCGCCGGGCGCCACCGTTTACTGGGATGGAAGGTTTTCGCTCTATCTTCCCCCGACGGCGCCAGAAGGGCTATTGCTGGGGGCCCTCGGCGCGGCGAAGGTGAAGGCGGCGACCCCGCTGCCCGCGACCGCCCGGTCGGGCCTGCCTGCGCTGAGCGATCGCCGCTCGGTATTGGCGGTTCCGACGCTGGGCTATCTGCGGGAGGGAGCCGACGGAAGGAGCCTCGCCGGAGCACGTTTGCTCTTCCGCCCGACTCGACCATGGGCCGGGGCGGGGTTTACAGTTGTTTAAGCATAAGTGCGCCTTACATTGTAGTGTTGGAGCGGTGACGCGGCGGTTCGGCCAGGGCCTTTATCCCTGCAGCGATCTCCTCCCCCTCAGGGGGAACCTCGTCGGGCTCGTGGAGAAAGGCCTGTACCGTGAATAATTTCGGCAAGAATCTGGCGCTTTGGATCATCATCGTCGTTCTGCTGATCGCGCTCTTCAACCTGTTCCAGAACTCGGCCAATCGCAGCTCTGCCGCCGGGCAGGACTACTCGGAGTTCGTGAGCGAGGTCGACAAGGGCCAGGTCAGCAACGTCACGATCCAGGGCAACACCATCGCCTATCAGCTTGCCGATAAGCGCGGCAGCTTCTCGACCCATGCGCCAAATGATCCGGGCCTGGTCCAGCGCCTGCTCGACAAGCACGTGAACTTCAAGGCGGTGCCGGCCGACGAGAACGTCCCGACGCTGCTCGGCGTGCTGATCAACTGGTTCCCGATGCTGTTGCTGATCGGCGTCTGGATCTTCTTCATGCGCCAGATGCAGGGCGGCGGCGGCCGCGCCATGGGCTTCGGCAAGAGCCGTGCCCGGCTGCTGACCGAGAAGGTCGGCCGCATCACCTTTGACGACGTGGCCGGCATCGACGAGGCCAAGCAGGAGCTCGAGGAGATCGTCGAGTACCTGAAAGACCCGCAGAAATTCCAGCGTCTCGGCGGCAAGATCCCGAAAGGCGTGCTGCTGGTCGGCCCGCCGGGTACCGGCAAGACGCTGCTGGCGCGTGCGATCGCCGGCGAAGCCAATGTACCCTTCTTCACCATCTCCGGCTCCGATTTCGTCGAGATGTTCGTCGGCGTCGGCGCCAGCCGCGTCCGCGACATGTTCGAGCAGGGTAAGAAGAACGCGCCTTGTATCATCTTCATTGATGAAATTGACGCCGTCGGCCGTCATCGCGGCGCCGGCCTTGGCGGCGGCAACGACGAGCGCGAGCAGACGCTCAACCAGTTGCTGGTCGAGATGGACGGGTTCGAGGCGAATGAAGGCGTGATCC
>DATNDG010000101.1:0-15197 GCA_035553515.1 Allostellaceae bacterium | reverse complement strand
CGCTGCGCATCCGCCCGGCCTGCCCGGCCGATGTGCCGGCGCTCTTCCGCATGAAGCGCGCGCTCAGCCTTGCCGAAGGCAATGAGGCGGTGCTGCGCGCCCGCGAGAGCGACTGGCTGCGCGACGGCTTCGGCCCGGCGGCGCGCTTCCGCTGCTTCCTCGCCGAGCTCGGCGAGATCCCCGTCGGCATGGCGAGCTACAGCGAGACCTATATGACCGCGCTGGGCGGAGCGATCTTCTCGATCCAGGATCTCTATGTCGAGCCGGAGCGCCGGCAGCTCGGCGCCGGGCGCGCGCTGGTCGCCGCCGTGGCGGCGGCAGCGCTGGAGCAGGGGGTGCCGCTGATCGAGCTCACCGTCCTCGATCAGAACCCGGCGCGCCGCTTCTATCGGCGTCTGGGCTTCGCCCATCTCGCCGGCTGCCTCACCTATGCCTTGGGCGGCGAGGCGATGCTCGTCCTGGCGGCCCCCGCCGCGGCGCCAAGCGTAAAACAACCATTAACCATTACGCGATAACCTCAGGACCAGGACAATTCCTGGCTGCAGGGGATTTTTGATGCGGGATGGCCTGTCGGCGATGCTGTCGCCCACCTATCGGGCGATCGACTGGTTCATTCCGGATTCGCTGCGCACCGACGCGGCGACCCTCGGCCGCGCCCGCATCTTCGTCTTCAGCCATCTCTTCGGCCCGACGCTGGGCCAGAGCATCAGCGTCTATCTCTGGCTGCTAGATCCGCATCCGGGCTTCGCCTACTGGGTCATTGTCGGGCTCATCACCTCGTTCTGGCTGCTGCCTTTCGCGCTCAAATTCACCGGCCGCCTCATCCCGCTCGCCTTCATCACCGTCGAGGACCTGACCTTCGTCACCCTCTTCGGCTCCTACCAGTATGGCGGCGTGAGCTCGCCCTTCCTGCCGTGGCTGTTGAATGCGCTGCTGCTCGCCTTCTTCTATCTCGGCGACCGGCCGCGCTACCGCTATTCCGTGCTCGGCATGTTCTCGCTGAACGTGCTGGGATTCTATCTCGTCTACGCCGCCAACGGCGCCTTCCCCGAGCGCGTGCCGATCGAGAAGATGTCGGGTCTCGGCATCACCTCGGTGCTCTCCGCCACTGTCTACATGTCGATGATGGCGCTTTACTACGCCAACCTCGTCGCCTCGCAGTCCGACATCGAGAAGGAAGTGCAGAAGCACCGCGCCACCGCGATCATGCTGCGCGAGGCCAAGGAAGAGGCCGAGCAGGCCAACCGGCAGAAATCGGAATTCCTCGCCAAGATGAGCCACGAGCTGCGCACGCCGTTGAACGCCGTCATCGGCTACAGCGAGATGCTGCTCGAGGATGCCGAGGCCGATGGCCGCAAGGAACAACAGATCGCCGATCTCCGCCGCATCAACAGCGCCGGCAAGCACCTGCTCTCGCTGGTCACCGACGTGCTCGACCTCTCCAAGATCGAATCCGGCAAGATGGAGCTGGTGGCGCAGCCTTTCGATCTCGGCGGCTTCGTCGACGACGTGGTCGCGACCTGCCGGCCGCTGGTGATGGACAAGGGCAACGAGCTCGTCGTCGAGCGCCGCGGCGAGCTGGGCACGGTCACCGGCGACCAGACCAAGCTGCGCCAGGCCGTGCTGAACCTGCTGAGCAACGCCGCCAAATTCACCAAGGCGGGCCGCGTTACCCTCATCGCCTCGCGCGAGGCGGGCGCCGACGGCGATTGGATCTGCGTCGCCGTGCGCGACACCGGCATCGGCATCAGCCGCGAGAACCTGCCGAAGCTGTTCCAGAACTTCAACCAGGCCGAGGCCTCGACGTCGAGCCGCTATGGCGGCACCGGCCTCGGCCTCGCCTTGAGCCAGAAGCTCTGCCGCATGATGGGTGGCGAGATCACCGTCGAGAGCACGCCCGGCGACGGCTCCTGCTTCACGGTCCGCGTGCCCGCAGCCCTTCCCTCAGCCCTGCTGCGCGCCGCCCCCGCCGTCGTTCCCGAGCGCTTCGCCGCCGCCAGCTGACCGCGAGAAAACGACGGAACGGACGGTCGTTGCGTCCTTCGACTGCTCGCTGCGCTCGCGCTCAGGATGAGGCCAATTTCTTTGTGCCATAAACAATCTCCCTCATCCTGAGCCTGTCGAAGGACGCAGGATGGAGGTGCAGCCGATCGCTTGCGCCTTGGTGCCCGGAGCTCTTACGGCCGCACCAGCCGGTCGATGTGCCAGCCCTGGAACAGCGAGATGCCGGCGGCCTGGCCGAACTCCACCGCCTCGGCGCGGTCGCAGCGCGTCAGGATGACCCGCACCGGCGCCAGCGCCTTGACCGCCTGGCGGAACTCCGCCTCGTCCTCGGCGGCAAGATCGAGCAGCGCGTCGTCCCAGGCGAGCTTCACGTAGTCGAAACCCAGGCGCTTCGCATCGATGAGCGGCAGCGCGCGGAAGCGCACGGCATCGAGCACCAGCCGATAGCCATGCTGCTGTGCCAGGTTCTGCACGAAGAGGAAGGCGCCGAAATCCGACCAGACATCGGCAAGCTGCAGCTCCAGCAGGATGTTGCCGCGGGCGCGCACCGGCAGATGCTCCTCGAAATCCGAGAATTCCGGCGACAGCAAGGTGGCGACGTTGACGTTGAGGCTGAGGCCGCGGCTGGCGGCGGGATAGTCGCGCGTCAGCAGCCACAGCACGCGCCGGTCGAGCGCCTGGGTCAGGTACTGGAAGAGCCAGCGGTCGTTGCCGAGCTGGAAATCGGGCGCCAGCGCCTGGCCCAGCTCCTCGATCGAGACGAAGACCTCCTCGAAGAGCGGCTGCGGCTGGGCGCCCACGGGCAGCGCCCAGGCGATCTGCCGCCGCATGACGCTCGAGAGGTCGGCGCGGGTGACGATGCCGAGGATGTCGCCGAGATGCTCGGGGTCGAGCGGCCGGCGCGGGCGCGCCGGCGGGCCGCGGCCCGGCAGCTCCGTCGCCTGCCGCCGCGTCTGCGTTGCGTAGAGCCGCTGCGCCAGCGCGAGGAAGGGACGGTAATCATGCTCGAGGTCATAGAGCGAGTAGAAGTCCTTGCCGCTGTCGTCGTGCTGGGTCAGCGGATCGTCGGCGAAGAGATAGCGGATGAGATCGGCGGTGCCTTCGAGGGTCTTGCGCCGCGCGCCCTTGCACAAGAGGACGATGTCGCCGGTCGTGAGGCGATAGAGCCTGCCCGCGAAGCGCTGCACCACGTCGTCCAGCATGTTGGCGACGATCTGCAGATGCTTGTCGCGGCGATTATGCGGCTGGAGGCGCGAGAGATGGAAATGGAGCGCGCGATGCCCGCCACGCGGCTCGATGAGCCGCTGCAGCTGCCGCAGCAGCCGCGCCTCGGCAAGCGGCGTCGCTCCCTCGGTTGCGGTCTGCCCCATCGCCCGCGCTCGGCCGCCCGCGCCGGCGCCTCAGGCGCCCTGGTCGAGCAGGAAAGAGATCTTTGTCCTGAGCTCCGCCGGCGAGATCGGCTTGACGATATAGGCCGGCACGCCCGCCTTCTTGGCGGCGATTACCGAGCTCGCATCGGCGCGGCCGGTCAGCATCAGGAAGGGAAGCGCCGGCTGGACCGCATGCACTCGGTCGAAGAGCTCGATCCCCGACATGCCCGGCATGTTCCAGTCGCAGATGACGAGATCGCACGCCGCCGGCGTCTCGCCCAGCCGCTCCAGCGCCTGCTCGCCGCCCTCGGCCTCGATCAGGTTGGTGATCTTCATGCGGCCGAGCATGCGGCGGATCAGCATGCGCATCGTCTGGTCGTCGTCGACGATCATCACGGTCTTGCCTTCGAGGCTCGGCGCGCCGGTCATGGGATCCCTCTTGCCGTAAATCGCTGCCGGCGGGCGCGCGGGCGCGTGCCCTCCGGCCGGCCCCCATCAGACATCAGGCAACGTTAAGCCTTCGCGAAGAGACGCCGCGCTTCGGTGCGCGGCCCGGCACGCCGCGCCCTTCCGGTGCAGTCATCGCGCGCGCCGCGAAGAGTCGGGCCAAGGTCCGGCGCCGGTCTTAACCGACATGGTTAATATTACTTCTCAAACACGAGCAATATTTTGCTCAAATTTTCGACGATTTCCCTAAGTAAACGGGCAAGTTTTACGACTTCTTTACGCTTTTCCCTCATATTCCTTAACAACAGAGGCGCCGGTCAGGGATCACGGAACAGCAGAGCGCCAGACATTCGGTGAGGGGAATCCCGTCTGACGTGCAAGCGGCGGCGGGTCCAAATCAGCGTGGAAGGACCGAGGCCATGCCTTATATGAGCGACGGCGCGACACCGGTTGAGGCCCTGACGGGCAGCCTGCGGGACTATCGCGACCTCCGCGGCACCGACCTGCTCGGGCGGGTTGCGCATTTCTTCCGCTGGCAGGATCTGCGCCGGCAGCATCGCCTCTGGCCCTATTCGCGCGCCACCGCCGAGGCGCCGACCACGGCGAATGCCGCGCAGGAGGACACCGGCGAGCGCTTCTCGGGCGTCAATTTCGGCTCGCAGGATTATCTGAGCCTCGCCTCGCATCCGGCGATCAAGGAGGCGGCGAAGGCGGCCATCGACGAATACGGCGTGCACAGCGCCGGCTCCGCCGCCTTCATCGGCAATACCCGCTATTCGCTGGCGCTGGAGCGCTCGATCGCCGACTTCCTCGGCATGGAGCACGCCGTGCTCTATCCGACCGGCTGGGCCGCGGGCTTCGGCGTGATCAAGGCGCTGGTGCGCCCGGACGATCATGTGGTGATGGACGGGCTCTGCCATTCCTGCCTCCAGGAAGGCGCCTTCGCGGCGACGCGCAACGTCCATCTGCACGGCCATCTCAACATCGCCTCGGCGCGCCGCCACCTCGCACGCATCCGCGCCCGCGACACCGAGAACGCCATCCTGCTGATCTCGGAGAGCCTCTTCTCGATGGACAGCGACACGCCCGACATCGCCGCGCTGCAGGACCTCGCGCGCGAGTTCAAGGCGACGCTGCTCATCGACTGCGCCCATGATTTCGGCAATCTCGGCGAGGACGGCCGCGGCCATGTCGGGCTGCAGCAGATGAGCGGCCTCGTCGACATCATCATGGGCAGCTTCTCGAAGACCTTCGCCTCCAATGGCGGCTTCGTCGCCTGCAACTCGCCGGCGGTGCGCGAATATCTCAAATACTACAGCGCGCCGCAGACCTTCTCGAACGCGCTGTCGCCGATCCAGGCGGCGATCGTGCTCAAGGCCTTCGAGATCGTGAAATCGCCTGAGGGCCGCGCGCTCCGCGCCTCGCTCATGGAGAACATCGTCTATCTGCGCACCACGCTGCACGAGGCCGGCTTCGAGGTCATCGGCGACCCCTCGGCGATCGTGCCGGTGATGATGCGCGAGGAGGGTCTCGCCCGCATCGCCGCGAGCCGCCTCCCGGCGCTCGGCGCCGTCGCCAACCTGGTCGAGTATCCGGCGGTCGCCAAGGGCGCCGCGCGCTTCCGCTTCCAGGTGATGGCGAAGCACACCAAGGCCGATATCGACGCGGTGGTGCCGCGGCTGCGCACGGCCTATGCCGAGGCGCAGCAAGCCTTCGTCCCCTACGGCAAGCTGATCGCGCCCACTGCCGCGGCGATCAGCGCAGCCATCGGAGCCTGACGCATGGCGGGGGCGGACGAGGCCAAGGGACGCCTGCTCGCGGTCGACGACAGCGTCGATTCCGCCGACCTGGTGGCCCGCGTCGCGACGCGCTGCGGCTTCGACGCGCAGGCAACCTCCGACCCCACCGTCGTACGGGCATTGGTGGCGAGCTGGAAGCCGGAAGTCCTCACCCTCGATCTCTGCATGCCCGAGGCCGACGGCATCGACCTGCTCTCGGTGCTGGAGGAGACCGGCTTCGACGGCATCCTCATCATCATCAGCGGCCAGGATGGCTGGTTCCGCAAGGCGGCAAGCCGCCTCGCCGAGACGCGCGGCCTCAAGGTGGTCGACGGCCTGCAGAAGCCGATCGACATCACCGCGCTCCGCGACCTGCTGAGCGGGCTCAAGAAGAAGCAGTAGGAGAAGCCGTCGGCGGTCGGCGGTCAACCGCTTGACGGCGGATGACCCGCTCTAAGCGGCTTTCCCCTGCCCCAGGCAGGCGCTGATCTTGCCGAGCAGCCGCGGCAGGTCGACCGGTTTGGTGTCGAAATCGGCGCAGCCGACCTCGACGCTCTTGTCGCGGTCGCTGGCCAAGGCATGCGCGGTGAGCGCGATGATCGGGATCTCCGCCGTCGCCGGGTTGGACTTGATGCGCCGCGTCGCCTCCCAGCCATCCATCTCGCCGAGCGCGATGTCCATCAGGATGAGGTCCGGCAGCTCGGCGCTCGCCATGGCGATGCCGCTCGGTGCATCGATGGCAAAGCAGAGCTCGAAGCCGTGCCGCTTGAGCCGGCGGCCCAGCATGTCGCGGTTCATTTCGTTGTCTTCCACGAGCAGAATCTTAGGCATTGGCGACCATCGGCTGGACGGTTGCGGGATCGGTTGAGGCAGGCCTGCCGCGCGGGCAGACGCGGTCGAGGACGCGCAGCAGCACGTCGCGATCGATCGGCTTCATCAGGTGCTCGACGGCGCCCAGCGCCAGTGCCGTGCGCCGGTCGTCGACGATGGTGAGCATGATCACCGGCACCGCTCCGAGTTCGGCATCCTTCTTGAGCGCGCGCAGGACCTCCCAGCCGTTCGTTGCCGGCATCAGCACGTCGAGGATGATGGCCGAGGGCTTGACGGCGCGCGCCAGGCTCAGCGCCTTGCGGGCATCGTCGGCCAGCACCGGGCGGAATCGCTCCTTCATCAGGATGCGCTGCATGAGGTCGAGCACCGCCGGATCGTCGTCGATCACCAGGACGATGTCGCGCGGCTCGGCGCCATCCGCCTGCGCCGGCTCGGCGGCGGCTCCGGCGCCGTCGCGCCGGTGCACCGCCTCGGCCAGCGAGGCGGGCAGCCTGATGGTGAAGCACGAGCCCTGGCCGGGCTCGCTCTCCACCGTGACATCGCCGCCCATCAGGCGGCAGAGCTTCTGGGTGAGCGCGAGGCCGAGCCCGGTGCCGCCATACTTGCTCGACATAAAGGTCTCGGCCTGGCTGAAATTCTGGAACAGCTTGCCGATGGTCTCGCGCGATATGCCGATGCCGGTATCGCGCACCGAGAGCTTGATCCAATGGCCGTCAGGCCCGCCCTCGCGCGCCACCGCCAGGGTGACGCTGCCCTCCTTGGTGAACTTGGCGGCGTTGCTGAGCAGGTTCATCGCCGCCTGGCGCAGCTTGCTGACGTCGCCTTCGACCTCGCCGAGATCCGGCGCGCGCTCGATAGCCAGCCGGTTGCCATTCTTGGCGCAGAGCGGCTCAGCCGTGCCCGCCAGCTCGTCGATGAGGTGGTTGAGGTCGTAGCGCTCGTTGAAGAGCTCCATCTTGCCGGCCTCGATCTTGGAGAGATCGAGCACGTCGGTGATGAGCGCCAGCAGGTGCTTGCCGGAAGTGTTGATCTTGGTGAGGTCCTGCACCGCCTGGTCGTCGCCGCCCTCGATCTCGGTGTCTTCGAGCAGCATCTCGCTGTAGCCGATGACGGCGTTCAACGGCGTGCGCAGCTCGTGGCTCATCTTGGCCAGGAACTCGGATTTGGCGAGGTTGGCGTTCTCCGCCTCCTCCTTGGCGTCGCGCAGCTTGACCGCGGTGGCGCGGTGGTTCTGCACCTCGCGCTCGAGCTCCGACTGGCTGGCGCAGATCGAGGCGTAGTAGAGCGCCATCATCGAGACATAGATCGCGGCGCTGATCGTCGAGACGATGCCGATGCCGCTGAGCTGGCGGAGCGGCACGTGCTGCGGGAAGGAATGGACCGAGGCGTAGGCGGCGTAGAAGGCGACGAAGCCCAGGCTGATCAGGCCGAGCACGGCCAGCCGCGGCGGCAGCGAGCCCAGATAGAGGAAGCCCAGCAGCGGCACGACCACCAGCCACGAGACGAAGGGCGAGCTGACGCCGCCATAGTGGTAGCAGCCCCAGAGGATCATGAAGACCAGGTTGGCCACCGAGATCAGCGCCAGCTCGGTGAGCGCGCCGGTGCGCTTCAGCAGCCAGGGGAAGGCCCAGTAGATCGTGATCGCCGAGGCCAGCACCCAGAGCCCGTAGCCCGGATGCGGATCGATCCAATAGAGATAGATCGTGATGACGTGGCCGAGGAACGGGCCGAAGAAATGCGAGACGAGGAAGATGCGGGCGCGCTGGTGCTGCTCGCGCTCGGCCTTGAGCGCCGGCGGGATGAACCAGTCGAGCAGCGGGTAGAGCATTTCCGGTGACAGACGCAGCCGCAGACCCATCGGCCCTTCTCCCGACATCGGGCCGAGATTAATTGACACTGGTTAACGGATTATTGGCTCAGGCCTGCTTTGCCGTAGATTTCCCTGGGAAAACCGGCCTGTGGGCGGCTGCTTAGGGTTGTCCGGGCTCCCCCTCCCTTGAGAGGGGACGGGCTGGCCGGGCGTAGGCAGCCAAGCACGGGCCTGCGTCGATCATGTCGCCGCACCGCAGGACCGCGCCCGGCCGCCCCCACCCGGCGCGTCGCGCCGCCTTCCCCTCGACGGGAGGGATCCCGCCGCCTGCTATTTGGCCTTCGCGGCCGCCTTCTCCTGCTCGATCGCCTTCGCGATCTCGTCCGCCTTAACCTTGTCGATGAGCTTCTGCGCCTTCGGGAAGAGCTCGGTCTCCTCCTCCTCGACATGCTCCTCGACATCCTCCTGCAGCTCGAGCAGCTGATCGGCCCAGCCCTCTTCCTCCTTGTCGCCCTCGTCGAGCTCGGCGAGCAGCGTCTTCACCTCCTCATGCTCCTCGAGCGCCTCCTCGACGAGCTCCGAGGTCTCGTCGTGATCGCGGAGCGCGGGATAGAAGTATTTCTCCTCGACCGCGGTATGCAGCTCGAGCTCTTGCTTCAGCTCGGCGAACAGCCGCTCGCGCGCCTTCGCCGTCTCGGCCTCCTGGTCAAGCCGCTCGAAGAGGCGCTTGGCCTTGAGGTGATCCTGCTTGAGCAGCTGGTAGAGATCCATGTCGCCCAATCCTCCCTCTCGCGGATGCCCCGATCACTCGCTAACGGCAACCGCCGGGCGGCGCTCCCCGCCGTTTTTTTGCCACGAGACGCTCAACCGGCGCTCTCATCGGTGGGGCCTATTTCAGCTTTTCGCCCTGTTGCAGCGCCGTTGCACCTTCCCAGGTAATCGGGAAACAACCGGCCGAGCGGCCGGTGCACAACGGGGACGGCCTTCGCCGGACCAGGAAGTCCGGACGACGCACAGGATCGGCTGCCTTCGCCGTTTCGCGCCGCGCGGCCCAAGAGCGGCGCATCAGCACCGGAGACGCGCATCATGACCTCGAGGTTAACCACGCCCGCCTTGCTGCTGCTCTTGGCGCTCGGCGCCGCCGCCTGCAGCAGCGAGCCGACCGAGCCCGCCTATCAATACGGTACCGCAGGCGGGACGGTGGTGCCACCCAACAACGCGCCGGGCGACGCCGCCACTACCCAGCAGCGGCAGGAGAACAGCGGTTACTACCCGCAAGCGGGGGCGCCTGACGTGGCGCCGAGCCCGACCGCCCATTGATCGAGCGGAGCCGCCGGCGCCCGCCGGCGGCTCTCGCCTGCGGCGATTATTTCTTACCCCTGAAGGCGGAATTCACCGGGGGGCCCTGGTGTTGCGGCGCATCGCTTCCTATCTGACCAAGCATGGAGAGGGTCATGAAGAAGAACGCCTGCCGCGAGCCTAGCCTCGATGAGTTGCTGGAAGACGGCGCGATGCGTCTGCTGATGGCGAGCGACCAGGTCGAGGAGGCGCAGTTGCGCGCGCTGCTCGACGGCGTGCTCGATGCGCGCCCGACGCTGAGGCGGCGCGACCAGGCGGCAGGCTGCTGCGCTTAAGCGGGCCGCTCGAAGAAATCCCCAAGGAGAAGGTACCGGTGCTGGATCTCGGCTGGAGAGCCCTCATGGTTGGCGTCGTCTTTCTGGTCGACGCCATCGTCTTCGTTCAGCTCCTGCGCGAGGATCTCCGCGAGCGGCGGAGCGCCGTCGCGCAGGCGCGCCCGCGCTTCGCCGCCGGGCGGCACGCGCGCGCCGTGCAAGATCAGGATGGCGAGCCGAGCCGCGAAGCGGCCTAGACGGCTCCGCGAAGCCGCTTAAACGAACGTCTCCCGCACGTCCATCGAGCTTTCCCAGCCGATCTTGTCGAAGGTCTCCGCTATCCAGCGATCGGCGGTCTCGTAACCGAGATCGTGCAGATGCTGGAGGAACGGGCGCTCGGCGTTGAGCTTGCTGAGCGCGCCATATCCCGCGAGCTGGGCTTCCGCCGAGATCTGGTGGAAGCGCACGGTGGTGTAGCGCTCGTCCTCGAGCGCACCGCTCTCGATGAGGCTCGACACCGTGGCGATGCCGAACATCTCGCGCACGAGGCTGGCGTTGAACGTCATCTCGTTGATGCGGTTCAGGATGTCGCGCATCGTCCGGGGCACTTCGGGACGATGGAGCGGGTTGATCTGCACGATTACCACATCGCTGCTGGCGCATTCGTTGATCAGCGGATGGATGGCGGGATTGCCGAGATAACCGCCGTCCCAATAGTGCTCGCCGTCGATCTCGATCGCCTGGAAGAGCAGCGGCAGACAGGCCGAGGCGAGCAGCACCTCCGGCGTCAGTTCCGCCGTGCGGAAGAGCCGTGACTTGCAGGTTCGCACATTGGAGGCGGTGACGAAGAGCTTGACGTCGGCGCGCCGCCTCAGCCCCGCGAAATCGACGAGCTCGGCCAGCACGCGGCGCAGCGGGTCCATGTTGAGCGGGTTCAACTGCGCCGGCGCGAAGATGCGCGACATCAGGTCGACCAGCATGAAAGTCGGGTCCTGATCCACCTGCCAGCCTTCGGTGAGGCCGGGAATGCCACGCGCGAAGCTGCGCGGCAGGCGGTTCAGATCGGCAATGCGGTCCCAGAAGCGCGCCAGCGCATCGATCGCGCCCTGGCGCGAGCCGCGGATGAAGCCGTCGGCGAAGACCACCGCATTCATGGCGCCGGCGCTCGTCCCGCTGAGCCCGTCGATATAGAGCCGGGGCTCGCTGATCAGCCGGTGCATCACGCCCCAGGTGAAGGCGCCATGCGAGCCGCCGCCCTGGAGCGCCAGGCTGATATGCTTGACGCCGGGCTTGCGCGGCAGCCGCCGCCGCGGCAGCGGCACCGCCCCCGGCAGGCTCGGCTTATTCGAGGAATCCGGCATGCCCGATTATCCCCAGGGCATGCTTAAAAAACGTAAAGAAGCGGCCTGAGCCCACTCCCTCTCCGCCCTCGGGGGCGGAGAAGGACTTGAGCTATCTCAGCAGCGGCGCCAGCCGCTCCAGCGCGCGCTCGAGCCGCTCGGGCGCGCTGGCGAAGCAGAGGCGGAGATGGCCTTCAACGCCGAGGCCGAAGGCGCTGCCCGGCGCGACGCCGACCTTGACCCGCGCCAGCACCTCCTTGGCGAAGGCGAGGCTGTCCGCCATGCCCTCGATGCGCGGGAAGGCGTAGAAGGCGCCTTCGGGTGCCGCGACGCGCACTCGCGGCAGGGTCTTGAGCCGCTCGATCACGATCTCCCGGCCGCGGCGGCAGCGCTCGACCATCGCGGCGACGAAGCCCTCGCCCTGATCGAGCGCGGCCACCGCCGCATGCTGCAGGAAGGTGGGTGCGCCGCTGGTGTTGAACTCGACGAGCTTGTCGGCGATCTCCTGGATCTCGCGCGGCGCCACCAGCCAGCCGAGCCGCCAGCCGGTCATCGCCCAGGATTTCGAGAAGCTGTTGATGACGACGACGCGGTCCTCGGGCTCTGCAAGCTCCAGAAGCGAGGGCGCGGCCGGGGCATTGCCGTACCGGATGCGGTGATAGACCTCGTCCGAGATCAGCCAGAGCCCGCGCCGCCGAGCGAAATCGAGCAGCGCGCGCTGCGCCTCGCGCCGCATCACCCAGCCGGTGGGATTGCCCGGCGAGTTGACGAAGATCGCCCGCGTGCGCTGATCGCAGGCCGCCATCAGCCGCTCGGGATCGAGCCGCCAGCTGCCTTCCTCCGTGGCCTCGAGCGCCACCGCGCGCGCCTCGCCGCCGAGCACGGTGACGGCGTCGGCGATGTTGGGCCAGACCGGCGACAGGATGACGAGATTGTCGCCTGGCTCGATCAGCGCCTGCGCCGTCAGCATGATGGCGTTCATGCCCGATGACGTAACGGTGACCCGCTCGGCCGCCACGTCGCGCGCGTAGAGACTTGAGAGATAGCGCGCGATCGCCGCGCGGAGCTCCGGCACGCCGCGCTTGAAGGTGTAGAAGGTATGCCCGGCCCTGAGCGCCGCGGCGGCGGCCTCGCCGATGAAGCCGGGAGTCGGCAGATCGCTCTCGCCGAACCACAGCGGGATGACCTCGGGATCGCCGAGCCCCGCCATCGCCACCTCGCCGATGCGCGAGAACGGCATCGCCCGGACGATCTCCCGCACGCCGCGCGCCATGACGCCTCCCGTGAAGCCCCGCGCAGTCTACCCCTCACCCTGCCCTCTCCCGCAAGCGGGCGAGGGAGAAGACATGCGCCAGGCCCCTCGCCCGCGAGAGCGGGAGAGGGAGGGGGCCCGCGCGAAGGGGGGGAGGGTGAGGGAGCCGCGCAGACCCGCCATGCAGGCGCGGCGGGTTGCCGCGGCGGCGGCCTGTCGCCTACCCTGCCCGCAACAACGCGGACCAAGCGGAAAGTGGAGCGAGGGGATGGACAGCACCGATCTGGCGCTCACCAAATTCGGCATCGGTCAGCCGGTGACGCGCATGGAGGATCCGAAGCTCCTGCGCGGCCGCGGCCGCTACAGCGACGATATCGCCCGCCCCGGTGCGCTCCATGCGGTGATGGTGCGCAGCCGCATCGCCCACGGCACGCTGCGTGGCATCGACGCCGCCGAGGCGCGTGCCCTGCCCGGCGTGGTCGCGATCTATACCGCCGCCGATCTCGCGGCATATGGGCCGATCAAGCCGATGCAGACCGTGCCGATGAAGGACGGTTCGCCGATGCGCGCGCCGCCGCGCCCGGCGCTCCCGGCCGAGCATGTGCGCTTCCTCGGCGAGGTCGTGGCCTATGTCGTCGCCGAGACCGCATCACAAGCCAAGGACGCCGCCGAGGCGGTGTTGCTCGACATCGAGCCGCTGCCCGCCGTCACCACACCGGCCGAGGCGCTGGCGCCAAGCGCGCCGCAGCTTCATCCCGAGGCGCCCGGCAATGTCTGCCTCGATTTCCACTATGGCGACGGGGCGGCGGTCGCGGCCGCCTTCGCCAGGGCGGCACATGTAACGACGCTGAAGCTCGTCAGCAACCGCATCGTCGTCAACGCGATGGAGCCGCGCTCGGCGCTCGCCGGATACGATCCCAAGAGCGAGCGCTTCACCCTTCAGCTCGGCTGCCAGGGCGTCTTCGGCCTGCGCAACCAGCTCAAGGACATCCTCAAGACCGCGCCCGAGAAGGTGCATGTGCTGACCGACAATGTCGGCGGCTCCTTCGGCATGAAATCCTCGGTCTTCCCCGAATATATCTGCCTGCTGCACGCCGCGCGGGCGCTCGGGCGTCCGGTGCGCTGGACCGACGAGCGCTCGGAGAGCTTCATGAGCGACCATCACGGCCGCGACCATGAAATGCTGGGCGAGCTGGCGCTCGACGCCGAGCACAATTTCCTCGCCGTGCGCCTCACCGGCTGCGGCAATGCCGGCGCCTTCTCGGTGGCGGTGCTGCCCTTCAGCGTCAACGCGGTGAAGAATGTGGTGAGCGTCTACAAGACGCCGCTGCTCGAGGTCTCGACCAGGGGCGTGCTGACCAACACCACGCCGACCGGCGCCTATCGCGGCGCCGGCCGGCCGGAAGGCAACTACTATATGGAGCGGCTCATCGACACCGCCGCTTCCGAGCTCGGCATCGATCGCATCGAGCTGCGCCGGCGCAACCACATTCCCGCCGCCGCCATTCCCTTCAAGGCGGCATCATCCCAGAATTACGACAGCGGCGAGTTCACCGCGGTGATGGAGGACGCGCTGAAGCTCGCCGATTGGCAGGGCTTCGAGAAGCGCAAGCAGGAGAGCCGCGCCCGGGGCAGGCTGCGCGGCCGCGGCATCGGCTGCTATCTCGAAGTGACGGCGCCCGCCGGCAAGGAGATGGGCGGCTTGCGCTTCGAGGCGGATGGCAGCGTTACCATGATCACCGGCACGCTCGATTACGGCCAGGGTCACGCCTCGCCGCTGGCGCAGGTGGTGGTCGACCGGCTCGGCATTCCCTTCGAGCGCCTGCGCCTTTTGCAGGGCGACAGCGATCAGCTCGTGGTCGGCGGCGGCACCGGCGGCTCGCGCAGCGCCATGGCCAGCGGCTCGGCCCTGGTGCAGGCGAGCCGGCAGGTGATCGAGCGCGGCAAGGAGATCGCGGGATTTGTCCTCGAAGCCGCCGCGGCGGATATCGAGTTCGGCAATGGCCGCTTCACCATTGCCGGCACCGACCGCTCGATCGGCCTCCTCGAGCTGGCGCAGCGGCTGCGCTCCGGCGTCAAGCTGCCGCCGGAGCTGCCGCAATCGCTCGACGTTGCGCTCTCGACCGACAGCCCGCCCTCATCCTTCCCCAATGGCTGTCACATTGCCGAAGTCGAGATCGATCCCGACACCGGCTCGGTCGCCGTGGTGCGCTACGCCATGGTCAATGATTTCGGCACGCTGCTGAACCCGCTGCTCGCCGAGGGCCAGGCCCATGGCGGCATCGTCCAGGGCATCGGCCAGGCGCTGATGGAGCGCACCTTCTACGACGATGAGGGCCAGCTCCTCACCGGCAGCTACATGGACTACGCCATGCCGCGCGCCGGCGACGCGCCGGCCTTCGATTTCCTCAGCCATCCCGTGCCGGCGACGACCAACCCGCTCGGCGTCAAGGGCTGCGGCGAGGCCGGCTGCGCCGGCTCGCTGCCCTCGGTGATGAACGCCGTCATCGACGCGCTCGCGCCTTACGGCATCCGCCACATCGACATGCCAGCCACCCCCGAGCGCATCTGGAAGGCGATCCGCGGCGCGAAGGCGACGCAGAAGTAGCGCGAAAGATCTGCGCTACCCCTCTTCACCCATGGGGTGGAGAGGGTGGCGAGCGGAGCAAGCCGGGTGAGGCGGGTGTGCCCGCGGGCGGTCGCGCGACCGCCTCACGCGACGCCGACCGCCGCGCCCAGCGTCTCGCCGATG
>DATNDG010000100.1:0-36548 GCA_035553515.1 Allostellaceae bacterium | reverse complement strand
CACCGGCGGCCGGGCGGGAGGAAACGCTGATCAACCTCGTCGGGGTGCGCTCGTGACCGGACGCGCCCGCGCCCTCAGCTCGCCGACGATGCCGGCTGGGAAGAAATAGACGACGAGCACGAAGAGCAGTCCCAGCCAGAGCAGCCAGCGGTCGGGATCGAAGAGCGCCGGTAGCAGCGGCACACCGGCGAGGCTGCCCGCAAGCGCCGCCATCACCGGCTGCAGATAGTATTCCGCCATGACCAGCACGACGGCACCGAGCGCGGGGCCGTAAAGCGTGCCCATGCCGCCGATCACCACCATCAGCAGGATGTCGATCATCACCGTGAAGGAGAGCGTCACATCCGGCCCGTTGTAGCGCAGCAACAGCGCCATGAGCCCGCCGGCAAGCGCCGCGATCGCCGCCGAGAGCGCTCCCGCGAGCGTGCGGTAGAGGACGGTACGGTAGCCCAGCGCCTCGGCACGGAACTCGTTCTCGCGGATCGCCTGCAGCACCCGGCCGAAGGGCGAGTTGACGATGCGCAACATCAGCAGGAAAAGCGCGAGCGAAACGACGAAGATCAGATAATAGGTGACAATCCGGCCGTCGAGACGCACCCCCAGCACCGGCTCCGCCGCCAGGCGGAAGGCCGGGCTCAGCGCCGCCGGCACCGAGAAGGTGAGCCCATCCTCGCCGCCGGTGAGATCGCGCAGCTGCGTCGCCAGGATGAGCGCGAAGCTTGCCACTGCCAAAGTCACCATGGAGAAAAAGACGGCGCGGACGCGGAGGCTGAGGAGCCCGATCAGCACGGCGACGACGATGGCGAGCGCGACGCCCGCCGCCGCACCGAGCAGCACCGCGCCCCAGCCAGGGGCGAGCCTCGCCAGCGCGATGGCGACGCCATAGGCCCCCATGCCGAAGAACATGGTATGGGCAAAGGAGGCGATGCCGGTATAGCCCAGCATCACGTCATAGCTCGCCGCCAGCACGATGAAGATGCAGATGCGCGCGGCAACCCCGACCGAGCGCGTGCCCGGAAAGAGAAACGGCGCCAGCGCGAGCGACACCAGCAGAAGCAGCAACAGCAGGTTCAGCAGCCAGCCCCCCGGGCGGTCGCCCGAGAGCAGCCGGTCGAGCGTGCCGGCCCCTCCCCGCTTCATTCCGCGCCCACCGGGAAGAGGCCGCGTGGCCGCCACAGCAGCACCAGCATCATCAGCAGAATGGTCGAGCCGAGCGCCAGCTTCGGGGCGAGGAAGCCCACATAGTTGGTGACGAGACCGACCAGAAGCGCGGCCGTGAAGCAGCCGCCGATCGAGCCCAGCCCGCCGATGATCAGGATGATGAAGATGAGGATGGTCATCTCGCTGCCGATGCTGCGCGTCACCAGCTCCTGATAGAGCGCCCACATCACGCCGCCGACGCCGGCAAGCGCGGTGCCGGCGACGAAGACGCCGATGAAGAGGCGGCGGATGCGATATCCGAGCGCCTCCACCATCTCGCGGTTCTCGACACCGGCGCGCACCAGCAGCCCGACCCGGGTCCGATTGAGCAGGAGGTGGAGCGCGCCATAGACGACAAGCCCCAGCGCCGCGGCGACAAGACGGTATTTCTCGATCGCCGCGCCGCCGAGGATGAGGCTGCCGCGGAAGCTCGCGGGCTTGGGCAGCGGCAGCGGATTGGCGCCCCAGATCGCCACTATGAGCTGCTCGGCGATGATGAGCCCGCCCACCGTGATCAGGATCTGCCGCAGATGCGAACCATAGACGCGGCGGATGATGACGCGCTCGAAGACGTAACCGGCCGCTCCTGTGGCGAGGAGCGCGACCGCCAGCGCTATACCGAGCACCGCAAGGTTGAGCCACCAGGACTCCGCGCCGCTCCAGCCGGCGAGCGCACCGACCACGCTCACCGCGAGATAGGCGCCCAGCGTGATGAAAGCCCCATGCGCGAAGGTGAAGACCTGCATCAGCCCGAAGATGAGAGTGAGGCCTGCCGCCATCAGGAACAGCATCATGCCCATGGCGAGCCCGGCCACGGTGAGGGTGAGCCAGGTCGAAAAGCTCATCGCCGGCAGCATCACGAGCAGCAGCAGCGGCACCAGCACATAGGGGAGCCGTTCATTGAAGCGGCGCAGCGCGGGACTGGCGGTCATTGGTGGCTCGCGAGGCTCAGGCCGAGGAGATGCTGCTGCAGCGCCTCATCGCCGGCGAGCGCCGCCATGCTGCCGGTATGGACGATCCTTCCGTCGTCCATCACGGCGACGTCGTCGCCGACCGAGCGCGCCATGTGGAAGTTCTGCTCGACCAGCAGGATCGTGGTCTCGGTCGATTTGAGGCGGAGGAAGGCGTCGATCAGATGCTGGATGACCGCCGGGGCGAGCCCCTTGGTCGGCTCGTCCACGACGAGGAGGCGCCGCTTCTCGATGATGGCGCGGCTGATGGCCAGCATCTGCTTCTGGCCGCCGGAGAGCGCGCCGGCCGGGTCTGCCCATTTCTGCTTGAGCGCCGGAAAGAGCGCCAGCACCTCGTCGAGCCGCGCCTCGTCGAAGCCCGCGGGCCCGGTGGCAAGCAGCAGGTTCTCGCGCACCGTGAGCTGGGCAAAGATACCCATGCTCTCCGGCACATAAGCGATGCCAAGCCGGGCAATGTCGGGCGTCTCCATCCCGCCGATCGGCGCGCCGTCGAAGACGATCTCGCCGGCGCTCGGCCGCCACAGTCCCATGATCGTCCGCAGGGTCGTCGTCTTGCCGGCACCGTTGCGGCCGAGCAGCATGGTGAGCCGGCCGCGACGCACGGCGAGATCGACCCCGTGCAGGATGTGGTAGCGGCCGATATGGGTGTGCACCCCGGCAAGCCGCAGCAGCGGAGTCTCGGTCATGGGCGGCGCGGCTCACCCTGCCCCTCTCCCCGCCGGGAAGAGGAGACGCCTGGCACAACCCGCATCAATCGAGATCCTCGATCGCCGCATGGGCGAGGCTGCTGATGATGTCGAGGCGGCGCGAATGCCAGGGATCGGGCACGCGGCTGTTGGTGAGATAGGCAAAGGAGACGCCGGTTTCGGGATCGGCCCAGCAATAGGAAGAGCCGACACCGCCATGGCCGAAGGTCGACGGCGAGGCGAGCGAACCGAGACCGCGGATGCCGGGGGTGAGCCCGCGCGAATGCGGACCGAGGCCGCGATGCATCGGCATGCCCATGTAGTGGTCGACGCGGTCGCCGGTGAAGTTGCGGGTCACATACTGCATCATCCGCGGCGAGACGATGCGCTGCCCGCCAAGCGTGCCGCCCTGCACCAGCGCCTGGTAGAAGGCGGCGAGCGCCCGTGCCGTGCCGTAGCCGCCGCCGCCGGGCACGCCGGCGCGGCGCCAGGCCACTTCGTTCTCCTGGGTGAAGCGGATCTGGCGCGTGCCGTCCTCGGAAGGCCCGTGCATGTCGGCGGCCCGCACCGCTTCGCTCGCGGGCAGACCGACATAGAGCTCGCCTTCGAGGCCCAGCGGCTTCACCACGCGCTGATGGATGAAATCGCGGAAGTCCATGCGCGTCACCGCCTCGATCAGCACGCCGCAGACCCAATGCGCGGCGAGGCGGTGATATTCGAGCCGCGAGCCGGGCGTCCATTCGAGGGTGAAGTCGCAAACGCGGTCGCGAAGCTCGGCGTGATCGTCCCAGGCAGAAGGCGGCACCATCATGCCCGGAAATCCGGCCTGGTGCGTCAGCACCTGCAACAGCGTGATGTCGCCCTTGCCGTGACGGGCGAATTCCGGGACGTGATCGGCGATGCGATCGTGGAAGGTGAGCACCCCGTCCTCCACCAGCACCCAGATCGCAGCGGCGGTCACCACCTTGGTGTTGGAATAGAGGAGCCAGAGCGTGTCGTCCTTCGCAGGCGCGGTCGATGGCTCGAGCCGCGCGGCGCCGAAGCTCCTGAAATGCGCAAGCTTGCCATGGCGCGCCAGTGCGATCTGCGCGCCGGGATATCGGCCCTCCTTGATGTGCCCCTCGATGAGGCCGCCGATGCGGTCGAGCATCTCGGGGCGGAAGCCCAGGCTTTGCGGTGAGGCGCTCTCGAGAACGAACGGCATGGCATGTTCCTCCCGTCAGGACGCAGCGCGGATGCCGAGATAGGCTTCCTGAACGATGGGCGAGGCCACCACCTCGGCGGGGGCGCCGTCGGCGACCAGCGCGCCGTTGTGCAGCACGATAACCCGGTCGGCGAGCCGGCGCACCACATCCATCTTGTGCTCGACCAGCAGGATGGTCTTGTCGCCTTCCTTCCTGATCGCCTCGATCAGGTCGAGGATCACCGACACTTCGTCGACGCTCATCCCTGCCGTCGGCTCGTCGAACATGAAGATCGTGGGCTCGAGCGCCAGCAAGATCGCTACTTCGAGCTTGCGCTGGTCGCCATGCGAGAGCGACGCCGCCGGCGCCCCGGCGCGCTCCAGCAGCTTGACGCGCGCAAGATGGTCATGCGCCCGTGCCAGCAGATCGGCATGACGCGTGGCGCGGGTCAGGAAGTCGAGGCCGATGCCGGCGCGCGCCTGCACCGCGAGCCGCACATTCTCGACGACGCTGAGGCCGGGGAAGAGGTTGGTGAGCTGGAAGGCGCGGCCGAGACCGCGCCGGGCGCGGGCAGGCGCGGCAAGATCGGTGATCGCCTCGCCGTTCAGCAGCACCGCGCCGGCGCTGGCGCGGAGCTGGCCTGAGATCAGATTGAAATAGGTGGTCTTGCCGGCGCCGTTCGGCCCGACGATGGCGGTGAGCGTGCCACGCGCGAAGCCGCAGGAGACGCCATCCACCGCGGTATGGCCGCCGAAGCGGATGGTGAGGTCACGCGTCTCCAGGATCGGCGCGACCTCTGCCATTCTAGGCTCCGCGGTCAGCGATGGTTCTCGATCGGCACCTTCATGTCGCTGATCTTGATGACGCGAGTCAGCTCCGGCACGGCCCAGGCGAGCTTGGGATCGACCTTGATCTTGAAGCCGTACATCTCCTGCAGCGCCTGGTGATCCTCCTTGCGGAAGATCATCTTGCCCTTGGGCGTCTCGAAGGACATGCCCTCCATGGCGGCAATGAGCTTCTCGGTGTCGGTCGAGCCATGCGTTTTCTCGAGCGCCGTCACCACCGCCATCGCCGCCGAGAAGCCGCCACAGGTGAAGAAATCGGGCGGCTGGTGGAAGCGCTTCTCATGCTCGGAGACCAGCCACTTGTTCTCGGCGTTCTTCGGGATGTCGTAATAGTAATAGGTGGCGCCCTGGAGACCGGGGAAATCCTTATAGGCGGCGAGCGCCGGCAGGATGTTGCCGCCGGTCGAGACTTCGATGCCGAGCCGCTTGGGATCGGCCGCCTTGATCGCCGGGAACGGGTTGCCGCCCGCCCATATCACCCACAGCACCTTGTGGCCTTTCTCCTTCGACAGGGCGTCGAAGATGCGCTGCAGCGGCGCGGTGAAGTCGGTGGTGGTGGGCGGCGCGTATTCCTCGTGGACGAGCTTGGCGCCGGTGCCGGCGAGCGCCGCCTTGAAGGCGGCGACGCCGTCGCGGCCGAAGGCATAGTCCTGCGCCAGGGTGGCGATCACCGTGCCGGGCTTGCCAATGGCGATCGCGTTCGAGATCGCGTCCTGCGAGGAATTGCGGCCGGTGCGGAAGATGTAGCGATTCCACTTGGCGCCGGTGATCACGTCGGCCACCGCGGGCTCGACGATGAACACCTTCTTGTAATCCTGGGCCACCGGCAACATGGCGAGTGCCACAGCGGAATTCGTGCCGCCAACGGCGAGATCGGCGCCGTCGTCGCCAAAGGCTTCGGACAGGAGGCTGCGGCCGACATCGGGCTTGTTCTGGCTATCCTTCTCGATCACCTCGATCTTGCGACCGGCGACCGTCATGCTGCCTTTGGTGGCGTATTCGAGGCCGAGCTGGAAGCCAACGCTCTCCTGCTTGGCATAGGCCTCGAGCGGGCCGGTCTTGTCCTGGATGAAGGCGATCTTTACCGGCTTGCCTTGGGCAAAGGCCGAGGCAGCAAGGCCCACTCCGGCGATAACCGCCAGCGAGGCCAGAGACAACGAACGCAGGGACATCGGTTCCTCCCGGACCGTCTGGTGTGAAGCTGGGTTACTTATCACCGGCCCGGCCCGGCGTCGTTGACCGAGCGAGCGCATTTCCTTGACCCAGCGTCCACAGAATGGTCACTCTTGCGCAAGCTTAGACCAGGGGCGGGGTGGCGGGCGAGGATCGTCGCGCCGCCGCCAGGCGAGGGAAAGCCAGGGACGGACCCGCCATGACGGCGCTCGAACTCGATACTTCCAGCATCGCACCGAAAGATCGCATGGCGGCGTGGTCGGCTTCCGTGGCGAGTGTCTTCGGCCCCTTTGCCATCTCGCGCAACCCCTCCGCCGAGTTCCACGGCAAGCTGCGCGTACGGGGGCGTGGCGAGCTCCGCTTCGGCAGCCTCGCCTATCGCGGGCACAATTTCGAGCGCCGGCCGAGCGACGTGGCGCGGCTCGCCCATGACTATTTCACCCTGACCTGGCCGGTCGCGGGCCAGGTGCGCGCCGAACAGGAAGGCGCCGAGCACGCCATCCGCCCGGGCAGCCTCTACCTCTTCAATCATGCCGTCCCCTACTCCACCGTGCCCGAGGTCGCCTACGAGACCGCCGGCGTCGCCTTCGCCTGCGCCGCGCTGCGCCGACGCTTGCCCGACGTACAGCCCTTCTATGCGGTGCCGCTCGACACCGGCGGGCCGCGCGGTGCCCTTCTCATGTCCTTCGTCGAGCATCTCGCCGATGGCCTCGAGCGCTGGGAAGAGCGGGAATTCGCCGCGCTCGGCGAGCGCCTCATCGACCTCATCGCGCTGCTCGTGGTCGAGCCCGGCGCGGCGCTCCCGGCCGCCGATACCAGCGTGCGCATGGCCCATCGCGAGCGGGCGCTGCGCTACATCCGCGCCCATCTTGGCGATGCCGAGCTTGGGCCGGAGCAGGTCGCGCAGGCCTGCGGCATCTCCTTGAGCTATCTGCACCAGCTTTTCCGCGGCTTGGGGCTCGGCGTCGAGGAATGCATCTTCGCCGAGCGGCTCGAGCACTGCCGCAACATGCTCGCCGATCCGCGTGCGCAGCATCTTTCCATCTCGACCATCGCCTATCGCGCCGGCTTCAGCCACCCGGCACATTTCACCCGCGCCTTCAAGCGCCGCTTCGGGGTGACGCCGAGCGAGATCAGGGGCTAGCGCGAGGCCCGCGGCTTATCCGCCGGCAAAGCGTTTTTGCACCCTCAAGCGAAGCGGAACGCCGCCATGCTGAGGCTGCCGAGGGTGAAGCCCTGATGGAGGCGCTCGCCGCGGGCACCCTCGCCGGCCGCGCCCAGCGCCACGAAAAGCGGCAGGAAATGGTCGGGCGTCGGCTGCGCGTCGAGCGCGCTGGGCGCGCGCTCGGCCCAGTCGAGAAGCTCCGATTTCCGGCCCGAGGCCAGCGCCTCGGCGAGCCAGTCGTCGAATTCCTGCGCCCAGCGGGGCACTGGGCCGCCGCCGCGCGCGAGACCCCGCAGATTATGGACGGCGCCGCCGCTCGCCAGGATCAGCACCCCCTCCTGCCGCAGCGGCGCCAGCGTGGCCCCCAGCCGATCATGCCAGGCAGCGTCGCGATAGGGCTGGATCGCGAGCTGGATCACCGGCAGATCGGCCGCCGGATACATGAGGCGAAGGGGAACCCAGGCGCCATGGTCGAGGCCGCGTTCGCGATCGACGGCGCAGGCAATGCCCGCGCCCTCGAGCAAAGCACCGACACGCGCGGCGAGGTCCGGCGCACCCGGCGCCGGATAGGTCATGCGATAGAGCGCCTCGGGAAAGCCGTAGAAATCGTGGATGGTGTCGTTGCGCGAGGGCGCCGAGACCGCCGGCTCCTCGGTCATCCAGTGGGCCGAGATACAAAGCACCGCTTCGGGCCGTGGCAGCTCGCCGGCGAGGCGCTGCCAGAAAGCGCCGGTGGCGCCGGGATCGAGCGAGAGGGTCGGCGCGCCGTGGGAGAGGAAGAAGCTCGGCAGTTTGGTCGGCATACGGGCCTCGGCGCCTGTGAAACCTAAAGTGAAGTGGGCCGTTCCGCCTCGCGGCGCAAGCCCCGGCCCTTGGGCGGGATGATCAGCACCCGGTCGACCCGGCGGCCATCCATGTCGACAACCTCGAAGCGGAAGCCCTCGCACATGACGCGGTCGCCTACCGAAGGTACGCGGTTGATGCGCGCCATCATGAAGCCGCCCAGCGTGTGGAACTCGCCGCCCTCGTCGCCCGGGAGCTGCTTGAGCCCGGTCAGGTCCTTCACCTCGTCGACGGTCACCATGCCGTCCACCAGCCAGGAGCCGTCATCGCGCTTCACCACCGCCTGGCTCGACGCCTCGCCCGGCTCGGCGATGTCGCCGACCAGCGATTGCAGGATGTCGTGCAAGGTCACGAGACCCTCGAAATCGCCGTATTCATCGACGACGAGCGCCATCGGTGCGCCCGACTTCTTGAAGATCTCGAGTGCGCGCAGCGCGGTCACGGTGTTCGGCAGGTAGATCGGCGGCTTCACCGCTCCCTTGATGTCGATCGGCTTGCCTGCGAGAGCCATGGTGAGGAGGTCCTTCACCTGCACGACGCCCAGCACCTGCTGCGGCCCGGCCTGCGCCACGGGAAAGCGCGAATAGTCGCTGTCGCGGATCTTGCGCTGGTTCTCCTCCTCGGGGTCGGTCAGGTCGAGCCATTCGACCTGGGTGCGCGGCGTCATCAGCGCGCTGACCTTCCGATCGCCGAGACGGAAGACCATCTGCACCATGGCGGTCTCGGCCGCCTGGAAATGCCCGGCGGCGGTCGCCTCGCGCAGCATGAGCGTGATCTCTTCTTCGGTCACCGGCGGCGGCTCGCCGGGGCGGCTCGGCGCGAGGTGCAGTACCAGGTTGCTGGAGGCGCTGAGCAGCCGCTCGATGGGACGCGCCACGACCGCCACCCCCTGCAGCAGCGCCGAGAGCCGCGCCGCAATGAACTCCGGCCGGCCGAGCGCCAGCCGCTTCGGCACCAGCTCGCCGATCACCAGGGTGAGGTATGAAATGACGACGACGACGACGACAAAGCTGATCGTCGCCGCATTCTCGCCGATGGTGCCCGGCACCTCCTCGAGCTGGCGCGCGAGGCTCTCCGCCAGCGTGGCGCCGCCGAAGGCGCTCGCCAGCACGCCAATGACGGTGATGCCGATCTGCACGGTGGAGAGGAAGCGCCCGGGATCGCGCTTCAGCTCGAGCGCGCGTCGCGCGCCGCGGCGGCCGAGATCGGCGGCGTGCTGCAGCCTCGCCTTGCGCGCCGAAACCACGGCCATCTCCGCCATTGCAAAAAAGCCATTGAGCAGGATGAGCAGGAAGACGAAGGCGATCTGCAGCCACAGCATGGCGGTATCCGTCTCCGGCGCGGTTGAGGCCCGCCGCCTAGAATAGCGGATTGGGCGCGCTTTGCCGCCGTCACGCGGCAAGCCGGCCGGAGATCAGTCCCTGGTCCCGGGCCCGTTCGGCTCGCGCACCGCCATCTTGGCCGGCGCCGGTCGGCCGAGCCAGAAGCGACGGCCTTCGAGGAGTTGCAGGATCAGCAGCGTCGGGATGCCGATCAGCAGGTCGCGGCCGCGCTTTAAAAGCGACAGCGCCAGCGCCACTTCCGGGCTGAGGCCGAAAGGCGCGCCCAGCATGATATAGGCGCCTTCCTGCACGCCGATGGCGTTGGGCACGGCAAACGCGACGCTGCGGATCGCATAGAGCAGGCTCTCGATGACCAGCACCGGGCCGAAGCCGAGTTCCACCCCCATCAGCTTCAGCACCAGCCAAGCCTCGGTGGCGGTCCCGATCCAGGCGGCAAAATGCAGCAGGAAGCAAAGCGACGAGCCGCCGGTCCTGGCATAGGCCTGGCGGATCTCGTCCTGGACCGCGCCGGCGCCGGTGGCGATGGTGGCGAGCCAGTCGCGCGCCAGAAACTGGGCCAAGCGGTCCAGCATATCGGCGCCGCGCCGCTGGGTGGCGACGAAGCCCACCACCGCCGCGACCGCGATGCCGAGCCCGAGCAGCACGGGTATCGCGAGCCCGTCGCCGGGGTGAAGCTGCAGCAAGAGTAGCAGGCCAAGCGCGGTGTAGCCGATCTGGGCACAGAGCTCGAGCGTGATGTCGACCACCGTCGTCGCCGCGGCGGAGGCGGCGCCGATTCCGTGGGCGGCGATCGCCCGCGCACCCAGCACATATCCTCCGACCTGCGACAGCGGCAGCACCTCGGAGCCGGAATCACGCACCAGCCGGCCCCAGATGTAGAGCCAGGGGCCGTTGCCCGAGCGGTTGCCGCCCGCCACGACCCACCAGGCGATGCCCATCACCGCGATCGCGGCGAGATGGATCGCGGTGATCGCCAGCAGACCGAAAAGGCCCGCGGCGTGCAGCGCGGCACCCACCTCGGCCAGGCCGAAATGGATGATCAGCGCCATCGCCAGAATCAGGCCGGCAAAGATGCCAACGATGGCCGCCCGCTTCATGCGGGCTTGGCCTGGCGCCGTCCCAGACTCCAGACCCGCAGGGCCGAGAGCGCCACGCCGGCGAGCGCCGGCAGGAAGCGCGGCTGCAGCAGCGCCTGATCGAGTTCGCCCATTCGGCGCGTATTCTCGCTATGGCAGTTCTCGAGGAAGCGGCGGAAGGTGAAGCCGTCGAGGAACACGCTCGCCTGCGTCGCCGAGAAGTCGCGACCCTCATTCGCCTGCTGGCCTTGCTTCACAGTGCCCATGAGGCGGCGCGCGGCGCGGATATAGAAGCGCAGCGAGGTGAGCGCCCGCTGCCAGCCGGCGCCCCTGCCGCGCCGCACCTCGCGCCAGGCCATCCAGTTGACGAAGAAGACGATGTGCCGCGTCTCCTCGAACATCAGCGTGTCGAAGATCTTGAACATCTCTTCCGGCAGGAAGCCCGCCTGGCGCGCTATCTTGAAGACGCCGAAGCCGAGGAAGCTGTCGACGCATTCGCCATAGCCGAAATCGATGAAGGCCGTCTCGGTGTCGGGATTGAGCGCCTCGAGCGGCTGCTCGACCGCGTCGATACCGTAACGCCGGATCATCACGCGCAGCAGCGACGCATGGCGCGCCTCCTCCCGGCCCTGGAGAGCGACTGCCGCCCGCACGACGGGATCCTCGATCCCCCGAGCGAAGGCCTCGACGATAGCACCCGCGCGCCGCTCGGTATGCAGCACCTCTTGCCAGAAGGGCACGGCCCGCAGCCGCTGCAAGGCGGCCTCATCGAGCTCGGGCCAGGGAAAGCGCTCGGGATCGAACTCGGTGTAGCTCTCGGTGAACTGCCGGCAGAAGGCGTCGCGATGCGCGTCCGAACCGATCCTCATGCGGCCTCTTTGCGCATGAAGCGCAAGGCCAGACGGACGAGGCGCGGCACGGTGTTGGGACGCAGCAGGCGCGGATCGTACCCTGAAAGCCGCCGGTCATTCTCGGCGAGGCAAACCCGCATCAGCCCGGCTACGTCAAGATCGATACCCATGGATTCATGTCCGGACATGGTGAAGTTGTTGCCGCCGCCGACATCGCGCGCGGTCTGCAGCCGCTCCCAGGCGAGGAAGACCCAGACGGCGGCGACACGCGCCGCGAAGATCGGCTTCTTCCACAAGGGAAGGTTGCGGCGATGCCAGGATACCCAGTTGACGAAGAAGAGGATGTGGCGGCATTCCTCCTGCATCACCGGCTCGAAGGTGTCGACCAGCTCGGGCGGGAAGTAGCCCGAGCGCTTCGCCGCTTCGAAGAGCCCGAAGGCGAAGAAGCTGTCGATGCACTCGCTGAAGCCGGTGACCATGAACGCCCACTCGGCGTCGCGCGGCGCGAGATAGGGCTGCTCCGGCGCAAGCTTGATGCCGTAGGCGGCGACCAGGTTTGCGAGCACGTCCTTGTGCCGCCCCTCCTCGAAGCCGTTGAGGTCGATCGCCTCCTTGAGCAGCGGGTCCGAGATGCGCTTGCCGTAGGTCAGCACGCGCAACCGCGCCTTGCCCTCGGTCGCAACCGCGATGTCCCAGATCGGCAGGCTCGTGACGCGCGTCCGCTCGGCATCGCTCAGCACCGGCCAGTCGATGATCGCGGGCTTGTAGGGATTGAAGGTGTCGAGCAGCATCCGGCAGAACAGCGCCTTGTGCGCATCGCTGCCAGGCTTGATCGAGCCCGAAGGCGGCCCCTGCCACTGCCGGGCGGCGCGATCGGCAACCGCCACGGCCGGACGCTCGACGGCGGACGCGGTCATGGCTCCCTCCAACCCCCTTGCGTGAAGCGAGCCGGCGTCAGCGCGAATAGAACTCGACCACCAGGTTGGGCTCCATCGACACCGGATAGGGCACGTCGGCGAGCTTGGGTGCGCGCACGAAGGTCCCCTTCATCCGATCGTGGTCGACCTGGAGATAGTCGGGCACGTCGCGCTCGGCCGATTTCACCGCCTCGAGCAGGATGACGAGCTGCTTCGACTTGTCCTTGACCTCGATGCTGTCGCCGTCCTTCACCAGGTAGGAGCTGATGTTGACCCGCCGCCCATTGACGCGGATATGGCCGTGATTGACGAACTGGCGCGCGGCGAAGGGGGTCGGCGCGAATTTCATCCGGTAGACGACGGCGTCGAGCCGGCGCTCGAGCAACTCGATCAGATTCTCGCCGGTGTCGCCCTTGCGGCGCGAAGCCTCCTCGTAGAGGCGGCGGAACTGGCGCTCGCCGATATTGCCGTAGTAGCCCTTGAGCTTCTGCTTCGCCAGCAGCTGCGTGCCGAAATCGCTCGGCTTCTTGCGCCGCTGACCGTGCTGGCCGGGACCGTAATCACGGTTGCGGTTGAGCGGGCTCTTGGAGCGGCCCCAGAGATTGGCGCCGAGCCGCCGGTTTATCTTGTACTTCGACCCTTCTCGCTTGCTCATGATCCAGTTAACCTATTGTGATTGTTGTTGTCCCAATAGTCCTTGCCCGCAGGCACGGCGGGGCCATAGGCCCGCTTTCTTGGGAGTGAGAGGCGGCAACTATAGGAAGGTCGAGCGGGTTGTCAACTTCGACGGCCGCCGCATGCCCGCCCCTTCGGAAAAGTCAGGGTGAGCTGGCTTTCTTTCGGGCATTTCCAGACGATGCCCGTCCCGGTTTCTCCTCATCTTGAGCTTGACGACGAACGCCGGATCGCTTTGCCGTCGGCCCGGACGCGACCTTCCGCCGCCTTGGTCCGACGAAGGCGGTGATGATGCCGTGGAGCGTGCGCAGCTCCTGCGCCGTGGGCTCGGCGCGCTGGAAGAGGTTGCGCAGATTGCGGATCATGCCCGGGCGTTTGTCCTTGGTGCGCAGGAAGCCGCTGCGGTCCAGCTCCTCCTCGAAATGGCCGAAGAAGCGCAGCAGCTCCTCCTTGGTGGCGGGGGCCGAATGGCCGGTGGGGAGCTGCGCCGGCGGGGTTTCATCGCCGGCGCTGAACCACTCATAGCCGATCAGCAGCACCGCCTGCCCCAGGTTGAGCGAGGAGAAGGCCGGGTTGAGCGGGACGGTCAACACAGCATCGGCCAGCGCCACGTGGTCGTTCACGAGGCCGGTGCGCTCGGGCCCGAAGAGCACGCCGCAGCTCTCGCCGCCGGCGGTGAAGCGCCGCATCTCGACCGCGACACGGCGCGGCGTCAGCACGCGCTTCACCATGAAGCGGTCGCGCGCGGTGGTGGCGTAGACATGCCGGAGATCCGCGACGGCGTCCTCGACGCTGTCGAAGAGCCGGGCCTGGCGCAACACCACGTCGGCGCCGCTCGCCATCGTCACTGCTTTGGGATTGGGCCAGCCATCGCGCGGCGCGACCAGCCGGAGATCGGTGAGGCCGCAATTGTACATGGCACGCACCGCGGCACCGATATTCTCGCCGAGCTGCGGATTGACCAGGATGATGGCGGGCCCGCCGCTGGCGGCAAGGCGCCGGTGATCGGTGCCAGCCATGGCCCCCTAACCTCGCCTGCCCGCGCGCCAGAGCTTGTAGGTGAGGCTGTCGTGGAGCGCGTTGTAGGAGGCGTCGATGACGTTGGTGGAGACCCCGACCGTCGACCAGCTGCCGCCTTCGGCGTCGCTGGTCTCGATCATCACGCGGGTCACCGCCTTGGTGCCGTCCTGCGGCGTCAGGATGCGCACCTTGTAGTCGGTCAGACGGATCGTCTCGAGCTCCGGGAAGACCGGGATGAGCGCGGTGCGAAGCGCGGTGTCCATTGCGTTCACCGGCCCGTTCCCCTCGGCCACCGTCATCAGCATCCGGCCGCCCACCTCGACCTTGATCGTCGCCTCCGAGAGGGTGATGAGCTCGCCCCGCGCGTTCCAGCGCCGCTCGTCGATGACCCGGAAGCTCTGCAGCCGGAAATATTCCGGCACGCTCTCGATGGCGCGCCGCGCCAGCAGCTCGAAGCTCGCTTCCGCTCCGTCATAGGCATAGCCTTGGAACTCGCGCTCCTTCACCGCCTCGAGGAGACGGGCGATCTTGGGATGCTTGGCGTCGAGCTCGATCCCCGCCTCGCGCAGCCGCGCCAGGATATTGGAGCGGCCGGCCTGATCGGAGACCAGGATGTGGCGGCGGTTACCAACGCTCTCGGGCGGCACATGCTCGTAGGTGCGCGGATCCTTCTCGACCGCCGACACATGCAGCCCGCCCTTATGCGCGAAGGCGGCGTCGCCGACATAGGCCGCATGCCGATTGGGCGCGCGGTTCAGGAGCTCGTCGAGCAGGCGCGAGAGCTGGGTGAGCCGGCGCACATCCTCGGGCTTTATGCCAGTTTCAAAGCGCTCGGCGAAGAAGGGCTTCAGCATCAGAGACGGGATCAGCGACACCAGATTGGCATTGCCGCAGCGCTCGCCGAGGCCGTTCAGCGTCCCCTGCACCTGGCGAACCCCGGCGCGAATGGCAGCGAGGCTGTTGGCGACGGCGTTCTCGGTGTCGTTATGCGCGTGGATGCCGAGCCGGTCGCCCGGCACGTGGCGCACCACCTCACCGACGATGCGCTCCACCTCGTGCGGCAGGGTCCCGCCATTGGTGTCGCAGAGCACGATCCAGCGCGCCCCCGCCTGCTCGGCCGCCTTGAGGCAGGCAAGCGCGTACTCGGGATTGGCCTTGTAGCCGTCGAAGAAATGCTCGGCGTCGAACATCGCCTCTTGGGATTTGGCCGCCGCCGCCGCGATCGATTCCTGGATCAGCGCCAGGTTCTCGTCGAGCCCGATGCCGAGCGCCAGGGTGACGTGGAAATCCCAGCTCTTGCCGACGAGGCAGGTGCCTGGCGCGCGCGCATCGAGCACGGCAGCGAGGCCGGGATCGTTGGCGGCGCTGCGGCCCGAGCGCTTGGTCATGCCGAAGGCGACCAGCTTCGCATGGCCGAGCGCGGGCGGCGCCGAGAAGAAGCTGGTATCGGTCGGATTGGCGCCTGGCCAGCCGCCCTCGACATAGTCGATGCCGATGCGGTCGAGCGCCTGGGCGATGCTGTGCTTGTCCTGCACGCTGAAATCGACGCCCTGGGTCTGCGCACCGTCGCGCAAGGTGGTGTCAAAGAGGTAAAGGCGCTCTTTCATGAGAAAGCCTATGTCGCCCGCCGCCAGGTTGTGCCGGAGGGACCATCCTCCAGCAGGATGCCGCGAACCGCCAGCTGATTGCGAATGCGGTCGGCCTCGGCGAAATCGCGCCGCTTGCGCGCGGCATTGCGCTCGGCGATCAGCGCCTCGATCTCTTGAGCTTCGCCGCCGCCGCCCTTGAGCCACGCCTCCGGATCCTGCTGCAGCAGCCCCATCAGCGCGCCGCCGGCGAGCAGTTCGCCCTTGAGGGCGAGCTTCGCCGCGCCATCCTCGGCGCGGTTGAGCCGCGCCAGCGTATCGTGCAGCGCCGCGAGCGCGAGCGGCGTGTTGAGATCGTCCTCGAGGGCCGACAGGACGCCCGCCGGCGGTGCGGCCGCCGTGGCCGCCCCAGGCGCGTTGCGCAGACCCAGATAGAAGCGGTCCAGCGCGTGCTTCGCCTCGGCGAGCCGCTCCGCCGTCCAATCGAGCGGATCGCGGTAATGGCTCATCAGCATGGCATAGCGCGCGGCCTCGCCCGGCGCCTCGGCCAGCACGTCGCGGATGGTGCGGAAATTGCCGAGCGATTTCGACATCTTCTCGCCCTCGACGATGACGAAGCCGTTGTGCAGCCAGTAGCGCACGAAGGGCTTGCCGCCATGGGCGCAGACGCTCTGCGCGATCTCGTTCTCGTGGTGCGGGAAGATGAGATCGAGCCCGCCGCCATGAATGTCGAAGGTCTCGCCGAGATGCGTTTCGGACATCGCCGAGCATTCGATGTGCCAGCCGGGCCGCCCGCGCCCCCAGGGGCTTTCCCAGCCAGGCTGCTCGGCGGAAGACGGCTTCCACAGCACGAAATCGGCGGGGTCGCGCTTATAGGGCGCGACATCGACGCGGGCGCCGGCGACCATCTCGTCGCGCGAGCGGCGCGAAAGGCGGCCATAGTCGGGCATGCTCGGCACCGCGAACAGCACGTGATGGTCGGCAACATAGGCATGGCCGGAGGCGATAAGGCGCTCGATCATGGCGATCATCGGCGCCAGATGCTCGGTGGCACGCGGCTCGACCTCGGGCGGAAGGCAGCCCAACGCCGCCACGTCCTCGTGGAAGATGCGGGCGGTGCGCTCGGTCAGCTCGCGGATCGCCTCGCCGCTCTCCCGCGCGGCGGCGATGATCTTGTCGTCGATATCGGTGATGTTGCGGACATAGCGCACATGCGAAGCGCCGTAGAGATGGCGCAGCAGCCGGTAGAGCACGTCGAAGACGATGACCGGCCGTGCATTGCCGATATGGGCGAAATCGTAGACCGTCGGCCCGCAGACATACATCCGCACATTCGCCGCATCGAGCGGCGCGAATTCTTCCTTGCGGCGTGACAACGTATTGTGGAGAGCGAGCGGCACGGGCACGCGGATCTTCTGTTGGGACGGGCGAGGGTTAGCAAATTCGCCGAGTCCGGTCCACGCCGGACCGAGGGTCACGGCGCCGAAGGCGCGGGCGCGCGGGGCGTCTCGCCGGGATCGGCGACCGGCAGCGGCCCCTTGTCCTGGAAGCCGTTGGTGATCGGATAGCGCCGGTCGCGGCCGAAGGCGCGGCGGGTGAGCTTGACGCCGGGCGGCGCCTGACGGCGCTTGTATTCGGCGCGGTCGAGCATGCGCCAGACGGCGCGCACCGTCGCCTCGTCATGGCCGCGCGCGACAATCTCCGCCACGGTCATCTCGTGCTCGATCAGGCATTCGAGGATGCTGTCCAGCACGTGATAGGGCGGCAGCGAATCCTCGTCCTTCTGATCGGGCTTGAGCTCGGCGCTCGGCGGCTTGGTGATGATGCGCTCCGGTATGACGCGCCCTGCCGGCCCGAGGAGCCCGTCCGGTCGCGTCTGGTTGCGCCAGCGCGACAGCGCGAAGACTGTCATCTTGTAGGCGTCCTTCAACACATTGTAGCCGCCGCACATATCGCCATAGAGCGTCGCGTAGCCTACCGACATCTCGGACTTGTTGCCGGTCGAGAGCACCATCCAGCCGAACTTGTTGGAGAGCGCCATCAAGGTGAGGCCGCGGGCGCGGGACTGGACATTCTCCTCGGTGATGTCGGGGGCGCGGCCGTCGAAGGAGGGCTCGAGCATGGCCTGAAAGGCGAGCATCGCCGGCTCGATGCCGATGCTGCGCAGCTCGACGCCGAGCAACCGCGCCGTCTCAGCCGCATCGTCGAGGCTGTCCTGCGAGGTATAGGGCGATGGCATCATCACGCAATGCACCTGGCCTTGGCCCAGCGCATCGACGGCGATGGCGGCGGTGAGCGCGGAATCGATGCCGCCCGAAAGCCCGATGACCACGCCAGGGAAGCGGTTCTTGCGCACATAATCGCGCAAGCCCAGGACCATCGCCTGATAGGTCGCCTCCTGGCCCTCGCTGGGCGGCGTCATTGGCCCGGCCTCGATCCCCCAGCGGTCATCGGCGCCGCGCCGCCAGACAGTGGTCAGCACCGCCTCGCGCCAATCGGGCGCCTGCAGGCGCAGCCGGCACTCGGCATCGACGGCGAAGGAGCCGCCCTCGAATACCAGCTCGTCCTGGCCGCAGATCTGGTTGACGTAGAGCAGCGGCAGTCCGCTTTCCTTCACCCGCGCCACGGCAAGCGACAGCCGCTCGTCGCGCTTGTCGCTCTCGAAGGGCGAGCCATTGATCACCAGCAACAGCTCGGCGCCGCTTTCCTGCAGCGATTCTGTCGCATCCGGCGTCCACATATCCTCGCAGACCATCAGGCCGAGCCGCACGCCGCGGAAGACGATCGGTCCCGGCGCCGGCCCGGCGGTGAAGACGCGCTTCTCGTCGAAGACGCCGTAATTCGGCAGATCGTGCTTGAAGCGGAGCGCGGCGATGCGGCCGCCTTCGAGCAGCGCCGCCGCGTTGTAGCGCTTGCCATCCTGCGTCCAGGGCGTGCCGATGATGATCGCGGGACCGTTCACCGTCTCGCGGGCGAAGGCGTGCACCGCCGCCTCGCAGGCGGCGACGAAAGCCGGCTTCAGCACAAGATCTTCGGGCGGATAGCCGGCGACGCAAAGCTCGGGCGCGACGGCCAGATCGGCGCCGAGCTGCGCCGCTTCCTCGCGTGCACGGCGCAGCCGCGCGATGTTGCCGGCAATGTCGCCCACGGTCGGATTGATCTGGGCAATGGCGATGGCGAGGCGGTCGGTCATGGGAAGCCGTTAGTCATCAGTCGTCCGCTGTCAGTCGAGTCATCACTTGGTCGCTCCAAAGCGAACTGACAACCGACAACTGAATACTGAAAATTCGCCTCTACCCATCCGCGCGCTTCCGCAGCAGGAATTCACGGCCTTTCTTCACCAGCGGCTTGCCGTCATAGGCAACAATGTCGGCGGTGGCATAGGTCTCGGTCCAGAGGTCCGGCAGATAGGAGCCGGTGCCGACCACATCGATCGGCGCACCGGCCACCGCCATCATGCGGCACTTGGCCGGGGTGAAGCCGGAGCTGGCAACGATGCGCGCGCCCGCAAAACCCTCGGCGTCCAGCCGCTGACGCAAATGCCAGACCGCGGCGGCGCTGACGCCGGTGCCGACGAGATAGCGCAGCTCGGCCTCGGTGCGGTAGCCGCGGATCGCCTGCGGCGCGTGACGCTCCAGTACGTCATAGGAGTGCGCGAGATCGAGCTCCTCGACATAGCGGCCGCCATGGGTGTCGAGCCGCATGGCGAGCCGGCCGGCGCGCGCGAGTTCGGGGAAACGGCGGCAGACGGCGAGCGCATCGCTCACCTCGAGGCCGAAATAATCGACGAGCACCGTCAGCGGCTCGTCGGGAAAGGCCTCGTGGAACATCTCCGCCGCGCGGAGCGTCGAGCCGGCATAGCCGATGAGGGCATGCGGCATGGTCCCGCGCCCCTTCTCATTGCCGAAGAAATGCGCGGTCGCGTCCGTGGCATTGCCGACAAAGCCCACGGCGCCCACCTCGCGCCGCGCCGCGGCGGATCCGACGGAGGCGGCATAGGCCATCATCTCGGCCATCTCGGCGCCGGCGCAATGCCGCGCATCCATGGCGAGGAAGGCGGTCTTCGGCAGGTCGACGCACATGGCGTAGGCGTTGTAGGCGGCGACACAGGCGGGACCGAGCTTCTGCAGGTAGATCGTCTCGAGATCGACCAGATGGTAGAGCGAGCCGGTGACATAGATCAGCGGCTCGCCGGCGCCGACCCAGTCGCCCTCGGCATAGTTGAGCTCGATCGTGAACTTCGTCCGACGCTCCGCGGCCATCGCGTCGAGGAAATCCACCATGAGCTTCGGCGTGCAGATCACCGGCCGCCGCATGAAGATGGCATAGCTCGCCTCGCGATCGCCGAAGCGCCGCACGATTTCCTTGGTGCGAAGGAAATAAGTGTCAGTGAGGCGCGCCAGATCCTCCGGCTCGGGCTGCATCGCGATCTCCCCCCGCCCGCGGCCGCTCAGTAGGACGCGACGGCGCGGCGGCGCACTTCGCCGACGCGCTTCTTCTTCAGCGCCTCGGCGATGAGGAAGGCGAGCTCCAGCGCCTGGCTCGCATTGAGCCTCGGATCGCAATGGGTGTGGTAGCGGTCGGCGAGCCCGGTCTCGGTGATCGCCTGCGCGCCGCCGATGCACTCGGTGACGTCCTGGCCGGTCATCTCGAAGTGGACGCCGCCGGCATAGCTGCCCTCGGCCTCGTGCGCGGCGAAGAAGCCCTTGACCTCGGCGAGGATGCGATCGACCGAGCGGGTCTTGTAGCCGGTCGACGAGGTCATGGTATTGCCGTGCATGGGATCGCAGCACCACACCACCTTCCGCCCCTCGCGCACAACGGCGCGGATCAGCGGCGGCAGCTTCGCTTCGACCTTGTCGGCCCCCATGCGCGCGATCAGCGTAAGCCGCCCCGGCTCGTTGTCGGGGTTGAGCAGATCGATGAGCCGCAACAAGTCGGCGGGATCGAGGCTCGGCCCACATTTCATACCGATCGGGTTCTTGACGCCGCGTAGGAACTCGACATGCGCACCGTCGAACTGACGTGTGCGATCACCGATCCACAGCATATGCGCCGAGCAGTCATACCAGTCGCCGCTGGTCGAATCGACACGGGTCAGCGCCTGCTCGTAGGGCAGCAGCAGCGCCTCGTGCGACGTGAAGAGATCGGTCTCGCGGATCTGCGGCGTCGTCTCCGAGGTGAGGCCGCAGGCGGCCATGAAGTCGAGCGTCTCGGTCAGGCGGTCGGCGAGTTCGCGATAGCGCTCGCCGGAGGGGCTCTGGGCGACGAAACCCTGATTCCAGCTATGGACGCGGTGTAGATCGGCGTAGCCGCCCTGAGCGAAGGCGCGCAGCAGATTCAAGGTCGCCGCCGCCTGGCTGTAGGCTTGCACCATGCGCTGCGGGTCGGGCTTGCGCACCGCGGCGGTGAAGTCCATGCCGTTGATGATGTCGCCGCGATAGGAGGGCAGCGTCACGCCGCCCTGCGTCTCCTCATCGGCGGTGCGCGGCTTGGCGAACTGGCCGGCCATGCGGCTTACCTTCACCACCGGGCAGGCGGCGCCATAGGTCAGCACCACCGCCATCTGCAGCAGCACCCGGAAGGTGTCGCGAATGTTGTTCGGATGGAACTCGGCGAAGCTCTCGGCGCAATCGCCGCCCTGTAGCAGGAAAGCCCGCCCGCCGGCCACTTCCCCCAGCGCCTGCTTCAGCCGCCGCGCCTCGCCGGCAAAGACCAGCGGCGGGTAGTTCCGCAAGGTGTTTTCGACCGCTGCCAGAGCGGCAGGGTCGGGGTAGTCGGGCAGCTGCTTTGCCGGCTTACCCCGCCAGCCGTCGGGGCTCCATCTTTGCGCCATCTTCGCCTCACAACGCACGCAAACAGTGCGCACGAAATCCTAGGAATATCCGGTTTTTTCACCGAACGCCAGCGCCCTACCGGAAGCGGTACCGGCGTCCCACCGCACCAGCATGCGCCGGATCGGCCGCGCGGCAAAGGGGCTGGACGGAGTGGGAGCCGTGCCCGCCATCGCCGCCGACACACTTTGCGGCTATGCTCGCACTCGCGCTTGCCCGAACCTTGCCGTGACCGCCAAAACCAACGTGCCACCCTCCCCCCTCAAGAGCGCCCGGCGCCGCCTCGCGGCGGTCTTTGCGGTGGCGTTGCTGGCCTCCTGCGCCGCGCCCGGCGCCGGTCCGCCTGCCCCCTCGCCGGCCGCGCCCACCGCTCGCGTCCCTGCCCAGGCGCAGTCCAGCGCCACCGAGCAGCGCACCGCCGCCTATTTTGAGGCGATCCGCCAGGAGCCGCCGCTGCTCACCGCCTTCCTCAGGCAGATGCCCAAGGGGGGCGACCTGCACAACCACCTTTCCGGCGCCATCTATGCCGAAAGCTATATCGCTTGGGCGGCGAAGGACCGGCTTTGCCTCGACCGCAAGGCGCTGGCGCTGACCCCGCCGCCCTGCACCGCACCGCAATCTGTGCCGGCCGCGCAGGCCTATCGCGACGAAGCGCTCTACTCGGCGCTGATCAACGCGCTCTCGATGCGCGATTTCGTGCCGGGGCGACAATCCGGCCATGACCATTTCTTCGCCACCTTCGCCAAGTTCAGCGCTGCGGGCGAGCGCCATGGCGGCGACATGCTGGCCGAAGCGGCCGAGCGCGCCGGCGAGGAACGCATCTCCTATCTCGAGCTGATGGTCTCGCCCGGCATGGGCGCGGCACGCAAGATCGGCGCCGCCACCGGCTGGGACCCGGATTTCGCACGGCTGCAGAAGAAGCTGCTGGCGGCCGGCATCGGCGAGATCGTGGGCCCGGTGCGGCGCGATCTCGACGCGGTCGAAGCGGCGATGCGACAGAAGCTCGGCTGCGCCGGCGCCGCGCCGGAGCCCGGCTGCACGGTCGAGGTGCGTTACCTGGCGCAGATGATCCGCAACTTCCCGCCCGAGCAGGTCTTCGCCCAGGCGCTCTTCGCTTTCGAGCTTGCCAAGTCCGACCCGCGTGTCGTCGGCATCAACCTGGTGGCGCCGGAGGACGATCCAGTGTCGCGGCGCGACTACACGCTGCAGATGCGCATGCTGGGCTTTCTCGAGCGGGAATATCCGGAGGTGAAGCTCTCGCTCCACGCCGGCGAGCTCGCGCCCGGGCTGGTGCCGCCCGAAGACCTTCGCTTCCACATCCGACAGGCGGTGGAGATCGCCGGCGCGAGGCGCATCGGCCATGGCGTCGACATCATGGAGGAGGACCACCCCTTCCAGCTGTTGCGCGAAATGGCGGCGCGACACGTGCTGGTCGAGATCAATCTCACCAGCAACGCCCAGATCCTCGGCGTCAGCGGGAACCGCCACCCCTTCGAGACTTATCGACGTTTCGGCGTGCCCGTGGCCCTTTCGACCGACGACGAAGGCGTGTCGCGCGGCGATCTCACGCAAGAATATCTGCGCGCGACGCTCACCTATCACTTGGGCTATGGCGATCTGAAGAACCTTGCGCGCAACAGCCTCGAATACGCGTTCCTACCCGGCACGAGCCTGTGGCGCTCGCCCGGCTCCTTCACGCCGCAAGCGGCTTGCGCCGACGATCTCCCCGACGCGGCCGCCCCTTCGCCCGCCTGCGCCGGTTTGCTGGCGGCGAGCGAGAAGGCGCGCGCGCAATGGCGGCTCGAAGGCGAGTTCACGCGCTTCGAGGCGACGGACTGGCAAAGCCGACGCTAGCGAGCCGTCGCGTTGAGCCGGGCAAAATCCGGCTCGGCGCCAGCACTACCGCATCCCCACTCCACGCATGCCGCTTATGCGCCCGAGCCGATGGAGCGGGCGCCAGCGATGTGCTTAAACTCGCCGCCCCGCCGACCAGCTTGCGAACTTGCCTTGCCCGACGAGACCGCTGCTTCAACGCTTGCCCCGCCGCCTCTCGACGTGGCACGGCGGCGCTGGGTGATGGCGGCGGCGATGATGGCCATGTTCATGGCGGCGGTGGAGAGCACCATCGTTTCGACGGCGATGCCGACGATCGTCGCCAGGCTCGGCGATTTCCACCTGCTGAGCTGGGTCTTCGCCGCCTATCTCCTGACCCAGGCCGTGACGATTCCAGTCTATGGGCGGCTCGCCGACCTCTATGGCCGCAAGCGTGTCATTATCAGCGGCGCTGGCATCTTCCTGGCCGGCTCGGCGCTCTGCGGCTTCGCCTGGAACATGCCGGCCCTCATCGGTTTCCGCGCGCTGCAGGGGCTCGGCGCGGGCGCCATCATGCCGGTGGCGACCACCATCGTCGGCGACATTTATGCGCCAAGCGAGCGCGGCCGCGTGCAGGGCTATATCTCGAGCCTCTGGGGCATCGCGGCGGTCACGGGGCCGCTGCTCGGCGCCTTCCTCGTACAGCATGTCGGCTGGCCCACCATCTTCTGGGTCAACCTACCGATCGGCGCCGCCTCGATCACCGTCATTCTGCTGGTGCTGCGCGAGGCGCGGCCGCCCAAGCCGCATAGCGTCGATTATCTGGGATCGCTGCTGCTCATGGGCGGCGCAGCGGCGCTGATTCTGGCCCTGGTGCAGGCGAGCGAGCTCGGCGCCGGGGTGGTGACGGCGCTGTTGCTGCTGGCAGCCGCAGCACTCGTCCTGCTGCTGCGGCATGAACGTCGCCACCCGGAGCCGATGATGCCGCTCGAGCTGTGGCGGCTGCGCATCATCGCCGCGGTGAACGTGCTCGCGCTCATCATCCGCGCCGCCATGATGGCGACGGTGGTATTCGTGCCGACCTATGTCCAGGGCGTGATGGGCCGAAGCGCGATCGTCGCGGGCTTCGCGCTCACCGCCATGTCGATGGGCTGGCCGCTCGGCAGCACGCTCGCCGGCAGGCTGGTCAACCATAGCTCCTATCGCACGCTCGCCGCGATTTGCGGCGTGGCGCTCATCGGCGGCAGCGCGTTGCTCATCGCCCTGAGCCCGGCGCGGGGTGCGCTCTGGGCCGGGAGTGCGGCCTTCCTCACCGGCATCGGTATGGGATTCGGCAACACGGTTCTCGTGCTCGCGGCCCAATCGAGCGTGCCGTGGCGGCAGCGCGGCAGTGCGACCTCGATGGGCCTCTTCATGCGCATGCTCGGCCAGTCGGTCGGCGCGGCGGTGTTTGGCGGCATTCTCAATCTCGGGCTTGCCCGCCGCCTGCCCGGCTCCGGCGACGTGGTCGAACGGCTGATGGAGCCGGCGCAGCGCGCCGGGCTGGGCGGTGCGGCCATCGAGCGGCTCGCCGCGGCGGTCGCCGCGGCGTTGCATCAGGTTTATCTCGTCGCCGGCGTGCTGGCGTTGATCGCGCTGGGGGCGGCACTGCTCTTCCCGGCCGGAATCAACGCGCAGCACGCCGCCCGGGATTAGTCTGCATTCGAGCTCTTCCGCGGCGTTAATCGCATGGCTGCCATTCCGGCCGGCCTGACCAGGCTGTGCTAGACTGGCACCGGCAAGGAAAGGGGACCGAAACTCCATGGCGGTGCTGGCGGAGCCGCGGCGCGGCGAGCGCGATGTCCCGATCATTGCGCTCGTGGGCGCGGCGCATTACTCGAGCCACGTGCTGCAGCTCGCGCTGCCGCCGCTCTTTCCAATCCTGCATCGCGTCTTTGGTGTGAGCTTCACCGAGCTCGGCGCCTTCGTCACGCTGTTCTACGTCGCCTCGGGCCTTGGCCAGGCGGCCGCCGGCGTGCTCGTTGACCGCTATGGCGCACCGCGGCTGCTTGCGGCCGGCCTCGCCCTGCTCTCGGGCTCGATCCTGCTGGTCGGATTTGCCGGGTCCTACTGGATGCTGCTGCCGTTGGCGCCGATCGCCGGACTCGGTAACAGCGTCTTCCACCCCGCCGATCTTTCGATTCTGAGCCACCGCGTGAGCGAGAGCCGGCTCGGCCGCGCCTATGCGGTGCATGGGATTTCCGGCTCGCTCGGCTATGCGACCTCGCCGGTGCTGGTGACCGCGATCGCCGCCTTCGCCAATTGGCACGCGGCGCTGATCGCGGTCGGCCTCGGCGGGCTCGCCATCGCCGCGCTGGTGCTCGCCAATCACAATCTTCTCGATTACGCCAATACGGGCGCGCGCGCGGAAGGGACTGAGCGGCGCAAGCCCTATCTCACGGTAGTCGGCGCGCCGGTAGTGCTCATGGCATTCGGCTATTTCGCCATGACCTCCTTCGCCGGCTCCGGCATGCAGACTTTCTCGATCACGGCGCTCACCTCCGGCTACGGGCTCAGCCTCCATCTGGCGACGCTGGTCCTTACCGGCTATCTCGTCGGCGCGGCGCTCGGCATGGTGGCCGGCGGGGTGCTCGCCGACCGCACGACGCAGCATCACCGCGTGGCGATGACCGGCATCGCGATCGCCGCCGTCCTGATGCTCGGCATCGCCCTCACCCCTGGTCTCGGATCGTTGGTCCTGCCCGTGGCGGCGCTTGCCGGAATCGCCAATGGCATCACCGGCCCCTCGCGCGACGTGCTGGTGCGTCGCGCGGCCGCGGGCATCGGCACGGGCAGCGTCTTCGGCTTCGTCTATTCCGGCTTCGATCTCGGCTCTTCAACCGCGCCGCTGCTGTTCGGCATGCTGCTCGACCACGGCGCGCCGCACGTAGTCTTCCTGGCCATCGCCTGCTCCTTTGCGCTGGGCGTGCCGACCGTCATGCAGGTGAGCCACCGCATCGTCGCACGCCCGCGGCCGGCGGAAGCCGACTAGGCTAGCAATCATCGCCCAGGCCCTGCTCCTGGCGCATCCTGGAGATGATGAGTTCGCGCACCTTGCGCTGCTCCCAGTTCTTCGTGGTCCACGGCAGCAGGTCGTAGGCATGAAGGCCATGCAGCGCGAGCAGCAGGCCCCAGCCCAGCATCGGCACGTAGAACCACGTGGGCCCGGCGGTGGCGGAATCCACCAGGAAGAGAATGAAGCTGATACCGACGAAGATCGTCAGATGAGTGAAGAAGGCGCGCATCGCCCGCACCCGGTGCCAGGCCCATTGTTCGATCTCGGCCAGCCGCGCCTGCTCGCGAGCGAAAGTTCCGGGCCGCAGCTCGACCGGTTCGCTTCCCTGGCCGCGCAACATCATTTCCGCCTCCTCAGGCGCCGCGTCGCCGCACCCGCCGATCGCGGCGCAGAGCCGTATCAGCGACTGCCGCAACCTGACCCAGACGACAGGCTCCGCCTCTGGCGGCCGCCATTCCGTCGCGTCGTGCATCGCCTCCTGTCCCCTTTGGGCTAACGCCGGGGCTGCCCCATCCGCTCAGCCCCCGAGCCGCTATCCGCGGCCCGGCAAGCGCCAACCGAGCAGCATGGCAAGCGCGGTCTCCAGCTCCGACAGATGGAAGGGCTTGCGAAGCAGCGGATGGCCTGCCCAGCGCTCGGGTAGATCCATGCCCATGGGATGGCCGGACATCAGCAACACCGGCACGCCGCGCTGCTCGGCGGCCGCGGCAAGCGACAATCCGCCCTCGCCCGGCATAAGCACGTCGATGATCGCCATGTCGTAGGTTTGGTGCGCCAGCAGCTCGCGGGCCGCGACAACGGTTGTGGCGGAGGCCACGTCGTGACCGCGCTCGGTCAGATAGCTCTCGATCACCTCGCAGATATCGCGCCGATCGTCGACGACCAGCAAATGTCCCACTTGCTCCCACTCCCGGTTTGCGCGACGCTATATATTATTGTTTTTCGCACAAAATAACCCCTAAACACTGCATATCATAGCCGAGCCCACCTGCAACAGGTTGTACGCAACCGTACCGAAAAACCCCTACGGAACTCGCATAAGGATAGGGTGTCGATACACACCAAATGGTCTGTCCAAGACCAAATGCTTAGCGGATTGGTCGGCGGAGATACGGTTCGGACGCATGCGACAACGGGCGACGCCGCCGGGGCCAGGAAGTGGCAACCGGCTGCTCACGGCTCTGCCGGCCAGGGAACGAGAACGCCTCAAGCGCCATCTGGAGTTGCGCGAGCTGGCGGCGCGACAGACGCTCCTCATCCCTGGAAAGCGCATCGATCACGTCTATTTCCCGGAAGACTGCGCGGTTTCGCTCGTACATCCGCTACAGGATGGCACCGCAGCGGAAATTGCGCTGGTCGGATGCGAGGGGCTCGTCGGAGTGCCGGCGATCCTCGGTGCCGGCGCAGGTCCCGCCGAAGCGGTCGTGCAGATCCCCGGCCGAAGCTGGCGGGTCCGCGCGGCGCCGCTGCGCGAGGAAATGAGAAACAGCCCGACGCTGCTCGAGCTCCTGTTGCGCTACGTGCTGGCCTTGCATATCCAGGTGTCCCAGGCTGTCGCTTGCAATAGCCATCACGCGCTGGTGAAGCGGATCGCCCGCTGGCTGCTGGCGGCTCGCGACCGCATTGGCGGGGCCGAGCTCGCCCTCAGTCACGAGGCGATAGCGGAGATGCTCGGCATGCGGCGCGCCAGCGTCACCGTTGCGCTGGGCGCGCTGAGGACCGCCGGGCTGATCGACAACCGCCCGGGGCGCATCGCCATTCTCGATGCCAAGCGCCTCGAAAATGCCGCCTGCGAGTGTTATCGCACGGTGAAGGAAGAATACGCCCGTCTGCTACCCTAGCCGGCAATCCTATTCGGCTGCAGCCGCCTTCGGCTCCGGCACCTTGTCGCGCAATGTCACGAACTCCTCCGCTGCCGTCGGATGGATGCCGATGGTGCGGTCGAACTGCCGCTTGGTGGCGCCGCACGTCACTGCGATGGCGAGCCCCTGGATGATCTCGGGAGCGTCGGCGCCCAGCATGTGGCAGCCGACCACGCGATCGGTCTGACGATCGACGACGAGCTTCATCATCGTGCGCTCCTCTCGGCCGGAGAGCGTGTGCTTCATCGGCCGGAAGCGCGTGCGATAGACATCGATCGCCCCGTAGCGCCGTCGCGCCTCGACCTCGCCGAGCCCGACCGTCCCGATCGGCGGCTGACTGAACACAGCGGTGGCAACGTTCTCGTGATCAATCTTCATCCGATTGTCGTTGAACAGGGTCTCCGCCAGCGCTCGACCCTCGGCGATCGCCACCGGCGTCAGGTTCAGCCGGTCGGTGACATCGCCCACGGCATAGATGTGCGGCACGCTGCTGTGCGACCACTCGTCGACGAGCACGGCCTTCTCCGCGTCGAGCTTGACGCCGGCCTCCTCGAGACCGACGCCACGCGTGTTGGGTCGGCGGCCGGTGGCATACATCACGAGATCGGCGGACAGCGTGTCGCCGTGGGTAGTCGTCAGATCGAAACCATGGTCGCGCTTGTCGATCCGCGCCACCTGAGTGCGGGCGTGGATCTCGATGCCGCGTTGCCGCATCTCCTGCGCCAGGCCGACGCGAAGATCGTCATCGAAGCCGTTGAGCAGCTCCTCGCCGCGGATAACCAGACAGACCTCGGCGCCGAGCGCGTGGAAGATGCCGGCGAACTCAACGGCGATATAGCCGCCGCCGACCACGACGATGCGCCGCGGCAACGAGGCGAGATCGAGCGCCTCGTTCGACGTGATGGCGTGCTCGATTCCGGGGATCGCCGGCATCACCGGATGGGCGCCGGTGGCGATCAGGATATTGGCGGCGGTATAGCGACGCCCTTCCACTTCGACCGTATGCGGATCGACCAGCACGCCGCGGCCTTCGAGAAGGCGCACCCCCGAATTGCGCAGCAGATCGCGATAGACACCCTCGAGCCGGTCGATCTCGCGATTCTTGGCCGCGATCAGCGCCGCCCAGTCATGCACCGGCGGCGCCAGTTTCCAGCCGAATCCCGCCGCTTCGACGAAGGCATCGGCGAATTGTGCGCCATAGACCAGCAGCTTCTTCGGCACGCAGCCGCGGATGACGCAGGTGCCGCCGACCCGGCTTTCCTCGCAGATCGCCACCCGAGCCCCATAGGAGCCGGCACGGCGCGACGAGGCGACGCCGCCCGAGCCCGCGCCGATGGTGAACATGTCGAAATCGTACTGGGCCATTCTCCGCCTCGCTCGCACGCCGCGCGGGCTTCACCCTAGCCGTTCGCGGCGGCGAGGCTCAACCGGTTGCGCGGAAAGACAACAGATAATCGCACACCGCGAGCGGCGCAATGCATGGCGGGCATGACCGGGCCGCCGTTCTAGGCGGCGGCCCGCCGGCGGCTCAGGCGCTGACCCCGCCCATGCAGAGGTATTTGACCTCGAGGAATTCCTCGATGCCGTATTTCGAGCCTTCGCGGCCGAGACCGCTCTCCTTGACGCCGCCGAACGGCGCTACCTCGGTCGAGATGATGCCCTCGTTGATGCCGACGATGCCGTATTCGAGCTCCTCGGCCACGTGCCAGACGCGATTGATGTCGCGGCTGTAGAAGTAGGCGGCGAGGCCGAACTCGGTGTCGTTGGCCATGCGGATCGCCTCGGCATCGGTCTTGAAGCGGAAGAGTGGCGCCACCGGCCCGAAAGTCTCCTCGCGCGTCACGATCATGTCGGTGGTCACGTCGGCAAGCACGGTCGGCTCGTAGTAGCTGCCGCCGAGCGCGTGGCGATGGCCGCCGACTACGATGCGAGCGCCCTTCTTCAGCGCGTCGCCGACATGCTCCTCGACCTTCTCGATCGCCTTCATGTCGATGAGCGGTCCGATGAGCGTCCCGCTCTCGGCTCCGGCGCCGACCTTCATCGTCTTCACGGCCTCAGCCAGCTTCTTGGCAAAAGCATCATAGACGCCGTCCTGCACCAAGAGGCGATTGGCGCAGACGCAAGTCTGGCCGGCATTGCGGTACTTGGAGGCGATCGCCCCTTTGACCGCGGCGTCGAGATCGGCGTCGTCGAAGACGATGAAGGGGGCGTTTCCGCCCAGCTCCAGCGACAGCTTCTTCACCGTGCCGGCGCATTGCTCCATCAGGATCTTGCCCACCTCGGTCGAGCCGGTGAAGGTGAGCTTGCGCACGATCGGGTTCGAGGTCATCTCGCCACCGATCTCCTTGGCCGAGCCGGTGACGCAGGAGAACACGCCCTTGGGTACGCCGGCCCGCTCGGCAAGCTCGCAGAGCGCCAGTGCCGAGAACGGCGTCTGAGAGGCCGGCTTCACCACCATCGTGCAGCCCGAGGCGAGCGCCGGCCCCATCTTGCGGGTGATCATTGCCGCCGGAAAGTTCCAGGGCGTGATCGCGGCGCAGACGCCGATCGGCTGCTTCAGCACGACGATGCGCTTGTCACGGGCGTGTCCCGGGATGGTGTCGCCATAGACGCGCTTGCCCTCCTCGGCGAACCATTCAATGAAGGAGGCGGCATAGGTGATCTCGCCGCGAGATTCCGTGAGCGGCTTGCCCTGCTCGGCGGTCATGAGCTGCGCCAAGTCCTCCTGGTTCGCCATCATCAGGTCGAAGAGCTTGCGCAGCACCGCGGCGCGCTCCTTGCCGGTGCGAGCCCGCCATTCCGGCAGCGCGCGCTCGGCCGCCTCGATGGCGCGGCGCGTCTCGTCGGCGCCCATTTTTGGCACATGGCCGAGGCGGGAATTGTCCGCGGGGTTGTTGACCGGGATTGTCTCGCGGTTGCCGGCATCGACCCAAACGCCGTCGATATAGCATTGCTGTCGGAAGAGCTTCGCGTCCTTGAGCTGCATGGCAACCTCCCGTTGTCGTGATTGGCGCCGAGTATAGCTGGTGAACGCCGGGCTCAGAGCGGCATCGCCACCAGCCCGAGGCGGTCGAACAGGCGGCGATCGCGTTCATGTTCGGGATTGGCCGTGGTGAGCAGCTTCTCCCCCGAGAAGATCGAGTTGGCACCGGCGAGGAAGCAGAGCGCCTGCGTCTCGTCGCTCATCTCCTGCCGGCCGGCCGAGAGGCGAACCATCGCGGCCGGCATGGTGATGCGCGCCACGGCGATCATGCGCACGAAATCGATCGGATCGGGCTTCGCCGCGCCGTCAAGCGGCGTTCCCGTCACCTGCACGAGCAGGTTGATCGGTACGCTTTCGGGATGGACCGGGAGCGTCGCCAGCCGCTCGATCAACCCGACCCGGTCCTCGACGCTCTCGCCCATGCCGACGATGCCGCCGCAACAGAGCTTGATGCCGGCGTCGCGCACGTGGCCGAGCGTGTCGAGACGGTCCTGATAGGTCCTCGTGGTGATGATCTCGCCGTAGAATTCGGGCGAGGTATCCAGATTGTGGTTGTAGTAATCGAGCCCCGAAGTCTTGAGCCGCGCCGCCTGCGCCGCGGTCAGCATGCCAAGCGTGACGCAGCTTTCCATGCCGAGATCGCGCACGCCCTCGACCATGGCACAGATCGCGTCAAGATCGCGGTCCTTGGGCGAACGCCAGGCGGCGCCCATGCAAAAGCGCGTGGCGCCAGCCTGGCGCGCGGCGCGCGCCGCGGCGAGCGTCTCCTCGAGCTCCATCAGCTTCGCCGCCTCGACGCCGGTGTCGTAGCGGGCGCTCTGCGGGCAATAGGCACAATCCTCCGGGCAGCCACCGGTCTTCACCGAAAGCAACGTGGAGATCTGCACCTCGGCGGGATCGAAGAAGCGGCGATGTGCGGTCTGCGCCCGGTAGATCAGCTCGGGCAGCGGCAGCACAAAGAGCGCGCGCAACTCGCTCCGCGTCCAGTCGTGACGGATCGGCGCCGGGGCTCCGGCGCTCTGGGCTTCAATCGAAACGGGCATAAAGGACGCCTCCCTGAGGCCTTCGGCCTAGCGCCACAGGCGCGGTAGCGTCAAGCGAGCCCGCTCCCCGCGTTGCGTCCACCGGGCGGCAGGCTTACGATCTTCGAGTCCGAGGCGGGAGGCGGCAATGAAGACGATGGTGAAGTCGGCCGAGAACGCGCGCCGGCCTTCGGCCAAGGCGGCGGTCGCCTATCTCTCGGGATTCGGCAATGAGCAGGCGAGCGAGGCGGTGTCCGGCGCCTTGCCGGAAGGGCGCAACTCACCGCAACGCCCGGCGCTCGGCCTCTATGCCGAGCAGATCAGCGGCACGCCTTTCACCGCGCCGCGCGCGGCGAACCGGCGCAGCTGGCTCTACCGCATTCGTCCCTCGGCCGAGCATGGGCCCTATCGCCGTATCGATAACCGTCTGCTGCGCAGCGCGCCGTTCAATGAGGCCGAGGCGACGCCCAACCGCCTGCGCTGGGACCCGCTGCCGGTGTCCGACGCGCCGGCCGATTTCGTCGACGGGCTCGTCACCATGGCGGGCAATGGCGACCAGGGCGCGCGCGACGGCGTCGCCATCCATCTCTATCTCGCCAATCGCTCGATGCGGGAGCGGTATTTCTGGAACGCCGATGGCGAGATGCTGCTGGTGCCGCAGCAGGGGCGGATCGCGCTCCACACCGAGTTCGGCCTTGTCGAGCTCGCGCCCGGCGAGATCGGCGTCGTGCAGCGCGGCATCAAATTCCGCGTCGAGCTGCCCGAGGGGACAGCGCAGGGATTTGCGCTCGAGAATTACGGCGCGCTGCTGCGGCTCCCTGAACTCGGTCCGCTCGGCGCCAACGGCCTCGCCAATCCGCGCGACTTCCTCACTCCCACGGCCGCTTTCGAGGATCGCGATGCGCCGGTGCAGGTGGCAGTCAAGTTCGAAGGCAATCTCTGGGCCGCCGATTACGACCACTCACCGCTCGATGTCGTAGGCTGGCACGGCAATTACGCGCCCTACAAATACGACCTCGCCCGCTTCAACGCGATGGGCACGGTGAGCTACGACCACCCGGATCCGTCGATCTACACGGTGCTCACCTCGCCCAGCGAGACGCCGGGCACCGCCAATATCGATTTCGTCGCCTTCACGCCGCGCTGGCTCGTCGCGGAGGATACGTTCCGCCCGCCCTGGTTTCACCGCAACTACATGAACGAGTTCATGGGGCTGATCCACGGCATCTATGATTCGAAAGCGGCAGGTTTCCTGCCGGGCGGCTGTAGCCTGCACAACTGCATGAGCGGGCACGGGCCCGACGTGCCCACCTTCGAGAAGGCCAGCGCGGCCGATCTTGCGCCGCAAAAGCTCGAGAATATGCTGGCCTTCATGTTCGAGACGCGGATGGTGTGCCGTCCGACGCGGTTTGCGCTCGAGACGCCGGCGCGGCAGCGCGACTACGATGCCTGCTGGCAGGGATTCACCAAACGCTTCGCAGAGTGAGAAAGCGCCCATGACGCTAACAACCGGCTCGGCTCTGCCGGCCGCCGCCGCGCGCTGGATGCCATCGGAGAGCTATCCCGACCCCGCTGTCCAGAGCCTCGATCAGAGCTTCGCGCGCTATGTCGTCTTCAACGCCGCAGTCGAGCGGCTTGCCACGGGCTTCCGCTGGTGCGAGGGACCGGTCTGGTTCGGCGATCTGCGCTCGCTCGTCTGGAGCGACATCCCGAACAACCGGATGATGCGCTGGGACGAGGAGACCGGCGTAGTCGGTGTCTTCCGCAAACCTTCCAACAACAGCAACGGCAATACCCGCGACCGGCAGGGAAGGCTCGTCAGCTGCGAGCATGGGGCCAGGCGGGTGACGCGGACAGAACATGACGGAGCCATCACCGTGCTTGCCGACAGCTTCGACGGCAAGCCGCTCAATTCGCCCAACGACGTCATCGTCAAATCCGACGGCTCGATCTGGTTCACCGATCCGCCCTTCGGCATCCTCGGTCACTATGAGGGAAACCAGGCGACGCCGGAGCTGCATCCGAACGTCTACCGCATCGACCCCGCGACCGGCCGGGTAAGCGCGGTCGCCGAGGACATGAACGCACCCAACGGTCTCTGCTTCAGCCCGGACGAGCGCCGCCTCTATGTCGTCGACAGCCGCGCTAAGCCCAACCCCCTCATCCGCGTCTACGAGGTGACCGGCGACGGCACGCGGCTCGGCGAGGGGCGCATCTTCCACGATGGCGCGGCCGGCACCTCGCCCGACGGCTTCCGGTGCGATGTCGATGGCAATCTCTGGTGCGGCTGGGGGACGGGGAGCGGCAGGGACGGCGTGCTGGTGCTGTCGCCGACCGGCAAGGCGATCGGCCGCATCGCGCTCCCCGAGCGCTGCGCCAATCTTTGCTTCGGCGGCGTCAAGCGCAACCGGCTGCTCATGGCGGCAAGCCAGTCGATCTACGCGCTTTACGTGAATACCCAGGGGGTTTCGTACTTTTGAGGCAATAGTTCGGCACCGCGTTGGGCCTAATTCATGTGGCGCTTGCATTATCCGGCGAAAAGCACCACTTTCTAGGCTATCAGTCTCTGCTTCGGCGCTTGCCGTTCGTCTTCGGACGAGTCTTCAAGACCTCATGAGGCCAGATACTGCATCGCCCTACGCGGGTCGCGTGGGGCGCTCTCACTATCGATAAGGAGGCCAGCATGGCCGTGGGTACGGTTAAGTGGTTCAACGCGCAGAAGGGCTTTGGTTTCATCCAACCGGCGGATGGCGGCAAGGACGTCTTCGTCCACATCTCGGCGGTAGAGCGCGCCGGGCTGCCACCGTTGCAGGAAGGCCAAAAGGTCCGCTTCGATGTGGTCACCGAGCGCGGCAAGCAGGCCGCAGGTAACCTCTCGCTCGCTGACTGAACCGAGCGTTGAAACGCCGGCCCGGCGGCTCCCGAGCTGCCGGGCCGGCGTTTGTGCCTGAGACGGTGTTAGCAGAAGAGGAGAGGTCATGCAGGTTTTCGTTCGCGACAACGACATCAACGCAGCGTTGCGCGTGCTCAAAAAGAAGATGCAGCGCGAGGGAACGTTCCGCGAGATGAAGCGCCGGCGCTCCTACGAGAAGCCGTCCGAGCGGCGGGCGCGCGAGAAGGCGGAAGGCGTGCGCCGCACGCGCAAGGCGCTGCGCAAGCGGCTCGAGCGCGAGGGATATTGAGGGGCGCGAGCGGCGCGCTCTCACCGGGGTTTGAAAGGAGTGCGAGCCGAGCTATGAGCAAAGCCGACGATCTCGCCGCCGCAGCGCGGCGCAAAGCCCAGGAAGCCGCCAGCCGCACCAAAGAGGCCGATGCCGAGCGCCTGGCGCTGCGCGACAAGCAGCGTGCCGCCGAAGCGGCCAAGACGGCCCGGCTCAAGGAATTGCGGCTCGCCAAGGAAGCGGCCGACGCCGTCGCTGTCGAGGCCGAGAAGGCTGCCGCGAAGCAGGCGCGCAAGGAAGCGCGCGCAGCGAAGCGCAAGGTCGAAGCGGCGGGCTGACTACGGCGGCGACGCCGAAGGAATTCCCATGCAGTCTGAACCGAGCTACTGGTTCCCTGCCAAGCGCTACGGCTGGGGATGGGGGATTCCCCGCTCCTGGCAGGGTTGGCTGGTCTTGGCGGGCTTCGTCGTGCTGCTGGCGCTGGGCGCTCTTCTTTTTCCGCCCAAGAAAGAACTTGTCTTCTTCCTGGCCTATGTTGCGGCGCTCTGTGTGCTGCTCACCGGAATTTGTTGGGCAAAAGGCGAGCCGCCAAAATGGCGGTGGGGCGGTGATAGGCACGCCTAGCCGGCCGAGAGGCTAGCCCTACTCCACCGTCACGCTCTTGGCGAGGTTGCGCGGTTGGTCGACATCGGTGCCCTTCAGCACCGCAACGTGGTAGGCGAGGAGCTGCACGGGGATCGCGTAAAGCAGCGGCGCCACGAAGGGATCGCAGGTCGGCACCTCGATGCCATAACTCAACCGCGCCCCGAGCCGCGCCAACCCGTCACGGTCGGAAATCATCACCACCTTGCCGCCCCGCGCCACAACTTCCTGCACGTTTGAGGCGGTCTTCTCGAAGAGCTCGTCGCGCGGCGCCAGCACGATGACCGGCACGCGCTCGTCGATGAGCGCGATCGGCCCATGCTTCATCTCGCCGGCGGCATAGCCTTCGGCGTGGATGTAGGAGATTTCCTTGAGCTTCAGCGCACCCTCGAGCGCCAGCGGATAGGCGGTGCCGCGGCCGAGATACAGCACGTCGCGCGCCTCGGCGACGACGGCGGCCAGCTCGGCGATGCGCTCCGCATGGGTCAGCACCTCGTTGGCGCGCGCCGGCACCTCGGTGAGCGCCGTCGAGAGCCGTGCCTCCTGCGCCGCGTCGATCGATCCGCGTGCGCGAGAGAGCGCGATGGCGAAGCAGGCGAGGACGGCGAGCTGCGTGGTGAAGGCTTTGGTCGAGGCGACGCC
>DATNDG010000099.1:0-10851 GCA_035553515.1 Allostellaceae bacterium | reverse complement strand
CCCAAGTCCTGGCACCGCTCGATCGCACTCTTGCGTCCGGAATTGACAAGACAATTCCTACCAAGATGCGCTTACGAAACAGCACCACTAGGCGCCGCCGTCCGCGCATCCCTTCCTCTGATTTACACTGTCAAAGAACGAAATCGGGGGTGCCGCTTGCGCTTGGCTCCCCCGAAGGAGCCGCGCTTATAAGCCTCGCTTTCCGCCGAGTCAACAGCGATTCGCTGCATCATCCACAGAAATCGCGATCCCGCCGCAGTGACTGACCGCCGCGTGCAGCTGCGCCGTTCAGCCGCGCGCGATGTCGGCGCCGCCGACGAAGAAGCGGTTCCAGGTCGGGCTGATCAGCACTTCGTTGATGCAGACGCGCGGCGGCATCTCAGCAATGAAGCGGATGGTGCGACCGAGATCCTCAGGCTGCAGCATGCGCGCGATCTCTTCCGGCGAGGGCGGCTTCGGCCGGTTCTTGAGAATCGGCGTCGCGACCTCGCCCGGATAGACCACGCAGGCGCGAATGCCGTTGACGCATTCTTCGTCGTTGAGCGACATGGTGAGCGCCGCCATGGCATGCTTGCTGGCGTTATAGGCGGGCCCGGTCATGTAGGTCTCGAAGCGCCCGGCCCAGGACGAGACGTTGATGACGAGTCCGTCCTTCTGCGCCCGCATCGCCGGCAGCACCGCATGGATGCAGTAAAGCGCGCCGTTCAGATTGACGCCGACGATCTGCTGAAAGCTTTCCGGCGTCAGCGTCTTCCAGAAGCGCGTCGGCAGATTGATGCCGGCGCTGTTGACCAGCACATCGACGCGGCCATGCCGCTCCAGGATCGCCGCCCCGGCACGCGCTACCGCCTCTCGGTCGGCGACGTCGAGCGGTAGGGTTTCGGCCTGGCCGCCGGCGGATTTGATCGCCGCCGCCACTTCTTCCAACTGAGCCGTGCGACGGCCGCTCAGCACGATGCTGGCGCCGGCCTCCGCAAGCTCGAGCGCGCCGGCGCTGCCGATGCCGCTGCCCGCGCCCGTGATCCACGCCACCTTGCCTTGCAGCATGCGCTCCTCCCGGCCCTTTGCGCGCCATCATGGCGGCGGCATGGCGGGCTGGCAATCGCAGCGTGCGCCGCGCTGGCTCAGTATTGCTTGTCGGGCAGGAACTTCCCGCTCATGCTCGCGCGATCGCCCTTCTGGTCCGGCCGGCGTTCGATCGCCATGTCGAAATCGATGGCACTTATGATGCCGTCGCCGAACTCTTCCTGGATGAGCGCCTCCCAGCTCGTGCCATAGACCTGCACGAGTTCGTAGAAGCGAACAGAAAAAGGGCGCGGCGGCAGCCGCGCCCTTGCTTCAGAAGACGCCTATTCCGCCGCTTTCGCGACGCGACCTGCGATCGCCAGCCCGCCATCGCCGACGCTGACATCGACGGTCTCGCCGTCGCTGATACGGCCGGCCAGAATGAGCTCGGCCAGCGGGTTCTGCAGCGAGCGCTGAATGACGCGCTTCAGCGGCCGCGCGCCATAGACGGGATCATAACCCGCCTCGGCTAGCCAGGCCCGCGCCCGGTCGTCGACCGCGAGTGTGATCTTGCGGTCGGTGAGCAGCTTCTGCAGCCGCGCGAGCTGGATGTCGACGATCCCCTTCATATCGCCGCGGTTGAGCCGGCGGAAGATCAGGATCTCGTCCAGGCGGTTGAGGAACTCCGGCCGGAAGGCGCCGCGCACGAATTCCATCACCTGGTCGCGCACGCTCGCCACCTCGGCGTTCTCCGGCAGAGTGGCCAGGATCTCGCTGCCGAGGTTGGAGGTGAGCACGATCAGCGTGTTGCGGAAATCGACGGTGCGGCCCTGACCGTCGGTCAGGCGCCCGTCATCGAGCACCTGCAGCAGCACGTTGAAGACGTCGGGATGCGCCTTCTCGACCTCGTCGAAGAGGATCACCTGAAATGGCCGGCGCCGCACCGCCTCGGTGAGCGCGCCGCCTTCCTCGTATCCGACATAGCCGGGCGGCGCACCGATGAGACGGGCGACGGCGTGCTTTTCCATGTACTCCGACATGTCGATGCGCACCATCGCGCTCTCATCGTCGAACAGGAACTCGGCGAGCGCCTTGGTGAGCTCGGTCTTGCCGACGCCGGTGGGTCCCAGAAAGAGGAACGAGCCGATCGGCCGGTTCGGGTCCTGGAGGCCGGCGCGCGCGCGGCGGATGGCATTCGACACGGCAACCACCGCCTCGTCCTGCCCGATCACGCGCCGCTTCAGGTTTTGCTCCATGCCGAGCAGCTTCTCGCGCTCGCCTTCGAGCATCTTGTCGACCGGTACGCCGGTCCAGCGCGAGACCACGCCGGCAATGTGCTCGGCGGTCACCGCCTCGTCGATCATGCGATGGCTCTCGGCCGCCTCCGCCGCCTTGAGCTTGCGTTCGAGGTCCGGAATGACGCCATAGGTGAGCTCGCCCGCGCGGCCCCAATCACCCCGGCGCTGCACCTGCTCGAGCTCGACGCGCGCTTGATCGAGCTGCTCCTTGAGCTTCTTCGCGCCGGCGAGCTGATCCTTCTCGGCACGCCACTGCGCGGTGAGCTCAGCGAGCCGCTGTTCGGCCTCCGCGAGCTCGCCCTCGAGCTTCTCAAGCCTGTCGCGCGATGCCTGGTCGCTTTCCTTCTTGAGCGCCTCGCGTTCGATCTTGAGCTGGATGAGGCGGCGGTCGAGCTCGTCGATCGCCTCGGGTTTCGATTCCGCCGCCATGCGCAGGCGCGAGGCGGCCTCGTCCATGAGGTCAATCGCCTTGTCGGGCAGGAAGCGATCGGTGATGTAGCGATTGGACAAGGTTGCCGCGGCGACGATGGCACCATCGGTGATGCGCACGCCGTGGTGGACCTCGTATTTCTCCTTGATACCGCGCAGGATCGAGATCGTGTCCTCGACCGTCGGCTCGCTGACGAATACCGGCTGAAAGCGCCGCGCCAGCGCCGCGTCCTTCTCGATGTGCTTGCGATACTCGTCGAGCGTGGTCGCGCCGACGCAATGCAGCTCGCCGCGCGCCAACGCCGGCTTCAGCATGTTGGACGCGTCCATCGCGCCTTCTGCCTTGCCGGCGCCCACCAGCGTGTGGAGCTCGTCGATGAAGACGATGATCTCTCCCTCCGACGCGGTGATCTCGGCCAGCACCGCCTTGAGCCGCTCCTCGAACTCGCCGCGGAACTTGGCGCCGGCGACGAGTGCGCCGAGGTCGAGCGCCAGCAGGCGCTTCTCCTTGAGGCTGTCGGGCACGTCACCATGCGTGATGCGCAGCGCCAGCCCTTCGACGATCGCCGTCTTGCCGACGCCGGGCTCGCCGATGAGCACCGGGTTGTTCTTGGTGCGGCGGGAGAGGACCTGGATCGTGCGGCGAATTTCCTCGTCGCGGCCGATGACCGGGTCGAGCTTGCCTTCGCGCGCCACGGCCGTCAGATCGCGCGCGTATTTCTTGAGCGCGTCGTAACCCTCCTCGGCGCTCGCGCTGGTCGCCGTCCGACCTTTGCGCACTTCCTCGATCGCGCGATTCAATCCCCGGGCGGTGAGCCCCGCATCCGCCAGCGCTTGCGCCGCCGAAGTGCCCTTGGCGAGCGCGATCGCCAGCAACAGCCGCTCGACGGTGACGAAGCTGTCGCCAGCCTTCTCGGCGACCTTCTCGGCTTCACCGAAGAGCCGCGCGGTCTCCGGCGCAAGGTAGACCTGTCCGGCACCGCTGCCTTCGACGCGGGGCAGCTTTTTGAGGTTCGCTTCAACCACGGCCGCGGCGCGCGTGGGATCGCCGCCGGAGGTGCGGATCAGATTCGACGCCAAGCCTTCCTTGTCGTCGAGCAGCACCTTCAGAAGATGGTCAGGGGTGATCTGCTGGTTGCCGAGCCGCTGGGCGAGGCTCTGTGCGGCTTGCACGAAACCCTTCGAGCGCTCGGTATATTTTTCGAAGTCCATTGGAGCCTCGCGATGAACCGGCGCGCCGGCCCCTCATCGAGGCAACCAAGCCCGCCCTCCAAGCCCCCTATATGGGGTGAGGACGGGCGCCGACCAAGAGCCACACTGGATAAGTGCCGCCGCGCGACAGGCGGGCGGCGGCACTCATTCCGCACGACCAGCGTGCAGCGCTGGCCCGTCCGATCAGGCGGTCGGCGGACTCTCCGGATCGCTCGGCGGCGGCGGCGCAGCCTGCGCCGGCTGCTGAGCCTCGCCCTCCGATTCGGGCCCGAGCATCTCCTGATCCGCCGGCGTCATGGGCCGGGGCGGCGCAATGCCGGGGCCATGGCCATCGGCATTCATGATGCGGAAATAGTGCTCCGCATGCTGATAGAGATTCTCGGCCGCGATGCGGTCGCCGGCGGAAGCGGCTTCACGCGCGAGCGCCACATAGCGCTCGAAAACCTGGTACGCATTGCCGCGAATCTTGACGTTCGGACCGTTGCTGTCGAACGTCTGCATGCGATGCGGCGGACGCGGGCCGCGGTTGGGATTGTTGCCGCCGCCTCCCCCGCCGCCATTGCGGCCACGATGGCGCTTGTTCTGGCCTGGTCTCATGACACCTTTGAAATCGCGATACGACATCATGCCACGACTTTTGTGATTGCTGCGGATACTCCCTCGGCGTCCGCCCGCCGCAGCGGTCAGCGCCATTATCGGTAGGGGAGCGATACCGGCGCCCGCGGGCGCAGGAGCCCTGGGCTCCATCTCTTCGCGGTTCCACCCTAGACGGGAAGACCGCGTATTCCAACAATTTTTTTTGGATACCTCGCTTGCTCTATTGCCGCTTCACGACGAGTACCCTCTCGATCCCGGCGAGGTCGCGCCGGCTGCTCATCACGGTGAGTCCCGCCGCCGCCATCAGCGCCACCACCGCCGGCGCCTGCCCTTCTCCCAGCTCGAAGAACCCCATGCCGCCAGACCGAAGCAAACGGCGGGTCTCGCCCGCCAGGGCGCGATAGGCATCGAGCCCGTCTCGCCCGCCATCGAGCGCCACCCGCGGCTCGTAGCGGGCAATTTCCGGCGCAAGACTGTCGATCGATTCAGAACATATATAGGGTGGGTTAGCCAAAATAACATCCACCTGCCCGGCTAGCGCCCCGCCCCAATTGCCAACGACGAAGGCGGCACGCCCGGCAAGGCCAAGCGCTGCGGCATTACGCCGCGCGAGCGCGGCGGCGCCAGGCTGTAGATCGACACCCACGCCCGTCGCATTGGCGAACTCCGAGAGCAAGGCGAGCAGCAGGCAACCGCTGCCGGTGCCGAAGTCAAGCAGGCGCAGCGACGCCCCGCGATCCGGCAGCAGCTCCAGCGCAGACTCGATCAGCGTCTCGCTGTCCGGGCGCGGATCGAGCGTCGCCGAAGAGAGGGCGAAATCGAGGCTCCAGAACTGCCGTTTCCCGACGAGCCGCGCGTAGGGCTCGCGCGAAGCGCGTCGACGCGCCAGCTCCTCGAGCCGCGCCTCGGCCCCCTCGTCGAGCCGGCGCTCCGGCCATCCCAGCACCGTCGCCGGCTCGACCGAAGCCGCCAGCGCGACGAGCAGCCGCGCCTCGCGCCGCGCCTCGACGATGCCGGCCTCGGCAAGACGTCGCGCAACCGACGCGACGGCCTCGCCCCAAGTGGCACAAAGCGGCGCGGCCCCGGCGAGGCTCATTCCACCTCCGCCAGCCGCGCGGCCTGATCTTCGGCGAGCAGCGCGTCGACGAACTCGTCGAGCGCCTCGCCGCTCAGCACCTTGTCGATCTTGTAGAGCGTCAGGTTGATGCGATGGTCGGTGACGCGGCCTTGCGGGAAATTGTAGGTGCGGATGCGCTCGGAGCGGTCGCCGGTGCCGACCTGGCTGCGACGCGAGGCGGCACGCTCGGCCTCGCGTGCCTGGCGTTCGCGCTCATAAAGCCGTGCGCGCAGCACCTTCAGCGCCTTCGCCTTGTTCTTATGCTGCGATTTCTCGTCCTGCTGCGACACGACGATGCCGGTCGGCAGGTGCGTGATACGGACAGCGCTGTCCGTGGTGTTGACCGACTGGCCGCCAGGCCCGCTCGAGCGGAAGACGTCGATGCGCAAATCCTTTTCGTCGATGTGGATGTCGACCTCTTCCGCCTCAGGCAGGACCGCGACGGTCGCGGCCGAGGTGTGGATGCGGCCGCTCGCCTCGGTTTCCGGCACGCGCTGCACGCGATGGACGCCCGATTCGAATTTGAGCCGTTGGAAGACGTCGCGGCCGGTGATCGACGCGATCGCCTCCTTGAACCCGCCGATTCCGGTCTCCGACGCTTCCATCACCTCGAAGCGCCAGCCACGCTGAGCCGCGTAGCGCTGATACATGCGGAAGAGCTCGGCCGCGAAGAGCGCCGCCTCCTCGCCGCCGGTGCCGGCGCGCAACTCGAGAATGGCGTTGCGCTCGTCCGCTTCGTCCTTCGGCAGCAGCAGCAGCTTCACCCCCTGCTCGAGCTGCGGCAACCGCGTCTTGAGCGCGAGCAGCTCCGCCTGGGCGAGCGATCGCATTTCGGCATCACCGCCATCTTCGGCCAGCAGCACGAGGTCGACGATCTCCGCCTGCGCGCGGCGCAGCGCCGCAATGCCGTCCACGACCGGCGTCAGATCGCTGTACTCCTTCGACAGCTTCGCCACCTCGCCGCCGGGCAGCGCCGGATCGCCCAGCGAATCACGCAGCTCGCTGTGGCGGCGCACAAGCCGGTCCAGCTTCTCGTCGAAAGAACTTGGTGGACTCACTCGTTCGCCTCCCCGGCGTCGCCCAAACGGAACAGGCGGCGCAGCAGTTCCTCCATCACCTCGGCCTCCTCGGGCACGGCCGCCATCATCTCGCGCAGCACCTCCGAGGGCGCGTGCAGCAGCCGGCTCGCCAGCAACCGCGTCGCCGCCTCGCCATCGCCCCCCGAGTCGGCGAGCGCCTGTCGGCGCAGCGCCTCGACATGGGCGCGCAAGGCGCTGATCGCCGGAACGGCGCGGCGCTCGGCGCGGCGCCGCGCAAAACCCACGAGTTCCTCCTCGATGATGCGCCAAGCCTCGGCCGACGCCGCCGCGCGCGTCGCGCGTCCGGCCAGCGCCGCCCGCTCAAGATCGCCGAGATCGTAGAGGAAAGCGCCGTCGAGGTCATTCACCGCAGGCTCGGCATCGGCCGGGATCGCGGCATCGATGACGAAGATGGGCCGCGTCGGCCGCCGCCGCAAGGCGGCGGCAACGCGCGGCACGGTCAGCACGGCCCGGCCGCTTCCGAGCGAGGCGATGACGATGTCAGAGGCAGCCAGGGCTTCGTCGAGCGCCTCGAGCGGCGCATGGTTCGAACGGAAGCGCAACGCCGCGCGCTCCGCGCGTGCCGGCGGCCCGCAGACGACGAAATGCGCGAGCCCGGCGCGCTGGAATTGCTCGGCCATCAGCTCGCCCATCTCGCCGGGGCCGAGCAGCAGGGCACTGCAGCGGGCGAGCTCGCCATGGATGTCGCGCGCGAGCTGGAGAGCCGCGGCAGCGATCGAGACCGGACGCTCGGCAATGCGGGTTTCACGCCGGACCCGTCGCGCCGCGGCAAAGGCGGCAGCAAAGGCCGCCTCGAGCTCGGCGCCGGCAAGACCGAGCTCGGTCGCGAGCCGGTGCGCCTCCTTCACCTGCCCCAGCACCTGCGGCTCGCCGATGACGAGGCCGTCGAGTGCGCTGGCCACCGCGAAGAGATGGCGCAGCGCCGCAGCGCCCTCGTGGCGATAGAGCGCGCGTGCCACGGTCTCCGGGGCGGCGGCGCCGCGCCGGACGAGAAGCGCGGAAAGCGCGGCAGCCGCCCGCGGCGCATCGCTGGTGGCGGCGAGGAGCTCGACCCGGTCGCAGGTGGCGATGAGCGCCGCTTCGCCCAGGCCCGAGCCGCGGAGATCCTCGAGCGCCGAGGCAAGATCCGCCTCAATGAGCGCGAAGCAGTCGCGCAGCTCCTGCGGAGCGGTGCGGTGGTTGATACCGAGGACGAGCAGCGGGCCCGCCGTTCCGGCTTCGCTGATGCCGGGCATCGGACGGCTAGCGGAAAGGAGCGAGGCGATCCCAGAGCTCGGCCAGCGGCACCTCGATCTGCTCGCCCGTGTCGAGATCGCGCAAAGTCGCGGCGTTGCGCGCCAGCTCATCCTCGCCGAGGATCACGGCGGCGCGCGCCCCGACCTTGTTGGCGCGCTTCATGCGCTTTCCGACATTGCCGGAATAGCCGAGTTCGACGGCGAAGCCGCGGCGGCGCAGATCATGCGCCAGCTTGAGCGCGGGCGCCTCGCCCTTACCGCCCACCGGGATGATCGCGACCGGCCTTGGCGCGGGCTCCGGCGCGTTGATGAGCAGCGCGAGCCGCTCGATTCCGGCGGCCCAGCCGACGCCCGGAGTTTCCGGGCCGCCCATCACGCCCATGAGTCCGTCATAACGGCCGCCGCCGAGCACAGTGCCCTGCGCGCCAAGCTCGGTGGTGACGAACTCGAAGGCGGTGTGGCAGTAGTAATCGAGTCCACGGACCAGGCGCGGGCTCAAGCGATACTCGATGCCAAGCAGGTCGAGGCCTGCGCGCACCTCGGCGAAGAATTCCCGCGCCTCCGGCGTCAGGTAATCCCCGAAATGCGGCGCGCCGGCGTTGACCTCCTTGTCGCCGGACTCCTTGGAATCGAGGATACGCAACGGGTTGCGCTGGAGCCGGTTGAGGCTGTCCTCGGAAAGATCGGCGCGATGCCGCGTATAGTACTCCACCAGCGCCTCGCGATAGGCATGGCGGCTCGCCGTATCGCCGAGGGTGTTAAGCTCGAGCGCGGTGCGCTTCAGCACGCCCAGCGCATCGAGAATGTCGGCGCCGAGCGCGATCACCTCGACATCCGCCTGCGGCTGCCCGGCACCGATGAGTTCGACATCGATCTGGTGGAATTGGCGGAAGCGGCCCTTCTGCGGCCGCTCGTAGCGGAACATCGGGCCGCTGGCGAAAAATTTGAGGGGCAGGTTCTGGGTGAGGCCGTTGGAGATAACCGCACGGACGATGCCGGCGGTGTATTCCGGCCGGAGCGTCACTTCCTCGCCGCTACGATCGGCGAAGGTGTACATCTCCTTGGAGACGATGTCCGAGGTCTCCCCGATCGGACGCGCGAAGACCTCGGTGAATTCGAAGACCGGCGTCGCGATCTCGTGATAGCCGTAATGCTCGGCGATGCGGCGCGCGGTCTCGACAACCGCGCGGTGGCGTCGCTGCTCTTCCGGCAACAGGTCTTGTGTGCCGCGTACCGGCTGCAAGGCGGGCATGGCCGGACGGCGCCGCGTCAGCTCGCAGCCGCGTCGGCGGTCGCCTGCTCGCGCTTCTTCGCTTCGATCTCGGCCGCCTTCTTTTCCACCATCTCGACGAGGTGATCGACGATGCTCTGATCCTTGAGGCGGTGGTGCGGCACGCCGGCAACATAGACCTGATGCGTATTGTTGCCGCCACCGGTGAGACCGATATCGGTTTCGCGCGCCTCGCCCGGCCCGTTGACGACGCAGCCGATCACCGAGAGCGTCATCGGCGTGGTGATATGCGCCAAGCGCTGCTCCAGGACCTCGACCGTCTTGATGACTTCGAAATTCTGCCGCGCGCAGGAGGGGCACGAGATGACGCTGACGCCGCGCCGCCGCAATCCGAGCGCTTTCAGCATTTCGTAGCCGACGCGGATCTCCTCCACCGGATCCGCCGAGAGCGAGACGCGGATGGTGTCGCCGATCCCGGCCCAGAGCAGCGAGCCCATGCCGATCGACGATTTGACCGTGCCGGTCATCAAGCCGCCGGCCTCGGTGATGCCGAGATGCAGCGGGTAGTCGCAGGCCTCGGCAAGCTGCTGGTAGGCGGCGACGGCGAGGAACACGTCGGACGCCTTGCAGGAGATCTTGAATTCGAAGAAGTCGTTGTCCTCGAGAATCTTAGCGTGGGTGAGTGCGCTTTCCACCATGGCTTCCGGACAAGGCTCGCCATAGCGCTCCAGCAGGTCGCGCTCGAGCGAGCCTGCGTTGACACCGATCCGCATCGAGCAGCCATGGTCCTTGGCCGCTTTCACCACCTCGCGCACCCGCTCCGGGGAGCCGATGTTGCCGGGGTTGATGCGCAGGCAGGCGGCGCCGCTCTCGGCCGCTTCGATCGCGCGCTTGTAGTGGAAATGGATGTCGGCGACGATCGGCACCTCGACCTGACGCACGATATCCTTCAGCGCCAGCGCCGATTCCTGATCGGGGCAAGAGACGCGCACGATGTCGGCGCCAGCCTTCTCCAGCGCCTTGATCTGCGCCACGGTGGCGTTGACGTCATGGGTCAGCGTGTTGGTCATCGACTGCACAGTGATCGGCGCATCGCCGCCGACGGCAACCGAGCCGACTTTGATCTGGCGGCACTTCCGTCGCATGATGTCGCGATAGGGACGCACGCTCATCGTTTTCACCCTTGCTCTCAACCCGCTAACGGGATCGCCTTATACCGCGTTTCATCCCGAGGCAAAAGTTTGCCGGTTGTCGCGGGCCCGGCGGCGCCGCGGCACCCCATGAAATTACCTCGTAAAATCAGCATCCTGTCCACAATCTCCGCGGCGCCCGCGGGGCTGCTGCGCGTCCCAAGGGGGTTCGCTTTTGCGTCCGGAATGTGACAATCTTCCGCCGAGGAGGCGCGCCATGTCACGACATCTGGCGGACAAAGCCGAAATTGCCAAGGTCGGCGGCATTCTCGAGATCGACCATCTGACGGATGCCGTCTCGGCGGCGGCGCAGGCGCGCAGCCTCGCCGTGCTCGAGGGCGGCGGCATCCTCTTCCTGCCCAATCTGCCCTATGTGCTGACCAACGCCGAGCATCGCTTTCTCGACCCGGTGATCTCGAACGGCAAGGCCAAGAATG
>DATNDG010000098.1:0-79279 GCA_035553515.1 Allostellaceae bacterium | reverse complement strand
GCCTTGGCTTTCGCCGGCAGCCGGCGCGCGCCGGCGCTCGCCGACAAGACGCTCGCCGGAGCCTCGCCCGCCGTGCTCCGGGCGAGCCCCCGGCGGCGCTTCCACCGCCATGGCGACGTGTCGCGCGCGGTCACGGTCGAGGATTTGCGGGCGATGGCGCATCGCCGGATGCCGGATTTCGCGCTCGAATATCTCGAAGGCGGCGCCGAGGACGAAGCCGCGATCGCGCGCAACATTGCGGTTTGGGCCGAGTGGCGCCTCACGCACCGCTCGCTCGTCGATGTCGATCGGCGCGACATCTCGCGCAGTCTCTTCGGCCGGCCGATGACGATGCCGGTCGCGGTGGCGCCGACCGGATTGAACGCCGTCTTCTGGCCGCATGCCGATCTGCGCCTCGCCGAGGCGGCGGCCGAGGCCGGGGTGCCCTTTGCGCAGAGCACCATGTCGAACGATCGCATGGAGCAGGTCGCGCGCGTACCCGGCTTGCGCTACTGGTGGCAGCTCTATGTCTTCGGCCCGGCCGAGATCCGCAATACCCTTATCGATCGCGCCCGCGACGCCGGCTGCGAGGCGCTCATTGTCACCGTCGATGCGCAGATCTTCGGCAATCGCGAATGGTACGAGCGCCACACCGCGGGTCCGACCTCGCTGAGCTGGGGCACGCGCTTCGACGCGCTGCGCCACCCACGCTGGCTGAGCGAAGGCATCCTGACGCACGGCATGCCGCGCTTCGAGAACGTCCTCGACTTCGTGCCCAAGGGCAAGCACGGCCTCTTCGAGAGCGCCCACTGGATCCGCTCCCAGATGGACAAGGCGCTCAGCTGGGACACTATCGCGCGCATCCGCGAGCGCTGGCCGCGCAAGCTCATCGTCAAGGGGCTGCTCGACGTCGCCGATGTGGTGCGCGCGGCGGAGATCGGCGCCGATGCGGTGGCGATCTCGAACCATGGCGGTCGCCAGCTCGACTGGACGGTGGCGCCGGTCGAGCTGCTGCCGGCGGCGCGCCAGGCGGTCGGCGACCGCATCGCCCTCATCGTCGATGGCGGCATCCGGCGCGGCACCGATGTGATCAAGGCCATCGCGCTCGGCGCCGATGCGGTCTTCGCCGGCCGCGCGGTGCTCTATGGCGTCGCGGCCGGCGGGCGGGAAGGCGCCAAGCGCAGTCTCGACATTCTGCGCAACGAGATCGACAGCGATCTCGGCCTCCTCGGCGTCCGCTCGCTGGCCGAGCTCGACCCGAGCCTCCTGGTACCCGCGCGCCACTGAGCCCTGCGCTCTTAGGCAGCGCCCTTCACTTCGGCGGACGGGCCGCGTGATGGCGCCGCAGCGGGCCGGGAAGCGCCTGCTCCGCCTTGCTTTCGAGCGCCGCTTCATGGCGGTGAACCATGACGCCGGCAAACGCGAGCGCCGCGATGGCGCAGACGCCGATGCCGATGCCGACCGGCGCCGCGAGCCCGCTGATCCCTTTGCCGAGGTAATAGGCGCCCGTGCCGTAGGCGCCGGCCCAGGCGAGCGCGCCGGCGGCGTTGAAGAACAGGAAGCGCCCCCAGCTCATGCAATTGGCGCCGGCAAGGAACGCGGCCAGCGCGCGCAGCACGGCGACGAAACGGCCGAAGAAGACGACGGCGCCGCCATAGCGCAGGAAGAGGTACTGCCCGAGCTTGATCCGCGCCTCAGTCACGCGGACGTAACCGCCGTAGCGTCGCAGGAGCCAGTAGCCGAGCCCGCGGCCGATCCAGAAGCCGACATTGTCGCCGACAATGCCGCCCACCGCCGCCGCGGCAATGACGAGCGCGATGTCGAGCTCGTGGCTGGTGCCGGCAATGATGGCGGCGGCGATGAGGGTCGTCTCGCCGGGCAGCGGCAGCCCGATGCTCTCGAGCGCCACGACCCCGCCCACCGCCCAATAGCCATAGGCGTGGAGGAAATGCGGCACGTCGCCCTGCGAGAGAAAGGACATCATGATCGCGTCGCAATTCCGCGCGTCATAGCCGGCTCAGGCAGAAGCCTGCGCCGGAGCCGCGCCCTGCTTCGGCAGATGGAGCGTGATCGCCGTTCCGGCGCCGGCGGCGCTTTCGATCGCCACCGACCCGCCGTGGAGCGCGGCGATGCCTTTGACGATGGCGAGGCCCAGCCCGAGATTGCCGCTCTTTGAGCCGCGCGTCCGATCGGCGCGATAGAAGCGATCGAAGACATGCGGCAGGTGGTCGGCGGGGATGCCGCAGCCGGTATCGGCCACTTCGATCGCGAGCGAGCGGCCCATATCGCGCGCCGCAATGCGAATGGCGCCGTCACGCGGCGTGTGCTCGATGGCGTTGGCGACGAGATTGCCGATCGCGCGCTGCAGAAGCGACCGGTCGAGCTCCGCAGCGAGCCCTTCGGCGCAGGCGACGGAGAGCCGCACCCCCGCTTCGCTCGCCAGCGGCTCGTAGAACTCCTCGATCGCCGCAAGCTCCCGGTCGAGCTCGATCCTCTCGCGGGTGATCGGCGCGGCCGGATGCTCCGAGCGTGCGAGAAAGAGCAGGCTCTGGACCATCTGCGACAGCCTTGCGCCGGCGTCGATATTGGCGGCGAGCGCCTCGCGGCACTCGGCCAGGGTTTTCGCCTGGCTCAGGGCCACTTCGCTCGAGATCAGCAGGCGGTTGAGCGGCGTGCGCAGCTCATGCGCGATGTCGTCCGAGAATTGCCGAAGCCGCGAGAACGATTGCTGCAGCCGCTCGAGCATGGCGTTGAAGGTGACCGCGAGCGTCCTGAGCTCGGCGGGAAGCCCCGCCACCTCCAGCCGCTTGTCGAGCGTGCTGGCGCCGATCTCCTCGGCTGCCCGCCCCATCCGCCGCACCGGGCGCAGCCCCGCCTGCACGATCTGGTAGCCGGCGCCGGCGCAAGCGATGAGCGCGATGCCGAGAACCACCCCGAGATCGAGGCGATAGCGGGCAAGCAGGTGCTCGTCGGCAGAGACATCGGTCGCCACTTCGATGATGTTGCTCGCGCGCGCAACGCCGGGCGGCAGCGCCCGCGTCAGCGTGCGAAACGGCCGGCCGTTCACCCCGTGGAGCGAGACGTTCTGGTGCGAGACCCGCGGGAAACGCTGGGCGGGCAGCTCCGCCGCCATGCCGGGCGTCTCCTGCAGCGTCGCGCCCGATGCCGAGAGCAGGCGCACATAGGTGCGCCGGGGCGCGTCGGCATCCTCGCCGATCTCCTGGGTGATCACCGCCGCGTCCGGATGCGGCGCCGTGAGCAGCGAGGTCACCACATGCACTTTGTCGAGCAGCGTCTCGTCCTCGACCTGCGCCAAGCCGCTCGCCAGCGCCCAGTAGAGGCTGCCGGAGACGATGAGGACGAGCGCGAAGGCCGAGGCGACGAACCAGACGATGAGCCGCGCGGCGAGCGAGAATGGCTTGCCCCGCTGGCGCCCCGCATGGCGGTCAGCGGAGGACATAGCCCAGCCCTCGCACTGTGTGGATGAGCTTCCGTTCGAAGGGATCGTCGACCTTGGCGCGCAGCCGGCGAATGTGGACATCGACGACATTGCTGTCGCTGTCGAAGGCCATGTCCCAGACCTGCTCCGCGATGAGCGTCCGCGACAGCACGTCGCCCTGGTGCTCCATGAGCAGCGCCAGCAACAGGAACTCTTTGGGCGTGAGCTCGAGCGCCGTGCCGCCGCGCATGGCGCGGTGACGCCGCACGTCGAGCGAGAGATCCGCATATTGCGCCCGCTCGGGCGCCGGCCCGCCGCGGCGCCGCAGCAGCGAGCGCACGCGGGCGAGCAGCTCCGAGAAGGCGAAGGGCTTGACCAGGTAGTCGTCGGCGCCGAGATCGAGCCCCTTGACCCGGTCGGCGACCGCATCGCGCGCGGTCAGGAAAAGCACAGGCGCCTGGCCGCCGGCGCTGCGATATCCTGCCAGGATCGACCAGCCGTCGCGCTCCGGCAGCATGATGTCCAGGATGAGGACGGAATAGCCGATGCTGAGCGCCAGCTGCAGCGCCTCTTCGCCGTCGCTCGTGACATCGACGACGAAGCCCTGATCGGTGAGGCCGGTGCGCAGGAAGGCGGCGGTCTTCGCGTCGTCTTCCGCAAGCAGCAATTTCATTGCTCTAGTATGCCGCAAAAGCAGTGCCGGACGGTAGAAGGCCTCATCCCGCTTCGGGCTGCGGGCGGTAGCACGCTTTATGGCAATCCCGCCGCAAAGGATTATGATCGCTTTGCGAGCGGGCCCCGAAACCGCGCTGGCCTCGAGCTTTCGGCAGCGCTCGCTGCGGACCCTGATGTCGATCTGAGTCGCTTCGATGCTGGATCGGACGAAGAGCAGGTGGAGTTATCTTTGGCCCGGCGTCCCGCTGGCGCTCGGCTCGGCCGCGCTCTTCGGCGCGAGCACGCCGCTGGCGAAGGCGCTGCTGGGCGATATAGGGCCGTGGATGCTCGCGGGCCTGCTCTATCTGGGCTCCGGTCTCGGTCTCTTCTGCCTGGTGCGGCTGCGGCGCGCGCTTGGCCGCGAGGCCGCCGAAGCCTCGCTGAAGCGCGCCGACCTGCCCTGGCTCGCGGCGGTCGTCCTGAGCGGCGGCATACTCGGTCCGGTGCTGCTGATGCTCGGCCTCCGCGCGACCCCTGCCTCCTCCGCGTCGCTGCTGCTCAATCTCGAGGGCGTGTTTACGCTCGGCATCGCCTGGGTGATCTTCCGCGAGAACGTCGAGCTGCGCATCGGCGCGGGCGCCGCCGCGATCCTGCTGGGCGCCGCCATCCTCTCCTCGGGCGGCGGCATCGGCGGGCTCGGCTGGGGCGCGCTCGCGATTGCCGGCGCCTGCCTCGCCTGGGCCATCGACAACAATCTCACGCGCAAGCTGTCGAGCGCCGATCCGCTGCAAATCGCCATGATCAAAGGGCTGGCCGCCGGCAGCGTGAATCTGGTGCTCGCCGCGAGCCTCCGGCCGGTCTGGCCCACCGCATGGGCCGCTGCGGCGGGCGCCGGCGTCGGGTTTCTCGGATATGGCGTGAGCCTCGTGCTCTTCGTGCTCGCGCTGCGCCATCTCGGGGCGGCGCGCACCGGGGCCTATTTCTCGCTGGCGCCGTTCGTCGGCGCGCTTATCGCCATCCTGGGATTTGCCGAGCCGGTCACCGCGTCGTTCCTCGTCGCCGCGGCGCTGATGGCGGTCGGCCTCTTCCTCCATCTGGCCGAGCGCCACGAGCATGAGCATGTCCATCAGCCGCTCACGCACGAGCACCGCCATGTGCATGACGAGCATCACCAGCATGCGCATGGCGCTGACGATCCGCCGGGCGAGCCGCATGCTCATGCCCATGCGCATCCGCGCCTGATCCACCGTCATCCCCATTACCCCGACATCCATCATCGGCACGCTCATTAAGCCGCGACAGGACGCTTCGACGCCGAGGCCCCGGGGTTGGCCGGTTGGAATGTCCGCCGCAAGGTGGAAGGCTGCGGCAGCTGCGCGTCGTGCGCGACGACGGCATGTTCGATCGCCGCGAGGACTTCCCCGCAGTCGGCCGATAGCCGGATCTAGCAATCCTCCGATCGCCGTTCCTCGAGCCGTAGTGCCATTTCCTCGAGCTCTTGCGCGATCTCGAGCAGCTTCACCGCGATCGACGCTTCGAAATCGATCGCCACGAAGCGCAACTGCTCAGCCTTCCGCCGCAGATACTCGATTTCCTCTCGGCTCAATGTGCTCCTCCCCGCGGCTCCGTGGCGCCGAGCGCCGTCCCATCCGATCCCTTTTCCCGCGCTCCCCCCTCGGCAACGGCGAACAGCAGCGAGAGCCGCGCGCGCATTCGGGCCAGGTGATCGCTCCGGCTTGCCAGCACGGCTCCGACCGCCGCTTCGAGCTCGGAGAGGCGAAAGGGTTTTCGGAGATAAGGGACGCCCGCGCCTTCGAAGCGCATCTCCGCCTCGGGATCGCCCGTCATCATGAGAACCGGAACCCGGCGATTGGTGGCGCACCAGGCCAGCTCGATCCCCGAGCTCCCCGGCAGGCAGACATCGATGAGGGCGATATCGGGCGGGTCCCGGTCGAGCACCCGCATCGCCTCCTCCGGGCGCGCCGCGGAGCTGACGCGGAACGCGGCGCGCGCCTCGAAAGCAGCTCGAAGCAGCTCACCAAGCCCGTCGTAATCCTCGACGACCAGAACGTGCGGCATCGCCCCTGCCAGGCACTTGCTCACCCTAACATTTACGTTAGGGCGAGAGGGCGGGCGGTCGTCTGTGCGCTAGGTTACGTTGACGGGGAAATTGTGTGAGCGGTCCGCGAGAAATCGAAAGCAGACCGCACTGCCGCATAGCACTCGCAGGCAGCCCTTTCTAGCTCTGCTCGATCCTGCACGGTGATCCTGCCCCGGCGGGACCGGATGGAGCCTGCCTTCTCGAAGCGCTCGACGGTCCGGGTGATGGTGGGCCGCTGCACGCCCAGCATCTCGCCCAGATACTCGTGCGTCAGCGCCAGGTCATCCTGGCCGACACGGTCATGCGTCATGAGCAGCCAGCGGGCCATGCGCTGCTCGACCGAGTGCAAGGCGGCGCAAGCGACGGATTGCGCCAGCTGGACGAGAACGGCGCGCACATAGAGCAGAACTTTCTCGCGGAACGCAAGGCTTTCTGTCCACGCCGATTGAACGACCGACAGCGGAACCCGCGCGGCATGTCCTGGCACCTCCACGAGGCTGCGCGAGATCTCCAGATGGCTGCCGAGGAGCGCCGAGAATCCCGCAAAACCTTCCCGGCCGATGGTCCCGTTCTCGACAGCCTGGCCGTTGGCCATGACCGATTGAAAGGAGATGACCGCATCATGCGGAAACCACGCATCCACGATGGGTCCGCCCGTATCGGTCAGCAATCTTCCCCGTGGCAGTTCGACGGTCTGGGCATGCGGCATTATGAATGCGCCGTCGTTTCTATCGAGAGACGCAAGAAATTGGTTTTCCTGCCCCTGCGCTTGAACGCCCGTCGCCATGAAAGTCTACCGCCGGATCCGGCCGATTGGTTCCCGATCCCGCGCCGCGCATTCTACCGCCGCTTCTCCTGATCAAGCTGGTTTCTCGTAATCGAAGCGTGCCATGGATCTGAAATCCATGTGCTCGATCAAAGAACACGCTTGCTCATATGGACCCCTTAATCCTCGGCCGGACTTGCCAAGATCGGATCGGGCGCGCAGCATTGCGGTCATTCTCCGAAAAATACGCGCGACAGGGGAGATGAACGACATGGCTGCGCAGAACCCGCTAGGCGCTGGCGACACTTCGACGAGCCAGGACAGCTCCGAGCTGCGCATCTCGCGCCGCAGCGTGTTGCGCGGCGGCGTGGGCGGGGCTGCAACCGGCCTGCTGGCAGCCGGCATCGAGCTCGCGGCCCCGCCGCCAAGCATCGCGCAGAGCCGGCTCACGCCCGACGCTGCATTGAAAGCGCTGATGGACGGCAACCGGCGTTTCACCGAGCAACGCCTCACCTTCTACAAAGAGGATCTGGCGTTGCTGAAGCAAAATACCGCGGAGAAGCAGGAGCCCTTCGCGTCGGTTCTCTCCTGCGCCGATTCCCGCGTGCCGGTCGAAGTGCTGTTCGACCAGAGCATCGGTCATGTGTTCGTCAACCGTGTCGCTGGCAATCTTGCGACGACGGAAATCATCGCCAGCATCGAGTATGGCGTCGCCGTTCTGGGCACGAAACTGCTCATGGTGTTGGGTCACGGCGGCTGCGGCGCGGTCAAGGCGTCGATTGCCGCCAAACCAGTACCGGGCCAGATTAGCGCGCTTTATCGCTACATCCGCCCCGCGGTCGATGAGGCTCATGGAGACTTCGAAACCGCGATCAAGAGCAACGCGAAGATCCAGGCAAAGCTCCTGAGCGAATCCTCGCCCGTCATCGCGGGCGCCGTGAAGGACGGCGAGCTCAGAGTCGTTGCCGCTTATTACCATCTCGCCACCGGCAAGGTCGAATTGCTCGATTAGGCTCACCCGACGGGAGGTTTCTTGAGCGGCATGTCTTTCAGTCGCGCGCGGGCCTCGGTAACAAGGCTGTGAATTTCATCGCTGAGGGCATGCGTCCGGGCGACCGTGGCCGCCAGAGCGGTTGCCCACTCGTCCAGCTCTTGCGCCCGTTGCTCCAGTTCGGCGGCATAAGCGACCAGCTTGTCATAGGCGTCCTGCGTCACGAGCGTCTGGGCAAGCCGGCGCGCGCGATGCGCATTGGCACGCCTCTGCCTCGCTTCCTCGAGAAGGAAGACGATTGCCTTCGGATAGTCGGGTGCGGGTTCGGACACGCCAACGCCCCCCTGAGCCGAACTCGGTTCCGATTGTCACCCGGACTATTGGGTGCATGCAACTATTTCAGTGTAACATAATCTGTCGGTCAAATAATCTTGTGCCTATTACTCTATAAGACCGCAGATTGCGTGAGGGCGATCCTAGAGCCGGCGCCGCCGAACCCGCGAGCGCGCTGCGGTGATGGCTGTGGATAACGAGGATTCCGGGGATTGACCGCCGTTCGCTGCCGGGGCGGGCGAACGTTAGGGTTTTCTTAACCGTGCGACCATATCTATTAACGCGTTGGTCGCCCGCCCCAACATCTGGTGGCTAATCACCCGCAGAGCATGCCGCGATGAATGACTCTTTCTACCGTGCCCAAGCCGCACTTTGCCTCCGCCTTTCTCGCAGCATTCCGCAAGAGCGGATCGCCGAGGAACTCCTGAAGCTCGCGGCCGAATATGACGCCAAGGCCGGCCAGCTCGATGTGGCGCCGCCGGCGCCGATGCCCGTGCCTCAGACGTGATGACGCCGCCGAGAACCGCAATCGGTTTCGTCAGGCAGGGTGCACTCGATCGATTCGCTCGATGAGCCGGTCTCTGTACCACAGCTCGGCACGCTTCGAGTTGCGCTCCTTCGTGAGCGCGTTGGCCGCGTGCTGGGCCGCTGCGTCGTCTGCGCACTCCAATATTTCCAGGCCGACGACGCGCGAACTGCAGTCGAAAAAGTAGACGCGATACGACGCCATGATGCCCCCTCCCCCGAGGACGAAACGGCGCTCATTTGCCTTATGAGACTGATTAAGAACTCGCCATAATGAAATCAAAGACCCGGGAAATAGTCAATCCTCCGAGACTTTAATTTCCCGCGACCGAGTATTTGTGTATGTAGCCCCTCTCTTTAACGGCGAGCCGTGCGAGGGCTGACACCGATCTGACGATATGACCAGGCTCCGCCCGAGCCTGCCCCCTCATGCCGCCGGCGTGACGACGAAGCCCGCCAAAGGAAAGTGCACGACGAGGAGCCCCAGTCGGGGATCCCGGCGCTTGAGCGCGATCTCGTCGATGTCGGACGAGACAAGCTCGCCCGTGACACCATCGAACCCCCAATCCTCCGGCGTGACGGTAAGCCGGTCGCCAGGCTGCCTTCGGTTCGGATCGTGCGGATCGGCTGCGGCCGCGGGCGCGGGAACGGCCGCGCGGGCAATCTCAAGCGCGGCCTCGGGCGCGAGCTCCTCGACGCTCCCATGGCCGATCGCATCGAGCCGCGCCATCCAGGCGAGGAGCCGCTTATGTCCCGCCAGGCCGGAGTCCGCGCCGAGATTGCCGCGCGCATACCAGAGGGGATGATAGGCCCCGAGATCGGCGAGCGAGGGCTCCTGCCCAAGCAGGAATTCGCGCCCGTCTTCGAGCAGGCGCTCGAGCCAGGCGAGATGGAGCCGGAGATGGTCGCGCAGTGCCGGAAGTTTCGCTTTCATCCGCTCGCTGTCCCAGCCGTCGAACCTGCCGGCGGTGAAGCGCGCGCGGTCGGCATGCAGCTCCGGCGGAAAGCGGTCGCCTTGCAGGGCGAACACCAGCCCCAACGCATCGGCAAAGAGGAAGCGGTCGGCCCAGGCGGCGATCATCTCGGCCACCCCGCCGCTGCCGGGCGGCGACAGCGCGGGTTCCGGAAACCGCCGGTCGAGCTCGGCCAGGATGCGGCGCGTATCGCAATAGATGTCGGCGCCGATCTGCATCACCGGGATTCGGCGATAGCCGCCGGTGAGCGGCGTCAGCGCCGGTTTCGGCGCCAGGCGCGGCTGGATGACCGAGCGCCAGCGCAGGCGCTTGAGGCCGAGTGCCACCCGCACCTTCTCCGCAAAGGGCGAGCGGGGGTAATGGTGCAGGATGATGTCGGGGTCGGACATTCGGGTCTCGCCGTCGACCGAGGATGCAACTCAGCTCTGTCTCGGCGCACGCGCAACAGATTGCTTGAGCGCCTCGGCGAGTTGCTTCGCGTTGTAGGGCTTTGCGAGCATTTCGAAACCGTCCTGGCCGACAATGTTTAACTCGTTGCTGTAGCCGCTCGTGAGAAGAACGGCGAGTGTCGGCGCGGTCCGTCGAAGTTCACGCGCCAGTTCAACGCCATCAATGCGGCCAGGCATCACCACGTCGGTCAGCACCACATCGAAGCTCCGTCCGGATCCGAGTACCGCGAGCGCTTCGCGCGCGTCCTTCGCCCAGCAGGCGCCGTAGCCGCCCTCCGCCAGCATGTCCAGTGTAACCGCAGCCACCTCGGCATTGTCCTCAACGTAGAGAACTTGCTGCGCCTGCGCCTTGAGCGGCACCACGCTGGCAGGCGCTTGCACGGGTTGGCTGGCAAGCGCCTTGCCGCGCGGCAACCACATCGTGACGGATGTACCTTGCCCCAGCACGCTCTCCACGGACACGGCACCGCCGGACTGCGTCGCAAAGCCATAAACCTGGCTGAGACCGAGCCCGCTGCCTTTGCCGACGTTCTTCGTTGTAAAAAACGGCTCGAACACACGTTCGACAATCTTCGGATCGATCCCCGTTCCGCTATCCGAAATGGTGAGCGCGACGAAGTCGCCGAGCAGCCCATGGCGAATGTCCTGCCCGGCCGCGAAGGATACGTTGTGGGCTTGGACGGACAAGCGCCCGCCAGTTGCCATGGCGTCGCGCGCGTTGAGGCCGATATTGAGGACAGCCAGGTCCAGCTCCGAGCGATCGACCTTCACCGGCCAAAGATCGCCAGAGAGATCGAGCTTGACCGCGATGTTCTCGCCCAGCGAATGCGCCATCATATCCGAGATGTCGATCATTGCGGCGCGCAGGTCGAGAACCTGTGGATTCAGCAGTTGCCGGCCCGAGAAGGAGAGGAGCTGTCTCGTCAGTCGCGCGCCTCGATCTGCAGCTTGCAAAATGAACTCGAGCCGCCGGGTCGCGGAGTTCGCCGGCGCTTGCTCGCGCAGCAGAGAGGCATTGCCGCCGATAATCGTCAGCAGGTTATTGAACTCATGGGCGACGCCGCCGGTGAGCCGGCCAACCGCCTCCAATTTCTGCGCGTGATAAAGCACCTCCTGCGCTTCCTGGCGTTGTCGCAAGGCGACTTCAAGCTCCCGAGTGCGCTCCCTCACGCGATGCTCCAGTCCGGTGCTGTAGCCCTCGACCGCCTCCATGCTCCTGATCCAAAGATGCACCGCCCCGGCGAGAATCAGCAGAACACACGCCGTGAAGGAGCGGTTGACTAAGAACACCCACGAAGGCGCCAGGGGATCCAGTGATGGCGCGCCGATGACCAGATCAATGAAGGTAAAGGCTACGAAGAGGATCGTAGAGAGCCACAGATGGAAACGCGAACGAATCCAGCCGGACATCACGATCCCGACCGAGTACAGGCTCGCCGCCTCGAGGTTGAGCGGAAGCCAAAGATCGATGCCGAACGCCAGCGCCCCCGGCGCATAGACGAGCGCCGCTGCGCGCGACAGGCGCCCGGAGAGCCACTTCGCTGCTGGTTCACGCATTCAGATCACACAGGCTCCGCGCACACTTGAACGTGAAACCATTGATCTGGGGCATGCGCCTTCTCGTATGTATTATCATCTTACAGAGTGGCGGGAAATCCCGCCGCACCGCTCTGCGCATCGGCGGCCCGCTATGGAAGAGACGCCTGACCGCCTACACGCGAGCGAGGCCGTGGAATAAACTCTGTGGTGAGGTCTGGAGGACACCATGCCCGCTGGTTTGCATTTCGTCGCGGCGTTGCTGCTGACGCATGCCTCGCCGGTCGACATCTCTGATCAGGCACCCGCGTTCCCTGACCAGCAGACGCAAGAGCAATGGAATCGGGCGCAAGAAATGGCTCGCAAAGGCGTTCAAGAACTCCTGCGATCATTCGAGCTGTTCAGAGAGGGCATTCCGAAGTACGGCGTGCCCTACATCGCTCCGAACGGCGATATCGTGATCCCTCGAAAGGAGCGATCACTACCTGGTACGCCTCTGCCCGAGGGCAAGCCGGAGCGGACGTAACGACCTCGGTTGCCGGGCGTCGGGCGCCCGGCCATCAGCAGCGCTGCGCCAAATGGGCGGAGATCAAGAAGCGGCAGAGGCTCCCGCGAGCCGTCGCACGGCGAATGATCCGCAGGAGATCAGTAATCCCACGGATACCCCGGCGCTCCCATGAAGGGCAGGATTACCCGTCTTCACAAGTGCGCGGATGGAGGAGACTATGGGGTTCGGTCGCTGTTGGCTGCTCGTCAGTGGCCTCTGCCTGTTTCTGCTGGCACCGCTGATCGGCGGCTGCCACACGACGGCTGGGCTCGGACAGGATATCTCCGCTACCGGGAAGGCAGTCACCGGAGGCGCTCAGTCTGCCACACCGGGCAACAACCAATCTGCCAAGCCCGCGGGCCAATGACCTGATAGATTCCATCCTGAGAGTCGGCCAAGCCTCACCGGAGGCCGGAGGGAGCGCCGAACTTGGCAGACCGGCGGTCGAGGTGCGCTGACGTCGGCTTCTAGACGAGTACGGTCTCCGGACCCACCGGAAACCCGGAGGCCGGAATCGTGCCATAAGCAGACTCTCGCGCCGGCGAAGCTACAGATCAGCCGCCCCGTTCGGCCAGCGGCGATGAAGCCATAGCCACTGCTCGGGCCGCAGGCGGACCCATTCTTCGATGATCGCATTGACCCTTGTCATCGTCGCAAGCACGTCGGCCGTCGCATCGCCGGTGTCGAGTACCGCGATCTCCGGCGTTACGGTGAAGCGGAAACGAGCGCCGCCCAGGCGCTCTACCCGGACTGGCACGATCGGACAACGGAAACGCTGGCCTAGCCGAGCGATGGCCGGTGCCGTCATTGCGTCCTGCCCGAAGAAGCGGACGGCGATGCCGTCATTCTGCTTTTGGTCGACGAGCATGGCGACATGACCGCCTTGCCGAAGATGACGAAGCAGATCGCGCCCGCCCTCAGCGCCCTTCGCAACGGCGCGGCGCGAAACCATTCGGCGTCGCAGAAGGCGGTCCACCCAGGGGTTATTTGCCGCCCGATATACGGAAAGCAGGGACGATCCCATCAGCCGGTGGATCATCGATGGACCGACCTCCCAATTGGCAAAGTGGCCGCCGAACAGGATTGCCGGTTGATCGCCCGTCAGTATTCGCGTGACCGCCTCTCCGTTGACGATCTCGACGCGGCCGGAGCCCGGGGCACAGATCTGAGCCAAATGCGGATACTCGGCAACGGCTCGGCCGAGGTTGTCCCACATGGCGCGAATGATGCGGCGGTTCTCGGCGTCGGAATTTTCCGGCATGGCGCGCCTGAGGTTTTGAAGAGCGCGACGTGATGCCCCGAGCCTCGGCCCGATAGTTCGCCCGATAGAGGCGCCGAGCGCCGAGGCCCAGTCGACCGGCAGGCAGCCGAATACCGCGATCACGGCCGCAACCACCGCGGCCTCCGACACCTGGTAAGCTTGGCGCCACGCGCCACGAACGGCTTCGAAGCGGCGGCGGCCAACCGGCGACGTGGGATTCACGTGAACTCCGAGGCGGTCCTTAACCAGGCGGGGGCGCGGCGGCGGGCCCCTCAGCCGCTGTATAGCGACATTTTCAAGGCCGGGATATCGTGTATTGCCTGCCAGGCGGCGCTACGGCATCGCTTCGAGGGGAGCCTTGCACGGGAGACGCCCGTTCCTCAAACACGCTTACGCCAGACGGGCGCCTCGTCCAACACTGCCTTAAGTGAAATGAAATTCCGGCGGTCGCTCCAGCGACGCCATGCCTCACCGAATTGTCCTTTCTTTGCGGCAGCCAGCCCGTCGCTGATTGCGACCGCGACGTGCTGCATCACGCTGTCATCGCGGTAGCAATCGATCATGCAGGCGGTGCACCCGTCATGCACGCGCTTGGTCAGGTCGAATTCGAAGATATGGCACAAGGGGCGATCCCAGTTATGGCAGCGGTAGAGATCGAGGTGCCAGTCGAGATAGAAGAACTTGTACCCGGCGAGACAGCCAAATCGCTCCGGTTGGCCGCGCACATGCCTCTGCATATCTTCAAGCGAAGCGGCAGGATTAAGGACGGGAAAGCTTTTTTTCAGCACCTTGACGGCTTCGAATGCGGCTTCCAGCTCCTCGGGGCTGTAGGCGACGAGTTCGGAGTCGCGATAGCTCAAATAGGACGACCGCAGCGTCGATAGCGGATAGGAGAACGTCACGGCTTCGAAACCCATTGAACGGAGGAACTTCGGCAATTGGGAGTAGTCGCCGATAAGGTGGCTCATCGTCACCGACGCGGTTGTCGGCAAGCCTCGCAGTCGACACCATCGGTTTGCCTTGGAGATTCGCTCTGATAAGCCCTCTAGGCCACGATTTCGATCGTGAACTGTTGCCGACGGCGCGTCGATGGAGATGACGAGAGAGGTAAGGCCTGCTTCGGCGAGGCGATCGACCCGCTCAGCGGTCAAAAGCCACCCATTGGTGATCAGCACCGAAGACATCCCCGCCCGCCGCGAATGACGGACGATGGAATCGAGGTCACGATGTATCAGCGGCTCGCCGCCGGTGAGGTGGATGAAGCGGATGTTGTTGCGGGCGAGGATGTCGAGCGCAACCTTCGCATCATCAAGGCTTACCGAATGCTGCGCCTCCCTTGGGAGTTGATCGATCGCGAAACTGCAAAAGCCGCATCGCGCGTTGCAGATGCTGGTGATTGCGAAATGGCAGGTCCCAGGACCGCCATCGAGCAGCGCCTTTAGCGCTAACCGCCACAACGGGAGTTTCGGAGCGGCGGCAGCGCGCACCGCGTGCGGCGGGTTGCGATCGGTCCCGTCCCTTGGCTGTGCAGGCGTTGCCTTGGCCCAACCAGCGATCGCGTTGGATGGCGCCACAAACGCACCTCCGTTGCCCGGCTTCCCGATAACCACCAACGCCATCGACGTTAGATGCTGGGATGTAGCGATGTATCCGGAGAATCGCTGAAATCGGCTGGCTCAACCGTCTAGATTCTCCGAGAAGCATATGTGCATCGCCGGCCTTTCCACTGTGCGCGAGAGGCCGGCATTTTGGCTGCGGTACTTTGGACGCCTGATAAAGGGTGCTCGGCCGACCCACCGCATGGACCTCGCCAAGGCGGGCCGTCGCGGCCGCCTCCTTCCCGTCTCAGTCACACACTGAAAACTTGAGAGCGTCGCCGGCACCAACTAGTATCGAAGCGTGATCTCGCCGATCGCGCGGTGCGATATGCCGACCGATCTGCATCAGCCGACGGAACGCACTTTGGTCGCGCCCCTTGCGGTCGCGGGCGTCGCGATGCGCCGTCCCGGCCCGGCGCCCCTGCAGACGATCGATCTCCGCCGTTGGCAGGGCCCCGCTTCGCCCGTCGAGCGCGAGCAGGCGCTTCAGGCCCTCGAAGCCGGCAAGATTGTTTTCCTGCCTCATCTCGGCTTCGAGCTGACGGCACGCGAGCGGCGCTTCCTCGATCCGCGCGTTTCCGACGGCAAGCGCAAGAACGTCAGCTTCGACCCGCGCAACTCCCGCGTTCATGGCACAAGCCTGACCGGGGCCGATCGCGAGGAGCTGGCGGCACTGCTCAGGCGCTTCGGCGAAGCCGCGCGTGCGCTGATCGAGGACCTTTTTCCGGATTACGCGCCGCGCCTCGAGATCGGGCGCGCCAGCCTGCGCCCGGGGGCCATCGATGGCCGCAACATCTCCTCGCACAAGGACGACAGCCGTCTGCATATCGACGCTTTCCCGTCGCAGCCCCTGCAGGGAAGGCGCATTCTCCGGCTGTTCGCCAATGTTAATCCCGATGGCCTGCCGCGCGTCTGGCGCGTCGGCGGCGATTTCAGCGAGTATGTCGCCCGGTTCCTGCCGCGATGGTCCCACCCTGTGCCCGGCTTCTCCGCTACGCTCGCCATGCTCGGCGTCACCAAGGGCTGGCGGACGGATTATGACTGGCTGATGCTGTCGCTCCACGATCGCGCGAAGGCCGACAACACGTATCAGCGCGAAGGGATTCTCGCCGAGCTGCGGTTTCCGGCCGGATCGGCCTGGACCCTCTTTACCGATCTCGTGCCGCATGCCGCGATCGCGGGACAGCATGTGCTAGAGCAAACCTTCTATCTTCCAGTCGGGGCCATGCATGACCCGGCCGCGGCGCCGCTCAGTATTCTCGAAGAGCGCACGCGGCGACGCCTGACCACCGGGTCGGTCTGCTGAACGGCCAAAGCACCCCGCCCCCTCACCCGGGTCCGCCATGGTCGGCGCAGACGATATCCTGCGTAATCGCTTTCGCGACGACCTGCGGCAGCGTCGCTACGCCAAATTTGCGCTTGGCGTTTTCAATGTGAAAGAACACCGTCCGTGGTCTGATCCTCAGGATCTCCGCGATATTGGCAGCGCTTTTCCCCCAGGCTACCCACTGGATGCACGCAATCTCGCGTTCGGTCAGCAACGGGCGCGCGCGCTGCTCGCCTGGCAACAAGGCGCGGCGGATGCGTGCGTGCACATAGAGGGCAATCAAATGCAGCTCGTGCCGGAAGGAGTCAACGCGCGCTTCGAATTTTGGCCGCGGGCCGCCGGTAGCAACCGTCAAGGTAGCCGCCTTGTTGCGCCGGTCGTGAATTGGAATCGTAAAGCCGTGCCGGATGCCGTGCGCGTCCGCCTCGCGGAAGAAGCGGCGCTGCTGGCGTGTCAGCGTGTCATCGTCATCATGCGTCGACCAGCTGAAAGGAAGCGTCGTCTTCACCGACCGCGCGAGGACCGGGTCGAGATGATCATAGCGGTTCCGGCAGTAACGTTGCGTCCATGCCTCGGGATAAGTGGTGAGAGGGACGGCGTTGTCCATGGTATGGCCGGGCGTGAAGGTCAGATAGGCGAAGGTGTCGAACCCGTAATTGCCCAGCGTTCGTCGCAGAAGCTCCTTGACGGCAGGTAGATCCTGACAGTCGGGCAATTCAGTCATGAAGCGTTGAAACGCAGTCTGCATCCCTCTCCTCGCGCGTTGTCGGTGGGCGTCGTTCGGCTTCGCGCCGGCGCTGTCGCGAGGATATCGTCATTCGCGCGCTGCGGATATGACAACGGTGAGGACACGTCCTGTCCTTCGTGATGCGGCGGCGATGATGAAGCCGCGGGTTTCGTCGCGACGCGTGCGCCATGCGCGCTGCGTTGCACGGCCGACGATGGTATGAAGAGCGGCGCCAGCGGCGCCTTGCGATCAGAGCATCCGCTCGGTCAGCAGAGGTCCCGCAGAGTCGGGTTGCCGCTCGGCCGCGCCGGCGACAACCGCTTCGACCAGCGTCGCAATGCCGGCGAGCGCGTCGTGCCGATTGAAATCGTCGCGGATGGCGCTGGCGCGCCGGCGGTATTGCGGTCGCGCCAGAACCGCGCGGACCGCCTCGCGCAGTTGCGGAACCGTGGGGCGCCCGGCGCGCAGATCGATGCCGGCGCCGGTCCAGGCGACGCGGGCGGCGACCTCCGGCTTTTCCTCGGAATCGCCGGCGACGACCAGCGGCACTCCCAGGCTCAGCGCCTGCGTGACGGCGCCATATCCGCCATTCGTCACCAGTGCCCGCGCCTTCGGCAAGAGCCGGTCGAAGGGCAGGAAGCTTGCGGCCCGCGCGTTCGCCGGCAGCGGCACCGGGATGGTCTCTACCGGCGCGCCGCCCGTTGTCGCGATGACGGTCGCCGGTTCCTCGGCAAGCGCGGTCAGCGTCGGACCGACCAGCTGGCCGAAATCGGCGTTCTGGACCGTACCCTGAGTGACGACGACGAGCGGACGCTCCGCGTCGAGTTCACCCCACCACGGCGGCAGCGCAATCTCCGGGCTCGGCAGCACGATCGGGCCGATGAAGCGGATCGTCGGCGGCAGGTCGCGTCGCGGATATTCGAACGCCGGAGTGGCCGGTTGCAGAAAAAGGTCAGGGAGCGTGATCATGCTGTCGAACAGGAAACGCGGCAGCGGCGGAGCGCCGATGCCGGCGAGGACCTCGTTAAAGTGGCGCTGCGGACCGGCGAAGACGGTTTGCTGCACATGGCGGTTGAGTGCCGCATTGCGCATGCGCTGCTCGGGTGTTGCCGGCGGCGGCAGCGCCGTGCCGAACGGCGCCGTATCGACGCTCGACAACGCCAAAGGCGATATGCCCAGCGCGATTATCGGCGGCCGCGCCCTGCGCGGGCCGAGCAGCAGCGGCAGAGCGCCGCAGAACATGCTGTCGAGAATGACCGCGTCGGCCGGAAAATCGCGCAGCAGCGCACGGAGGCCGGCATGCTGCAGCGGCAGCGCATCGGCGAAGAGATGGTCCAGCGCGAAGGCCACTTGCGGCATGCCGGTGTCGACCGTCCGGCGCTCGGGGAAATGCTCGTCAAGCCGCCGGTAGTCGAGATCGATCTCGCGGGCAAGGGGTACGAAGCGCGCGCCGGCCGCTTCTACGGGACTGCGAAAGACGCTGCCGGTGAGAAAGGCCGCCTCATGGCCGCGCGCGACGAGGTGGCGGGCGGCGGCGAGAAGCGGCAGGACGTGTCCCGGGACAGCAGTGGCAGCGAAGATGAGACGCGACATTCGCACAGACCTTCTTGATGGCGCGGCGCCGGTCAGTCGACCCGCGTCCGGCTCGGGGCGCGGTGGACCGGGCCGGGATCCTGCCGCCCAGGAGCGGCCGCTGCCGGCTCGTCCCGCGCGACGTGGATCACGGCGTCGGGAAAGCTCTCGCGCAGGCGCAGATTGAGGAGATAGCGCTCGAGCAGGGCCGGGGTGACCGGCCGTATCGAGCCGCCGAGCGCTGCGAGGCGCCGGCGGGTCGCATCGGCGAGGATTGAGGCATGCGAGGCTCTGCCGTCATGCTTCGCCAGGATGGAGACCACGGCGGCGAGGCCATCATCATAGCGTTCGAGGAGGCGCCGCCGCGCCAGCGACATCCAGCGGTCGAGCGCGACGAGTTCGAGCGGCAGGCCGAGGCGGGCGAAGACCGATCCGACCTGGCCGAGGCTGGGCTCTTCGCTGCTCAGCAGATGGTAGACACCACCCGCCGCTGCCCCATCCTGCGACAGCAGGAAGATCGCGTGCGCCACATCGTCCGCCGGCGTCATGTGCAGCGGCAGGTCGAGGTCCGGCATGGCTTCGAGCGCCGCATAGATCCGCGCCAGTCGCCAGATCAGATCGGTCTCGTTGCAGATCGCATGGGTGCAGTCGCCGGTGACGGCACCGAGGCGATAGACCGCAACCGGCAGGCCGTTGGCCTGCGCGCGTCGCGCCAGCGTGTCGCCGACCCATTTGCTCTGGCTGTATCCGCCGATCAGCCCGCGCCAGGCGCTCAGCTCCGATTGCTCGCATACGGGGGCAACACTGTTGCCGGAATCGATCACGCTCATGGTCGAGACATGATGGAAGGACTTCGGCCGGCCGCGTGCCGTCCAATCGAGAAGCGTGCGCACGCTCTCGACATTCGCCCGCTTCAACGCCGCATAAGGATGGAGAAAATCGACTTGCGCGCCACAATGGTAGATCGCATCGCATTCCTCGCGCACGAAACGGCACGCGCGATCGTCGAGGCCGAGTTCGGCGGCCGCAAGGTCGCCGGTCAATACGTCGACCCGATCGTCCTTCCACGCACCCGCCATCTGTCGCCGGGCGAGCGCGTTCCGCAGCCGGGCCCGCGCGCTCGCCTCATCAGCGGCGCGCACGTGGCAGGTGATGCGTGCGTCGCCGTCGCGCAGCAGCGCGGCGAGCAGATGGCTGCCGACAAAACCGGTCGCGCCGGTGAGGAAGATGCGGCGCGGTGCGCCTGAGGGTGCCGACGACGACGCGGCGGTGAGTCGGATCGGCGGTACCTGATCGACCTCGCGGCATAGGTCCGGGGTCTCGTCCGTGGCCGCACCGTCTTCGAGCAGCGCCGCCAGATCCCTCACCACCGGCGCCGTGTAAACGCCGGTCAGCGGGAAATCGGGCTTCAGGACGTCGCGGATCCGGCGGCCGAGACCGATGGCGAGCAGAGAATGGCCGCCGAGCTCGAAGAAATTGTCGTCGATGCCGACGCGCGGCAGTCCGAGCGCCTCGGCGAACAAGGCGCAGAGCCGTTCCTCCTGCTGCGTGCGCGGCGCGCGCCAGCGCGCTGCCGGCGGCGCCTCCGCCACGGGCAGCGCCTTGCGGTCGAGCTTGCCGCTGGGGGTCAGCGGCAGTTGATCGAGCATGACGAAAGCCGCAGGGACCATGTAGTCCGGCAGGAGCTTCTCGAGATGGCGCCGTAGCTCGAGAGGCTCCAAGGTCGCGCCGACCGTCGCGACCGCATAGGCGACAAGGCGCTTTTCGCCGAGCCGATCCTCCCGCGCGATCACCGCCGCCTCGCGGACGTCGGGATGGCTGGCAAGCCGAGCTTCGATCTCGCCCGGCTCGATACGGAAGCCCCGGATCTTGACCTGGTGATCGGCCCGGCCCACGAATTCGAGCTCGCCATCCAAGTGCCGGCGGACGAGATCGCCGGTACGATAGAGACGGCTGCCCGGCGGGCCAAAGGGGTTGGCGACAAAGCGCTCGGCGGTGAGGTCCGGCCGATTGAGATAGCCGTGCGCCACACCGGAGCCGGCGATGTAGAGCTCGGCGGCGACGCCCGGAGGCGCCGGCTGCATTCCATCGTCGAGGACATAGAGGCGCACATTGGCGACCGGCGCGCCGAGCGGCGGCTTGGCGGCGCCGGAGAGCGGCTCGCTCACCGTCGCGCAGATCGTCGCCTCGGTCGGGCCGTAGGCGTTCACCATGCGCCGCCCCGCCGACCAGCGCGCCACCAGCTCTGGCGCGCAGGCATCGCCGCCGACGATGAGGCAACGAAGATGCGACCCGGCGTCCGGCGGCAGGGTGGCGAGCACGGCGGGCGGGAGCAAGGCGTGGCTGACCTGGTGTCGTTCCAGGATCTCGGCGAGAGCGTCGCCGGCAAGCTTGCCGGCCGGCGGGAGGACGAGCGCCGCCCCGGCGGGCAGCGCCATGAGCAGTTCCATGATCGACGCGTCGAAGCTCGCCGAGGAAAATTGCAGGACGCGCGCTTGCGGCGTCAGCGCGAAGCGCTCGATCTGCGTTGCGACCAGACTCGCAATGCCGAGATGCGGGACGATGACGCCCTTTGGCCGTCCGGTCGAGCCTGAGGTGTAGATAAGATAGGCGGGGTCGAGGGGCGAGAGTGGGCGTCGGCGGTCGGCCTGGCGGGGATCGTCGGCGCGGCTATGGCTGAGCGACGCGATGGTCTCGGCGGCCTCGAGCACGAGGCGCGGCGCGACGTCGGGCAGACACGGGGCGAGCGCGGCAGTGGTGACGATGAGCGCCGGCCGGGCATCCTCCAGTATGAAGGCGATGCGCTCGGCCGGATAATCCGGATCGACCGGCAGATAGGCGGCGCCCGTCTTGAGGATGGCAACCAGCGCCACCACCATCGCGGCCGAGCGCGGCACGGCAAGGGCGACGATCGCGTCGGGTCCGGCGCCTTCCGCGATCAGGCGGTGGGCGAGGCGGTTGGCCTCGCTATTGAGCGCTGCATAGGAGAGCCTGTCCGCCCCGGCGATGATCGCCGCGGCCTGCGGGTCGCGCGCCGCTTGCGCCTCGATCAACGCCGAGAGCGTCGTCTCCGGCACCGCGCGTGCCGTCTCGTTCCACCCCACCAACAGCTGCTGCCGCTCGCCGTCGTCGAGCATCGCGAGCCGGCCGATCGGACAATCCGGCGCCGCACCCGCCGCGTCGAGCAGACGCAGCAGGCGCCGCGCCAGTACTTCGACCGTCTCCGGCCGGAAGAGATCGGTGCGGAATTCGATGGCGCCCGCCACGCCGTCCGGCGTTCCGTCGGCGGCGTGGCGCTCGCCGAGGATGAGGCAGAGATCGAACTTGGCGACGTTCAGCTCGACCGGTTCGGAGCGAATCGCGAGGTCCGGCATCTCGAGTTCGATGCCGGCCGTATTCTGAAACGCGAGCATCACCTGGAAGAGCGGGTGCCGGGCGCGCGAGCGCGCCGGGTTGAGGCTCTCGACGAGGCGCTCGAACGGCACGTCCTGTCGCGCATAAGCGGCCAGGCTGGCGTCGCGCACGCGCTCGATCAGCGCGCCGAAGGACGGATCGCCGGAGGTATCGGTGCGCAGCACGAGGGTGTTGACGAAGAAGCCGATGAGCGGTTCGAGGGCGGGATCGGTGCGGCCGGCGATCGGGCTGCCAATCGGTATGTCGGTCCCAGCGCCATGGCGCGTGAGCAGCGCCGCGAGCGCGGCCGCGAGCACCATGAAGAGGCTCGCCTGCCGGTTCCGCGCGAGAGCGGCGAGACGGCGATGAAGCTCGGGCGCGAGGCGGAGCGGCACGCTCGCGCCACGGTAGCTCGGCACGGCCGGCCGCGGGTGGTCCGTCGGCAGCGCGAGCTGCGCCGGCAGATCGCCCAGCGTCTCGCGCCAGAAGGCGAGCTGCCGCGCCATCATGCTGTCCGGATCCTCGGCGCTGCCGAGCAGCGCCCGCTGCCACAGCGTGTAGTCGGCATACTGCACCGGCAGCTTCGCCCAGTCCGGCGGCGTGCCGCGGCGCCGCGCCGCATAGGCGGCGGCGAGATCGCGCGCGAGCGGCGCCAGCGAGCCGCCATCGCCGGCGATATGGTGGACGAGGAGCAACAGCACGTGCTGCGTCTCGTCGAGCGCGAACAGCGTCGCTCGCACCGGCGGCTCGCGCGTGAGGTCGAAGCCGTATGTCGCGGCGGCGGCCAGCGCGTCCGGCAGGGTTGCCTCAGTCACCGCCCGGACCGCCAGGTCCGGACGCGCCGCGGAGGGTGCCAGGACGAGCTGGCAAGGCACGCCGGCGGATTCCGGGAACACCGTGCGCAGGCTTTCATGGCGCTCAACGAGATCGGCAAGCGCGGCCGCGAGTGCCACGCGATCGAGCCGCCCCGACAGGCGCAGGCCCAGGGTGATGTTGTAGGTGGCGCTGGAGCCTTCGAGCTGGTGCAGGAACCACAGTCGCTGCTGCGCAAAGGACAGCGGAATGTCGCGTGGCCGCTCCTGGGGGCGGAGCGGCGGTCTCGCTTCCTGTGCCTGATCGAGCCGCTCGGCAAGTCCGGCGATGGTGGAGACCTCGAATAGCGTCGCCAGCGGGAGCTCGACCGCAAAGGCAGCGCGGATCTTGGCAACGAGATGAGTGACGCGCAGCGAATCGCCGCCGAGCTCGAAGAAATTGTCGTGGATGCCGACGCGCTCGATTCCGAAGGTTTCAATCCAGAGATCGGCCAGTCGCCGTTCCGTCGCCGTGCGCGGCGCGACATATTCGGCGGTCACCTGCCGCTCGGGCGCCGGCAGCGCCTTGCGATCGAGCTTGCCGTTGGGCGAGAGCGGCAGGGCATCGAGCATCCTGAATGCCGACGGGATCATGTGATCGGGCAGCGTTTGCGCGAGCTGCCTGCCCAGGCGCGCGGAATCGAGGCTGCCGCCCGGCTGGGGCACGACATAGGCAACGAGGCGCTTGTCGCCGGCGTGATCCTCGCGCGCGATGACGACGGCGCGCTCGACCCCCGGGCACTGCGTCAGCGCCGCTTCGATCTCGCCGAGTTCCACGCGGAAGCCGCGCAGCTTGACCTGGTGGTCGATGCGTCCGAGGAATTCGATCGCGCCATCCTCGCGCCGGCGTGCTAGGTCGCCGGTGCGGTAAAGCCGGGTGCCCGGCAGGCCGAAGGGATTGGCGACGAAACGTTCCGCGGCCAGATCGGCACGATTGAGATAACCACGCGCCAAGCCACGCCCGGCGATGTAGAGCTCGCCGGCGCCGCCGACCGGGACCGGCTCCAGCCCGCCGTCGAGGATGTAGAGCGCGGTGTTCCAGATCGGCCGGCCGATCGGCACCGACGCCGAATCGTTACCGGTGCGGCATTCCCATGCGGAGACGTCGATGGCGGCCTCGGTCGGGCCGTAGAGATTGTGCAGCGGCACGTCGAGCGTGGCGAAAAACTCCTCCTCGAGCATTGGCGGCAAGGCTTCGCCGCTGCAGATCACGCGGCGCAGTCCCGTGCAGCCGGCGGCACCCGGCGTGCGCAGAAAAGCCTGCAGCATGGAGGGAACGAAATGCACCGTGGTGACCCGCTGCTCGCGAATGACCGCGGCGAGATAAGCCGGGTCCTTGTGTCCTTCTGGTTTCGCCACCACCAGTGCGGCGCCGGCGATCAGCGGCCAGAACAGCTCCCACACCGACACGTCGAAGCCGGTTGGCGTCTTCTGCAGGACACGGTCCTCGGTCGCGAGCTGGTACGTCGCCTGCATCCAGAGCAGCCGGTTGGCTATGGCCGCATGGGCAACGACAACGCCCTTTGGCCGTCCGGTCGAACCCGAGGTGTAGATGACATAGGCGGGGTCGACGGGCGAGAGCGGGCGTCGCCGCTCGCTCTGGCGGGGATCGTCGGCACGGCCGTGGCGGAGCGCCGCGATGGTCTCGGCGGCATCGAGCACGAGGCGCGGCGCGCCGTCGGGCAGACGCGGAGTAAGCGCTGCGGTGGTGACGATCAGCGTTGGCCGGGCATCCTCCAACGTGAAGGCGATGCGCTCGGCCGGATAGTCCGGATCGATCGGCAGATAGGCGGCGCCGGTCTTGAGGATGGCGACGAGCGCCACCACCATGTCGGCCGAGCGCGGTACCGCGAGGGCAACGATCGTGTCGGGCCCAGCACCTTGCGCGATCAGGCGGTGAGCGAGGCGGTTGGCCTCGCTGTTGAGCGCTGCATAGGTGAGCGTGTCCGCCTCGGCGATGATTGCGGCGCTATCGGGTGCGCGTGCCGCCTGCGCCTCGATCAGCGCCGGCAACGTCGCTTCCGGCACCGCGCGCGCCGTCTCGTTCCACCCCACCAGCAGCTGCCGCCGCTCGCTTTCATCGAGTGTCTGAAGCCGGCCGATCGGACAATCGGGCGCCGCCCCCGCCGCGTCGAGCAGGCGCAGCAGACGGCGCTGGTGACCGATCAGCTCGTCCGGCGAATAGATCGCGGGGTTGGCGTCGAAATCGATGCGCAGGCCCCTGCCGTCGCCACGATCATAGACGAAGATGGCGAGATCGTCGGCGGTGCCGTTCGACAGGTTGTGCAGTGTCACCGGATGGCCGGCGAAGCGCAGGTCGTAGTCGAAGGGCTCGATGTTGATCACCGTCGAGAAGAGCTGCTGATTGCCGGCCAACAGGTTGAGGTCGCGCCGTAGATCCTCGTAGCGGTAGCATTGATGCCGCAGCGCGCGGCGGATCTGCTTGCCGGCCTGGGCGACGAGCTCCCGGAAGCTCATCTCGGGGCGCATCGCTAGACGCAGCGGAACGGCATTGGCAGTCATACCGGGAACCCGGCGCAGGCGCTCGTTCATCCGCGCCGTCACCGGCATGCCGATCACCAGATCCTCGACGCTGGTCGCACGGTAGAGATAGGCGGCGGTGGCGGCGATCAGCATCTGCGGCAGACTGGCGCCCAGTCCCTGTGCCGCGGCGCGCAGCGCGCTCACTGTGCCGGCGGCAAGGTGCGCGGTGCGGCGAAACAACCCTCCCACATTCGGGCTCGGTTGCCGCGCCAGGCTCAGCGGCTCCGGCCGGTCGGCGAAAGCGTTGATCCAGTAGCTGCGGTCGCGCGTAAAGCGATCCGAACTGCGATAGGCCGCCTCCTCTTCGAGCAGCAGGTCCAACGGTTCGAACGGGCTCGCGTCGGGCGCGCGGTTTTCGGCGAATGCACTGTAAAGTCCGGCGACGCGCCGGGCGAAGAGACCGCCGGTGAAGCCGTCCATGACAATGTGATGGCTGCGGTGATACCAGAAGAAGCGATCGGGCGCCGCTTTGAAGAGCGCCGAGGCCCAGAGCGGCCCGGCCGACAGCGCGACCGGACCGGCGAGTTCCGCCATCATCCATCGCTCCGCCGCGGCGCGCGGATCGGCTTCCGCGCTGACATCGATGAACGGGATGCCGATTTCGATCGAGGGGCGGATCAGTTGGCGCGGGCCCTCATGCGTCTCGATGAAGCGGGTGCGCACCGTATCGGCTTCGGCGACGGCGCGGCGCAACGCCGCCGCAAACAGCGCCGGATCGACCGCTCCATGGATTTCGATCGACTCCGCGAGATTGAAAATTGAATCCGGCGAACCGAATTGCTGCGCAAACCAGATGCCGCGCTGCGCGGCCGAGAGGAAAAGCAGGCTGTGTGCGTCGTTCTGCGTGTCCATCGGTGACTTGATCCCGCTCGCGATTGGCTCAGGGCTGGGCGACGTCGGCGAGGCTCCTGACGAGCGAGCGGGGCCGCATGTCGGTCCAATGCTCTCTCACGTATTGAAGACACACGGCCCGGCTGTTCTGCGCCAGTGCTACCGACCATCCGGCAGGAGGTGCGATGAAGGCAGGCCAGAGCGAGTGCGCGCCGTCGTCATTGACGAGAACGAGAAAGCTGCCGTCCTGATTGTCGAAAGGATTGCTCATGGGACTCTCCTTGCCGCGCGTGTTGCGATCGAGTGATCTTCCCGGCTCCGCCGCGCCGCCGGCGCACCGCTCATGCGCGGGCCTTGCGGCTCCGGCATCGCGAGCCGCCTGTCCGGCCGCTCGCTGCCGCAGGCGCTGCAGCATCGTCTCGGATACTTCCAGCCGTCCTGCGAGCGTAATCGTGCCGCCGATGGGCCGGGCGTCGCAGAGCCGGCGCATGGGCCAGCCAGCCCGCCGCAGTACGCGCTCCATGCGCGCATCGACGACGCAGAGGATTGCGTCAACATCGTTGGCGATGGCCAGGCCCAGAACACCGATCAAGAGCTCGTAGGTCGCGCACGCCAGTCCATCCGCGCTCCGCTCCGCGCGCCTGGCAACGCCGAAGCGGCTTGCTTCCCAAAGCCCGGCGCTCGCCGGCGCCGCGATCTCAGGCAGAAAGCCGGCGAAGGTGTCGCGCATCATGTAAGGGCCGAGGGTGGGCAGCAGTCGGACGCTGCCTACGATACGGCCGGCGGTCTCCGACAGGACATAGACCGCGTCCAGCGCGTCGTACTCGTCGGCCTCAAGATCATCGCTGACGACCACCGACCAACCGAGGCGATCGTTGAATACTTCCTTCCGCAGCCGGTGCATCTGATAAAGGCGACGAACATGAGAGCCGGCGTTTTGCCGGCTGACGATCCTGATCACTGGCTGTCCCCGCGATTCCGTTGGCTCACCCTACTGTGACCACGGGAATCCGGTTAAGCTGGATAACTTTACAGGTGTCGTTGGGTGCGGCGACTTGAGTCCGCTCCTGGCACGATGCTGAGGTCGTGACCAGGAGCTCCGGGTCCGGTGAAGGGACGTAACCGGACCCGGCGCTCACCGGCGAGGTATTCCGAGACTGTCACTAACCCGACCTTGTCGCCGCCGTCACTGGAGCACTCGCTCTCCCGACGACGCGCGCGAACAAGCCGTTATCGCTAGCACCGCCCCTGCATGGCGAGACCCGGTGGGCAACGGGGTGCATCGTGATCATCACCCCGTCCCTCCCAGTGATGATCGTCGCGATGATCGTCGGCCCGTCGCTCGTGATGGTGATCACGCCGCCGTTCCCAGCGGCCCGGCGTCAGACGCCAGCCGCCGCCGACCTCCACCCATCGGGCAGGCGTATAGACGAACCCAGGGCGCTCATGTACCCAGTGGGCACGTCGCCACATATACTGGCCGTGGTCCCAATCCCAGAAGCCCTGGATCCAGACGAATCCGACCCGCGGCCGAGGTTGTTCGACGACCATCGCCGCGGGTGGAGGTGGAGGCGCCTGATAGATGATAGCCGGCGGGGTGGCTGCCACTGGAGCGGCGTAGGCCGGGCCCCGTGCAGCGGCTGGAGGCGGCGGACAGTTTGATGCGTCCGCAGACGCGCCGGCTTGGTTTCCGACCACGCCGCCCGCAACGACGCCAAGTGCCGTCGCCGCGCCCTTGCCGGAGCCCTTACCAAACTGGTTTCCAATAAGGCCACCCACCGCAGCACCCGCCAGCGTCCCGACTGTCTCGCCAGTGCCCCATCCTGGCCCGCAGGCACCTGCGTATGAATAGGACGGCAATCCGGCACAGATGACCGCTGCGAAGGCGAAAGACCTTAGAAGTTTCATTGGCAAAGTCCTTGCTTTGAAGATAACCGGCGCGAATTTGACTCGTCCCCGACAGAAGGCTCGCTCGGTCGAGACGAGCCTATCTGCGCCGTCAGCTTTGGGCCACCAGATAAGGAGAAGATGCGATGCAACGTTGCCGGTACCTGCATTGGTCCTCGCTGAGGGGAGTATGCATTACCAGCGATGGTGTGTTGCCGGAACCTTTCACGGTCTCGGCCACAACTTTGTCATAAAATAAATCAGACAAACTCTGCTCGCGCGCGCATCGCAGGCGCGAAGCGCGGCCGCGCCCGCTGTGCAAGCAGTGCGGCATTCACCGATAAAACCCGCTGACAATTGACGCTAACACCGGTCGAGGGCGCGACATCAACCCGCTCTCCGTAATCTCGCGTTAATGCGCCTTTCCCCACTCTCCTCCCTGCAGGCGCCGCGCTCGCACTCAGGCCCGGCGCTCACTCCGTCAGACGCGGAGGCAGGCAATGATTCTTTGGAGAGTGGCGCGGGCGTTGCTTCTGCTCGGTGCGTGGCTCGCACCTGAGTTGATGGTGGATGCAAGCCGTGCGGCAGAGTCAGCAATGCCGGCGACGGACACGGCTCGGTCGCATTTCGCTTCGTCGATCGCCATCGATCCGCTCGGCGCTTCACCGGCGGGTGACCGGTGCATCACGATCCATGACGGTTCCGAGCGCGCACAACAGGCGTCGCGCTTCGCAGACTTCACCTGCAACCAATCCATACCGTCCTCACCGCACCAGCTCGCGATCCATCGCGGCGAACTCACCTGGACCTTGCAGATGGAAGGCCAGGACCAGACAGCCAGCAGCGTTCGTAGCAGCCTCGCTTTCGATCACGCCTTGAGTTCGGCGCCCTTCACCGGCTGGAGGCTGCACGCCGATGCGGTCCTCGACCGTCCGGAAAGCGCAATGGACGAGCTCCCGGTCGAACAGCAAATGCACGTCTCGCTCGGTAAACGGCTAAGTCTGGGATGGGACCTTTTGTTTGCCTTGGATTCCATGGCGCGTGGGGCCTTTGATCCGTCGAGCGCACTCCAGCATGCCTCGACCTTCGCCGTGACGCTGACGCGCGCCTTTCGCTTCACCCCGTTCGGAAGCGAGCACCGCGTCACTCTGCAAGGCAGGGAGGAGAGAGACGTCGATCAGCTCTACGGCGCAGACCAACGGACCAGCCTGGTCCAAATCGACTATGCTCATAGCCTCGATATCGGTGCCTTCGCGGCGAAAGCCCGATTCACAACCGTTCAGGCGGCCAGTGTTGCATCGCAAAGCGAGGCGCGTGCGGAAATCAACCTCTCACGACAATTCTGAGCCGAGCCACCGGTCACGGGTACTTGGAATGCTGTTCGACGCGATTTCAGCGCTCGCCCGCCTACTCTTTTTCTCCCTCCGGGACCGTGTTGTCGGGAAGATCGTAATTCAAGGCGGCGGCCGACGCCTCGGAAGATTGGGTCGCGGCGCCGGTCTGGGTGTCTTGGCATGCGGCGATGCCAAGTGCTGCGACAGCAAAGAGTGCGGCGGGAAGGACGCGATGCATGGCCCTCTCCTTTCTGGAATCCGCATCACCATCCTGCCGGCACGAAGCGACGGCATTGATATGGATCAAGTCAGTCCACTGGCTTGTTTGAAGGCGATTTCGCGCTGAAAAAGGCCCGGCTCTCCTGGGGAAGCGGGAGGAGGAAGCGGGAGGAGACAGCCCGTCGAGATCGGCGCCTGCGCTCAGTCGAGCGCCAGCCGCCATCGGTTCGGCTGTTCGGCTTTCAGTCTTTTCGGATCCGCGATGATCGAAGTCTGCCCCTCTGCGCCGCCCAGCAGGACGATCACGCCCTCGGCTCTGATTTCCCTGATGACGCCGGGCCGCGTCTGGTTGCTGGGGTAGCGCACCTCGACAGCGTCGCCGATCTTCGGCGGGGCCGCCTGCACACGATTGACGGCCCAGCCTTGGAACAGCTGGATGCCCAGCGCGCGCCCGATCTGCAGCGCTTCCTCGCGGCCGCAGCGCGTCATGATGATGCGGTCTGCACCGCAATCCGCAATCAACCGGTAGAGCTCCTGCAGCGCCGACCGGCCGAGCGCCAGCAGCCCGTCATCCCAGAGCAGCTTGACGAAGTCCACGTCCAGGCGGCGCAGGTTGATGAAGGGCAGAGCGCTGAAGACGACACCGTCGAGGCAACGCAAATAGCCGTTGCGCTTCAACTGCTGCCCCGCCTGAAGGAAGGCTGGAAGGTCGCCCCAGACATCGCCCAGCTGGAATTCCAGCATGACGCGTCCCTGCCAGTTCGACGGCCGGCGCTTCTCGAACTGGGCGAACTCGGGGCTTTGCAGCGACGCCAGATTGATGTTGAAGCTCAGCGGCGCGCCGACGCTGAAATGCTCCCAGGACAGAGTACTCAGGATGTGGCTGTCGAGCAGGCGCGAGAGGTATCCGAACAGCTGTCGGTCGCTAGCCAGATTGAACGCCGGTCCGATCGCCTCGCGCAGCGCCTTTATCGATATGAAGATTTCCTCCGAGTGCGGCTCGGGGATGCTCTCGCCTTTCATCTTCCATGCGGTCTGCCGGCGCAGCATGGGCGAGAGATCGACGCGACTGACGGCGCTCAGAAGCTCGGCGACGCGCGCAGGCTCGGTTGCCGCACCCGCGGGCTCTCTCGCCGGCCGCTCGGAGAGCTTCGGGGTGGACGCAGCAGCGGGCGTTATCGGGCGAGCGGCGTCGGAGCGCTTGCGGATGGCGGCAAGGCACGGCACGTGTTCTCTCTCGAGGTCGAAGTTCGAGGAAAATCCGGCGCCATCATGAGTGCGTCGCGTGAAGGAGTCGTCGTTGAAGAGATAGCGCAGCGTTTCTTCCGCGTCCTGAATGGTCTTGGCCTTTATGCCTTTGCAGACTGCGACGAGGTCGTTGTTGGGCAGCAGGAAGAGCCGTCCGAAGTGTTGGCGGACGATGTCCTCCAGCATGTTGGCGGCGATCAGCAGGTGCTTTTCAGCACGATGGGCGCGCTGGAGCCGCGAGAGATGGAAAACGATCGCACGCCAGCCGACGCTACCGGCCACATGCTCGATTTGATTGACAAGCGCCTCGGATGCCGCCGGGCCTTTGACGGTGGTCGCGCCCGAAGACGCCGGCGGCTCTGCTGCCGGCGTTGAGTTCGTCGCAAGCGCCTGGAACGGGCGTGAATGGGCAATGCGACGGTCCATTTCACTCCACCCCGTTGGGTCTCCTGCTTTTCTCGAAACGGATCAAGGCCTTGAGCCCGCCGACGACGGCCGCCGGTGTCCATGCATCGTAGAATGCAATTATTAAAGTTCCGTCCACCGCCCGGTGTCCGTGGCTCCCCTCGCTCCCGGCCAATGACCGCCAATTGCGCATCAAGCGCGCGCACGACCGCGAAAACGCCAAGCCCGCCTTACCCACGTGTGTTCGCTATACTTGCGGTAGCATCGCTGGCGCGGGTTCAATAATGTTTCGCTAGCGCCTGACGTTTCTCCTGCCACCCGCGAAGAGGCCGCCGTGACCGTCAAACGACGTGGCTCGGGCTCTTCTCCTCGTGTATAACTTTTGACCAGCGGCAGCGGCGCCCATGTGGAGGCACTGTGACGGTTACTGTCGTGTTGGCCGACGACCATGCACTGGTCCGTCGCGAACTTCGGCGGCTTGTCGAGACCCAGGAGGATTGGCAGGTCTGCGGCGAAGCCAAGAATGGCGAGGAGGCCATTCAACTCTGCGATGAGTTGCGCCCGGATGTGGTCGTCTTGGACGTCCATATGCCGCTGATGAATGGACTCGAGGCCGCCCGACGCATTTGCAAGATCGCACCGCCCATCGGCATTGTGATCGTCTCTGCGGATAGCCAGGTTCTCGGGTCGGCCGCGATCGAAGTCGGCGCTCGCGCCTGCATCTCAAAGAGCAAGGCAGCCGATCAGCTTGTGCCCGCCATCCAGGCGCTCCTTGAAGTCGATGCGACTTACTTCCCGTCGGAGCCCCCGGCTCGGCTTTAGCCGGCGATGCTATACGGCATGCCGGGCAATCTCCTGACCAGCGTGCGGCACGATTGAGGTTACTGTCGTGCCGCCGGGACCCGAACGGATATCGAGCGTCCCGCCGAGCTGTTTGACACGGGCCCTCATTCCCGCGATGCCCACCCCTAACGAGCGGATCTGATCGCCTTCGCCGTCGGAGGCCTCGCTCGCCATGCCGCGCCCGGTATCCGAGATCGTGAGCACCATTGCCGCGCACGTGCGCTCGAGACGGATGTCCGCAGTCCTGCTGCCGGAATGGCGATGCACGTTGGTCAGACTTTCCTGCACGATGCGGAAAAGCGCCGTCGCAACGTCCTTCTCGGTGATCCCGATGTCCGCGGGCAGCTGCAATTTGGCATCGATCCCGCTGCGCTTTGCGAACCCCTCGACATACCAGGTCAGCGCGGGCGCCAATCCGGCGTCATCGAGCAGCGGCGGATGCAATAGATGAGAAAGAGTGCGGATCTCGGACTGCATCTCGCCCAAGAGCGCGATCGATTCCTCGGTGATGGCGCGCGCGTTGTCGTCGACCGTACCACTGCCCAGGAGCCGGCGCAGATTGAGAATGACGGCCACGAGGCCTTGGCCCGTGCCGTCATGGAGTTCCCTTGCAATACGCCGCCGCTCTTCATCCTGCGCACTAAGAAGATGCGCGCTGAGATCCTGCACCTCGTACTGCGCCCGCCTGAATTCCGTGATATCGGTCGCAATGGCGCAGACGGCATAGGCCTCCTCGCCGGGCTCACGGAGGACGAACTTGGTCACAAGATAGAGGCGGATGCCCGCGCCGAGGTCGAAGGCATGCTCCCTGGTCAGGGGGATGCCGCTGTCGACGACCGATGCATCGTCAGCCGACCATGACGCGGCGAAGTCGGGCGGGAAGAGCTCATCGGTGGTGCGGCCGACAAGTTCGCGCGGCAGCAATGCACGCGCGCTGCGATTTGCGAAGATGAAGCGGCCTCGAAGATCCTTCACGTAAATGCAGGCTGGCGTGTTGTCCAGGATCGACTGCAGTTCTTCTTTGGCGAGCGTCGCGTGGGTCACCGCCTGCCGCCTTTCCACGACGACTGCCGCCAGCACCAGAAAAGGCGCCGAGAGAACCGCCAGGAACATCTGCAGCGAGAGGACGGTGTGATCCGCCGGGGCAGCGGCGAAGGGCGCACGCCCCTCGATGGCGCCGGCAAGCGCCATCATCGAGACCAGCAGAATGGCGCCGCTGGCCCCGCGGGGTCCGAAACGGACAGCGGCCCAAAGCATCAGCGGGATCGGCACGCACGCCAGAACAGGATACTCGGCCGCCGCGGCCGGGAAACCGATATAGGCGCTTGCGAGCAAAGAAAGGGTGAGGCAGCTAGCCTCCAGCGCACGCCACGCCGAGATCCCTCTCAGCCATGCGCGCCCCTCCCCGATCCAGGTGACGAATATTGGCGCCAGCGCGACACCGCCGAGAAGGTTCGCAACTCCCCACCGCATGGCGAATTCGGTACCGCCGAGGGTACCACGGCTGAGCCACCCCAGCGCGGCCACCCCGGATGCAACCAGAGCCGGCGCACCGATGGCAACCACCAGGATGAAAGTCCAGGCCTTCGCCAGGCCATCGAGCCATGGCGGCCCCGCGGACAGGCGACGCAGCCCGGCCGCCGAAGAGAGCGCCAGCGCGACATTGCATATGAAGGCGCCGAGCAAAGGCAGCGCCTGCATGCCCACCCGGGTCTCCGCCGCGATATGCGCCGGCAATACCGCGGCGATGTAGAGCCACCAGCTGCGGTAGGGCGCCATGAGCAGCGCGCACAGCAGGATCATGTTGGGCGGCCAAAGCGGGGCGAAGAAGTAGGTCAGTGTGCCGACCCAGAACGCGAGTTCGGCCCCAACATAGTAGGCGACGCCTACGCCCAGGGCTTTCGCCACCTCGGAGCGCGGCGGCAACGCCCACCTCAAGCTGCTGAGTCGTCGTGCCCCGCGCTGCAAAAGGGATGCGGCTGCGACACGCGAAAAGCCGGAAGCGCGTGCTGCCGCCAGCGGCGCATTCCCGATCGCATCGCCTGCCTGGCGAACGATCCGCATGGCGAGCCCCCTGACGAACTGGTCCCGTGGCCAGCATCGATCCTTGCCGCCATCATACACCGTTCCGGTGACCACACATCTCAAAGAATCTCCCGCGCGACGCGCCGATCTCGCGGCTCGCGCGGAAACGGAACCTGTTGCTTGCGCGACGGTTGCACGCCGCTCGAACAATCGCGTCAGGCGGACGAAAACGGTGGGACGGAGCGTTGTGCGTCCTGCGACTGCGCGCTTCGCTCGCGCTCAGGATGGGGTAAATTTCTGTGCCACTTCCTGTGCCACAACGAACTCACCTCATCCTGAGCTTGTCGAAGGACGCAAGGCGGATCTGCAATGCAGTCGGTTGTTCGCCCCCGTGCGATTTCCTCACATACTCTTTCGCGGGGATCGGAAGATCGTTCTAACTTTCCGGAATGCGCTTCAACGCTTTCGGGCCGTGCGCCTGCGGGAACGCGCCATGGCATCCTCGTCGGGCGTCAGAACTTGCATCTGCCGCTCCGCCTCGAACCAATGCGCCTGATCGCGCCCGTGTGGACGACCTTCCTTCTCCCAAAGCTCGTACGCGCGCACGCTCACTTGCTCTTGTGCGAAATCCATCTTTGTACCCTCGGCTTGAGAAGATCCTGAGGCTTACGCCTGGCTCGTAAAGAGCCGGTAAGGCGGTGCAGGAGACTCGGATAGAATGTTGCCGCCTCGATGCCCGATGGCCCGCCGGCCAGCGCGAGCACGTTGGTTCCAATCTCACTCGGCTTCGGCAATCTCCAGGCCATTGCGAGGCTAGAGCGTGCCGGCGATTTGCGGCAGGTAAACGCGGACTGCGGTGCCTTTGGACGGTTCGCTCTCGATGCGCACCGTTCCACCGGCCTGCACCGCGCAAGCGCGGACTTGCGGGAGGCCCAGGCCCGTTCCCCGGCCCGCCTCTTTCGTGGTGAAGAGCGGCTCGAACGCGCGTCGCTTGACGTCGTCGCTCATGCCATGGCCGGTGTCGCGCACCGCCAGCATGACGTAGCGACCGGGTATCAAGTCGCGCTCGTCGATCGATTCAGGGCGGACCGTGACGTTCCTCGTCTCGATCGTCGCGGTTCCGCCCTCCGGCATTGCGTCCCGCGCATTCGCAACCAGATTCAATACGGCGGCTTGAAGATGCGAGCGATTGACAATCACTGCATCCGGCCGAGCCGCGAGATTCATTTCGAGGATGACGCGCTCTCCTGCGGCTCCCTGCAGGATCGCTGTCGTATCTGCGATGATCTGGTTGACACTAATCGATTCCGGCTTGGGCTGGTGACGCACGGTGTCAAGCAGCTGTTCGATGATCTCACTGGCTTGGCCCGCCGTTTTTTGTGCTTCGTCCACTCGCTTCAGCACCGCGCTCGGATCGTTTATGTCCTTGCGGATGAACCACAGAGCGGCCTGCAGGGCAGAGATCAGATTCTGTGCCTCGTGCGCGACGCTTGCGGCGATACGGGTCGCGGCGTTCAGCGCAATGTCGCGGTTTATGAGGGTATCTTTGAGACCGAACTCCACCTGCTTGAGGGCGCCGATGTCGATGCAGGAGCCGATATACCCTTGAAAGGCGGCGCTCATCTCGAGCCGAGGCACACCGGTGTCGAGTATCCATCGATACTCGCCGTCCGCGCGCCGCAGCCGATATTCCATGTTGAAAGGAATTCGACGCTCGAAATGTGAATTATAGATGTCGAGACAACGCGCGTAATCGTCAGGGTGTACCTCTTCAGCCCAACCGTTCCCGAGTTCCTGTGCCATGGTCCGTCCCGTGAACTCGAGCCACGGCTTGTTAAACCACGTGCAGAGCTTGTCGACGCCGGAGACCCAGATCATGACAGGTGCAGCATCCATGAGACGCTCGAACGATGCCCTTGCGGCCTCGGCGATCACGGTTTCCTCGGACATAGCGATACCTTTTGGACGCGGCTTTTTGGGCGCTTCGTCCATAGTTCTGCACGTTAGGCGCACGGGCCACAAGCCCCCTGCTCCAGGTTGAAGTACTCACCGGCTTCTTCAACGCGCCTCGGTTGCTTTCTTCGTCTATACCGATCCGAGAGGCTCCTGATGAGCCGGCACAAGGAGGCTGATCGTGGTCAGGTGGCTTCATGCCCTAGCGCTGTGCGCGGCAGTGACGATGCTCGGGGGCTGCGTCCAGATAACCGAGCCGCCTTCCACTTGGCCGGCGAACGGCAGCGCAGCCGAGGCGGTCGGTGCGCTCGCAGGCGGCGCACTCGGCGGATATCTCGGCGCCCAGTTCGGTGCCGGAAGCGGGGCTCTGGCCATGACCGGACTTGGCGTCGCGGCCGGAGCGGCGCTCGGCAGGGAGCTCGCCCTGAATCTCGACACCCCGAACCATCTCGCGACCACGAACCACTCCGTCGCGCAGCCGCAGCCCATCGTGATCCCCTATGGGCACTGTCTGCGCCCACTGAATGGCTCGGCATCCGCTTCCGGCTCGCTCCTGCTCACTCCCTGCTGAGGGATGATCGGCCCTAGGCCGATCTGCCGCCCGATTTCGGGGAGCTTACGCGCGCCGTCTCAGGCTGGTTCCGGATCGCAATCGCTGTCGGAGCTTCCGAGCCTGATCCCACGTCTTGCCGCGGGGTCGGGCGCAGGGAGGTGTGGAATGCTGCAGGTCTCCGGAGCAATGCACCGGCGGACGCCAATCCGCCCCCTCCCCACCCTCGCCGCAGCGGCCCTCTGCGCTGCGCTGCCGTTGCTCGGCTGCGGCAAGCAGGAGAGCGCGAGCGGCAAATTGCTCATCAAAGAGACGATCAAGGTGGCCCCGACCGAGTTCGCCTTGGCCCGCGCTCACGATTTCGACCGGGGTTGCGAGAGACTCTACCTGCAAGTTCCTGTCCGCACGCTGCTCCGCGATGCGACGGAGCAGGCGCGGAACGCCCTGGCCGATGCGGCGGGTGATCTCGAGGAAACGCCGATGACCGTTCGCCGCTGGGATTACGTCCTTATGCATGATCGACAGAATCCGAAGACCTACGAGTCGATTTTCATCGGCGAATGGCGCCCGGCTCAGCGCCACGGCAGCTCGGCAGGTGTGGCGCATGCCCTGTTTGCGCCGGTGCGCTGCGTCGCCAGCCAGAGCAGTATTGCGATTTTCGAGCTGGAAGCACCGTTCGTCGAGGCTGCCGGTAGCGGCCCCTCGCAGCGCTCCGCGGCCATCGTGGCGAAATATAGCCAGGTCCCCCCGGGTGCCGGCGAGAGTGTCGAGCGTCGCACCCATCAGTTTGCGACGTCCGACAAGGCAAATGTCGGTGAGGCGGCCGCGATCTCGGTCATCATCAAGGAGGGGGATCGATCGCAAGCGGCCCCCGCGCTTTCCGGCAACTCGTCGCGGAACTGACCGGCCTGCCGGGCGCCCGCTCCCCTGGGGAACGGGTCTTCCCCCGGGGAACGCATCTTCCCCTGGGGAAGGTCGCGCTGTTTCCCGTGAAACATTGGCCGCGTGTTTCACGCACCCGGCGGCCGGCCGGAGCCTCACCCTCGCCCGCCACAGGCCGGCTCCTTCCGGGCCCCTTGCCCATCGTGTAGGATCGCCCGCTTGTGAGCTATGTTGGGGTCGGAGGGTTTGAGGCGCATGACGGAATCCAAGGCGCTCATGCAAGGAAAGCGCGGCTTGATCATGGGCGTTGCCAATGAGCGCTCGCTCGCCTGGGGCATCGCCAAGCTGGTCGCGGCGCATGGCGCGGAACTCGCTTTCACGTATCAGGGCGATGCCTATGGCAAGCGCGTGCGGCCGCTCGCCGAGAAGGTCGGCAGCGACTTCGTGCGCGATTGCGATGTCGCCAACGAAGAGAGCCTCGATGGCCTCTTTGCCGCCATCGACGAGCGCTGGGGGCGGCTCGACTTCGCCGTCCACGCCATCGGCTTCGCCGATCCGAGCGAGCTCAGGGGCCGCTATGTCGATACCAAGCGCGAGAATTTCCTCCGGAGCCTCGAGATCTCCTGCTACTCGTTCACCGATCTCGCGCGCCGCGCCGCGCCGCTGATGAAGGAGGGCGGCTCGCTGCTGACGCTCACTTATCTCGGCGCCGAACGCGTCATGCCGCACTACAACCTCATGGGCATCTCCAAGGCGGCGCTCGAAGCCAGCGTGCAGTATCTCGCCGTCGATCTCGGCGGCCAGAACATCCGGGTGAACGCCATCTCGGCCGGCCCGATCAAGACGCTTGCCGCCTCCGGCATCGGCGACTTCTCCTACATACTGAAATGGAATCAATACAACTCGCCGCTGAAGCGCAACGTCACCATTGAGGATGTGGGCGGCGCCGGCCTCTACCTCTTGAGCGATCTGGGCTCGGGCGTCACCGGCGAGGTGCATCACGTCGATTGCGGCTACCACGTCGTCGGCATGAAAGCGGTCGACGCGCCCGACATATCCGTGGTGTAGGGGCCGTGGCCGGCAACAGCTTCGGCAGCCTCTTCCGCTTCACCACCTGGGGTGAAAGCCATGGGCCGGCCATCGGCTGCGTGGTCGACGGCACGCCGCCGCTGATCGAGCTCGCCGAGAGCGACATCCAGCACTGGCTCGACCGGCGGCGCCCCGGCCAGTCGCGCTTTGCGACCCAGCGGCGCGAGAGCGACCGCGTCCGCATCCTTTCCGGCGTCTTCGAGGGGCGCACCACCGGCACGCCGATTTCGCTGATGATCGAGAACGAGGATGCGCGCTCCAAGGATTACGAGACGATCAAGGACCGCTTCCGCCCCGGCCATGCCGACTACGCCTATTGGAAGAAATACGGCATCCGCGACCATCGCGGCGGCGGCCGCGCCTCGGCGCGCGAGACCGCGTCCCGCGTCGCCGCCGGCGCGGTCGCGCGCCAGATCCTGGGATCCGGTGTCACCATCCGTGGCGCGCTGATCCAGGTGGGCCCCCACCGCGTCGACCGCGCGCGCTGGGATTGGGACGCGGTCGACGACAATCCCTTCTGGTCGCCCGACCGCCAATCGGTGCAGGTCTGGGAAGGCTTCCTCGACGAGGTGAGGAAGCGCGGCTCCTCGGCCGGCGCCATCATCGAGGTGGTGGCGAGCGGCGTTCCCGCCGGCCTCGGCGATCCCATCTACGACAAGCTCGACGCCGATCTCGCCAAGGCGATGATGAGCATCAACGCGGTCAAGGGTGTGGAGATCGGCGCGGGCTTCGCTGCCGCCGAGCTCTCCGGCGAGGATAACGCCGATGAGATGCGCATGGCGGGGGATGAGGTCCACTTCCTCTCGAATCAGGCAGGTGGCGTGCTCGGCGGCATCTCGACCGGTCAGGACATCGTCCTCCGCTTCGCTGTCAAGCCGACCAGCTCGATCCTGACGCCGCGCCGCACCGTCGACATCCACGGCAAGGAGGTCGAGATCAGCACCAAGGGCAGGCACGACCCCTGCGTCGGCATCCGCGCCGTGCCGGTCGGCGAGGCGATGATGGCGATCGTGCTCGCCGATCACCTGCTGCGTCAGCGCGCGCTGCGCGGCTGAGCGCCGCCTTGGAGCCCAGGGAGGACCCATGCCTCAGCCCGATCACGTCTCGGCGCTTCCCATCGCCGACCCGGCCAAGCTCGATGACGATCTGAAGGCGGTCTACGACAAATGTGTCGAGAAGCTGGGCTTCGTCCCGAACGTGCTGCAGGCCTACAGCCTCCGTCCGCAGAAGCTCCGCAACTTCATGGCGATGTATAACGAGCTGATGCTGGCGCCCTCGGGGCTCAGCAAGCTCGAACGCGAGATGGTCGCGGTCGTCGTCTCCTCCGCCAATCGCTGCTACTACTGCCTCGTCGCTCACGGCCAGGCGGTGCGGCGGCTCTCGGGCGATCCCGAGCTCGGCGAGATGATGGTCTTCAACTATCGCGTCGCGAAGCTCGATCGGCGCCAGCGCGCCATGCTCGATTTTGCCTGGAAGTTGACCCTGACCCCGCACGATGTCGGCGAGGCAGACCGCGCGACGCTTCGTGAGCTGGGGCTCAGCGAGGAGGACTGCTTCGACCTCGCCGAGACGGTCGCCTTCTTCAACCTGTCGAACCGCATGGCCTACGCCCTCGACATGATGCCGAACCGCGACTACCACCGCCTCGACCGTTAGCCGAAGTCCCTTCACGAACCGGAGCCCCTTCATGCGCCGCGTCATTCTCGGCTTCTTCGCCACGATCGGCGTTCTGGTCTTCGCCGTGATCGTCGCCGGCATTGCCGCCTGGCTGCTGCTGAAGCCGGGCGCGGAGCCGCTCGCCGAGCGCGACGTGCTGACGCTCGACCTGACCCGTCCCCTCCCCGAAGGTGCGCCCCAGGACGGCGTCGAGCGGCTGGTGCTCGGCGAGCACACCAGCTTCGGCGACGTGCTCGACGGTATCGAGCGCGCCAGCACCGATTCCCACATCAAGGGGATTGTCGCGCGGGTCGGCGATGGCTCGCTCGGCACCGCCCAGGTGCAGGAGCTGCGCGACGCCATCGCCCGCTTCCGCTCGACCGGCAAATTCGCTTTCGCCTATGCCACCAGCTTCGGCGAGCTCGGCTCGGGCCTGCGCGGCTATTATCTTGCCACCGCCTTCGACCAGATCTGGCTCCAGCCTGTGGGCTCGGTCGGCCTCGTGGGTCTGCGCGCCGAGATGCCCTTCTTCCGCGGGCTGCTCGACAAGATCGGCGTGGCACCCCGCATCGACCATCGCGAGGAGTTCAAGACTGCCGCCAACACGATCACCGAGACGCAGATGACGCCGGCGCAGCGCGAGGAAACGCAATCGCTGCTCCATTCCGTCTACGATCAGGTGGTGGGCGGCATCGCTGCCGGCCGGAAGCTCGATCCCGCTCGCGTGCGCGAGCTCATCGATGAGGGACCGTTCACGCCGCAGCAGGCGCTCGACGCCCATCTCATCGACCATCAGGGCTATCGCGACGACGCGGTCGCGGCGGCGCGCGTACGCGCCGGCGACAACGCCGCCCTTGTCTCGCTGAGGCGCTATCTCGACGATGCCGGAAGACCGCATGAAAGCGGTCCCACCATCGCCGTCATCTACGGCACCGGCCTCATCACCAGCGGCAGCAGCAGCGCGAACCCGCTCTCCGGATCCGAGCTGCTCGGCGCCGCTACGCTCGCTCGCGCCTTCCGCGCCGCCTCTGCCGACGCCGCTGTGCGCGCCATCCTCTTCCGCATCGACAGCCCCGGCGGCTCCGCCACCGCATCGGAGACCATCTGGCGCGAGGTGCAACGCGCTCGCCAGGCGGGCAAGCCGATCATCGTCAGCATGGGCAATGTCGCGGGCTCCGGTGGCTACTACATCGCCGCCGGCGCCAACAAGATCGTCGCCGAGCCCGCGACGCTCACCGGCTCGATCGGCGTGCTCGGCGGCAAGGTGCTGATCGACGGCCTCTCTGAGAAGCTCGGCATCACCTGGGACGGCGCGCAGATCGGCCGCAATGCCGCGATCGACAGCGTGGTCGAGGATTTCACGCCCGCGGAGCATCAGCGCTTCGAGCAGTCGCTCGACTATGTCTACGGCGTCTTCAAGGATCGCGTGGCACAAGGCCGCAAGCTCAGCGCCGACGCCGTCGAGAAGATCGCCAAGGGCCGCGTCTGGACCGGAGACGAGGCGCACGACAACGGCCTCGTCGATGTGCTGGGCGGCTTCCACGCCGCGCTCGAGCTCGCAAAGCAGGCGGCCGGCATCCCCGCCGAGAGCGACGTCACCCTGAAGACCTTCCCGAAGCCCAGCGAGAGCCCGGCGGCGATCATCGCGCGTCTCTTGGGCCGGGGCGCTTCCAGCGACGCCGCAGCCACGCGCCTCGCCGCGCTCGACCGCGTTCTCGCCCTCTTCGCCCCCGCGCTCGAGCGCGTCGATTCCGGCCGCGTCTCCGGCACGCTCCTCATGCCGCCGATCGAGCTGCGCTGAGCATGAACGAGCTATGACGTTCTCGGGTTTTTTCGAGAGCACAGACATGCCCGATCCCGGCTGGTGGGAAGCCCTCTGGCCGGAGCCCGCGCGCGTACTGGATCAGGTCGGCATGAGGCCGGGCATGATCGTCGCCGATCTCTGCTCGGGCGACGGTTGGTTCACCCTGCAAATCGCCCGGCTGGCGCGCCGGGTTTTCGCCATCGACATCGACGCGCGCCTCATCGAGACCGCCCGCAAGCGCCTCGCCGAGAGCGGCATCGCCAATTGCCGGTTCATCGAGGGCGACGCGTTCGACATCGCGAGGCTCTTGCCCGAGCCGGTCGATTTTGTGTTCATGGCCAACGCGTTCCACGGCGTGCCGGACAGGCCGCGGCTCGCGAGCGCCGTTCGCGACAGCCTCGATCCTGCGGGGTTCTTCACCATCGTGAACTGGCACGCCATGCCGCGCGAGGCAACGACGGTGCTCGGCGAGCCGAGAGGTCCAGCCACGGAATTGCGGATGACGCCAGCGGGGACGATCGAAGCTGTCGAGCCCGCTGGCTTCGCGCTGTCAAAGCTGGTCGAGGTCTCCCCCTACCACTACGGCGCCGTGTTCCGCCGCCGCTGATCTGACCGCCTCTCCGCTGCGCTCCTCGTGCCGCCGATCAAGCTGCGCTGATCGCACGGCACGAGCATCCCCTTCCCCTCACTGGGAGGGCAAGCTTGGCCGCGGATGTTCACTGTGACGGGACGGAGCTGCCCTGCGACGCCGTTTCCTGCAGCACGCTCAGCACCACGCGACGGTTCTGCGCCCTGCCCTTGGCCGAGTCGTTCGGGGCGACCGGATCGGCCTCGCCGAAGCCCTTCGCGGCGACCATTTCCGGCCGCACGCCTTGAGTAATCAGGTACTGCATGACCGCGTCGGCGCGCTTCTGCGACAGCTCTTCGTTCGTGGTCACGCCCGACTTCTTGAGCCGCGGGCCGATCGGCGCGTTGTCCGTGTAGCCGGCCACCATCAGCTTGTCCTTCTGGGTTGGCGCGAGCTTCCGAGACATCCTGGCGATGATCTCCTTGCCGCGATCGGTCATCTCCCAGCTGCCCGACTTGAACAGCAGGTCGCTGTTCACCGTGTAGGCCATCGCGTGCTGCAACCGACCGACATGCGTCTGCAACTCTTGATTCTGCGCCTGGAGCTGCTGGTTCTGCGTTTGAAGCTGCTGGTTCTGGGACTGCAGCGCGTCATAGTCGCTCTTCCACACGCATCCCGAAGCCACAAGCGGGAACAGCGCCACGCTCGTGACCAGCCAACCCTTTGTCGTGATCCTAGCCATTTGCGCTTACCTCCCGATGAAACCGTGAGATGAAACACCCTCCTCACCGGTTCGCCCATCGCCCGAACCCAGGCAGCGACGGCCAGCCAGCTCAGGAGCCGATGCTGCGTCCGGCGCGAGGGCTGCGCCATCCCCTGACTCACTGAGCCAGCCGGAGAAAACCCGGTACGGCGGTGTGCCGAGCAGGCGCGGCGCGAGCGGCTCCCGGCATTGGATGTGATCGCGCTCACGAATAGCCGCGGTGCCCGCCGGGTAGACTCAGGGTAACCTTCGTGCAAGGAGACTCATCATGAGAATGCTGCTCGCGGTAGCCTTGCTGTTCGGCTTTTGCGCGACCACCGCGGCTCACGCGGAATGGGAGATACTCGACACCGGAACATTTCCCTCTGCGGCCGCGCCGGCGCCCGACACGGCTGCGGCGCCTGCGGCCGCAACGGCAGCCCCTTCGAGCGGCAGCGCCGCCTCGAAGTAACGGGGTGTTGTGCGCGTGATCGCCGACAGGCGATCCGGCGAAGTGGAACGCCCGCCTCGACGGCTGAGGCGAGCGTTCCCGCGCGCTCGCGGCGTGTTATCGGCCGGGAGGCCGATAATTGATCTTGTGCTTGACCGCCTTGTCGATCTCTTCCGGCGTCAGCAGCGCCACCGTCTCCGTCCGAACCGAGCCCGTGGCGCTGACTGCGATGCCCACCGCCGCGATCGCCGCATTGTCGGGTGCGTCGGCGATGACCACCACATCATCGTCCCCCATGGCGAAGTACATCGCTTCGAGCTTGCCTCCGAGCGCGGAGAGAGCGTTGCTGATGCTCTCTTTGCGACGGGTTCCGCCTTCTTCCTGCAGGCCTTTGAGACCCTGGGCCGTATAGCGGGCTTTGATGAGATACTTCGGCATCGTCATCCTCCCTGCTGCGGATGCGTGTTCCGCAAGCGCGAGGCTACGCTCGAATTCGTGAAGCGTAATCAGTCGATCGCGCAAGGTTCGGCGCCGTCACGCAACTTGCCGGACAGGTGTCGTGCACGCCGCAGGCCCCTCGCACCCGGCGCAACGCGTCACGCCGCGTCGTGAAAGATGATACCGAGCGTATAGCGCTCGCCGGAACGCAGGCGGCTCACGCCATGCCGCTGATTGACCCGGTAGAAGCCCCGCGTGCCGCGCACCGGACGGTGATGGACGGAGAAGATCACCGCCTCGCCTTGGCCGAGCGGCACCACCTCGGCCTTCGATTGTCTGCGCGGCCGCTGTTCGACCAACAGGAACTCGCCGCCGGTGAACTCCCCGGGCGGGCTCAGCAGCACGGTCATCTGCAGCGGAAAGGCGAGATCGCCATAAAGATCCTGGTGCAGGCAGTTGTAATCCTCGGCGCCGTACTTCAGCAGCAGCGGCGTCGGCCGGGTCTGGCCGGCGGCGTGGCATTCGGCAAGGTACTGATCGAGCGTCGCCGGGAAGCGCCCTTCCTCTCCGAGCGCAACGCGCCAGCGATTGGCGATCGGCGCGAGACGCGGATAGATCGCCTGGCGCAGCGCCTCGACCGAAGGCGGCAGCGGATAGCTCAGATACTTGTATTCGCCGCGGCCGAACCCGTGACGCGCCATCATCACGCGGCTGCGGAAGGCGGCGTCCTCGGGATAGAGCGCCGAGAGCGCGCGACATTCGGCTGCCGTGAGCAATGGTGGCGTCGTCGTGTAGCCGCGCGCGTCGAGCGCCGCTTCGGCGGCCGCCCAATCGATGCGCCCCTCGGGACCTCGTTCCGTTCTCGCATCCATGCCTGGAAGCTAGGCGCCCTGCGTCCGCGGGTCTATCCGGGACAGAACGGCGAATTCAGACAAGCGCCTCGGCACGGCTCGAGAGGCCGAGGCTGCCGGCGGTGTTCTCGACCGCGGCGATGCAGAGCTTGGCACGGTCGGTGGGAAGCCACACCGAGAAGCGCGTGACATAGTGCCCGCCTTCGGCATCCGGCAGCTTCTGCGCGTCGAGCCGTACGATATTGGCCCCGTTCTGCGCGAAGATCTCGGCGAGCCGGGCGATAAGGCCGAGCTGGTCGCCACCGCTCACCTCGATGCGGTGGGTGATCTGCCCCATCGGCCCCGGTAGCGGATCGAAGCCGTAAGGGACCACACGGATCTGCGCCCCCTCGAGTTCCGGCAGGAGCGCGAGTTCGCGCTCGAGCAGCGCCGCATCAACGCCCTCAGGCAGCTCGCAGACCGAGGTGAACTCGGCGCCGCGCCCGAGCACGGCAAAAGCGGTGTCGCGCAGATTGACGCCGGCGGTGAACAGACAGTCGGCGACCGCCGAGACCAGCCCGACGCGATCGAGCGAAAGAATGGAAACGAGGGCTACCGACGCCACCCGCCGCCCCGACCGGTCAATAAAGGTGCTGGCCGCCGGTCACGAAGATCTCCGTGCCGGTGACATAGCCGGATTCTGCGCTGCAAAGATAGAAGATGGTCGAGGCCACATCTTCGGGCGTGCCGAGGCGATGCAGCGGAATCCGCGGGATCAGCACCTCAGTTTCCGGCGACAGCATCGCCGTCTCGATCTCGCCGGGCGCCACCGCATTGACGCGGACGCCGAGTTGGGCGAACTCGACCGCCATCTCGCGGGTGAGCGCCGAAAGCGCCGCCTTTGAGGTCGAATAGGCCGAACCCGCGAAGGGATGGACGGCGTGACCGGCGATCGACGTGACGTTGACGATGGCGCCCTTGCCGCGCGCCAGCGGCGCGGCAAGGCCGCGCGCCAGCGACAGCGGCGTGAAGAAGTTGAGCTGGAACACGCTGTGCCAGTCTTCGAGATTGCCATTGAGGCAGCCGAGCCGCTCCTTGAACGGCGTCTTCGGCGAGACCCCGGCATTGTTGACCAGCGCATTGAGGCCGCCCTCGTCGACGAGCCTGCTCACCTCGGCGATAAAGCCCTCGATGGCAGCAGGGTCGGCGAGATCGGCGGTGACGTGGTGCGTCCAGTTCGGGTCGCGCTTGCATTCGGCCGGTACGCCTTCGCGCGAGCTGGTGATGACGCGCCAGCCGACCTCGCTGAAGCGGCGCACCGTGGCGTGACCGATGCCGCGACTGGCGCCGGTGAGGAGGACTGTCTTGCGCTCGCTGCTCATGAGGCGATCTTAGAAGAGGCGTGGGCCGGCGGGAAGCTGCGGCGCGGCTCCTCGACGCCAGCGGGATCCTGGTGGATCATGATTTCGGCCTGCGGATAGGCGGTCAGGATCTCGGCCTCCACCGCGTCGGAGATGCGGTGCGCTTCGTCGAGAGTGAGCCGGCCGTCCATCTCGACGTGGATCTGGATGAACGAGGTGGGTCCCGAGGCGCGCGTGCGCAGATCGTGCACCGATTTCACCTGAGGATGCGCGAGAGCGATCTGCCGTATGCGCGCGCGCTCGCCATCGGGCAGCTCGCGATCCATGAGCTGGACCATTGCCCTCTTCGCGACCCCCCAGGCGCCATAGACGATCCAGACGCCGATGGCCGCACCGAACAGCGGGTCGAGATAGACCCAGCCGAGCTCGCGCGTCGCCACCAGCGAGACGATGACGCTGCCGTTGAGCACGAGGTCGGTGCGGTAGTGGAACTCGTCGGCGCTCACCACCAGCGAGCCGGTGCGGCGGACGACGTATCGCTGATAGCCGACGAGCGCGAAAGTAACGGCGATGGCGAAGACCATCACGGCGATGCCGATGCCCGTATTGCTGACCGGCTGCGGCGTCAGGATGTGCTGTAGCGCCTGGATGATCAGCAGCACGGCCGAGCCGGTGATGAAGGCCGCCTGCCCCAGGCTGGCCAGCGGCTCGGCCTTGCCATGGCCGAAGCGGTGTTCGCGGTCAGGCGGGACCAGCGCCTGCTGCACCGCGACGAGATTGACCAGCGACGCAGCCGCGTCGAGCAGCGAATCGATGAGGCTCGACAGCAGGCTCACCGAATCCGTCATCAGCCAGGCGGCGAGCTTCACCAGGATCATCGCGGAGGCGACCGCGATGGAGGCGTAGGTGGCCCGCCGCATCAGCATGCCGGCGCGCGCCAGGGCGTCGGTCGCGGTCATGGGAAGAGGCGCTCGCTGCGCCAGCCTGCGCCATTGCGGATATAGATAAGCCGATCGTGCAGACGATGGGGACGGTCCTGCCAGAACTCGATCCGCTCCGGCAGGACGCGATAGCCGGACCAGCGCGGCGGCCGCGGGATCGTGCCGTCGCCGAAGCGCTGCGCTACCTCGGCGAAACGCTCCTCCAGCACTTGGCGGCTCGCCACCGGGCGCGACTGGGCCGAGGCCCAGGCGCCGATCTGGCTCTGGCGCGGCCGGGTCGCGAAATAGGCGTCGGCCTCGGCGGCGTTCACTTCCTCGACCGTGCCCTCGATCCGCACCTGGCGCAGCAGGGACTTCCAATGGAAGCACAGCGCGGCGCGCGGATTGGCGGCAAGCTCGCCGCCCTTGCGGCTGTCGTAATTGGTGAAAAAGACGAAGCCTCGCTCGTCGACCCCCTTGAGCAGGATGATGCGCGCCGAGGGCGTGCCGTCAGCACCCGCCGTGGCGACGGTCATGGCATTGGCGTCGCGCGGCTCCTGCGCCTGGGCCTCTGCGAACCAGGCGGCAAACTCGTCGAATGGCTGGCGCCAGGGAATACTGCTCATCCTCGCCCCGTCTTGCCCCACCTTAGACCGGGGCGCGGCATTTTCGAAGCGCCGGTTGCCCCGTGTGGTCGATACGGTCAAGATGGGCTCCGCCGGCCACGAGACAACAGGAGCGGCGAGCAGACTTGGCAATGAGAGACCCTTACATCGTCCTCGGCGTTCCCCGCGAGGCCACGGACGATGCGATCAAGAAGGCCTATCGCCGGCTGGCGAAGAAACTCCATCCCGATCTCCACCCGGGCAACCGCGCCAACGAGCAGCAGTTCAAGGAGGTCACCGCCGCCTACGATCTGCTGTCCGATCCGGCCAAGCGCGCGCGCTTCGACCGGGGCGAGATCGATGCTTCGGGGGGCGAGCGCGGCTTCCGCCCGCACGGCCCCGGCGCGCGTGCCTATCAGCGCGCCGCCGGCGGCTTTTCTTTCGACGAGATCATCTCCGAAATCCTGAGCCGCGGCCGCCGCGAGAGCGAGGAACGCGTCGGCGATATCAGCCAGACGCTTCGGCTCGCCTTCCTCGATGCCGCCCTCGGCGGCAAGCGCCGGGTGACGCTCGCGGATGGCCGCAGCATCGATGTTGCGATCCCAACCGGTATCGAGAGCGGCCAGACACTGCGCCTCAAAGGCCAGGGGCCGCGCGCCCCGCGGGGCATCGCTCCCGGCGACCTCTATCTCGAGATCGAGGTCGAGCCGCACCCCTTCTTCCAGCGCAAGGAGCGCGACATTCATGTCGAGCTGCCGGTGACGCTGACCGAGGCGGTGTTGGGCGCCACGGTCACGGTGCCGACGATCCACGGCGCGGTCGCAGTCAAGGTGCCGCGCGGCTCCAACAGCGGCGCGAGCCTGCGCCTCAAAGGCAAGGGTATCGCCGGCGGCAGCAAGATCGGCGATCAGTATGTGAAGCTGCGCGTCGTGCTGCCGGACCCGCCCGACTCCGAGCTCACCGCCTTCCTCGAACGTTGGGGCGCAAAACACCCTTACGAGGTTCGCCGCAAGCTCGGCTAGAATCCGATCCTAGGCTCGGCGATGCAGCTGCGGCTGCGGAAAGGGTGCAACCGGCACGCCGCTGCCGATAAGCTCGCTCAAGGTCACGGCAAAGGCACCGCTTTCGGCAACCGCGACGCGCGCCAGAGCCGGGGCGATTCGTGCCTGCCAGGGAAGCGCCGGCTCGGCTTCGAGCGCGAGGACGAGCGGCAGGCCGAGCGCGCGATAGAGATCGAGCAGGGTCGTCCCCTCGAGCGCGCGCGCCAGCAGCCAACCGCCATCGGCGGCTTGCGCGACGAAGCCTGCCTTGCGCAGCAGCGTGAGCTCGTCATCGATGGCCGCGGTGGCAGCCCCGAGCCGCTCGGCCAGTGTCGCGATCGGGAGGGTGCCGCCCTCGCGCATCTGTGCGGCGAACTCGGCGAGCAGTGCGAGGCTTAGCGCAAGCCGCGCCGCCAAGGGTGGCGTCGCCGAATCGCGCTTGTCGAGGCGCCACTCGGGCAGCGCAGCCGCGACCACCGCCCCGAACAGCACGGCGCTCCAGACAACATACATCCACAGCAGAAAGATCGGGATTGCCGCAAGCGCGCCGTAGACCGCCCGGTAGGTCGAGAGATAGGCGATGTAGAGGCCGAAGCCGATCTTGAGCAGCTCGACGAGCAGCGCCGCGACGATGGCGCCGGCGAAAGCCTCGATCCAGCGCACCGAGCAGTTGGGGATGAGGGCGTAGAGCAGCGTGAATGTCGCCGTCTCCAGGCAGAAGGGCAGAAGTCGCAGCATCTCGTGCAAATCTTGGCTGCGCGACAGCCCCGAGGCATTGAGCCCGGCATGGCGGGCGACGAGGTCGATATAGGTGGGTAGCGAGAAACTTACGCCCAACAGCAAGGGGCCCAGCGTCATGATCGCCCAGTAAGCGAGGACGCGGTACAGCCAGGAGCGCGGCGATTCCACGCGCCAGATGCGATGAAGCTGGTCCTCGATGGTGGCCAGGAGGAACACCACGGTGACGGCGAGCGCCATGACGCCGATCGTCGTGGTGCGTACCGAGGTTCCGGCAAAATAGCGGAACCACCATTCGACCTCGGCCCCGACCTCCGGCACGAAGGCGCTGAAGAGCGAGGCAAGGAGCTGATCGCGCATGGCGGCGAAGACCGGAACCGCCGAGAGCACCGAGATGGCGATCGCGGTCACTGGCACCAGTGCCACCAGGCTCGTGTAGCTCAGCGCGCCTGCGCCGGTAAAGCAGCCGTCGGCGGCGAAGCGACGGATCGCATAGCCCGCGAAATCCCGCAGGATCCTGCCTCGTTCGAGCAGCGCGCGGAGGGGCAGCATGGCGCCCTCTTTAGCACAATCGGGCGCTTTATGCCCGCGCTCGACGCGCTGCGTTCAGTGAAGAGTGTCGGCAGGTCCGGGGCCGCTGCCCCACGCTCGGACCGCATCGTCAACGCGAAGCCAGAAGGTGATCCGCTCCTGCTCCGCCAGCGCTCGCCGCATCGCCATGATGCGCGTGTGGACGGCATAGGGCGCGTTAGCCCCGTGCTTCGTTACCAACCATGTTGCCAGTATCCAGACGCCGCGGGTCATGATCCGCAGTGTAGGTTGATTTTGCTGATGCTCCGTGAATGCCAGGGTGGCAACGCCAAGCGTTTGACCGATCAAGCATTTCGGCGGGAGGCCCGCGGCGGTCGGCGCCCGCTGTCCACAGCAATGAAACCGCGCTCGACGCGCCGATCCGTTACGATCCATTTACGTTTCGGCTACAATTTGTCATAGGGAACGGCGATATACTCTTTTGTTGTCAGAGACTTATCGCCCCGGGGTCGCGAGTCCACCCGATCTGCCTAAAAAACACGCAGCACGCGTCAACCCAGGCGCTATCCCCAACAGGCGCGCTCATCCACAGACTTATCCGCAGAAAACGGGGATAACGAAAATGTCAAGCACCCCGGTGCCGCGCCGCTCACGGTGATTTCGCCGCGGCGGCATCCGCTCGGTCGCCGGGCTGCGCTGAGGCCGGACGCGGCTTCCGTGCCTGCCGCTTCACCCACCATGCCTCGAATGCGGCGATCGCCGCGCCGCCGCGCTCCCAGCCGGCGATGTCGGCATAAACAGCAAGCGCATAGGCCAGCAGCTTTCCCGCCGTGCCGTTGCGCCAGTGCCGACCCGCATCGCATTGGCCCAGCGAGCGCTGATCGATCACCACCTCTATCGCGATCTCTAGCGCCTCGGCGCAGCGTCCGCTCTTGGACGGCTTCATCCCGAGGCGGGACCAGGCGCCGGCGCGCGGCGGCTCTTCTGCCGGCTGCCCGGCGAGATAGCGCGCCCAAGGGAGGTAGCGCCGCGCGTGAAGCAGCGCCACTCGTTCCGCCACGCTTGAGGAACCTCGGGGGCCGCGCAACTCCAGATTACCGGCACGCGCCAGCAGCGCGGCGGAGATGCGCTCGAAGATCATGCGGATCTCGACCGCCGCACGGCCCTGCTCGGCGGTCAGGGTCTCGTTGGCCACAAGCCGCGCGATCGGATCGGGCCTGAGCCGCGCCTCGGTCTCCGCCGTGGCCTTCACATGCCCAAGCTCGTGGCCGCCGAGCAGCAGGCTGTGGCGCGTGCGCTCGAAATGGTCGCGCTCGAGCGCGGCAAGCCGCGCCCGGCGGAGGTTCTCCTGCTGCTGGAGCGCGGCGCGCTCCTCTTGCGCCCGGGTCCTGCTCATCGGGTCCTCCGACCGGCCAACTGTCTTGGGGCAGGATCGCCGAACACGGCGCGCGTCAACTCGGCATTGCTCCGCGGTCGTCGGAACCAGCCGGCCATGCGCTCCTCGGCGAGCAAAGCCGCCGCGTCGACATCGCGATAGCGCAGACCGAGCCGCCGCATCGCCGCGGCAACCGCGCTCTCGTCCGGCGCACGCACGCTGCCATCGCCGCGCGTCGCATAGTCTGCCCAGGAGCGAGCCGGCTTCGGCGGCGTGGCCGTCGGCCCCTCGAGCTGCGGCGCGGGCTGCGGCGCCCCGCCCGGCGCCGCGCGGCGATAGCGACGATGGCGATCCCTTCCGCTGAAGGCAGCCCGGCGCTGCCGGATGAGCTCTCGCAGCGCGTGGCGGATCGTTGTGCGATTCCAGCCGCCGACGCGATCATGCACCGCGCGCGTTGCTAGTCCGGTCTCGCTCGCTTGCGGCAGCGCCGCCTCGACCGTGTCGAGCAGGGTTTGGCTCAGGCGCATGGGGCGGAACTCGCGGGCCGGACCGCGGGCAGCGCGAGCAGCGCGGCGGTTGCACGGGACAAGGGCATGGGATAAATTATGCAGAACGAATAGCGAACTGCAATGCAAAATGCATAGTGTGCAGCGGTGAGCGAAGATCAGGCGAAGCGGCTCCGCCGTGCGCGGCTCGAAGCGGGCTATGAAGACGCCACCGCTGCGGCACGCCGCTTCGGCTGGGTGATCCCCACCTATCTCGCGCATGAGAACGGCTCGCGCGGCTTCGGGCTTGCCCGCGCGCAGCTTTACGCCCAGGCCTTCAAGGTGAACTGGCAGTGGCTCTTGACCGGCGAGGGTTCCCTGTCGTCAAATCTAAGAGTCCCTGTATCGGGGTATGTAGGAGCAGGCTGGTTGGTATATCCGATTGACGAAGGCGTGGGCTCCGGGGGGATCGAAGAGGTTGAACTCCCGCCAGGAGTGTACGGCGACTATGCGGCCTTCAAGGTGCGGGGCGACAGCAACTATCCCGCCTATCGCGACAACGAAATCATCTTCGTGCGCCGGGAAGGCGGCCCGCCTCAAGACTTCCTGCACCGCGAATGTGTCCTCGATACCGACGATGGACGCCGGCTTTTGAAGACGTTGACACCGGGCTCGCGCAAAGGGCATTTCACCCTCATCTCATTCAATGCGCCACCGATCGTCGATGTCCGTGTCACCTGGGCCTCGCCCGTCGAGTGGACCTATAAGCGCTGAATTTTTTTGCCCGCATACTATGCACTTTGCATAGTATCAGTTGCTGTCATGCACAGCGCATAGAGCCTTGTCCATGCCAGACACGCCCCTCGCCCGCCTTGCCGTGCTCGAGCGTCGCTTCGACGGGCCCGTCCCCGAGCCCGAATTGCTGCTCGCCTGGTTCGGCTCGGCAGCTTCGGTGGCGGTGCTCGAGGCGGCCGGCAACGTCGCCTTCTACCGGCGCATGACGCGCCGGCAGATCGCGACCATCCGCTGCCGTCGCGCCGACGGCACCTGCTATCCCGCTCTTTTCGCCGATCTCCGTCTCTACCTCGACCGTTGGCGCCATTGGCGACGCGTGCTGGTCGATCTCGCGCGTGCGCGTCCGGCACCTCAGGAAGAACGCGGCCTTGCGATAAGGGGGTGAAGGGACGAGCACGCGCGTCCCCCGTTCAATGGGAAGGGATCGGCGACAAGGAGTTCATAGCGATGGCGCGGGGTGCAGCGCGCAGAAAGCTCGGCGAGCTTGGCCTTGAAGCGCTTGCGGTGCCGGTTACGACAGTCCCGATGGAGGCGAAGCTCGTGGCCGATTTGCCGAGCGAGGACGGCTGGCAGTTCGAGCCGAAATGGGATGGCTTCCGCTGCCTTGCCTTCCGCTCCGGCGGCGAGGTCGAGTTGCGCGCCAGATCAGGAAAGCCGCTCACCCGCTATTTCCCCGAAATGGTGGCGGCGCTTGCCGATCTTCCGCCGACGCGCTTCGTGCTCGACGGCGAGTTGGCGATCCCGATTGGCGATACGCTCGCCTTCGAGGCGCTGCAAATGCGGCTCCACCCCGCCGAGAGCAGGATCCGCAAGCTCAGCAGGGAGACGCCGGCGATCTTCATCCTCTTCGACCTGCTGCTGGGGTCCGCGGGCACATCGCTCCTCGAGAAGCCGCTCGCCCGGCGGCGCGCCGCGCTCGAAAGCTTCTTCGCCGAACTGCCCGCTTCCCGAGCGCTGCGGCTCTCGCCGGCAACGCGTGACCATGCTACGGCGCGGCGCTGGCTTTCGCGCTCGGGTGGGGCGCTCGACGGCATCGTCGCCAAGCGCCTCGACGAGCCATACCTGCCGGGCGAACGTGCCATGCTCAAGGTCAAGGAGCAGCGCAGCGCCGATTGCGTCGTCGGCGGCTTCCGTTACCTGCGCGGTACGAAGCAAGTAGGCTCCCTGCTGCTCGGCCTCTATGAACCGGACGGCAAGCTGCACCATGTGGAATTCACCTCGACCATAGCCAATGACGAGCGGCCACGGCTCACCCGGCGGCTTAAGGCGCTGGTTTCGCCGCCGGGCTTCACCGGCAACAGCCCCGGCGCTCCGAGCCGCTGGAGCGGCGAGCGCTCGGCCGAATGGCAACCGCTCAGCCCCGAGCTCGTGGTCGAAGTGCGTTACGACCAGGTGACCGGCGGGCGTTTCCGTCACGGCACGCATCTGCTGCGCTGGCGGCCCGACAAGGCGCCGCGGCAGTGCACTTGCGAGCAACTCGGCCACGAAGCGCGGCCCTTGAAGCTGGTTGCCGAACTGGTGGAGAGCTAGAGATGGCTGAGATTGCGGGTGTGCATCTCACGCATCCCGACAAGGTCCTCTATCCCGAGCAAGGCATCACCAAGGGCGAGCTGGCCGAGTATTACACTACGGTCTCGGGGTGGATGCTGCCCCACGTGGCGAAGCGGCCAATCACGCTGGTGCGCTGCCCGACGGGGCGGCAAAAGAAATGCTTCTATCAGCGCCATGCCGGATCTGGCATCCCGTCCGAGCTTGAGCAGGTGCGGATTGCGGGCTTCGACGAGCCGTACCTCTTCATCAGGGATGCGGCCGGTCTCGTTGCTCTGGTGCAGATGGGCGTGCTCGAAATCCATCCCTGGGGCGCGCTCGCCGACCGGCCGGACCGACCGGATCGCGTCATCTTCGATCTCGATCCCGGCGAGGGCGTGCGGTTTGCCGAAGTGGTCGAAGCGGCGCATGCGGTACGCGCGCATCTCGCCGCGCTCGGGCTGGAGAGCTTTCCCAAGACCACGGGCGGCAAGGGATTGCACGTAGTCGTGCCGATCGAGCGCCGGCAGGGCTGGCCGGAAGTGAAAGGCTTTGCCAAAGCAGTGGCCCTGGCGCTTGCCGAGGCGGCGCCCGATCGCTTCCTCACCCGCGTCTCGAAGAAAGACCGGCGAGGCCGCATCTTCATCGACTATCTGCGCAACGATCCGACCTCGACCGCCGTCGCGCCCTATTCGACACGCGCCCGGGCCGGCGCGCCCGTCGCGGTCCCGCTCGACTGGAAGGAGCTCACCGCGACCCTCGATCCCTCGGCCTTCACCTTGCGCACGGTGCCCGGGCGGCTCGCGCGTCTGCAGAGCGATCCCTGGGCCGGCCTGCTGACGATCCGCCAGCGCCTGCCTCAGGCGCCAGCGCAGGCACCGCGGCGGCGCGTCGCTCGCGCCACCGCGGCCCGCTAGCTATTTCTTCTCGACGAAGGGACAGCCGCCTTCCGACATCGGCCGGAACGCCTGGTCGCCGGGCAACTTCGCCAGGACCTTGTAGTCGTCATGCGGATATTTCGATTCCGCGGGCGACTTCACTTCCATCAAATACATCGTGTTGAGCACGCGCCCGTCGGGACGGATCTTGACGTTCGTGTTGTACATGTCGTTGATCGGCGTTGCCTTCATCGTCGCCGCGACCTTCGTCGGGTCCTTCGTCCCCGAGGCCTTCACCGCCTGGAGGTAATGCAGCACCGCTGAATAGGCAGCGGCTTGCGTCATGGTCGGGATCTTGCCATGCGCCTTGACGAAGCGCTTGGTCCAGGCCCGCGTCTTGTCGTTGAGATCCCAATAGAACGAGGTGGTGAGATCGAGGCCGTGCGCCGTCTTCAGCCCGAGCGATTCGACATCTGTGATGAAGATGAGCAGCGCCGCGAGCCTCTGTCCGCCCGCGGTAATGCCGAATTCGTTCGCCGCCTTGATCGCGTTGACCTCGTCGGTGCTCGCATTGGCGAGGCCGATGACCTGCGCCTTCGACGCCTGAGCCTGCAGCAGGTAAGAGCTGAAATCGCTGGCGCCGAGCGGATGGCGGACCGAGCCCAGCACCTTGCCTCCGGCCGCCTCGACGAAGCGCGAGGCGTCGCGCTCCAGCGCATAGCCGAAGGCGTAGTCGACGGTGAGGAAGTACCAAGTCTTGCCGCCCTGCTTCACGATTGCCTTGGCGGTGCCGTTGGAGAGCGCGTAGGTGTCGTAGCCGAAATGAATGCCGTAGGGCGAGCATTGCTTGCCGGTGAAGTCCGATGAGGCGGAGTCGGTGATCAGGAAGATGTGCTTCTTCTCCTTCGCCACCGCCTGGATGGCGAGCCCCGCCGCCGAGGAGCTGCCGCCGAGCAGGACGTCGACGCCTTGGTCGAGCCATTGCCGTGCCAGCGCCGAAGCCACGTCCGGCTTGTTCTGGGTGTCGGCGCTGACCACCTCGATGGGCATGCCCCGCACCTTGCCGCCCATATCCTCGACCGCAAGCTTCACCGCCGCCACCGTGCCCGTGCCGACGACATCGGCATAGGGGCCGCTCATATCGGTAAGCACGCCGATCTTGAGCGCGTCGGCGGCATGGGCGCTACCTGCGGCGAGCACTAGCGCCGCCGCCGCGATCAATCCGCGAAATCCCGATTTCATCTCTTGTCTCCCTGACTGTTGCTGTTTTGTCGTTGCCTGCCGCCCTTCATGCTCGAGCGCGGATGCGCTCGAGTACCGGCAGGATATAGCGGCGGAACTGCGCCGGATTCTCGCTCATCGGAAAATGCCCGACCTTCTCCATGATCACCGTCTCGGCGCCGGCGATCTGCCGCGCGGTGCGCAGCGTGTCCTCGGGCGCGCAGGAGAAATCGTATTCGCCGGTGAGCAGGTAGAGGGGACAGCGCCGCGTGTCGATGCGGCCGACACGGTCGCGCAGATCGCCGTCGACGCGGTAGAAATAGAGATCGCCCTTGAATACGCCGGGCCCGCCCTGCATGTACTGCCAGAGCGTCTCCCAGCGCGATGCCGCGGGGCTCTGGGGCGCCATCAGGCCGGAGACCAGCCCGGCGCAAACTTCGCTGCCATGCACGTCCGGGCGATGCAGCCAGACGGTGTCGTACCAGGATTGCTGGAAATCGGCCGCTTCAAGGCCGATCAGTGCGCGGAATTCCTCGGCATGCTCGATCGCCAGGTTGAGCACGATGCGCCCGCCGATCGAGCAACCGAGCACCACCGGTCTCTCGAGATCGAGCGCGGCGCAGAAGACGCGGATCGCCTCCGTGTAGGAGCGCGTGGTGAGACGGTACTCCTCGTGCTCCCAACCCTCGGGCGGCGTCGACTTGCCGTGCCACGGAAGATCGAAGGCCAGCACGCGAAAATGCTCGGTGATTTCTGCATCGGTCATCAGATGGCGGAACTGCCTGCCATCGGCACCGGCCGTGTGCAGGCAGACCAGCGGAATGCCGCTGCCCGCCTCTTCAAAATAGAGGCGATGCGCACGACCGCCGAGACGCACATGGACGTAGCGGCCGATGATCGGATCGAGCGGCGCCGCCATGCTCAGGCCGCGCTCCTTTGGCCGCGCGGCGCCGCGAGCAGCTCCTTGAAGTAGAACAGGTTCGCCATGAAGGGATGTAAATCACCCTCGATGCTCAACTGGCCTCGCTTGGCAAGCGCGAAGAGATCATGCTCGCCCGGCGCCGGCATCTCCCGCCAGAAGCGACGCCAGACTTCTTCTCCGGCGCGGATAGCGAAGCGCCAGGAGCGCAGCGGCAACGGCCCGCGTTCCAGCGACGCGATGCGGCCGTGCTCGATGGCGATGTAATAGGGCGTGCGACCGAGTTCGAGGAGCAGATCGACGCTGAGGAAGCGGCCACGCTCGACGAGCCGCGCATCGCCATTGACCAGCGCCGGCAGGCTTTCGACGCGAGCCGCCAGATCCGCGGCGAGCGTGCCCTCTCCCGTCTCGACCGTCATCCTCGACCTCCCCGGCGGCGCTCCGCAACCTCGCGGCGCAGCCTGGCCGACCGTTCTCCGGCCGGACGATTTGCTCTATCCTCGCGTCATTCCCGGCTTGGCGCAACCATCCTCTGCGCCGACGGGAGGCGGCTCGGGGCCGGTCGCGGAGGCCAGCATGCGCCACACCTTCCCGCGCGATACGCGCGCCCTGACGCCGGTGGCGGTCGCGGCACTCGGCGTCGAGATCGAGGATTCCAGCGGCAAGCGCTATCTCGACGCGTCCTCGGGCGCCGGCGTCTCCTGCCTCGGCCATGGTCATCCGGAAATCCTCGCCGCCATTGAGCGTCAGGCCGAGCACCTTGCCTATGCGCACACCTCCTTCTTCACCAGCGAGCCCGCCGAGGCACTCGCCGATCAGCTCGTGCGCCGCGCGCCGCCCGGGCTCGAGCGCGTCTATTTCGTGTGCGACGGCTCGGAAGCCGTCGAAGCGGCGCTGAAGCTGGCGCGCCAATATTTCCTAGAGATCGGCGAGAAGCAGCGTTGCCGCTTCATCTCGCGTCGCCAGAGCTATCACGGCAACACGCTGGGCGCACTTGCCGTCGGCGGCAATATGTGGCGGCGTGCGCCGTTCCAGCCGCTGCTCATGGACGTGCCGCTCATTGCGCCCTGCTTTCCCTACCACTTCAAGGGAGAGGACGAGAGCGACGAGGCCTATGGGCGGCGCGTCGCCGACGAGCTCGAAGCCGAGATTCTGCGCCTCGGGCCCGAGAGCGTCGCCGCCTTCATCGCCGAGACCGTCGTCGGCGCGACGGCCGGCTGCGTTCCGGCGGTGACCGGATACTTCCGGCGCATTCGCGATATCTGCGACCGCTATGGCGTGCTGCTTATCCTTGACGAGATCATGTGCGGCATGGGGCGGACCGGCACGCTGCACGCCTGCGAGCAGGAGGAGATCTCGCCCGATCTGCTGGTGATCGCCAAAGGGCTGGGCGGCGGCTATCAGCCGATCGGCGGCGTGCTCGTCGCCGGGCAGATCTATGATGCGATTGCCGGTGGCAGCGGCTTCTTCCAGCACGGTCACACCTATGTCGCCCATCCCATCGCCTGCGCCGCTGCGCTCGCCGTGCAGCAGGTGCTCGAGCGCGACGGGCTCGTCGCGCAATGCCGCGCGCGCGGCGACCACCTTGCGGCGCGGCTCCAGGAGCGCTTCGGCAATCATCGCCATGTCGGCGACATACGCGGACGCGGCCTCTTCCGCGCCATCGAGCTGGTCGCCGATCGCGCCAGCAAGGCGCCCTTCGATCCGGCGCTCCGCCTCCACGCGGCGGTGAAGCGCCAGGCCTTCGAGCGCGGCCTCGTGGTCTATCCGATGGGCGGCACCATCGACGGCAAGAGCGGCGATCACGTCGTCCTGGCGCCGCCTTTCATCATCGCCGAGGCCGAGCTCGATGCGGTGGTGGAGCGGCTGGGAGATGCGGTCGAGGCGGCGATCGCCGCAACGCTCTGATGGTCGCAACGCTCTGAGCGCGCCGACCCGCCGGTATACAGCCCCGGCGAGTTTTGCCATGATCCGACGGCGGGAACGAGACAAAATAGGGAGGAGCGTCCGTGAAGGCGTCCTTGTTCTATCTGCCGAGCGTCGGCAATCGCCGCGACATCGAAGCAGGAATGGCCGGACTGCGCAGCGATCTCTATCAGCAGATGCTGCGCGAGGTGCTGGAGCAGGTGCGGCTCGCCGATGAGCTCGGCTATGATTCCGTCAGCTTCACCGAGCATCATTTCCACATCGAGGGCTTCGAGCTCTCCAACAACCCGGTGCTGCTCGATCTCTTTTTCGCGCTGCAGACCAAGCGCATCCGCGTCGGCCAGCTTGGCATCGTGCTGCCGGCATCGAACCCTATCCGCGTCGCCGAGGACATCGCCATCCTCGACCAGATGACCGGCGGCCGCGCCTGCGCCGGCTTTGCGCGCGGATACCAGCGCCGCTGGGTGGACGTCATGGCTCAGCAGACCCATGGCATCCACGGCGCGCTGCCGCATCAACACGACGCGATCGATGCGGCCAACCGCGCCGCCTTCGAGGAATGCTTCCAGATTATCAAGAAATGCTGGACCGAGCCGATGCTTTCCTATCAGGGAAAGTATTGGAAAATCCCGGCTGGCGAGACGCCGTGGAATCTCGAGGCAACGAACGCCTGGGGCGCCGGCGTCGAGAATGGCGTGCTGAAGGCAGTGGGCGTCGTACCGAAGCCGGTGCAGAAGCCGCATCCACCGGTCTTTCAGCCCTTCGCCAGCTCGGAATCGAGCATCCGCTGGTGCGCCAAGGAAGGCGTCACCGCCATCCTGCCGCCACTGCATGCGACCTACGAGGGGAAGCTCTTCGACGTCTACGCCGAGGTCTCCGGCCGACCGCGCGGCGAAGGCATGGGGCTGCTGCGCGACGTCATCATCGCCGACAGCGATGCCGAGGCGATTGCGCTGTGGAAGGATTCCGGCATTTTCTCCGGCCGCGCCTGGTTCGAGCCCTTTGGCTTCCGCAAGGGGATCATCGATCCCGTCACCGGCGCCGCGCCGACGCCCGAGCAATCGGTCGAGCTCGGCTACGCGCTGGTCGGTACGGTCGACACAGTGACGCGCAATCTCGAGCGCATCCGCCGCCGCATCCCGGTCGATTGGCTCTTCTGCTACACCTACAACAGCCTGGTGCCCCACAACATCCTGATGAAATCCATCGATCGCTTTTGGCGCGAGGTGATGCCGCGGGTCGCCTGATCCTGCGAGCCGCCTAGGGCCGGCCGCCTTCTCAGAATTTGTAGCCGAGCCGCAACCCCGCATTGTTGAGGCCGGGATTGTGCCGGGAGATGTTGGCGTTGGAGAGATGCGAAAAATAGCCTTCGACGCTGTAGGTCGACGTGATCTGATAGCCCGCCTCGACGCCGAGATGGAAAAGCCCGCGCGTGCCGAGATCCTTGCTCCCGGGATTGACGGGCTGAAGCCGCCCGTCGTGGATCGCGCCGCCGAGGAAGCCGCCCAGATAGATGCCATCGCCCTCCTGCAGATCGGGACGCCAGAGGGTGGCGGTCCAGGTAAGATCGGCATAGGCGTAATTGGTCTTGCCGGCAGTGTTGACCGAGCCGCCGATGGTCGGCCGCGGCGAGCCGATGATCGACAGGAAATCCGGCGAGGCGAAGAGAATTTCGCCGACCACATCGGCGCCATGCTCAATGGGATCGCCGAGGACCCCGACATCGTGCGCAAGCAGCCCGAGCTTGACCTCATCGACGAGACCGGCGGCCGCCGCGCCCGGCGCCAGCGCCAACATCGCGAAAGCGAGCAGCAAGCCCCCTGCTACGCGCGCACCGAAATGCGAACGTTTCATCGGCTCCCCTGGGCCCGCGGCCATTTCCCCGCCGTCACGCCCGAAGCGAGGCTACAGGAGACCTGATGCCTCGTTCAACGGGCCCGTTTCCCGATGGTCGGACTCTGGCCAAGCCCGCCGGAAGTTCAGTACCGGCTCTCCTCACGCCCATAGAGCAGCAGCAGCACCAGGATGATGACGCCGTAGATGATGCTGCGCCCGTAATCGGGCATATTCATCGCCAACAGCACGCTGACGAGCGCCACCAGGCTGATGGCGCCGGCGACCGAGCCGAGGTAATGCCCTCGGCCGCCCAGGATATAGACGCCGCCGATGACCACCGCGGCGATCGACTGGAAGAGATAGGGATCGCCCATGCCGAGCGATGCCTGGCCGCCGAAGCCCACCAGCATGATGCCGGAGAGCGCCGAGAAGAGACCGCTCAGCGTGTAGAGCGCTATCGTCGTCGCCGTCACGCTGACGCCGGCCAGGTAGCTGGCGCGCAGATTGTTGCCGATCGCATAGGCACTCCGCCCGAACGCGGTGAAGCTCAGCACGAAGGAAACGAGCAGAATCACCGCGAGCCAGAGATAAAGTGCGTGCGGCACGCCGAGAAGGTTGCCGTGGATGGCCGCCTGCACCAGCGGCGGCGCGTAAGAGGCGCAGGCGGTGCAGGTGAGCCCGCCGCTTAGCCCCAGCGTCAGCCCCTCCATGATGCCGTTCATCGCGAGCGTCATCACCACCGCGGGGATGCCGAGGAGCGCGACCCCCACGCCGTTCAGCAAACCCACCGCCGCCCCCATGCCGAGCGTGAGCGCCAGCGCGTAGGGCGCGCGGGCGTCCTGCCCGAGCGACGCAGTGACGAGCAGGATCGCCGCGCCGTTGAGCACCCAGGGCACCGAGAGGTCAATGCCGCCGATCAGGATGACGAAGGTCTGTCCGGCGGCGACGATCCCGACAAACGTGGCAACGACGAGGACTGCCTCGATGCTGGCGACGCTCGCGAAGCCCGGCCGCACAGCCTCGCCGCCGAGAAATAGCAGCACTGCCGCCGCATAGGCGTAGAGGATCCGGCGCCGCTCTTGGGTGAAGAAGCGACCCATCGATTTCTTCATCACCCTCTCCGCCTGAAATAGCTCCCGACCCCGGTAGAGGCGATGACCGCGATGATGAGGAAGAGCCCCTCGTAGAAGGCCTGATAGAGCGGATCGATATGCGCGAAGAACAGGAGGTTGACGATCATGGTGATGACGAAGGCGCCGAGCAGGCTGCCGGTGGCGCTGCCGCGGCCGCCGAAGAGGCTGACGCCGCCGAGCACGACGGCGACGATCGAGGTGAGCGTATAGCCGTTGCCGGTGGTCGCATCGCCGGCCGTGGCGGTGGCGGCGAGAAAGAGGCCGCCGGCAGCGGCGAACATGCCGCCCAGGACATAGGCCAGGATCTTGGTGCGGACCAGCCGGATACCGTTGGCGGCCGCCGCCTGCTCGTCATTGCCGATGGCGAAGATGGCGACGCCGAGCGCGCTGCGGCGGAAGGCGTGCCAGAGCAGTGCCGCCAGCACGACATAGAAGAGCGACACCGGGTAGTCGCCATTGGCCAGCACGTCGGAATAGGCGGGCGGGATCGCGCCTCCGGGCTGCGGCAGCACCCAGATCGCGAGGCCTTGGAAGATCGACAGCGTGGCGAGCGTGACCAGGATCGGTTGCAGCCGGCCGACGCCCACCAGCAGCCCGTTGATCAGGCCGAGGCCGGCGCCGATCGCCAGGACGGCGACCGTCCACCCGACCATGCTTGCCGCGCTCTCGCCCATCGCCACGGCGGCGATCGCGTTCGTCAGGTCGATGATGCCGCCGACCGAGAGGTCGAGCCCGCGCGTCACCACGACGATGGTCTGCCCCAACGCGGCCATCGCCAGAGGCATGGTGTTGTTCACCGTCGAAGTGAGCTCGAAGCTGCCGGGAAATCTCTGCTGCGAGACATGGAAGATGGCGCAATAGCCCAGGATGCAGGCGGCGAGCAGCAGGCAGACCAGGACCAGTCCGGCGTTCTGGCCGAGGCGATGGCTCGACCGGCTGCGCCGCAGCCTCCTGGCGGCATCACGCGGCAACGGAGTCTCTGAGCGCGGCAGCAACGATGGTCTCGGCCGAGAGTTCGTCGCCGGAAAGCTCGGCGGCGATACGGCCTTCGCGCATGACGAGCACGCGATGGGAAAGGCGCGCCAGCTCCTCCGCGTCGCTCGAGTAGAACAGGATGGAGCGCCCCTCCCGCGCCAGCCGCATTATCAGCTCGTAAAGTTCGTGCTTGGTCGCGACATCGACGCCGCGCGTCACGTCGTAGAGCAGCATGATGTGGCAATCGGCAAGCAGCCAGCGGCCGAGCAGCACCTTCTGCTGGTTGCCGCCGCTCAGCGTGCCGACGCGGCTGCCCGGGCCTTGCGCGCGGATCTGCAGCCGCTCGATCATGCGTTGTGCGGCATCGCTCTCTGCCGCCGGACGGATGATGCCTGCACGCGAGACGCGCCGCAGCACCGAGAGGGTGAGGTTCTCGCGCACGCTCATCTCGAGGAGCAGGCCTTCGGTCTTGCGGTCCTCCGGCACGAGCGCGAGACCGACGCCGCAGCGGACGGCCTCGCGCGGGCTGCGGATGCGCACGATCTTGTTCTCGACGGCGATCGTGCCGCCGCCCGGCTTCTCGGCGCCGAACAGCATGAAGAAGAGCTGGCGGTGGCCGTGGCCGGCGAGCCCGCCGACGCCGAGCACCTCGCCCTTGTGCAGCGACAGCGATACTTTGTCGACGCCGGGCCCGGAGAGCCCGTTCAGCTCCAGCACCTTCTCCGTTGCCGGCAGCGGCGGCGGCTTCGGAAACAGCGTCTCCATCCGCTGCCCCGTCATCAGGCGCACCGCCTCGTCTTCCGGGAGCTCGGCATAAGTGCCGACCTCGGCGCCGTTGCGGAACACCGTAATGCGATCGGCGATGCTCTTCACCTCGTTCCAGCGATGGGACGTGAAGATGATCGCCGCCCCGCGCGCGCGGAGTTCCCCGATGCGCTCGAAGAGCCACTCGACCTCGCGCTCGACCAGCGACGAGGTCGGCTCGTCGAGCAGCAGGATCGACGGGTCGCGCGTGATCACTCGCACGATCTCGACGATCTGGCGTTCGGCCAGCGCGATATCCTCGACCAGCGCGCGGGGATCGATATGGGTGATGCCGAGCCCGGCCAGCACCTCCTCGGCGCGCTCTTCCATCCGCCGCGTCTCGATGAGCCCAAGACGGCCGCGCGGCTCGCGCCCCAGCAGCAGGTTCTCGGCGACCGTCATCCAGGGAAAGAGCGTCAGCTCCTGGAAGACCGTCCAGGCGCCGAGTGCGTTGGCGGCGTCGGGGCGGCCAAAATCGAGAGCTTGGCCTTTGAGCCGCACCGCGCCGCCATCGGGCCTCAGCCGCCCGCCAATCACCCTGATCAAGGTGCTTTTCCCGGCGCCGTTCTCGCCGACCAGCGCGTGCACCTCGCCGGCGACCGCCGAGAAAGACGCACCGGCGAGCGCGCGCACGCCGCCGAAGGATTTCTCGATACGGCTCGCCTCGATGGCGGCCGGGCGCTCCTCCTGCGCCGTCATGGTCTCGCCAGCCGGGCCCGCCGGCCGCCGGAACGCCTGCCTGGCATCCTCCTCCCCTTGCCCGCGCGGCTGGTTCGCGCCGGACGTCTCGCAAGGGCAAACATCCCGCGGCGCTGCCGGTCGCGCAAGCCCTCTTACAGGGTGTGTGAAGGCGGGAGGATGCTCTCGGCGGCGTGCCGCCGATCAGCAGTGCTGCGGAAAGGCGCTACGCCGGTCGTAGCGGATCAGCAATCCTCGAGATCGAGCGTCCGGTCAGGGAGCATGATGCCAGTGCCGGTATTGCCGGCGATGATCTGCGCCTCGATGAGCCGTACGCCATAGGCGAGCGCATCGATCCGCGCCAGCGCCTCGCCCCACGCGTCGAGATCGGCTGAAGGCAGCTCCAGCGATCCCAATTGCTCACCGAGTACAAGCAGCCGCTGAACGCGCAGCGCGCCCGGTGTCTGCTGCGAGAGCGCCCATTCAAGCGCGAGATGGGCTTCCGGCGTCAGCGGCGGCAGGCCGAGCGTGCGTCGCCTGCGCTCGATCCTGTCGATTGGCGCCTCTGCAGGCACCGCAGCCTGGCTGCCTTCAGCAAATGTGACGTCCATCAACATTCTCCGCGCACTCTATCTCGCGATGCCGCGACTCTCCCTATGCTGGCAGCGCGGTGGCCAGCGCGGCTGTGAGATTTTTGCGGGTTCTAACGCCGTGCAACGGAGGGCGGCCAAGCGCCGTCCTCCGCCGCGCCTTCGGCAGAGCTCAGAACTCGAAGTGAGGGTGCCGCGCGCCGCGACCGCCGGTCATCGCCTCGATCTCGAGGCGCAGCGCCTCCGCTTCGAACTCGCGGGCGAGCTGCCGCAGCTCGTCCTTGATGTACGCCCCCGTGGCCAGCTCCGCTAGCATCCGGCAGTGCCGTGCCCGGCCGCGATAATGCACCGTGTCGCGCATTGTGCTCCCCACCACCAACGGAATGCGTGTATCAGCGCTCCCGCTACCCGCGTCATGGCATAAAAAGGACTCACAATCTTCGTTTCAGCCTGTTGCAGCGGCGCCACACTTGTGATGCCGGCGTCCGCAATTTTTGAACCGAAGCGACGGGACCGATGAGGAAAACGTTAGTCTTTGCGGGCGAATTTCTCCTCCGGCCATTTGACCTTAACGCGAGCCCGCTTGCCGAAGGATCCGCGGGACATCAGCTCGCTCCTGATCCAGAACGAGTCAGGCAGCGGGGATCGAGCTGCACCCTCAGCCGCGCGTAGCCTTGCGCGCGGCGACGAGCATGTTTTTCCCTCGCTGCGCCTGCCGCCGATCGTCGGCGAAACCGGCCTCGACAACATCCTGCGCCAGATCGAGGCGCTGACGCGGGCGCCGCCACCGCCGGCATTGCTGCCCGCTCCCGAGCGGCCGCAGCCGCGCGAGGCGAAGCGCGCGCGGCCCGCGGCTCCGCGCCACACGGAACCGCCCCGCGCAAGCGGCAGAACAACGGGACCCGCGCTCAGCAAGATCACCTTCGGCATCGCCGCGCTCGGCCTCGTCTGCCTCGCAGTCTTCCCCAGCTATCCCGATGAGCTCCATCTCCTGGCGCGCTGGATCCCGCCGCGGGTGCAAGCGAAGGCCGCCGCTTCGGCCCCGGCGGCGGCACCTGCGCAGGGCGTGGCGATCGTCGCAATCCCCCCCGCGCCGGCAGAGCGCCCTGCGCCGTCCCCGCCGGCTCCAATGCCGGCACCGGTGCGGACTGCCGATATGGGCCCGCCTCCAGGCCCAGCCTCGCCCAAGCCGGATGCGGCTCCGCCGCAGCCGGCCGCCCCGACTAAGACGGCCGCACTTGCGTCGCCCGCGGCAGAAAGCACTAGGCCGGCTCCCGTCGCGGTTGCCCGGCCCTCGACTCCAGCGACCGGGGACAGCGCCAGCCCCGCAAGCGACCGCGCGACCGCGCCGCGGCCCGCCGCCCAGGCCGGCACCGTCGCGCTGCTGCTCGATCGCGGCAATCAGCTGCTGGCCTCCGGCGACGTTGCCTCGGCGCGGCAATTCTTCGAGCGTGCCAATGAGGTGGACGGGGCGGCCGCGGCGCGGGCGATCGGCGCGACCTACGATCCGCTTGTCCTGCGTCGAATGAAAACCGTAGGGGTCAAGCCCGATGCGGCGCTTGCGGCGCAGTGGTATCGCCGCGCGGCAGAGGCTGGCGACGCGCAAGCCGGCGACGATCTCCGCCGGCTTGAGAGCGCCAGGCATTCCGCGGAGGCGTGGGCGCCCTAGCCCTCTCCTGTTCTACCGCCGCCATCGCCATCGAGCCGGCCGCCATGCTCGACGAACATCTCGGCCAGGATGATGTTCACCGTCGCCCCGTCGTCGGAGAGCGGCATCGACGCGCCGGTGAAGCGGCGATACGTTGCCTCGGGAAGCCAGAACACGCGGCCGCGGGTGAAGAGCGGCGCCTTGCGCTCGACCTGCATCCTGAACACGGCCTTGAGCTGCGCCAGCGCCCGTGGTTGATCGCGATAGAGCTCGCTAAGGCGCTTGCCCGTATTGTCCCGGCCGAGACCTTCGACGATGCGGGTGCCGATCAGCCGGTAGCGGAAATCCGCGCCGCCCTCGATCACGTCCGCCATGAAGATATGCGCCAGATGCGCGGCGATCTCGGTCGGATCGATATCGGCGCGGCGCGGGCCGATGCGCCCGGCGCGCTTGCGGTCCCAGTATTCGACAAGCTCCGCCATGAGGCGCAGATCGGGCCTATCGATGAACTCGACATCGGTGAAGAGCGCGCGGTCGGGCTCGGCCATGACGCCTCTCCCAAATTCGGCGCTGCTCGCGCCTCGGCGGCGCGCGCAACCTTCACGCGAGCCGGGAGAATCCTGCGCGCACCGGTGCGCGCGGCTCCCCGCAAAAGAGAGCCTTTCCTGACCTAGGATATAACTAGGATATAATATGTAGGCGCACGCCTGGGGAGAAGGCCGACTCAGGCAGTGGTGCCCAGGGGCGGAATCGAACCACCGACACCGTGATTTTCAGTCACGTGCTCTACCAACTGAGCTACCTGGGCGCCGTGCCGGACGGGCGCAGGCTTATGGCAGAAATGCCCTGCCCTGTCCAGACAGCGCAGGCCTTCCTACTCCTCCCGCTCCTCACGCGGGAGATCCTCCGGCGCTTCGTCGGTCGGGACGCGGTAATCGCCGTTGAGCCAGCGTCCGAGATCGATCAGCGCGCAGCGGGCGGAGCAGAACGGCCGGCGTTTCGCCTGGGCCGGCTTGCCGCAGATCGGGCAGGGCCGCACCCCGCTTCCTCGGTCTCCGTCGCTCATGCGCGATAGATAGGCTCAACCAAGGTCGATGTCGAAGGTATCGCGGACCCTGCCCGGCTCGGCGGCGATCTCGATCCGCCGGCCGAGCCGCAGCTCGAGCTCCTGCCGCGCCGTGCGGGCGGGACCGTCGAGTGCCGCCGCGACCTCCGGGTGAAGCCGGAGCCGCGCCGCGCGCGGCGGCGTCGCCGCCGCGCCGCGGGCGAGCGCGCCGAGCGCCTCGAGCGCAAGGGTGAGCGCCGTCTTCCGCCTTCCGCCGCCGGGCACGCGCTCGAAGATGAGCTCGGCAATGGGCGCCTCCCGGCGCGCGCGCACCAGTTCCAGATGGCCGAGCCGTGTCCAGCCCAACACCTCCGCGTCGTCCGCGAGCGCCGCCTGCAGCGCCGCCCGTACCTCCTCGCGATGCTCGCGGCGGCGCATGCCGATGAAATCGACGATGATCGGACCGGCGAGGCCGCGCAGGCAGATCTGCCGCCCGGCCGCCGCGGCCGCGGCCAGGTTGGAGGCGAGGATGGTGCGCTCCGCCTCACCGCGCCCCGAAGCCGCAGCGCCCATATCGACATCGATCACCGTGGCACCCGCCGTCTCCTCGATGGCGAGCGCCGCCCCTCCGGGAAGCTCGACGCGCGGCGACAGCACCCGGGCGACCTCGTCGGCCACCTCATGCGCCTCGAAGAGCGGTGCCGCCTCGCGATGGAGGGCGAGGCGCTCGACCAGCGCCGGCGCGTGGCGCGCCAGCCAGCGCCGCGCCTCGCCGAAGGCGGCAGTGTCATCGACGATGATCGCATCGGGCTCAGCCGCGGCGCGTTCGGCGAGCGCGAGCGCCACCGGGCTCGCCCCGGCTTCAAGCATCTGCGGCGGCGTGCCGTCGCGGGCGGCCGCCTCGATCGCCTGCCAGCGCGCCCGTAATGTCTCGGCCTCCGCGGCAAGCGCCGCGGCGGTGGCACCCGCGGCGGCGCGCAGCACTGCCAGTCCCTCGCCTGCGCGCAGGATCCCCTCGAGCGCCGCCGTGAGCCGCCGGACCTCCGCGGCGTCGAGGCCCTTCTCGGCGGCGATCCCGGGCCGGGCCGGCGTCAGGGCGAGGAGCCGCCCGGCCAGTCGGGGCCGGAGCGTGAGCCCCGCCGCCTTGTCGGCGCGCGCCTCCTTCTTCACCTGCACGATCACCGTCTGGCCCTGGGTGAGGCCGGCGATACCGGCACGCGGCAGGCTATCCTCGGCGCTGAGGAAGCCGGGGCGGTCGAGCCCCACCTCCACCAGCGCCGCCGGCAGCTCCGGCTTCAGCGCCAGGATGCGGCCCAGCAGCACCTCGCCGGCGCGTCCCTGCGCCCCCGCCCGCTTGAGGCTGAGCCCGGCGAGCCGCCCGTCGCTGAGCAGCGCGGCCCAGACCTCGCCGGGCGGGCAGGCGAGCAGCAGCGTGGTGCTCACCGCGGCGCTTGCGGCAGGTGCCGCGCCCGGACGAAGCCGTGCCCGGCGAGCAGGCTTGCGGTCTCGAAAAGCGGCAGTCCGACGACATTGGAATAGGAGCCGATGATGCCGCGGATGAAGCGCGCGGCGAGCCCCTGGATGGCATAGCCGCCGGCCTTGCCGTGCCATTCCCCACTGGCGAGATACTCGTCGATCTCGCTCGCCGCCAGCCGCTTGAAGAGCACCGCCGTCTCGACCCGGCGGCTCACCACGCGCCCCTCCGGCAAGGCGAGTGCGATGCCGCCCTGCACGCGATGCCGACGGCCGGAGAGCAGCAGGAGGCAGCGCCGTGCCTCGGCCGGATCGAGCGCCTTGGGCAGGATGCGCCGGCCGCAGGCGACAACGGTGTCGGCGGCCAGCACGAAGGCGCCGGGGTGGCGGGGTGCCACGGCGCGCGCCTTCTCCTCGGCGAGGCGCAGCGCATGCCGCGCCGGCAGCTCGCCGGCAAGCGGCGTCTCGTCGATCCCGGCGGGGTCGATCTGATCCGGCGAAAGCGCGATCTGGGTGAGGAGGTCGATCCGGCGGGGCGAGGCCGACGCCAGCACCAGGCGCTGGTCAGGCACAGCTTCGGGTCCGGCCGAGGCTACTTGAAGCGGAAGGTGATGCGGCCCTTGGTCAGGTCATAGGGCGTCATCTCGACATTGACCCGGTCGCCCGCCAGCACGCGGATGCGGTTCTTGCGCATCTTGCCGGAAGTATGCGCCAGCACCTCATGGTCGTTGTCGAGCTTGACCCTGAACATCGCGTTGGGCAGCAGCTCGGTCACCGTTCCGGAGAATTCGATCAGATCTTCTTTCGCCATTCCTCATCCCTGGGTTCCGGCCCGCTCGCGGCGGGTCCAAAGGCGCACCAAAGATCGTGGGGCGCGGGCGGCGGGTCAAGAGGCGTCAGACGAGCCCGCCGCCGCCGAGCCCCGGCGGGAAGCGCTCGAGGATGCGCCGGCGGAGATGGTCGCGCACCATCCGGTAGGCTTCCAGCATCTCCTCGCGGCTGCCCTCGACCGCGGTCGGGTCGAGCATCGGCCAGAACTCGACCTCGCAGGACATGGTCCGGGTGAGCTCCACCGCCGAATGCTGCGCCTCGGGCGAGAGCGAGACCACCAGGTCGAAGGAGGTGTCCTCGAGCTCGTCGAAAGTCTTGGCCCGGTGCTTGCCGATATCGATGCCGATCTCGTCCATCACCGCCACGGCGAAGGGGTCGATCTCGGCGTCGCGCACGCCGACGGAATCGACATAGATGTGCCGACCATGCAGGTGCTTCAGCAGCGCCTCCGCCATGGGCGAGCGGATCGAATTGAAGGTGCAGGCGAAGAGCACGCTCGACGGAAGCCGCGCCATCCCCGCTCATCCCCGGATATGCAGCACGCAGAGCAGCGTGAAGAGACGCCGCGCCGTGTTGAGGTCGACCGACACCCGCTCTGCCAGTCGCTCGCGCAGCAGCTCGGATCCCTCGTTGTGCAACGCCCGGCGGCCCATATCGATCGCCTCGATGCGCGACGGGCTCGCCGTGCGGATCGCCTTGAAATAGCTCTCGCAGACTAGGAAGTAGTCCTTGACGATGCCGCGGAACGGGCTGAGCGGCACGAGCACCCGGTCGACCGGCTCTTCTGCCGTCGAGCGGATGTCGAGCACCAGCCGGTTCTCCTCGACGCCGAGATGGAGATGGAAGGGCCCTTGCGCGTCGCCGACGGGGGCAAAGCTGTTCTCTTCCAGGAGGTCGAAGATGGCGACGGCGCGCTCGTGCTCGATATCGGCATTGCGGCGCACGACCGTGCGCTCGTCGAGGGCGATCTTGGCGATGCGCTGCGCCGTTTCCGCCATCAAGCGCCGCGCGGCAGGTTGAGCCGGATTGCGATCGAAAGCGCGTGGGCATCGAGCCCTTCGGCGCGTGCCAGGGTCAGAGCGGCAGGACCGAGCGCGCGCAGGCTCTCGGCATCGCAGGCGAGGAGCGAGCTGCGCTTCATGAAGTCGAGAACGCCGAGCCCCGAGGAAAATCGCGCACTGCGCGCCGTCGGCAGCACGTGGTTGGGTCCGCCGAGATAGTCGCCGATCGCCTCCGGCGTGTGGCGCCCGAGGAAAATAGCGCCGGCATTGCGCACCCGGGCGGCAAAGCTCTCGGCCTCGTCAAGCGCCAGCTCCAGATGCTCAGGCGACAGCCGGTCGACGAGCGGCACCGCTTCGTCCCAGCTCTTGACGGTGATCAGCGCGCCATGCGCCCGCCAGCTTTCCGCGGCGATCGATCGGCGCGGCAGGTGGCTCAGATGCGCATCCACCGCCGTGCTCACTGCGCCCGCAAAGGCGGCATCGTCGGTGATCAGGATGGCCTGCGCCGCGGTGTCATGCTCGGCCTGCGACAGCAGGTCGGCGGCGATCCAGGCGGGATCGTTGTGCCGGTCGGCGACGACCAGGATCTCGGAAGGCCCGGCGATCATGTCGATGCCGACGGTGCCGAAGACGCGGCGCTTGGCGGCCGCGACGTAGGCGTTGCCGGGACCGACGATCTTGTCCACGGCGGCGATGGTGGCGGTGCCGAAGGCGAGCGCACCCACCGCTTGCGCGCCGCCGATACGGTAGATCTCGTCGACGCCGGCAAGCTCGGCCGCCGCCAGCACCAGCGGATTGAGCACGCCGCCCGGCGCAGGCACCACCATGACGACCCGCTCGACCCCCGCCGCCTTGGCCGGGATCGCGTTCATCAGCACCGAGGAGGGATATGCTGCGGTGCCGCCCGGCACATAGAGCCCGACTGAGGCGAGCGGTCGCCAGCGCCAGCCGAGCCGCACACCCTGCGCGTCGCGGTAATCGGCATCCTGCGGCACCTGCCGCCGGTGATAGGCAGTGATCCGCTCGGCCGCGAGCTTCAGCGCCGCCAGCGTCTCCCCGGCGCAGGCAGACGCGGCGGCTGCGATCTCGCGCGCCGGCACGCGCATCGTCTCGGGCGTGAGCTCGAGCCGGTCGAAGCGGCGCGTATAGTCGATAACCGCTGCGTCGCGGCGCGTGCGCACATCGGCGAGGATGGCGGCCACCGCCGCGTCGACATCGGCCTCGGCCTCGCGCTTGGCGTCGAGCAGCGCGGCGAAATCGGCAGCAAAGCCCGGAGCGCGCGTGTCGAGGCTAAGCGGCATCGGCGGCCTCGCGGAACCGCTCGATCCAGCCGGTCACCTCCTCGGCGCGCGTCTTCAGCGCGGCGCGGTTGACGATGAAGCGCGAGGTGATGTCGGCGATGCGCTCGATCTCGACGAGGCCGTTGGCGCGGAGCGTCGAGCCGGTCTGAACGAGATCGACGATCTGCCGGCTGAGGCCGATGCTGGGGGCGAGCTCCATGGCACCGTGCAGCTTGATGCATTCCGCCTGGACGCCGCGCTGGGCGAAATGGCGGCGGGTGATCTCGGGATATTTCGTGGCAATGCGCACATGGCTCCAGCGCGCGGGATCGTCGCGGCCGGCATCCTCCACCGGCGCCGCCACCACGAGACGGCAGTGACCGACCTTGAGGTCGAGCGGCGCGTAGATCTCGGGATACTCGAACTCCATCAGCACGTCGTTGCCGGCGACGCCGAGATGCGCCGCGCCGAAGGCGACGAAGGTCGCGACATCGAAATTGCGCACGCGGATGACATCGAGCCCGGGATGATTGGTGGCGAAGCGGAGCTGGCGCGAGTCCGGATCGTCGAATTCCCGCTCGATCTCGATGCCGGCGCGCCGCACCAGCGGCAGCACCTCGCCGAGGATGCGGCCCTTGGGCAGCGCCAATACCAGCGTCTCGTTACCGCGCACGGTCCCTCTCCAGCATTCTTGGACGGCTTTCTAGCCGGCGTCATCTTCGACGGGATGCCTGGGCCGCCAGCGGGTGGGCCATGGCTCGCCCAGGTCATCTAAATGGCACAGGATGCTCTCGACTTCCAGCCGGATGCTGCTGCCCCCGGCGAAGTCGAGCCGGATGCCGCCTGCCTCTGCCTGGATCGCCAGCAGCACCAGCAGCCGGTCGCGGTCGCGAAGATTGAAGCCGCGCCGGCGCACCGAGCGCACCCCGTCGAAGCGCAGCCCTGTCATGCGCCGCGCAAAATCCTGGCGCGGGCCGCCCGCCGGCGGTTCCCAGAGGAAACGGTTGGCGACCAGGGCGAAGCGCTTTTCCTCCGGCAGGAATGCCATCTCGCCCACCGCGACGAGCGCATCCTGCAGGATCGCCGAGATGACCGCGATGTCCTCCTCGTCCTCGGCGCGCAGCTTGAGCGGATCGGCCATCGCCCCTCAATCGCCGACGAGGCGTTCGATATCGGCCCCGCAGGCGGCAAGCTTCTCCTCGAGATGTTCGTAGCCGCGATCGAGGTGGTAGATGCGATTGACGATGGTCTCACCCTCGGCGGCGAGGCCCGCCAGCACCAGCGAGGAGGAGGCGCGCAGATCGGTCGCCATCACCGGCGCGCCGGTGAGCTTCGGCACGCCCCGCACCATCGCGGAGGCGCCGTGCACATTGATGTTGGCGCCCATGCGGCAGAGCTCCGGCACATGCATGAAGCGGTTCTCGAAGATCGTCTCGGTGATCATCGCCGCGCCTTCGGCGGTGGTCATCGTCGCCATCATCTGCGCCTGGAGATCGGTGGGGAAGCCCGGAAAAGGCTCCGTCATCACATCGACACCGGTGAGCTTGCCGTTCCTGCGGCGGATGGCGATGCCGCGCGGCGTCTCGCTGATCTCCGCCCCGGCGCCTTCGAGAAGCCGCGCCACCGCCGCGACCGAGGCCGCGTCGGCACCGATGAGTTCGACCGATCCGCCGGTGATCGCCGCCGCCATCATGTAGGTCCCGGTCTCGATGCGGTCCGGGATGACGCGGTGATTGGCGCCCCTGAGGCGCTTCACGCCGCGGATGTGGATACGGTCGCTGCCCGCGCCGTCGATCTCGGCGCCCATCGCAGTGAGGCAGCGCGCGAGATCGACGATCTCCGGCTCGCGTGCGGCATTGACCAGCACCGTCTCGCCCTCGGCAAGCGTCGCCGCCATCATCAGATTTTCGGTGGCGCCGACCGAGACCACCGGGAAGATGATTTCCGCGCCGACCAGCCCCTTGCGCGCGGTCGCCTCGATATAGCCCTGGCGCAGGTCGACCGTGGCGCCGAGGCGCTCGAGCCCCTTCAGATGCAGATCGACCGGCCGCGTGCCGATCGAGCAGCCGCCCGGCAGCGAGACCCGCGCCTCGCCGCACCGGGCGAGCAGCGGACCCAGCACCAGCACGGAAGCGCGCATCTTGCGTACGAGGTCGTATGGCGCGGTGGTGCTGGCGATGCGGCGCGCCGTCAGCTCCAGCACGTGGCCGCGCTCCTCACCCGCCTCGGCGCCGTTCATGGTGATCGAGACGCCATGCTGCACCAGCAGGTGCGAGAGCGTCGTGATATCGGCGAGAAGCGGCAGGTTGCTCAGCACCAGGGTCTCGTCGGTGAGCAGCGCCGCCGTCATCAGCGGCAGCGCCGCGTTCTTGGCGCCGCCGATGACGATCTTGCCGGAAAGCTGCCTGCCGCCGCGAATGCGTATCCTGTCCATGGTCCCGAATGCCCCTGCGCTACCGACCGCGGACGCGGTCGCGAGCATCCCTTCTAGGGCGACTTTATGGCGAAAATCGTAATCGTTCGGGGAGGGGTTGTAAGGGATGAACCGGCGGGGCTCAAGCGGACGGGGTCAATCCTGCTCGGCAGGCTTCTCCCCCGGCGAAGCGGGCTCGGTGCGCTCGCGCGCCTGCGCCTTGCGGCGCCCGAGATTGGCCCGGAGCGCCGCCGCGAGCTTCTCCTGTCGCCAGCGCGCGGCGACCTCCCCGGCCGGGGTCAGGCGGGGGGAAGGCTTCTTCTGCTCGTTCATGGCGCGGGATGGTGCGGCGGACCGGAGCCGCGGTCAAGCCACCCTATTCGCCGACTTTGAGCTCGATGTTGTGCGCGAGGATGACTGCGACCGCGCGTTTGGCGGCATATTCCGGCGCCTGATCAGGGTGGTGGCGCCGCCAGGCCTCGACTCCGGCGCGGTAGCATTCAACCGGCGGTCGTCCGGCCGTTCGCGCGCTTTCGAAGGCAGCCAGCACGTCGCTTGTCGCGGCATCATCTTCCAGGGGGGTGGTGAACAACGAAACCTCCGTTCGGGTCAACGGCCGCCGGCGCAAAACGTCCGCCGTCAGGGCAAGTAGGGCTGCTTTTTCAAAATGAGATCGACCACCTCCCCAATCCGGGTCAGCCGCTCCGCTTCCACGGCGCGGATCTCGACGCCGAAGCGGATTTCGGCGGCGGCCAGCACCCCGATCTGGCCGATGCTGTCCCAGCCCGGCACCTCCTCGACCGGGGTCGCATCGTCGAGGCTGACGGGTTCGCAGCCGAGCACGTCCCGGAGGATATCGCTGAGCAGGATATAGGCTTGCTCACGCGTTACCGGTGCGGCGGCGCGGGCCAAGGCCGTTCCTCTCCCAATTGTGCTTGGGGGGCGAACGGCGGCGCGGGGCTCCGGTTCCCGGGGCACACCGCCGGGCGGCTCTCTGCGTGCCGCTCCGGAAGCCGGCGGGGTCTGCGCGGCGAACCGGCCAGGCACGACCTCGCCCCGCCATAGGCTATGTGATCGATGAAGTGATTTGCGGGCCTGGTAGGATTGCGCCAGGACGGAGCCCGTCGCGAAAGCGGTCGCCAGCACCGAGACGAGCACGCTTTGGAGCGTTCCGGCTGGGGGAACAGGCGTCCCATTCGACGTTCCGCCGCCTTGCCAATCCCGGCCGCCTCGTGTATCTCCTCGCGCCTCGGATGCTGCCGTAGCTCAGTGGTAGAGCACTCCCTTGGTAAGGGAGAGGTCCACAGTTCAATCCTGTGCGGCAGCACCATCGCTCCTCGAAGCCGCCGCTCGCTCCAGTCTCCGTCCTCCGACCTCCGAAGCTCGCGCCGGTTGACGCCGGAACATCTTTCGGCAGGGGTTCGTTCGGCCAGCGTCGGGCGATGGAGCGTGGCGTGGTGTGGTCGCTTCTTCTCTTCTGTGCGATTGCGATTGGTGCGCTGGCGGTGGGGCTGCCGGCGCTGGCAGTCGGCGCCGCTCTCGCGGCGCTGTGCGCAGCGTCGCTGATGGCAGTCCCCCTCGGCGCGCTCGTGATCAGCGCATGGCTGAACGGAAGGCGGCCTGGCCCCTTTGTCGATCCCGACTAGCCTCGAAATTCTGCTTCCGCGCGGCACGCCGACGGGGCGCGGGGCGCCGCAATGAACGAGGCGCGCCAAGCGCTGCTCACTGAGCTGATCGGCTGGGGCGCGGCGGCGATCCTGCTTGTCACCTTGGCGCGCCAAGTCTATTCGCAATGGCGCGACGGCACCTCGCGCGGCATCTCCAAATGGCTCTTCATCGGGCAGCTCTGCGCGTCAATCGGTTTCGTCATCTATAGCTGGCTGCTCGGCAGCTGGGTGTTCGTGGTCACCAATGCGCTCATCCTGGCGACCGCTCTCGTTGGCCAGTTCGTCTATTGGCGGAACAAGCGGCGAGCGCGCCCGCCAGCACTCTAGGCGCTGCAGCCCTGCACATTGTCGACCGGCACGCCGTGGTCGCGCATGCAGCAGCGCATCGACGCTTTGCGCTGCATGAGCGGGATGTTCTGCTGCTCCATCTGCTGCTCGCACAGGTCGAGCTGCCAAGCGAAATGGCCGCCGGGATTGTACCAGTCGCCATACAGGTTGCCGTAGCGGTCGGCGATCGTGGTGAAACTGCACGCAGCGAGCGCCGCGGCGAACAGGCACAGTCCCAATCTGCGTATCATTCTCCGCTCCACCGCCGCCGGCGACGTGGAGTTTATAGCACAAAAAAGAGCCTCGCCGCGGGCGAGGCTCCTGCGCGGCCGGCGCTTGCGCTCAGCGGCCGGTGTTGCCCGGACTCTCCGCGCTGCCCGATGTGCTGGGCACCCCCGTCCCACCCGAGCTGCTCGGCCCGCTCGTGCCTGATTGCGACGGCGCGACCGTGCTGCCGGAGCCGCCGCAATCGTTGGCGGTGGCGCTGCGGCTGCCGTTCGCGCTGCTGACCGAGCCGGGCGTGTTCGAGGCCCTGCTGCCGGGACCGCAATCGGTCGCGTGCTGCGGTCGGTTGGATGTCGCGCCCTGGCTCGTGCCGTAGCTGCCGCCGCCGCTGCTGCTACTGCTGGTCTGGGCCATCGCCGCCGTGCCGAGGCCCAAGGCGAGCACGGACGCCGCGGTGAGAAGAAGACGGGTCATTCGGTTTCCTCCATGGTGGCTCGGCGCATGCTTGGCACCCTCCCGCAAACCACGGCGGGCAGCGGGACCGTCCCGCGCTCGCCAGAAGGTCATGCGCTGCGGTCGTCCGGTGCAGGACCTGAGAGGCCGCTTGCCGATGCGCGACGAAAAAGGGCCGCACACGAAGTGCGGCCCAAGTTCAGGGAGGAAAAGCCCGAAGGACTTGCGGAAGAGACCCGTATGGGCTCGAACCGCACGATCAAGGTAAAGCCCGGTTCGTCAATAAATGGTTAACGGCGATTCTTTTTTGCCAGCCGAGCGCGTTTTTCATCCGACGCGGGATTTCGCTGCCGCTCCCGGCCAACCGCTGGTAAGCTGGCACCCGCCATGCCGAGCCCGCAACGCCGCCTTAGCGACAAGATCCTCGCCGCCTTCGACCAGGCTTGCGAACGGCGCGAGGCGGAGGTGGCCGAACTGCTGCTGAAAGCGCTGGAGCTGACACTCACCCGCGCTGGCGGCCGGGGCAATCTCGACAAGCGGCGCGAATTCGGCCCGGTGGCCGAGGCCTATGCGCGGCTGAAGCGCCTGCGCGGCGCCTGAGCCGCGGCTCAGACCTTCGCCATCGAATCGAAATAGTCGTTGATCGACCGCACCAGGCTGCCCGCCAGCTTGCGCTGATAGGGGCCTTGCTGCAGCAGGCCGTCCTCCACGCGGTTCGAGAGACAGCCGAGTTCGACCAGGGCCGACGGGATATCGGGCGCCTTCAGCACGACGAAGCCTGCCGAGCGATGGCTGTTGTTCAGCATCCTGACCTCGCGCCCGAGCTCGGCGACGAGGTTGCGGGCGAGCCGGATCGAAAGATTGTTGGTTTGCCGCCGCGCCAAATCGAAGAGGATCTCGCTCACCACGGGCTCGTGCCGCGAGAGATCGACCCCGCCGACGAGATCCGCCTTGTTCTCGCTGGCAGCGAGCTCGGCCGCCTCCTTGTCCGAGGCCTTTTCAGAAAGCGTGAAGACCGAGGCGCCGCGCACACCGGCTTCCGGCAGCGCATCGGCGTGGATCGATAGGAAGAGGTCGGCGCCATGCGCGCGCGCAAACGCCACCCTGTCCTCTAAATGTATGAACTCGTCGTCGGTGCGCGTCATCTTGACTTGGTAGCGCCGCGTCGCCTGGAGCCGGCGAGCCACGTCATGGGCGGTCGCCAGCGCGATCTCCTTCTCGTAGACGCCGCTATAGCCGATCGCGCCGGGGTCGATG
>DATNDG010000097.1:0-4690 GCA_035553515.1 Allostellaceae bacterium | reverse complement strand
GGCGTCGTTTGTTTGTTTCAGACGAGGCCAGCCATGCCGAATCCCACCGCCTATCGAGAGATCGCCCGCTATTGCCGCCGCCTGCTGAAGGAGCGCACCGGCGACGCCGGCTCGGAGTTGAGCGCCCAGCTTCAGCAATGGGCGGTCGAGTGCGATAACCGCGCCGATCGCGATCTCGGCCGATCGCTGCCGAGCGCCCGCCTGGAGCGGGCTCGGCGCTATCGCATGCGGGCCGAGGAATATCGCGCCGTCCTCGACCAGCTGAGCAGTCCGGCGGCGCGCGCCTCCTACGAGCATCTCGCCCAGTCCTACGAAGCCATGGCGACGCAGCTCGAGAATCTCGGCATCGGTTCGCCCGCGAGCGGCGAGCAAACGGGCTGACGGCCCGGAACCGTTTTCTCGGAGACGATGGGACGGAGCGATTGCGCTGCACATCTGTCCTGCGTCCTTCGACAAGCTCAGGATGAGGTAAATTCCTGATGGCACAAACATAACGTTCCTCATCCTGAGCGCGCGCGAAGCGCGCAGTCGAAGGACGCACTACGTTCGTCCAGCATTCCCTTCTTTCAATCTACCTGAGCTTGCCGGCGAGGAGCTCGAGCGAGGCGGCGACGCGCTCGCAGCTCTGGGCGGCGCGCAGCAGCCCCTCCCTGGCTTCCGTATTATTGAGCGCAGCGGCGACAGCATGGAGTTCCTCGGCGCGCAGGCGCAGTTCCTCCGCTTGCAGCAGATCGGCGTCGACCTGCCGCGCGAGCGGCGCCCGGAGATGTCGTGCCTTCAGCTCGATCTCGGTGGCGACCTCGGCGAGCTTCTGTGCGATCCGATCTTCTCCCGCCTCGGCACGCGCCGTCGCCAGCCGTATGAGGCGCTCCACCTGCTCTCTGAGCCGAGTGACTTCGCGCTCGGGCGGCGGCTCGCTCATGAACTGCGGTCGGCCCCGGAGAGTTCGATCGCAAGGCGCTCGAACGGGTTGTCCGAAGGACGCACCGCCGTATATCCCATCGCGTCCTCGCCGACGCTCCGACGCGAAGAACAGCTTTCCTTGGACAGTTCTGCACCCATGCCGGCAAAACGGCGCGGTCGGCCCGAGAGGGCCAATTTTCAACTGACCGGCGCGAACCGGGGCGGGGAGGAAATTGCCGCGCTGATGTTGGCTCTTTTGGCACCTTGCGGAGCGACAGAGAAACCACCGGTCCGGGATCGCGGTGTGTAAGGGGAATCTGCCTGCGAGGATCGCTCGCTGGAAGATGACGAGAGGCGTGCTGCTGATGCCCGATCTCCTGGCCGGAGCCGAAGCGGTGAAGGCGGCGCCCGCTGTCGGAGCCGGCGCGGCGCCGGCGCGCGCCAAGCCGCGCGCCCTCCTGAAATGGCTCGGCCCGGGCCTCATCACCGGCGCCTCCGACGACGATCCGAGCGGCATCGCGACATATTCCCAGGTAGGCGCGCAATATGGCTACGCCATGGGCTGGCTGATGCTGTTCAGCTATCCCCTGATGGTCGCCATCCAGGAGATCAGCGCGCGCATCGGCCGGGTCACCGGCCACGGCATCGCCGGCAATATCCGCAAGCATTATTCAATGGGGCTGCTGCGCGGCATCGTCGCCCTGCTGCTGCTCGCCAACGTCATCAACATCGGTGCCGATCTCGGCGCCATGGGCGATGCGCTGAAGCTGATCATCGGCGGTTCGAGCCGGCTCTACGTCGTCGTCATCGCCCTGGGTTGCGTGCTGCTCGAAGTGTTTTCGAGCTATGCCCGCTATGTCAGGATCCTGAAATGGACGACGCTGTCGCTGCTCGCCTATGTCGCGACCGTGTTCGTCGTGGGCGTGCCCTGGCACGACGTGGCGCTCGGCATTTTTCTGCCTCGGGCGAGCTGGGACAAGGATTACATCACCGGCATGGTTGCCGTGCTCGGGACTACCATTAGCCCCTATCTCTTCTTCTGGCAGGCCTCGGAGGAGGCCGAGGATGAGCGGGTGACGCCCGGTGCCGAGCCGCTCCTCGCCGCGCCGGACCAGGCGCCGGCCGAGATGCGGCGCATCCGCCTCGACACCTTTGCCGGCATGGCCGTCTCGAACGTCGTCGGCATCTTCATCATCATCACCACCGCCGCCACCTTGCACACGCACGGCATCACCGATATCGCGAGCTCGGCCCAGGCCGCCGAGGCGCTGCGGCCGATCGCCGGTCCCTTCGCCTTCGCGGTCTTCGCCCTCGGCATCATCGGCACCGGCCTCCTCGCCGTGCCGGTGCTGGCGGGCAGCGCCGCCTATGCGCTGGGTGAAGCGCTCGAATGGCCGATCGGCCTCGCGCGGCTGCCACTCGAGGCGAAGGCGTTCTACGCCACCATCGGCCTCGCCACCCTCATCGGCATTGCCATCAACTTCGTCGCCATCGATCCGATCAAGGCGCTGTTCTGGAGCGCGGTGATCAACGGGGTCATCGCCGTGCCGCTGATGGTGGTAATGATGCTGATGACGCGAAGGCGCGAGGTGATGGGCGATTTCACCCTGTCGCGGCCGCTGGCGCTGGTCGGCTGGCTCGCCACCTTAGCCATGGGCCTGACCGTGCTGGCCATGGGGTGGACGGCGCTCGCCTGAGGGGCAAGCCCAGCCAGATCAACGAGATCGTGATTGCCGGCGGTCAATGCGCGGCAGCCGCACTCAATTCCGCGTGATATGCTCGCCCGGTCCGATCGTGCAAAACCGAGCGAAGGAGGGGAAAGCATGAAGGCCGCATTCTCACGGCGGGCCGCGCTGCTCACGGCGGGACTCGCCCTTTTCGCCTGGACGGGGCTGGCCCAGGCCGCACCCGAATCGTTCAAGGTCCCGCTCACCGGCGCTCAGCAGGTGCCGCCGGTGCAGAGCCCGGGCAGTGGCACTGCAAACCTCACTTACGACCCGAGCACGCGCCAGGTGACCTGGGACATCACCTATAGCGGCCTTTCGAGTCCGGCCACCATGGCCCATTTCCACGGGCCGGCGGCCGAGGGCAAGAACGGCCCGGTGGAGGTGTGGCTTACCAAGAAGGGCGCTCCAGTCGAGAGCCCGTTCAAGGGCGAGGCGACGCTGACCCCGGATCAGGCGAAGCAGTTCCAGGCGGGCGAGATGTACATCAACGTTCACACCAAGGATCATCCCGCCGGCGAGATCCGCGGTCAGGTGATGCCGCCCAAGAGCTGAGGCTGCCAAGCCCCTCAGTTTAAAGGAAATTAGCGAGCGCGGCCGCAGCGAGCACGCTGCCGGCGAAGAGTAGCAGCGCGCGCCTCGGCCCGATGAGCGCAGGCGGCGTCGCGCTCTCCGGCAGCCGCTTCCAACCGGTGATCATAGGCCACAGCAGGTTCTGCCGCTTCGCCGCGCCATAGGCGAGGATCGCAAGCAGGTGGAGCACGATGGCGGCGAGCAGCGCCTGCCAGAAGAGCCCGTGTGCCGCATCGATCGCATTGGCGATCTTTGCCGGCACGAGCTCGGTGAGCGGCCCCTCATCGGCGATGTCGTTGCCGACATAGATCCCGGTCAGCGTCTCGCCCAGCAGCAAGCCCAGCAGCACCACCACCATCCAGCCGCCGGCCGGGTTGTGGCCGATCTGCCGGTCGGGTTCTCGGCGAAAGAGTCCTGCAAGATGGGCGAAGGCGCGCCTGGGGGAGGCGAGGAAGCGGGAGAACCGCGCCGTCTCGCTGCCGAAGACGCCCCAGACCAGGCGGAAGAGCAGCAGCGCCAGCAAGGCCTCGCCAGCCCGCGCATGCCAGTCCATCCAGTCGAGGCGGAGCGTCGCATAGGCCGCCCCGACCAGCGCGGCGGCGAGCCAATGGAAGAGCCGCGTCGGTGCGTCCCAGACCAGGATCTTGCGCATGCCGCGCGATCGTCGCCTCGCGCCGCGCGATAATCCAGTCACATCGCCTTGGGCGAGGAATCGGCGGGAAGAGGTACGCGCTGGCGCCCCTCTGGGTGGCAGTCTTCGGCGGCTGCGGGCGGGCAGGTGGGGTGCGGCATCGCTGGCATTTCATATCCCAGCGAAAAGGACGTGAAATTTTGCGAACATTCAGTGAACATGAGTGGTGGGCGCCGCCGCCCTGTCGCGCAGGTGGCGGGACCCTGCGGTTTTCACTTGCCCTCAGGGGGGCCGGGTTCCAATTTTATGGCGGCCTGACAGGGCCTTGGAGGACGCTGATGAAACGTCGCATGGAAGCGGCCCGAAAAAGCGCCGGAAAAGCCGGCACCAGGCGTATGGCGATGAGCTCTGCCGCGCCGAAGCGCATTGCCGCCTCGAAGAAATCGGACCCGAAGAAGAAGAAACCCGCACCGGCCAAGAAGGCGGCGGTGGTCTCGGCGAAGAAGCCGGCTCCGGCCAAGAAGCCTGCCACGCCGGCGGCAAAGCCGGCGCCCGCCCCGCCGCGGCTGGCGACGCCGATCCCGAGCCCGGGCCAGGCGCCGCGTCCCGCTGCCGCCGCGCCCGCGCGCCCGGCCACCCAGCCCGCCGCCCGCCCGGCCGCGCCCTCCTCGGCCGAGGAGCGGCGCAAGGCCGCCACCCGCAAATTCTTCGCCCGGTTGCGCTCGCTCGAGGCCATCGTCGGCGCCGATCTCAGGAAGCGCGGCAGCCTCGTGCTGATGCAGGCCGTCGATCAGTGGTACAGCGAGGCGATCAACGTCAACGCTACCGACGTGAGCATCACCAACGCCGCAAAGGCGGT
>DATNDG010000096.1:0-68241 GCA_035553515.1 Allostellaceae bacterium | reverse complement strand
GCGATCTATGCCAATGTGGCGCGCTATTTCGCGCGGCAGGGCATGCTGGGGGTCAACGCCAATTACCGCCTCGCCCCCGCGGCCCCCTGGCCCGCCGGCGCCGAGGATGTCGGCAAGGTGGTGGCGTGGCTGAAGCAGAATGCCGCCGCTTATGGCGGCGACCCGCAACGCATCTTCCTCTTCGGCCATTCCGCGGGTGCGACGCACGTGGCGAGCTACGTCTTCGACGCGGCGCTGCGCAAGGGCGAGCCGGCAGGGATCGCGGGCGCGATCCTCGCGAGCGGTGAATACATGGTGGCGCCGGGGGTTCCACCCAATGTCCGCGCCTATTTCGGCGAGGATCCGAGCCTCTATCCGGCACGCTCGCCGATAACCCACGTCGGCGAGAGCAAGGTGCCGCTGCTCCTCGCCACCGCGGAATACGATCCCGTCTTCCTGGCGGTGCCGACCTATGCTCTGGCGAGCGCCGTGTGCCGGCGCGACGGCAAATGTCCCCGCTTCGTCTGGCTTCAAGGCCACAACCACATCTCGGAGACAGCCAGCTTCGACACCGGCGACGAGGAGTTGGGCCGCGCGGTGGTCGATTTCGTGCAGTCGGTGCGGTAGCAGGGTGCCGCAAAGCGATCACGAATCCTGGAATTGCAGTCCTGCACCGTGACCGGGGAAGACAGTCATGCCGGATGAGCAGACCGCGCCCGACAGCACCGCGGCGCGGGTGGCCTTGTGGCGGGCCCTGCACGTTCAACTCGACCCGCCGCCGCATGTGCTCGAGGATGAGATCGGGCTGAGGCTGCTGGCACCCGAAGAGGGCTGGCGCCGCCGCCCGGATATGGACCCGGACGGGACGCGTCTCTTCCGCGCCTCGATCGTCGCCCGCGCCCGCTTCATCGAGGATCTCGTCGCGGAGCGGGCCGCAAGCGGCGTCGGCCAATATGTGATCCTCGGCGCCGGCCTCGACAGTTTCGCGCAGCGCAAGCCGGAGCTCGCGTCGACGCTGAAAATCTTCGAAATCGATCGACCCGGTCCCCAGGCCTGGAAGCGCCGGCGCCTCATCGAGCTCGGCTTCGGCATCCCGCAATGGCTGCGGCTCGTGCCGGTCGACTTCGAGACGGGGGGCGCATGGTGGGAGCGGCTGGCGGCCGCCGGATTCGAGGCCGCGCGGCCCACCATCGTCGCCTCGACCGGGGTCAGCATGTATCTCACCAGGGCGGCGGTCGCCACCAGCTTGCGCCAGATCGCGGCACTCGCGCCGGGATCGACGCTCGCCATGAGCTTTCTGCTGCCACTGGAGCTCGCGGATCCCAAGCTGCGTCCGGGACTCGAGCGCGCCGTGCAAGGGGCGCGCGCCAGCGGCACGCCATTCATCAGCTTCTTCACGCCGGCAGAGATCGTGACTCTGGCGCACGAAGCTGGCTTCAAGGAAGCCCGGCACATCTCGGCGGCGATGCTCGCTCAACGCTATTTCACCGGCCGCAGCGATGGCCTCCGCCCGCCCGACAATGCCGAAGAACTGCTGGTGGCAAGCCGCTGAGCGGCAAAGCGATCCTGCGTCCTTCGACAAGCTCAGGATGAGGAAAATTCTTTGCAGCCCGCAGACAAATGAAAAGGCGCCGGGCGGCGAACCGCCCGGCGCCTTTCGTGGCGAGCTCAGAACGCGATCTGAGTCCGCATCGCGATGGCGTCGAAATGAGCGCCGCCGGCATCCGGCCTGTCCACCAGCCCATGCAGGTAGTTGAACATGAAGCGGATGTTGGTGATCGGATACCAGTTGAGGCCGAGCGTGTAGACGTGCTGCTTGCCGCCGTGCACGTCCTTGTCGTTGAGATCGGCAAAGCTGTAGCGCGCAGCGACCTCCCAGGCTCCGGCGCCGCCTCGCGAGAAGGACAACGGATGCGCCGGCGTGATGCTGCCATAGGCGCCGGTAGCCGGCAGGTAGTGCCGCTGCTCGCCGGTGAGCGTGTAAGCCGCCTGCGCGTAATAGCCGTCGAAATTCACCGTCGGGCTGCCGCCCCTGCGATCGATGCCGACGTGATAGTACTCGGCCTGGCCGTAGAGGCTGCCCCAATTACCGGCGAACTCAGGGCCGACGGCATAGGCGCTCTCGGTGTTGAGCGTGCCGGTATTGAGGAAGGTGGTCGGCGAGATGCGCAGCTCGGGCCGGTCGGAGAGCGAAAGCTGCTCGTTCTGGCCTTGGAACTGATATTCGCCATTGGCGCCGATATGCAGCGTCGCCGTGGGCGTCTGCACCAGCTGGTAGGCAGCGCGCAAGGTGCTGCCGAGCTGCTCAGGCTGGGTATGGCTCGTGCCCGCGGTTGGACCGGTGACGAAGGCGCCGAGCCAGGCGCGGTCGTTGTTCCAGGTGAAGCCGAAGGCCGAACGGGCATCGCTGCCCGAGATGCTGGTCACCACCGACTGGATCGAGGCGCGCTCCATGAACATGATGTCGTTGGAGCTGATTGCTTCGTCGAGCGTGAAGGGAACGTCGATATAGCCGAGCGTGACGCCGACCTGCTTCAGCCCGTTATAGGTGACGAACGCATTCTCGATGCCGGTGCTGGGCGTCGCGTCCGTCGAGCCGCCGAAATCGTAGATCAGCGCGTAGTTCCAGTCGCCGGCAAACTTGCCGAGAACACCGATGCGCGCGCGCCGGGCGTTGGCGCCGCTATGCAGATTGACCGGCGTCGTTCCTTGCGGCCGCACGCTGAGATAATCGCCGACGTCGAAATGGAGGCGGCTGGTCAGCGCGATGCAGTTCTCTCCGTCGGCGGTGCAGATGCTGGGACGGTTGCCGGCGGACATGGTCACCAGCGCATTGCCGCCGGCGGGATGTTCCTGCGCCTGCTTCGCCTGGGACTGCGCCTGCGCGGCATCCTGCTGCGCCTGGCGGGCCGCGGCCTGGCTGTCATTGACCTGGCCCTGCAGGCCCTGGAGCTGTTGCTGGAGTTGCTGGATCTGCGATTGCAGCGACTGCATCTGGCTCGAGATGCTGGTCTGCGCCGCCGCCGGATAGGCCGCAAGCAGCACGGCGCCGGAAAGCGCCGTACCCATAAGCGAGTGCTTCAACGTCATCGGCTACCTCTAAATGCTGGCTGAAACGAAAGGAGTCGGCGGGCGGCAAAGCTCTCCCCTGCCGCACGCGACGGGCGCGATGCTAGTCGGCGCGCATGTCGCTAACGAGAAAGTTTCATGACATTTGGATGAATGCGCGCACGAGTTGCGGCCCAACCATACTCGGGCCGCCCGTCGCAGAGAGCGCCGAAATCAAAAACAGATTGTTCGGTAGCCGCGAATAATCGACGCTATTGCGCTTCGCCGCTCTCGAGCGCCGCCAGCTCCTTGTGCAGATGCTTGCCGGCCGGCGTCAGGATGGCGACGAAATAGGCTTCCCGCAGGCGGCGCTGGGCGCGGGCGGTACGCACATAGCCGCGGGCGCCGAGATGGAGGAGTGCCGTATGCGCCGCCCGGACCGCCCAGTCGCCGGCATCGATCCGCGACTTCAGCACGCGGCGCAGATACTCCCGGTCGGTTTCGAGCGGCGTCAATGAGAGCGCCTCGGTCTCGCGCTCCAAAGCATCGAGCGCCTCGGCCAGCGGCTCGGCCTGCTCGGGCAGGTAGCGGTTGACATGGCCCAGCGACCGCCCTGCCCGCTCGATCATCGCCAGGCAGTCGCGCATCACACCGATGCCAAGGCCGTTCTGCAGCAGGATGAAGCTCGGCCGGACGCGCGGGATGAGATCCTCTGCCGGCGCCGAGAGCACGCGCTCCTCCGGCACCAGGCAGTCGTGCAGCGCTACGGCCCAGGTGCGAGTTCCGTCGAGCGCGACAAAGCTCGCGCGCTGCTTCGCCTTCACCCCTTCCATGTCGGTGTCCAGTAGCGCCATGACGTGACTGCCGTCCTCGTCGGCGAAAATCGCGCCGAAGACGTGGCCGGGGCCGAGATTGGAGACGAAGGGAACGACGCCGGATACACGGTAGCCGCCGTCCACCTTGCGCCCTTTGAGGCGGATCGGCTCGATACCCGAGAAGGCCTTCATCGGGTTGGAAAGCGCGGTGCCGCCGAGCAGCTCGCCGCTCGCGACGCGGCCGAGATAATCCCTGCGCAACGCCTCGTTCGGCGTGAGTGCCAGATACCAGGCGCAGGCGTCCTGGCACCACATGCAGAAGGCGGTGGAGAGGCATTCCTCGGCGACGAGGGCGAGGGCGCGGACGCCGTCCCAGAGCCCGCCGCCTGCCGGGGAGACATGCGCGCCATAAGCGCCGGCGCCGCCCAGCGCGCGCAGCACCTCCTCGGGATAGAAGCCCTCGAGATCGATGCGGTTGGCGAGCGGCGCGAGCCGCTGCACGACGAGCGCCCTCACCTCCGCGAGATCGACCGGCGGGGCGCGCAACGTCGTGGCGGCCGCGCCGGGAAGCGCGCGGCCGCTGATGGCGGGATCGTCAGGCAAGATCGACGGTGACGGGAACGGGGTTGCGGAAGGTGCCGGTCACCGGCGACCAGCGCACGGCATGCGCCACCAGCTCGTCGAGCGTGGCGCGATCGGCATCACCCTCGACATGGGCGCGGATGCGCACGGCGGTGAAGCCCACCGGCTTCGGCCCGAGATCACCGACGCCCCAGACCGACGTGATGTTGATGTCGCCCTCGAGCTCGAGCTCGATGCGGGTCAGCGCGATGCCGCGATGGACAGCATTGGCATGGATGCCCACCGAGATGCAGGAGCCGAGCGCGGCGAGCGCCGCTTCCGACGGGTTGGGCGCGGTGTCGTCGCCCAGCAGCGCTGGCGGCTCGTCCACAACATGCACCGGCAGATTGCGGATGTAATTGAGGTGGCGGAAGCGCCCTTCGGCAACCGTCCGGCATTTCGCCGTCCGCACCTGGCTCGGATCGGACTTGCCCTTGGCCGCGAGCTGCGCCAGGCCCTGGCCGTCGACCGGAGTGAGCCGCGTCTTGGTGGTGGTGGTCGCCATGTAATCGCTCCTCTGTTGGAAGAAAATGCGGGTGCGCCGCCGGGATCAGTTTTCGGGATGCCAGGCGTAGCGGCGGATCACCGCAAGGCAGCAGCTATCCATAGCGAAACCCAGGATGCCGATGAAGAGGACGATAGCCGCGAGATTGTCGTAGCGCAGCGTGTCGCGCGCATCGTTGATGGCGTAGCCAAGCCCGGAGGTGACGCCCAGATACTCCGCCGGCACGAGAATGATCCAGGCGATGCCGACGGCGAGGCGGATGCCGGTGAGAATGTCTTGCGCCACGGCCGGCAGGGTGATGCGCCAGAGCATCCGCGCGGGCCCGGCCCCGAGATTGCGTGCGACCTTGTGCCAGTTCGGGTGCAGCTTGCGCAGCCCGTTGGCGGTGGCAAAGGCGATCGGCCAGACCGCGGCGGCGGCGATGAGGAAGATGATGGCGCCATCCCAGGTCGCGAACGCCATGACCGCGATGGGCATCCAGGCGAGCGGGCTGATCATCCGCAGGAACTGGAACGGCACATGGGTGATGCGCGCAAAGCTGCGGCTGCGCCCGATGGCGATGCCGACCGGCACGCCGATGAGCACGGCGATCGCCAGACCCTGGCCGATGCGCGACAGGCTCGCCAGCGCCTGCGGCCAGATCTTGCCGCTGGCGACGAGATGGAAGAGAGCGTCGATCGCCGGCACGGGCGCGAAGTCGCTGAACGCATTGAGATCGGGATCGGCTGCGACGATCGCACCGCCAAGCCACCAGACGACGAAGAGCGCCGCCATGCCGACAAGCGGATAAAGAAACCCGGCCACGACCGCCGATCGGCGCGACGGCTCCGCGCGAGCGCCGGCCGACCGCCCTGGCGCCAGCGACAGCTCGCTCATAAGGCGATGACCTCTTTGCGCTCGAAGGCATGGGCAGGATCGACACCCACCGCCTTCTCCCAGTCGGGAAACTTGGCGAGCGCGGCGCGGACATGGTCGTAATCGACCAGATCCTTGGCGACGAAATCGGGATCCAGGTTCTTGAGAAATGTGGTGTCGCCGGCAACCACCGTCTTGTTCATGGCCTCGACCACCAGCTTCGTCGCCGAGGGATAGGGCCAGGGCTGGAAATCGATGCGGTGGTTGTGCCACTGCGCCTCGTGCTCGAGCGCGTGGGTCGGGCCGTAGAAGCCGACATCGTAGTAGTTCATGGCGCGGTCGACGACGTTGCCGGGCACGGGCAGGTAGCCCTTGCCGTCGGCCGAGAGCATCTTCGCCACTTCCTCGCGGTGCTGCGCGGCGTAGATCTCGGCGCGGACGATGGCGTTGACGATCTTCTGCGTCCATGCCGGCCGCGCCACGATGTCGTCCTCGTGCATGGTGATGACGCAGCACGGATGGTTCTTCCAGATATCGCCGGTAAAGCGCAGCATGCGCGCCTTGGCCTTCATCTCGCCCAGCGCGTTGAAGGGCTCGGCGACGATGTAGCCGTCGATCTTGCGCGCGGCGAGCCCGGCGGTCATCTCCGGCGGCGCCATGACCTGAAGATTGCACTCGTCGGGCGCGAGCTTCGCGGTCTGCGACCTGATCACCGATTTGACGCCCGCGGCGCGCAGCGCCATCTGCAGCATGATGTTGTGATTGGAATACCAGAACGGCACCGCGATCTGCTTGCCGCCGAGATCGGCGAAGCTTTTGATCCCTGTGTGCTGACCGACGACGATGCCGGAGCCGTTGGTGTGGCCCCAGGCGACGATCTTGGCGCGGATGCGGTTGTTGTAGCGCATCCACATCGGCACCGGATTGAGCAGGTGGACGACGTTGAAGCGGCGCGCCGCGAAGCCTTCGGCGATCTCCGCCCAGCCGCGGATCAAGGTCGGCTTCGCAACCTTCAGCCCTTCCTGCTCGAAATAGCCCTGCGCATGCGCGACCAGGAGCGAAGCGGCGTCGGTGATCGGCAGATAGCCAATGCGCACCGTGTCGTCGCCCTCGGCTGCGGCCGCCCGCCCGGGCGCCGCAGCGGCCAGCGCCGCGAGGCCGCCCGCCGCGAAGTAGTCGAGAAGATCGCGCCGCGACACGCGGCCGAGCGCTGCACGGGTCAAAGGAAAATCATTCTCGTCCATGACAAAACCTGCTTTGGGGCGAAAGGAGCGTTAGCCGACGGCGAGGCGGGCCGGCTCGGGAAATCCCGGTGCGTCGGCGTGCTCGGCGCGGTGGAAGAGCTCGGCGAGGCGGGCGCGCGTCCGCCGGAAATCGGCAGAGTCGCGCGGGCGCGGCGTGTCCAGCCGGATCGGCAGCTCGTCGACGATCCGCCCGGGTCGCCCGGCCAGGACCAGGACGCGATCGGCCAGTGTGATCGCCTCCTCGAAATCATGGGTGACGATGATCAGCGTGAGCCCGAGCCGGCGCGCGATCTGCCGCACCTCGTGCTGCAGCGCCACGCGGGTCAGCGGATCGAGCCCGGAGAAGGGCTCGTCGAGCAGCAGCACCTCGGGCTCGGGCGCAAGCGAGCGGGCAAAGGCCACGCGCTGCTGCTGGCCGCCCGAGAGGCGCTGCACATTGACGTCGGCGAAATCCTCGAGCTGCACCAGCTTGAGGAGCGTCTTGACGCGCTCGCCCGCGTGCCGGCCGCGACCGGCGAATTCGAGGCCGACGGCGATGTTCTCGGCCACGGTCATCCAGGGATAGAGCGACGGCTCCTGGAACATCAGGACGCAGGCCGGCGACGGCGCCACGACCGGGCGGCCGGCAATCGCGATGCGGCCCTCCGAAGGCCGCGCGAAGCCGGCGAGCAGCTGGAGCAGAGTCGACTTGCCGCTGCCGCTGCGGCCCACCACGGCGACGATCTCGCCCTCGGCAACGCCGAGATCGACCCGCTCCAGGACGGGCCGTGACCGGCTGTAGCGATGGGCAAGGCTCGCGACTTCTATGTAAGGCTGAGTCTGCGGCATCAAATCTACGAATACGTCATGTGAATTCACGGATTGCATCCTACATCGCGCGTGAAAAACTCTATAGAACAAAATTATTCCGTGTTATTTAGCGCCGGTAACCATCCCCTGAAGCTTTAAATAGCCCCTCTCCGCCCGCTTGCACTGCAAGCGGGCGGAGAGGGTGGCGACCCCGCGCTTGACGCGGGGAGCCGGGTGAGGTGGGTGTCGATGGAGGATGCGCTGGTGCCGCGGTGGGACACACCTCACCCTCCCCGTGACTCTTACGAGCCACGGGGTCCCTTCCCTCTCCCCGCTGCGCGCGGAGAGGGACTAGAGACGCGATCCCGCGAAGAATGACGCGAGCGCAGCGGCGCAATCCTCGGGCGCTTCCTCGGCGATGAAATGGCCGCAATCGAGCGCCACCTCGCGCGCATCGTCCGCCCAGCGGCGCCAGACGGCCAGCGGCGAACCGGCGCGCGGCGAGAGATAGTGCCTGCCCCAGAGCACCAGCACCGGGCAGGCGATCTTGGCGCCGCGCGCGGTCGGCGCCATCCTCACGCCGGTCGATGCTGGCGCCGGCGCGATAATCCTCGCAGGTGGCGGCGACGACCGCGGCATCGTGGAATTGCCGGAGATAAGCGTCCACCGCCAACGGATGGAGCGCATCCGGGCGCCCGACCCAGCGGTCGAGGAGATGGCGGATATAGAAGTCGGGATCGGCGGCAATCAGCGTCTCGGGCAGCGGCGCGGGGACGGCGAGGAAGAGCCAGTGATAGCTCGCCAGCGCCTTGTCCGCGTCCATCGTCTCCCAGACATCGAGTGTCGGGATGATGTCGAGCGCGGCAAAGCGCTCGACCCGCGCCGCATGATCGAGCGCCAGGCGAAATCCGACGCGCGCCCCGCGATCGTGACCGGCGAGCAGGAAGCGCTCATGGCCCAGCGCCGACATGAGCTCCGCCATATCCTTCGCCATGGCGCGCTTCGACTGGCCCCGATGCTCGGGATCGGGCCGGGGCCCGCGGCTTGCGCCATAGCCGCGCAGATCGGGGATCACCAGGCTGAACTGCCGCATGAGGCGCGGCGCCACGCGATGCCAGCAGACGTGAGTCTGCGGATAGCCGTGCAGCAGCAGCAACGGCGGCCCGCTGCCGCCGAGGCGGCAGAAGATCTCTGCCTCGGCGAGAGCGACGCGCTTTTCGGTGAAGCCCTCGAACATCGCCGGCGGCGCGGCCGATCAGGTGCCGTGCTTGCCGATGATGGCGATCGAGCAGACGTTCTGATGCGGCATGCCGCCCAGATTGTGCACGAGGCCGCGCACCGGCTCCTGCTGACGCTGGCGCGCGCCGGCGCGGCCCTGCATCTGCAGATAGATCTCGTAGATCATGCGCAGGCCCGAAGCGCCGATCGGATGGCCGAAGCATTTGAGGCCGCCGTCGATCTGGCACGGCACCTGGCCGTCGGCATCATAGAAGCCGTCGAGCACGTCCTTCACCGCGCCGCCCTCTGGCGAGATGAAGAGGTCCTCGAGCGTCACCAGCTCGGTGATCGAGAAGCAGTCATGCGCCTCGACGAGCGAGAGCTGCTCGCGTGGCTTGTCGATGCCGGCTTCCTGATAGGCGCGCTTGGCCGCGGCGCGCGCGGTGGCGAAGTAGCTGCCGTCCCAGGAATTGTGCTGCGCCTCCTGGCCGTTCGAGACGGCGAGCTGCAGCGCCTTGACGGTGATGAGGTCGTGCTTGCCGAGGCTCTTGGCGATCTCCGGCGTGGTGACGATGGCGCAGGCCGAACCGTCGGAGACGCCGCAGCAATCGTAGAGGCCGAGCGGCTCCGCCACGAGCGGCGCCTTCAGCACCGCCTCCTCGGTGATCTTGTTCTGCAGATGCGCCTTGGGATTGCGGCTGCCATTGTCATGGCTCTTCACCGAGATATGCGCCATCGCCTGCTTCAGCTCGTCGCGCGAGACGCCGTGCTTGGCGCGATAGGCCGCAGCGAGCTGAGCGAAGCTGCCCGGCGCCGAGATGTTCGCCCAGTACATGGAATTGAGCGCGCCGCGGCCGCGCTGCGGCAGGCCGCCATAGCCGGTGTCCTTGAGCTTCTCGACGCCGAGCGCCAGCGCGATGTCGCAGGCGCCCGATGCCACCGCATATGTGGCACCGCGGAAGGCTTCGGAGCCCGAGGCGCAATAATTCTCGACGCGCGTCACCGGGATGTAGGGGAGCCGGAGCGCGGTCGCCAGCGGTACGCCGGACTTGCCGACATGCTGCTCCTCGATGGCGGTGGAGAACCATGCCGCCTCGATCTGGCTGGTCTCGATGCCGGCATCGGCGATCGCCTCCTCATAGGCCTCGACGATGAGATCGTCGGCCTCGCGATCCCAGCGCTCGCCGAATTTCGAGCACCCCATGCCGAGGATCGCCACCTTGTCGCGGATTCCCTTCGCCATCGTCAGGCCTCCCTTGCGTCGCCCGCGGGCGCCGCCTTCCAGAAATATTTGGTGAAGCCGCGCGCAGGGTCCAGCTCCTTGATGCGGAACACCATGCGCATCGGCATGCCGACCTCGACCTTGCCCTGATCGACCTCGGTGAAGTCTATCATCATCCGCCCGCCCTCGGCGAATTGCACCATGCCGTAATGCGCCGGCGGCTCCGGGCAATAGGTGAGATTGTCGGCGGTGAACGACATGACCTTGCCCGAGAATTCGGAGAAGGGCTGATCCACCTGGGTATGCATGGCGCGGCAGTTCGGGTTGACGCAGATGTTGGATTTCGGGAACTGCACCGTGCCGCAGCGCTCGCAGCGTCCGCCCACCAGCGAGAGCAGCATGTCCTTCTTGCGGTAGAGCGTGGTGAGCGGCGTCTGCTTGTCGACCTCCGATCGCAAGCCCCGCTCCATCTTGAGGAGGTCGTTGAAGGCGAGATACTTGGCGTAGTTGGTCTCTTCCTTTCGCCGCTTCAGCGAGCCGAGGATGCCGCGCCGCGCCTGCTGCATCGCCGGCAGCGCCGCCGTCGCCTCGAAGATGAGCGCGTCCGAGCCGTTGCCGAAGCTCGCCACCAGGATGCGCTCGCCCGGCTTCGCCTCCTGCAGCGCATGCACCAGCATCACCAGCGGATGCGCGGTGCCGGTATCGCCGCAGAGACCGTCGAGATTGGGGCGGACGCTCGCTTCAGGCAGCCCCACCTGCTTGGCGATCCCCTGCACCACCCGCGGCAGCGTGCAGGGCAAACAGAAATGCGCGATGTCCGCCGGCTTCAGCCCGCATTCGGCGAGTGCCCCCGCAATCACCGGCGGCACCAGCTTCAGATAGCCCTCGTCGCGGATCCAGCGTTCCTCCCAGCCATAGTCGAATTCGCGCCCCTTGCCTTTGTAGTGATCGACGAAATCGACCGAGGCGGAGCGGCTGCCGAGGAAGCGCGCGACGCCGTCCTCGCGGTCGAGCACCAGCGCCGCGGCGCCGTCGCCATAGAGCAGCTCGGCCGGGCTCGCCGCCGCAGCGCGGCGCTTCTCGGCAGAGAGGTAGAGCACCGGGCCGCCGCGCGCCGCCACCCGGTCGAGCGCGGCGATGAGACCGGTGGTGCCGGCGCGCTGCGAAGCGCCGACGTCCATGGTGTTGAGCTCGGCGCCGAGGCGCAGCGCCTGCGCCACGATCCCGGCGTTCTGGCGATCCTCGAAGGGCGCCGAGGTGGTGGCGAGATAGAGTGCCTTGAAGCCCTCGCGCGGCCGGTCGGCGAGCGCGTCGCGCGCCGCCTCCACCGCCATGGTGACGCTGTCCTCGTCCCAGGAGCAGATGGCGCGCTCGGCCTTGGCATAGGCGCGCAGACCGGCGTTGAACCAGCTATTGGCCTCGACGATGGATTTGCGGGCGAGCCGCAGCCGCGGAATGTAGCCGCCGAAGGATGCGATGCCGACCATGATCCTCCTCGAAATCAGAAAGGCGTGACCGTGACAGAGTGTGCGAACTCACCAATGCCCCACCTCACCCTCCCGCTTCGCGGGTCCCTCCCTCTCCGCCCCTCGGGGGCGGAGAGGGTTGGGGTGAGGTGGGGGGTATGACGAGAATGGGAGTTGCGAAAGTGACCGTGTCATCCCGCCACCTCCGCCAAGCCGTTGTTGAGGACCACGAGGTCGCGCTCGAGGACCTTGCTGCGGAAGGCGACGCGGCCGCCGTCCTCGCGCCAGATCTCGGTGCGGATGGTCTCGCCCGGAAAGACCGGCGCCGAGAAGCGCACCTGCATGCGCTTCAAGCGCGCGGGGTCGTAGCCGCAGAGCGTGCGCAGCAGCGCGTGACCCGCCACTCCGAATGTGCAGAGCCCGTGCAGGATCGGCCGGGGAAATCCCGCCGAGGCCGCGATTTCGGGATCGGCGTGGAGCGGGTTGTAGTCGCCGCTCAGGCGATAGATCAGCGCCGCCTGCGGCAAGGTCGCGATGTCGGCGGCGAGATCGGGCGCGCGTTCGGGCAGCGCGTGCACCGGCCTGGTGGGGCCGGCCGGCCCGCCGAAGCCGCCATCGCCGCGCAGGAAGCTGGTGGAGGCGATGGAGGCGAGAAGCTCGCCCGTCTCCTTGTCGCGGATGTCGCGATGCGAATAGAGCAGCGCGCCCTTCCCCGCCCCCTTGTCGATGATCTCGTCGATGACGGTGCGGCCGATCACCGTGCCGGAAGCCGGCAGCGGCTTGTGCAGCACGAGTCCCTGCTCGCCATGCAGCACGCGGCGCCAGTCGATGCCGGTCTCGGGATTCTTCGCCCAGAAGCCGGTATAGGCCAGCACCACCGCCATGGTCGGCAGCGCCCGGAGCCCCTCCTCGTAGACGAAGCGGAGCTGATCCTTGTCCATGGGATCGGCGCCGAAGCCCAAGCCCAGCGCGTAGAGCATGCTGTCCTTGGCGGTGTAGCTGTGCTCGATCTCGGGAAAGGGCCAGTTCTTGAGACGCTGATAGTCGATCGCCATCGCCGGGCTCCGCTCAGACCGGGTCCCAGGTGAAGATGTCGCCCGAGCGGTCGAGCGGAAAGAAGGAAGTCTTGAGCGCCGGCATCGCGTGCTCGGCGATCGCCTGCGGCGTCCAGCCCTCGCCGCGGTGGATCGAGCGGACGGGCCGCGGCTGGCTCATCAGGAAGATCTCGTTGCGGCGCACGGCGAAGATCTGGCCGGTGACGTCCTTGGAGAGATCGCTGGCAAGATAGACCGCGAGCGGCGCGATCTTCTCGGCGGTCGCGGTCTTGATGCGCTCGACGCGCGCCTGCTCCTCCGCCGTATTGGTCGGGATGGTGCCGATCAGCCGGCTCCAGGCGAAGGGCGAGATGCAGTTGGAGCGCACGTTGTAGCGCGCCATGTCGAGGGCGATCGATTTGGAGAGCCCGACGATGCCGAGCTTGGCGGCGGCGTAGTTCGCCTGGCCGAAATTGCCGATGAGCCCCGAGGTCGAGGTGAAATGCACGTAGGAGCCGCTTTCCTGCTCGCGGAAATGCGCCGCCGCGGCGCGCGCGACATAGAAGCTCCCCATCAGGTGCACCTTGATGACGAGGTCCCAATCGACCGTCGACATGCGGTGGAAGATGCGGTCGCGCAGGATGCCGGCATTGTTGACGACGCAATCTATGCGGCCGAAGGCGTCGAGCGCGGTGCGGATGATGCGCTCGGCGCCGGCCGGCTCGCCGACGCTGTCGGCATTGGCGACCGCCGTGCCGCCGGACTTCCGGATCTCGTCGACGACGCCCTGCGCCGGGCCGGTGTCGGGATTGCCTTCGCCATCGGCGCCGGATCCGAGATCATTCACCACCACCTTGCCGCCTTCGCGTCCGGCGAGCAACGCGATCTCCCGGCCGATGCCGCGCCCGGCGCCGGTCACCACGATCACCTTGCCCTCGAGGCTCTTCGAGCCGGCCATCGGCGCCCTCCTCCGCGGTTTTGTCGTTATCGGCGGCGCTGACGCCGCCCTTGGTCCTTCACCCTAAGGGAGACCGGCCGGAAAATGCAACGGCAGCAGGGCAGACCCGTTGCGGACGCGGGCGGCGAATCCCCCTCGCCTCGCCCCGCCCCGCCGCGATAAGGTCGAAGGAAAGAGGGAGGCCGCCGATGGGTCCGCTCGCGGGAGTGAAGATCGTCGAGATGGCGGGGATCGGGCCGGCGCCGCTCTGCGCCATGCTGCTCGCCGATCTCGGCGCCACGGTGCTGCGCGTCGACCGGCAGCAGCCGAGCGGGCTCGGATTGCCGGCAGCCGCCCGCTTCCAGGTGATGCATCGGAGCCGCCACGCCATTGCCGTCGATCTGAAGCAGCCCGAAGGAGTCGAGCTGGTGCTGCGCCTCGTCGGCGAGGCCGATGCACTGATCGAGGGCTTCCGACCGGGGGTCATGGAGCGGCTGGGCCTCGGCCCCGAGCCCTGCCTCAAGCGCAACAAGCGGCTCGTCTATGGCCGCATGACCGGTTGGGGCCAGGAAGGCCCGCTGGCGCAGGCGGCCGGGCACGACCTCAATTACATCGCGCTCACCGGCGTGCTCAACGCCATCGGCCGCGCCGGAGAGAAGCCGACGCCGCCGCTCAATCTCGTCGGCGATTTCGGCGGCGGCGCGCTTTATCTGGCGCTCGGCGTCGCCTGCGGCATCATCGAGGCCGGGCGCTCGGGCAAGGGCCAGGTGGTCGATGCCGCGATGGTCGACGGCGCGGCCTCGCTCTCCACCATGTTCTGGGGCCTGCACGCTGCGGGACATATGAGCCTCGAGCGCGGCAAGAACGTGCTCGACAGCGGCGCCTTCTTCTACGAGGTCTATGAGTGCAAGGACGGGAAATACGTCTCGCTTGCCTCGATCGAGGACAAATTCCTCGAGGAGTTCCTGCGCCGCATGGAGATCGACCCCGCCGAGATGCCGGCGAAGCTCGACCGCAAGCGCTGGCCCGAGGCGAAGGCGAAGCTCGCGGCACGCTTCAAGACCAGGACGCGCGAGGAATGGTGTCGTCTCCTTGAAGGGAGTGACGCCTGCTTCGCGCCGGTGCTGAGCATGGAAGAAGCGCCGGAGCATCCGCACAATCTGGCGCGCGGCACCTTCGTCGAGGTGGACGGGATCGTGCAGCCGGGGCCGGCGCCGCGCTTCAGCCGCACGGCGCCGGCAAAGCCGACACCGCCCGAGCTGCCGGGCGAGCGCGGCAACGCCTCGCTCGCGCAATGGGGCTTCAAAGAAGACGAGATCACCGCGCTGACGCACTCCAGCACTCTCGGCTGAACCTCTCGGAGAACATGAAATGGCCAATGTCACCCTCGCCCAAGCCTCGATCATCGTCGACAAAGCGCTCGAGCACGGGCGGAGCCTCAAGCTCAAGCCGCTCACCGTGGCCGTGCTCGATGCCGGCGGCCATCTCGTCGCGCTGAAGCGCGAGGACAATTCGAGCCTGCTCAGGCCCCAGATCGCCGAGGGCAAGGCGTGGGGCGTGCTCGGCATGGGCTTCGGCGGCCGAGAATTCGCGCGCCGCGCCACGACCGCGCCGGCCTTCATCGGCGCCATCATCGCCGCCTCCGAAGGCCGCATCGTGCCGGCGCCGGGCGGCGTGCTGATCCGCGACGCCGGCGGCGCGATCGTCGGCTCGGTCGGCATTAGCGGCGACGTCTCCGAGAAAGACGAGGTCTGCGCCGTCGCCGGCATCAACGCCGCGGGGTTGACGGCGGATACGGGCGAGGCAGTTTAGGGCGCGCCCGACCCGGCGCTCGACAACCGGATCCGCTGGCGCGTGTTGCCTCTCAGCTGACGGATCGGGACCGAATGACCGCCATGCGAATCGTCTATTTCAGCGACGTGCATATCGAAATCCGGGAAAGTCAGCCAGCCGCGCCGTGGTGCGATACCCTGCCGCTTGGCTTTGGCCCCGAATTGGCGACGTTCGTCGGGGCGGCGGATCTGCTGATACTCGCCGGCGATATCGGCCGGGTCCACTCGACACGGAATGTGTCGCCGCTCTCTTACGCACGCGAAGCAGCCGAGTTTCTCGGGTGCGGTGTCGTCCTGGTGCCCGGAAACCACGAATATTATCGCGGCTGCTTTCGAGAGGATCGCGCCGCATTGCTCGCTGCGGGCGATCGGACGGTGACGGTGCTCGACAGGGGTGAGACATCGATCGCAGGAGGCGGCGCGCCGCTACGGATTCTCGGGGCGACGCTGTGGACGGATTACGCCGTCACCGGCGATCCCGCGGCGGCGATGACCGCGGCCGAACGGGAAATTTACGACCATCGCCTGATCCGCCGCAGGGAGGGCTCGGGCTTTTTCTCCCCCGTCGATGCCTTGGCGGAGCATCGGCTCTCGCGGACGTGGCTCCTGCGGAAGCTCAGCGAGCCGGCAGACGGGCCGACGCTCGTCGTCACGCATCACGTGCCGCACTCCGCCGCTCGTCATCCCGGCCACGGGCTCAATGAACTGGCACCCGCCTTCTGCTCCGATTGCGACGATCTGGTGGCGGCCGCATCCGCGGCCGGCGTCGCCGCATGGATCTTCGGTCACCACCATTGGAGTCTAGCGACGGAGACGCACGGCGTGAGGCTTCTCTCGGCGCAGCTGGGCTATCCGGGAGAAGACACCGGCTGGACCGGCCCGGGCTATCTCGAGATTTAAGCGGCTGCCGGGCTCAGTGGACGGACGGCAGACGCAGCCACGATGCCGGTCGGAATTGTGGTTAGAAGCAGCGGCGTGCGCAGCCCTCACCTTAGGGTTGACGAAGCGAGCGGGCGGATGTGCCGAGCATCGCTCGCCCGCAGGCTCCCCTCGCGCAGCGGAATGCGCCTAGGTGCTTTGGCCGTGTCATGCTTAGAATGACGGCATGGCCAGCGCCCTCGAGCATGTCGCCTGGGAAGCCTGCCTGATCGACCCTCAGCCGGACCGGTCGCTCGACGCCTATGCGCGGCGCAAGACCGGACTGCCCATTCCATCGCTGCGCTATTTCGCTCCGGTGCCCTGGCTGGCGCGGGCCATCGTCGACCTGCACCCGGAATACGGGCTCCTCGTGCATCTCGATCAGGATGTGGCGGATATCCTCACCCTGATCGTGAGCCAGGAGAATTCCTGCCGCTTCTGCTACGCCGCGCAACGCGCGCTGCTGTGGAGCCAGGGAATGAGCGCGGCGCGCATCGAGCGGGTGGAGCAGGAGCTGAGCACGAAGCTCGCACCGCGCACCACCGCCGCCATCGCCTTCGGGCGGACGCAATCGCGCATCGGACCCGCCGCGGCTCGCGACGCCCGCGAGGCGCTGCGGCGGGCCGGGTTCAGCGATGAAGAAATGAAGGAGATTGCCTTCACCGTGGCGGCGACGGATTTCTTCAACCGCGCCTATACGATGCCGGCGATCCCGGCGCGCCCGATGGAGCGAATGCCCGATCAGCTGCTGATGCGGCTGATGCGGCCCTTGATCGGCCGCATGATCGGGCGGCATCGCCACCGCGGCGAGGCGACGCCGCTCGAACGCCCCTCGGCTTATCCCTACGCCGCCCTCATCGAGGCCTGTGCAGGCTTGCCGATCGCGCCGGCCCTGGCGCGGACGATCGAGGCGATGTGGGCGTCATCGCATCTCTCGCGACGCTGCAAGCTGCTGATGCTCGCCGTCGTCGCGCGCGGGCTCGGCTGCGAAGTCTGCGCGATCGACATCGGCAAGGCGCTCGAGCGCGAAGGCCTGGACGAGGCGACGCTCGGCCAGGTCCTGACGCATCTCGATGCGCCCGAGCTCGACGAGGTCGAGCGCCTGCTCGTCCGCTTCGCCCGGGAGACCATCTGGTACGATCCCGCCGCGCTGCAGCGCCGCGCGCGCACGCTGCGCGATCGCCTCTCGGTCCCGGAGCTGCTGGAGGCGATCGGCGTGACCTCGCTCGCCAACGGGCTCTGTCGCATGGGCGCGATGGTCATGGGCCATTCATGACGGGGACCTTCGCCCTGGGCATCGCGCTCGCCGCGATCGCCGTGCTCGCGATTACGCTCTATCGCCAATGGCGGCGCGGCGAAAACCTGCAGCGCCAGCTTCGTGCTGCCGCCGCCGATCTCGACCAGCTTCAGAACGCCTGCGCGCGCCTCGCGCCGGCAGGCGTGGTGCGGCGGCTCGTCGCGGACGGCATGCAGCCCGACCCGGCGGCCGAGCGCAAGGTGGCGACCGCGATGTTCGTCGATCTCGTCGGCTTCACCCAGCTGAGCGAACGGCTGCAGCCGGAGCTGCTGCAGCGCGTCCTCGACGGCTATTACCAGCGCGTCAGCGACGCCATCGACGAACATCGCGGACATGTCGGCAGCTACGTCGGCGACGGCATCGTCGCCTATTTCGGCGCGATCCAGCCCAATCCCTGGCAATGCGACGACGCGGTCCATGCCGCGCTGGCGATGCGCGCTTCGATCGGCGCCTACAATGCCGAGCTCGCGCGCGAGGGCCTGCCGCCGATCGCGATCGGCATCGGCATCGATCGCGGTCCCGGGCTTGCCGGGCTGATGGGGTCGCGCGAGCGGCGGGAATACGCGTTCATCGGGCGCGCCGTCAATTTCGCAGCGCGGCTCCAGGCGCTGACGCGCCAGCACGGCGTCGATATTCTGGTCAGCGAGACGTTGCGCGGCGAGCTCGATCCCGGCTTCATTCTGACGCCGATGCCCGCTGCCCCGGTCAAGGGCTTTGCCGAGCCCGTCGTCACCTACGCCGTCGAGGGGCGCTCCGCCTCTCAACTCAGCTCTGCGGCCGACAGCGCCTGAAGACGGCGCGGCGTGCCGCCCCTATTTCACATCGAACAGCTTGCCGCCGCGGAAGATGCAGCTGCCGGCGATAGTGCGGCCTTCGCCGGAGGCGAGCTGGAGTGCGACGATGGTGCGATCGCCGTCGCGGCGGATCTGCTGCGCGGTGATCGAGGCTTCGCCGCGGGGACCGCTGCCGAAGAGGCGATCGGCGAGCTCGCCGGCGCATTGCTTCACCAGCGCATCGTCGCCGGGCGCCGTGGCGGCGCGCGCCATGCCGGCGGCGGCGAGCAGAACGGCAAGCACAAGGAGGAGGCGGGCGGTCATCGAAAGTCCGGCGATTGACAGCGGGGCGAGGACGGGCCGAGAGTAGGTGCCGCTGAGGGGAATGCCAACATCGATGCCGACAAAGCGCCTTCTTGCTCTCCTGCTCGCCCTGCTTTTCGCGCTTCCCGCCTTCGCCAAGGGACCGCCGAAGCCGCTGCCCGAGTGGCCCTGCGCTACGCCTTTCGCCGGCCCGCTCGAGCCCGGCATGCTGTGGCCGGGCGCCACGCCGCGGCCGGAGAATGCCTGGCACGCGGATCTCGCGACGCGGCACCTCGTCGATTTCCTCACCGCCTCGGAGAATTCGCCGGCGATGGGCGAGCAGGAGATCGCCGACTTCACCCAGAAGAACGGGCCGGTGACCGAGGAGCAGGCGATGCTCGTCGTCTCCGGCATGGTCGAGCGGGGCAATGTGCTGCGGCGCGTGCTGCTCGGCGGGATCAAGGACCAGATCATCCGCTCGCATGTGCTGGCCCAGGTCGTGGCCGACGACAGCGCGCAGCTTGCCGCCGCCGAGAAGGACGGAACGCCCGAGGCGGCGAAGAAAGCGGCGGAGATCAAGGAAGCGCGGCGGCAGAATCTGGCGGCGCTCGACGATGCGGACGACACCGCCGAGGGGCTCTGTCATCGCCTCGTCTATGACGAGACCAAGCTGCGCCGGCTCGCCACGGTGCTCAAGGCGCATACCGCGGCCCAGTAGAGCACGGCCGCCCTTCCTTTCGCTTTCGATATGATCGCGCTGGACGCTAACCGCCGGAGCGGTATAGCCTTTCGGTGCGGATGATTGCCGCCCTTCGACCGTAGGGTGTTTTGCCTTTCTTTTCGGATGAACCCGCGCGCGTGCCGGCTGCCGCGCGACGGGGCGGCCGAAGCCAACGACAAGCCGCTAAAAGGGGAGAGAGACATGCGCTTTGGAAGCAGAGGGAGAGGGTGGCTTCTGGCGGGTGCCGCGCTGGCGCTCACCGGGCTCGCGGGCAGCGGGCAGGCCGCCACCTGGGAGGAGATGCAGAAGGCGGGGACCCAGGCCAAGGACTGGGTCAATTACGGCGGCGATCTCGGCCAGATGCGCTATTGGCCCAGCACCGCCATCAATGCCGGCAATATCCACCGGCTGCACGTCAAATGGATCTTCCAGACCGGCGTGGTCGGCTCGTTCGAGACGACGCCGGTGGTCGATGGCGGCGTCATGTATGTGACCACGCCCTATGACCATGTCTTCGCCGTCGACGCCAAGACCGGCAAGGAGCTCTGGCACTACCAGTACAAGCTCGGCACCAACATCTTCTGCTGCGGCCCCAACAACCGCGGCGTCGTCGTGGTCGGCGACAAGGTGCTGTTCGGCACGCTCGACGCGCATCTGGTCGCCCTCAACAAGAAGACCGGCGACAAGATCTGGGACACCGAGGTTGCGGATTCTCAGGTCGGCTACTCCCTCACCTCGGCGCCCACCGTCTACAAGAACACGGCGATCATCGGCATCGCCGGCGGCGAATACGGCATTCGCGGCTTCATCAGCGCCTACAATATCGAGGACGGCAAGCTGGTCTGGCGCTGGCACACCATCCCGAGCCCGGACGAGACCAATCCCGACGGCACCAAGGGCTGGGAAGGCAAGTTCGCCACCAAGGCGGACGGCATCAACGACCTGCACCGCGACATCGCCGGCGAGAAGGCGGCGATCGCCTCCGGCAAGGACAAGGACAGCTGGGAGCATGGCGGCGCCGGCAACTGGACGACCGATTCGATCGATGTGAAGCGCGGGCTGATCTTCGCCTCGATCGGCAACCCCTCGCCCGACCTCGACGGCTCGGACCGGCCGGGCGATGACCGCTGGAGCGACAGTGTCGTCGCCATCGACGCCAATACCGGCAAGATGAAATGGGGCTATCAGGCGATCCCGCACGACGTCTGGGATCTCGACGAGGTCTCGCCGCCGATCCTCGCCGAGGCCAAAGGCCCCAACGGCAAGATGGTCGACGCGGTGATCCAGGCGGGCAAGACCGGCTGGGTCTATGTGCTCGACCGCGACACCGGCAAGCTCATCCGCCGCTCGGCGGCGATGGTGCCGCAGGAGAACATGTTCGCGCTGCCGACCGAGAAGGGAACGCGCATGCTGCCCGGCGCCAATGGCGGCGTCGAATGGTCGTCCTGCGCTTTCAATCCCGCGACGCGGCTCGACTACTGCGTCAACCTCCACCAGCCGATGAACTACATCGTCAAGCACGAGACCTGGGAGGATTACCGCAAGCGCTACGCCCAGGCGCCGAACATGTGGCTCGGCGGCGCCTTCGTCGCCATTCCGACGGAGAAGCAGTACGGCAACATCACCGCGGTCAATGTCGATACCGGCAAGATCGCCTGGCAGGAGAAGACCGAGCAGCCGATGATCGGCGGCGCGCTGACCACCAAGGGCGATCTCGTCTTCGCCGGCCAGGGCAACGGTACCTTTGCCGCCTATAACGCCAAGACCGGCAAGAGGGTGTGGTCCTTCGAGGCAGGCGCCGGGGTCAACGCCGCGCCGATGGCCTTCGAGATCGGCGGCAAACCCTATATCGCCGTCGCCGCTGGCGGCAATTTCCAGCTCAACTTCAAATACGGCACCTCGGTCATCGTCTTCGGCCTCGACTGAGGCTATGTCAAGGGCGGCGCCGGATCGTCCCGGCGCCGCCCTTCCTTTCATCTCTCTCTCTCTCGGGTGCTCCTCTCATGTCCGGTCGTCTCGCCGCCCTTCCGGCGGTTCTCGCCTTGCTGCTGCCGCTCGCCCTTCCCGCCGCAGCGGCGGAGGATCACCAGGTGCCGAGCTGGATGAAGATCGATGCCGCGGGGAAGCACGTGACGCTCGACGTCGTCGCCGGCTTCGACGCGAACAACGGCGCCCTCAACTACAACGGTTACCATACCGGCGATATGACCGTGACGGTTCCGGTCGGCTGGAAGGTCGACATACATTTCCGCAACAACGACGCCATGCTGCCGCACAGCCTGCTGGTGACGAAGCCCTATGCGAAGGGACAATTCCCCGAGCGCGCAGGAGTAGAACAGGTGGCGATCCCGCGCGCCTATACCGACAACCCCGACCAGGGCATCCCTGCGCCCAAGACGGATACGGTGAACTTCGTCACCTCGACGCCCGGCGATTACGACTTCCTCTGCGGCGCCGCCGGGCATGCGCAAGCAGGCATGTGGACGCGCTTCGTGGTTGATGCCGGCGCGGCCCAACCTTACGTCACGGTTGCGTCCGGCGCCGAGCCCGGCCGACCCTAGCGCCCACGGCCGCCCGGGCCGCGGCAAACATGTGACCCGCGCGCCGTTTCGCGCTCTTTCCTGTTAGCAACCGAGAAGCGCGTCGGCCTTGAGCCGCGCCGCGATGCGCGCTTTTGGCGCGGGCATCGGTGATTTTCTTGACCGGAACCTTTCCAACCTTTTGGTGTTGAGTTGCTTGCCAGACACATCCCGCGCCTTTCGTTCACGTGTTCGGTACCGGCGAGAGAGGACATCGCGATTGCAGCGTTCGCACTGCGGTCCACACGACGCCAGCAGCGAGAATTAGAATAGGGCGGGCAAACGAGAATGGCGCAGCTTTCATTGTCGGGAACGACGGCGTTAGGCGCGCGCAAGCGCGCTCGCAACGGCTCACGGGTCGTGCGCCACGAGATCCTGGCGCTCTCCACCGGATTGCTGCGCGCCCTCGACGTGGCCGCGGTGCCCGTGGCCGGGCTCATCACTTACATGCTGCGCTACCACTCGGTCACGGTGGAGTTCCGCCATGGCCTCATCCTCGCGCTCGGCACGGTGGTGATCGCCAATGTGATGGTGTTCCTCAACGCCTACGACATCGGCGACTTCCGCCGCTGGCGGCGTCAGGTGATGACGGTCGCCTTCGGTTGGGGGATCGGCATCGCGCTGCTGCTGGCGATCGTGTTCTTCGACAAGATCTCTGACCAGTATTCGCGTCTTTGGATCGGCTCCTGGTGCGTCTTCGGCGCCTCGCTCTCGATCGCGGCCCGGATCGGCGTCGGCGCCTATATCGCGCGGCGGCAGCGCACCGGAACGCTGTCGATCAACGTCGCCATCGTCGGCTGCGAGCCCTTCGCGCAGCAGGTGATGAAGCAGATCACCTGGCCCGGCGACGCCGAAGTGCGGGTCCTCGGCATCTTCGCGCCGACGCTATCGGCCGCCGGCACCGGCGTCGCCTCCGACGCCACCGTGGCGGGGCTGCTGCGGCTCGCGCGCCGCGTCCATATCGACGAGATCATCGTCCACCTGCCGGAGAAGCGCGACGGAGAGTTCTCTGCCGTGCTGCGCAAGCTCGGCGACCTGCCGGTCAACGTCAATCTCTGCCCCGATCTCTCCGATCTCGGCATCCTGCCGCGCAAGCTCACCGTGCTGCAGGAGACGTTCATGATCAACGTCTTCGAGCGGCCGCTCTCGGGCTGGAACGCGGTGCTGAAGCGGGCCGAGGACATGGTGCTGAGCGCGCTGCTGCTGCTGCTGTTCGGTCCGTTGATGCTGATCCTGGGGCTGCTGATCCGGCTCGACAGCCGCGGCCCCGCCCTCTTCCGCCAGCAGCGCTTCGGCTTCAACAACAATACGATCACGGTGCTGAAGTTCCGCACCATGCGGGTCGATGCCGCGAACGACCAGGCGGTGCCGCAGGCGCGGCGCAACGATCCGCGCGTCACCCGCATCGGCCGCTTCCTGCGGCGCACCAGCCTCGACGAGCTGCCGCAGCTCATCAATGTGCTGCGTGGCGATATGTCGCTGATCGGCCCGCGGCCGCACGCCATCGCGCATAACGAATACTACGCCGAGCTGATCGACGGCTATCTGCGGCGTCACCGCGTCAAGCCCGGCATCACCGGCTGGGCGCAGGTCAATGGCTGGCGCGGCGAAACCGCCGATATCGAGGCGATGCACGAGCGCGTCAAGCACGACCTCTACTATATCGAGAACTGGTCGCTGCATCTCGACCTGGCCATCCTGCTGCGCACGCTCGTCGTGGGCTTCGTCCACCGCAACGCCTACTGAGCTTCCGCCGAAAACGGGTTTGCATCGCTGGCCGCGGCGCGTAGTCTGCGCGGCCCATGCCGCCCGACCGCCGCCATCAGCTCGACGCCTCCGCCATCCTCCTCATGGTGCTGCTCTGCGCCTGCTGGGGCTTCAATCAGGTGGCGATCAAGCTCGCCGATGCCGGCATCTCGCCGATCCTTCAGGCCGGGATCCGGTCCTTCGGCTCGGCGCTGCTGCTCTGGGCCTGGTCGGCGCGGCGCGGCGTCAGGCTCTTCGAACGCGACGGCAGCCTCTGGATCGGCCTGCTCATCGGGCTGCTGTTCGGCGGCGAGTTCGTCTTCCTCTATGGCGGGCTCGTCTATACCACTGCCTCGCGCGCGGTGCTCTTCCTCTACACCTCGCCGTTCATCGTTGCGCTCGGCGCGCATCTCTTCGTGCCGGGCGAGCGGCTCCGCCCGCAGCAGGTGGCGGGGCTCGCCTCGGCCTTCCTCGGCACGGCGCTCGCTTTCGGCGACGCGCTCCGCCTGCCCACCCATCTCGAGCTGCTCGGCGATGCGATGGCCTTCGTCGCGGCCTTGCTCTGGGGCGCAACCACGGTGGTGGTGAAGGCGAGCCGGATCGCGCGCATCCCGCCGGAGAAAACGCTGCTCTACCAACTCGGCGTCTCGGCCGTGTTCCTGCCGCTGCTGTCGCTGGCGATCGGCGAGAAGGGCATCGTCGCGGCGACGCCGCTGGTGCTCGGCATGCTCGCCTACCAGATCGTCGTCGTCGCCTTCGTCAGCTATCTCGCCTGGTTCTGGCTGGTGACGCGCTACCCGGCGGGACGGCTCTCCTCCTTCAGCTTCCTGACACCGCTCTTCGGCCTCGTCGCCGGCACGCTGCTCCTGGGCGAGCACGCGAGCTGGGCGCTGCTGCTGGCGCTCGCGCTGGTCGCCATCGGCATCTTTCTCGTCAACCGCGCGCCGCCGTTGCCGGCAGTCACGAGCCCGGCTGTCCCACGTCGATCACCACGCGGCGATTGCGCGGCTCCCTGACGCCGTTCGCCGTCGGCACGGCGAGATCCGATTCGCCGCGGCCGACCGTAGTGATCTGGTCGGGCGGCACGCCGTCGGCGACGAGCTCGGCGCGAACCGCGGCGGCGCGCCGCTCGGAGAGATGCTGGTTGTAACGCGCGGTGCCGGTGGTGTCGGTGTGGCCGGTGACCTCGATATGCGCCGCCTGCCCTTGCTTCGCCGTCTCGGCCGCATGCCGCACCACTTCGCGCCCGGTCGGCGTGAGCGTCGCGCGGTTCAAATCAAAATAGACGGTGTAGTCGCGCCGCTCCGGCGGTGGCGGCGTCGCGGGTGCGGCGGGCTGTGCCGCCGGCGGCACGGGGGTCATCACCGCGGGCTGCACCGGCGCCGGTGCGCCGAACTGATAGCGGAAGGTCAGCAGGATCGAATGATCGTTGAAGTCGCCGCCCTTGACGCGCGCGCCCGTGCTGTCAACGTGGAAATTCGTGTCGTGCGCCAGGAAATAGCGGTAATCGACACCGACCCGCACGGCCGGTGTCACGGCATAGTCGATGCCGGCGATCGCCTGGAACGCCGGCACCGTGTCCATCCCCGAAACCAGCAAAGTATCGTGCGGCGCGGAGTGATTCTTGACCCGCGCAACGCCTGCGCCAAGACCGATATGCGGCTCCCAGCCGCGCAAATAGGGGATCGAATAGTTGAAATCGTAAATGCCGTTCAGCATCAACGAGCCGACATCGGTGCCGCCATGACCCGTAACGCCGCCGATCTTGTCGACATCGTTGTGGCGATAGGCGGGCTCGAGCTCGGCCCGCAAGCCATTTCCCATCGCGTAGCCGAAATTGAGCAGCCCCAGATAGCCGGCAGAGTAATCGACGTCACTGTCGGCACTGCCGCCGCGGAAGCGATTCTGTTCCTGGAAATTGGCGCCGCCGCCACCACCGATATAGAAGCCGTGCTGCGTCTGCGGCGCGCTCACGTCCTGCGCGAATGCGCTTGCCGAAGCGGCGCTGAGCGCTGCGGCCGCGATCATTCCTGCGCGAACAGATTTCGTCGAAATCGCCATCACTCCCCTCCTCCGGCTGCGACGCATCCGTAGATATACGTCGCAAGCGGAAGATCGCTCCGACTCGCCGGAGCTTGAGGAAGCGGTTATTCGGCCGCCGGCGCTTTGCCCTTCAGCGGATCGGCGAGCGGCACCTGCGAGGTCGCGGCCCATTTGGCGCGGTTCTGCCGCTGCTGCTCGGTCTCCTTGCCTTGCTCGGCGATCTGCCGGCCGAGCGCCACGAAGCTCGGGATCTCGCTGTCGGCGAGCTCCCGCATGCGGCGCTTGCGCGCCATCGCCTTTTCAACGTAGGGGGCGAGCTCCTCGGCTTTGCGTCGCTGTCGCTCGACTTCGCGCTCCTTGAATTCGGACATCACGTCGCGCGCGAAGAGTTCGAGCGCCTCGCAGATATGCTCGTGCGCGTTGCGGCCACCCTGCTGGATGAAGGCGACCTGATCGACACCCGAAGCCTCGAAGGCGGCGAGATGCTGACGCAGATCCTCGGGCGTGCCAATGCCGCGATTGGCGCCGGCGGGCGGCAGCGCGTGGCGCGCCTTCTCGAAATTCGCCCAGATGTCGGTGCGGCCGGGCTTGTGCTCGCCGAAGATATAGTGATGCGCAAGCGCGTAGCCGAAGAAGCGGAACCCGTCCTCGCCGCGCCGCGCCGCCTCTTCCCGATCGGGATGCACGGAGAAACCGGTCACCATCGCAACGTTGGGATTGACTGCGTGGCCGATCGGCACGCACTCCTCCTTGAAGATGCGGTAATAGTCGTCGACCCATTGCTTCGCCTCGGCAGGATCGACGAAGGCGAAGGTAAGCGCGCCGATGCCGAGCCGCGCCGCGAGCTTGATCGTCTCGCGGTTGGAGCAGGCGACCCAGACCGGCGGATGCGGCTTCTGCAGCGGCTTCGGCACGATGTTGCGGCAGGGCATCGAGAAGTATTTGCCGTCGAAACCGGGATAGGGGTTCATCACCATCATGTTGAGGCATTGCTCGAGCGATTCGCTCCACATCGCCCGCTTCTCGTCCGGCGGGACGCGGAAGCCGCCGAGCTCCATGATCGAGGATGATTCGCCGGTGCCGAACTCGACCCTCCCGTCGGAGACGAGATCGAGCGCGGCGATGCGCTCGGCGACGCGCGCGGGATGATTGTAGTTGGGCGGCATCAGCACGATGCCGTGCCCAAGGCGAATGCGCCTGGTGCGCTGCGAGCAGGCGGCGAGGAACACCTCAGGCGCCGAGGAATGCGAATACTCCTCGAGGAAATGATGCTCGACCTCCCAGGCATGATCGATGCCGATGCGGTCGGCGAGCTCCACCTGGTCGAGCGCCTCGCGATATGTGCGATGCTCGTCGTCCTCGCGCCAGGGCCGCGGAATCTGGTGCTCGTAGAAGATGCCGAACTTCATGCCTCCCTCCTATCGCTTGAAGGACGCGGCTTTGTCATAGGCGGCGAGGATGCGGCGGAAGCGCTCTTCGAGCGGCGCGCGCATTTCAGGATGGGTGAAGATGTAGAGGTCGCCGTCGCGGATCGCCGCCATAACGCGCGCCGCCACCTCCGCGGGGCTCATGCCGGCGCGCAGCAGCTCCTGAAGCTGTGCCCGGCGCTCGAGCGCGAGCGCCGTCGGCGCACGCGGCGGCCCAAGCCGCGCCGGACGATTGCGCAGGCTCTCGCCGATGCGCGTGTTGACCCAGCCCGGGCAGAGCACGCTGACCCCGATGCCGGTGCCTTGCAGCTCGGCCGCGAGCGATTCCGTGAGGCTCACCACGCCGAATTTGGTGACGTTATAGGGCGACATCATCGGCGCGCTCATCATCCCCGCCATCGAGGCGGTGTTGACGACATGGCCGCCCTCGCCATGCGCGCGGATGTGCGGCAGGAAGGCGGCGACCCCATGGACGACGCCCATCAGATTGACGCCGACCGCCCAATCCCACTCCGCCGGCGCGATCTGGTCGGCGGGCCCGCCGCCGACGCCGACACCGGCATTGTTGCAGATCACATGCACCTTGCCGAAGGCAGCAAAGGTCTCGGCTGCGGCGCGCTCGACCGCGGCGCGGTCGGAGACGTCGCAGAGCACGCTCTTCACCGTCGCTCCGGTCGCGGCGAGCTCGCGCCGCACCGCATCGAGCGCGCTCGCCTCGACATCGGCGAGCATCACCTTCATGCCGGCCTCTGCGAGCGCGTGGCCCAATGCGAGACCGATGCCGCTCGCGCCGCCGGTGACGAAGGCGCCCTTACCGGCGAAGTCGCGCATCACGCGGCCTCCCTGGGCGCCAGCGCGTCGAAAGCGGCGAGCCGATCGGCGCCGGCAGGTTGCGCCATAAGTTGTGCCTTGATCGCGTCCCGCGTCTGCGCGCGGCTGTGCTCAAGCGTTGTTACCGAATGCCAATGCACCATGCCGTTCCAGATCGGGTCGATGAACGCCTTGCCCGGCACGAGCCCGCCGGTTTCGGCACGGAAGGTGAAGCCTCTGAGCTCCGAGACCGCGGTCTGGAGGTAGGCCACATGAATCGCCTCGTCCTGGCGGATGCGCTCGACCAGCACGGCGGCGCGCTCGGCCCCGGCGCGGCGATCAGCGAAGAGGGAGGGCTCGCGCATCAGCCGCGTGCAGAAGGCGAAGAAGGATTCTGCACGGATCTCGATCATCAGCACGTTCATCAGCAGCAGAATGGTCTGCTCGTGCGGCAGCGGGATCTGCGGCATGAGCCGGCCGAGCTCCGGCCGGGCCAGGCTCTCGGGCACGACCGGCAGCGGATAGGCGTCCTTGCCGAAAAGCAGGTCGCGCACCGCGAACCACATCGTGTCGTGCCCGCCTTCGCCCGTCGCGGGATTGCCGCCCTCGTCGAGGCCATGCGCCTTCATCAGCCCTTTGCCGAGATGGCCGGTCGCGGTGCCTGCGAGATCCTCGACGACGATCGACTGGAAATCGGGCGGCACGAATTCGGCCAAGCGCCGCCCGCGCGCCTCGACGAAGCCGGTGATGGTGAGCGCGTTCCACAGCGTCTGGCCGAGGCCGAGATCGAGCAGCAGCTTCTGCTGCTCGAAGCTCGGATAATTTCCGCGACTCAAAAGCCGGGTCGAGGCGTCGATGAGCGGGAAGCCGCGCGCGGCAAGCGCCGTCTGCCAGGCGTGCACCGCCGGCCAGCGCTTCAATGTGCGCGGCGAGCAATAGGCGCCTTCGGCGTCGAAGCCGCCGTGGAGGCGATAGCCCGCCTCGATCTGCGGCCGCGCATAGGGATGCTCGGCAAAAAGCTCGGCTTCGCTATAGACGAGCGCGCTCATGGATCGGCCTTTCCCGCGATGAAGAGGTCACGTTTCGCCATCTCGTCGGCACCTTCAGGCACGAGGGCGCGCGCAAGGAAGCGCGCCACCGTGTCAATCAGCTCGCCGCGCCTGCGGCGGCCGCAGGCCGCAGCACCGCGGATCAGTCCGACGATGGCGTAGCCCGCAACCTCGGCGTCGTAGTCGGCATGGATCGACCCGGCCTTGGCGCCGGCGCGGATCTGCGCTGCCCATTGCTGCGCCCAGCGATCGACCAGCGAGCCGCCTTCCGCGCCTTCGCTGGCGATCACCGAAACGTCGGTCATCGCCGCTTTGAGCAATCCCGGATGCTGCTCGGCATAGTCGATGAGCGCCGCGAGCAGCACGCGTAGCTGCGGCTCGATGCCCGCGATGCCGGCGAGGCGCGCGCTGACGAAGCTCTCGAGCTCGGCCCGCGCCGCCTCGGCGAAGGCGAGGAAGCAATCGCGCTTGTCGGCGAAATGCAGATAGAAGGTGCCGTAGCCTATATCCGCGGCGCGGGCGATGTCCTGCGGCCGCGTCGCGTGATAGCCGCGCTCGACGAAGAGAAGCCGCGCCGCGTCGAGCAGCTTCTGGCGGCTTTCCGCCTTGCGCCGGTCCGCGCGCGCCAACGGCGCCGCGGACTCGCTCGCCATCGTCATGGGGCGCACCTCCAAAAGTGATTATTTGTCAGTTATGATAAAACGTCAATTGTCAATTGACCGCCGGCGCGGCATGGCACCCTCGGCCGCGTCATGCTACGAGTGCGGCAGAGAAAGCGCTTCAATGGCTGGTAGCGCCGGCATAACGGGAGAGGCGCGCTCCGCTCGGCAGGCGGTGCGGTCGCGCTTCACGTTGTTCTCGGCCGGGGCGACGGCGCTGGCCGTCGCGCTGGTGCTGCTGTCGGTCTTCGCCCTCGACCTCAATCTCGGACGCCTCAAGCAAAGCTTCGGCTGGGTCGAGCATACCGACGCCGTTCTGCTGCAGCTCACGCGGATCGAGGCGTCGCTCATCGCCGGCGAATCCGGCGAGCGCGGATATCTGTTGACCGGCGATGCCGACTATCGCGAGAGCTGGGAAGGCGCGCATCAGGCGATCGCCGGCGAGGTTGACGAGCTCGCCGCGCTGCTCTCCGACAACCCGGAGGAAGAGCAGCGGCTGCGTGCGCTGCGGCCGCTGATCAGCGATCGCTTCGCCGAATTCAAGCGCGTCGTCGATCTCGGCCCCGAGCATCTCGATGAGGCGCTTGCGATCCTCAAGACCGCGCGGGTGGAGCAGCTCACGCCGCGCATTCAGGCCGGGCTAGCCGAACTCCGCCGCAGCGAGCTTGCCCTGCTCGATCAACGGCAACGCCAGGCCGAAGCCGATGCCAGCCGCCTCAACCTGCTCGCCATTGCGGCCGGCGTGCTGGCGCTGGCGAGCCTCGCCTTCGGCCTCATCCTGTTCCAGCGGCAACGCGCGCGTCACCGCATCGAGCAGCTCCAGAGCGAGCTCATCCATGTCTCGCGGCTCAACACCATGGGCCAGACCGCTTCGATACTGGCCCACGAGATGAAGCAGCCGCTCACCGCGACTGGCAATTATCTGCGCGGCGCACGCCGTCTGCTGGAGGCGCCGGAAGCACCCGCGCCCGGCAAGATCGTCGAGATCCTCGGCAAGGCGGGCGCCCAGGTCGAACGCGCGACGCAGATCGTCGGCAGGCTGCGCAGCCTCGTCGACAAGGGCGAAACCGAGCGTGCCTCCGAGGATGTCCGCGCCACGATCGAGGAAGCGATCTCACTCACCGGGCCGGACCGCGGCGAGGTGAGCCTGCGCCGGCAGATCGAGCCGGACCTGCCGCCCGCCCTCATCGATAAGGTGCAGATCCAGCAGGTGCTTATCAACCTCATGCGCAATGCCGGCGAGGCGATGCAAGGGAACCCGCGGCGCGAGATCACAGTCTCGGCACGCCACGCCGAGAGCATGATCGAAATCGCGGTCGCCGATACCGGACCCGGGCTGGCGCCGCAGGTGGCCGAGCGGCTCTTCCAGCCCTTCGTCTCGACCAAGCGGGACGGCATGGGCGTGGGACTCTCCATCTGCCGCACCATCGTCGAATCCCATGGCGGCCGGATCTGGACCGATACGGCGCCGGAAGGCGGCGCCGTCTTTCGCTTCACCTTACCTGCCGCTCCGATCGGGCCAACGGCCATATAGAAGCCATATAGAAAGAGAGGTAATCGCCGCAACTCGATCAACTGGCGCGGGTAGATAGCCGCGAGACCATCGCCGTCGTAGGTGTTTGTCCTTAGAAGACGGGAGAGAGGCCTCAGCCTAAATTCACCCTGGCCAGAACGAAAAGAGCGTGGATCGGGCGGAGACACATGTCGGCGCGGGTCTTCATCGTCGATGATGACGAGGCGGTGCGGGACTCGTTGAAGCTCCTCCTCGAATCCTACGGCATGGACGTCGAGGATTATGGCTCGACCGCCGAGTTTGCCCGCCATTATCGGCCGCGCCCAGCCGCCTGCCTCATCCTTGACCAGCATCTGCCCGGCTCGACCGGGCTCGATTTTCTGTCGTCGACCGAAGGCTCCAGCCTCGGCCTGCCAGTGATCCTGCTCACCGGCCGCGCCGATGCAGCGCTACGCGCCCGCGCCGACCAGCTCGGCGTCAGCAAGTTCCTCGAAAAGCCGGTCGCCGACGACGTGCTCCTCGCCGCCATCCACCAGGCGCTCGACGGCCAAGCCTGCGGCTGCTAGCGGCGCCACCGCTCAAGCGACGGCGCTGAGCACCGCCGACATCGTACCCGATCCCGCCGCACCTCGTCGTTCCCGGCATGTATCCGCTTGGCGCGTCTACTTCTTCAGCAGTGTGGGATCGGCGAGCGAGGTATCCTGGTCCTTGGCGGGATCGGCGATCGCAGCTTCGAGCGAGCGAGCACCCTTCCACTCCGTCGCCGGACGCACCGCACCATCGCTGCCGACCTGGTCAAGCCCCCAATAGATCTCGAGCCGATGCCCGTCGGGATCGCGGAACTCGACGGCGATCTGACAGCCGGCGCGACGGCGTCCCTCGAAATCAATGGCGACGCCGTGGCGCTTCAGGTGCTCGCGCGCGCGCAGCACCTCGTCGAGGCTCGAGACTTCGAAGGCCATGTGGTTGAGTTCGGCGCTGCGCGAGGCGCCGGCAAGGCCGCCGACCAGCGCGACGCCGTGGTGATCGGCGTTGCAGCGCATGAACACCATGCCGCCCGGCATCAGCTCTTCCGTATAAACGTCGGAGACGGCGAAGCCCAGCACCTCGGTGTAGAACCGCGTCGAGCGCGCGAGGTCGCTCACATGCAGCACGACATGCCCGATCTTGTTGACGCGGAACGGCAGACCGCGCGGCCGCGCACAACGTTTCAGCTCCTCCGGAGAAACCGCCATTTCCCCTCCCTCCCCCTCGCCGCTGCTCGCTCGCGTCTACACCAAGAGGCCCGACCGCGTCCAGGCCGCGGGCGCCGGCGCTTTGGGTGCATTGCCATGCAATCATCGAATATCAGCTAAACGAATATTATGGACTTTTGCACAATAAGGTTAATATTCACCGCCAAAAAAGCGCAGAAACTCTACGATTCCAGAGTAAGAGCGACGATCGTTCCGGGTATTTAATAAAATTCTTACAATATTTTACATAAAAGGCCTTGGCTTCTTCCTCCAGTTAACGTTCTGTTAACGGCAAGAACAAGCCCGAAGGAGGTTCTTGTCATGGAGCTCACCATCCCGGCCTACGCCAAGACGATCAGCGACAGGCTGAAGGCGCGCAATGCCCGCCGCGTGCAGCAATCGCCCGCGACGGCGACGGCACCGGCAGTCAATTCGCGCGCGGCGCAACCGGACCGGCGGCCCCTCGGTCGCCTCTTCCGGCGGGAGACGCCGAGCACCTTCCATCGCTGCCTCGCGGTGCACATGCACTTCGCGCAGCGCGCCAGCGCGCTCGACTGAACGCCCTCTAAAGCGCACTCTCAAAAGCGCGAGATCCCACACGGCGCCCGCGGCTTCGGCTGCGGGCGCCGTCGCTTTTCGGGGTCGGTTTCTCAAGGCGCCTGCGCTGTGGCAGGATGCGCCGCGGCGGCATTGGGCAATCGGGTGCGAAAAGCATCATGGCACGAGGGGACGGCGCGGCGGGCGAAGCCGCCGCAGGGTGGCGGCTGTTTCTGCTGTGGCTCGCCGGCATCGATCTGCGCCTGACCATCCTGGCAGTGCCGCCGGTGCTGCCGCTCATTCACCACCAGCTCGGGCTCGATGAGAAATCGGTCGCGGCGCTCACCGGGCTGCCGGTGCTGCTCTTCGCCGTCATCGCGGTGCCGGGCTCACTGCTGATCGCGCGGCTGGGCGCGCGCCGCGCCGTCCTCGCGGGACTCGTCACCGTGGCGCTCTCCTCGGCGCTGCGCGGGCTCGGCCCGTCGGTGACGATGCTCTTCGTCATGACTTTCGTCATGGGCGCCGGCGTCTCGATCATCCAGCCGGCACTGCCGGCGCTGGTCAGCCGCTGGTTCCCGTCGCGCATTGCGCTCGCCACCGCGGTCTATGCCAATGGCCTCCTCGTCGGCGAGGTGCTCAGCGCGGCGCTGACCTTGCCGCTGGTGCTGCCGCTTATGGGCAATTGGGAATGGAGCTTCGCCTTCTGGGGCGTGCCGGTCTTGGCGACCGCGCTGCTCATTGCCTTCGGGACGCCGCATGTCGCGCCGGCGGCGCAGGCTGCGCGGCTGCGCTGGTGGCCGGATTGGCGGGACGCCCGCACCTGGCAGCTCGGCGTCCTGCAAGGCGGCGGCTCGGCGCTCTATTTCGCGAGCAACGCCTTCATTCCCGACTACCTCCACGCCATTGGCCGGCCGGAGCTGGTCAACGCCTGCCTCACCGCGCTCAATTCCGGCCAGGTGCCGGCCTCTCTCCTGGTGCTGCTCTTCGCGCGCCAGCTCGCCGGACGCAAATCGCCGCTCATCCTTGCAGGGTTCTCGGGGCTCGTCTCGCTCGGCGGGCTGCTGAGCGGAATGCCCTGGGCGATGATCGCCGGCGCCGCGGTCATCGGCTTCGCCGCCGCCTTCGTACTGATCCTGACACTCGCCCTGCCGCCGATGCTGACGCCGCCCGAGGATGTCCATCGCCTCTCGGCCGGCGTGCTCACCATCAGCTACGCCCTCGCCTTCATCGTGCCCTTCCTCGGCGGCGCGGTCTGGGACGCGACCGCGGTGACCGCCACCGCCTTCCTGCCCGGCGCCGTCGGCGCGCTCATGGTGCTGCTGCTCGGCGCGAGCTTGCGGCCCATTCACGGAGCGCGCTGACCGCGCCGCACGCTCGATTGCCGCGCAAACCATGCGCGGCCCGGCGCGGGAATCCGGCCAATGACCTGGCACCCTGTAGGAGGATGAACTGCAGGCCCACCAGATCCTGCTAGTCGGCGAGCTTTTCTGCCTCGCTCGCCACCCGCAGCAGCGGGTCCGATGCGATCTCGCGCATGAGATCCGCCTGCCGAGACTGGCCGGTCTTGGCGAAGATCTGCTGCAAATAGCTCTTTGCCGTGCTCCGGGCGATGCCCGCGCCGGCAGCATAGTCCGCCAGAGATACGCCTCGTGCGAGTTCGCGGAGCAGCCTGCCCTCTGCCGCGGTCAGTGTATAAAGCGAGGCAAGGTCCTGCTCGCGGATCCGCGCATGGCGCGCCGGATCGTGGAGCAGAATGACAGCCGAGGGCTCCGCCGACGGAAAGGGTTCGTCCGGAAGCGAGGTCACGAGGGCGGAAACGGGGCACTTGCCACCGCCACGTGGTAGCACGACCACCTCGCTACGAGCCACCCGGGATTGGCCTTCACCGATGATCCGGCTAACAACTCCGGCAAGATAGCCGCGCACCGCAGGCGCCGCCTGCAGCCGCCCCTGAATGACCGACAACACGTCCGCACGATCAATGATCTGCCGGGCGACGCGGCTTGCGAACAGCAAGGTGCCGCGCCGACTGACAATGGCAATTCCCAGACCCAGAGCGTCGAGCACGAACATCGCATGTTGCGTTCCGAGCTGCGCTTCGACTTGCTGCATGCGCAGCGTGACCATCCGCCTCAGATGCGGGGCAAGCCCGTGCCACTCGCAGATGTCCTCCTCGGAAAAAGGCTCATTTTCTTCTCCTCGTGTCAGCGCGAGCAACACGGTCAGGCCATCCTGGGCAAAGAGGAGGCTTTCCAGGCGATGGCCGAACGGCTGCGACCCGGATTGGCCCGCTTCCGGGAATCCAGTCGCCGGAAGCGACCATCCCGGATCGCCGGCGTCCTGCGCAAAGAGCGAAATCAAGTCGACGCGCGAGAGTCCGGGACTGCCGTCAGAGCCGCCATGCTCGGCGGCCGTCCCCGCGGAGCGCCGAGCGAGGACGCGAGGGGTGGCGCCGTAGCCGACCGCCAAGGAAGCGAGAAAGCGCGGCCAAGCGGACGGATCAACAGCTGCGCCATAGAGCTGATCGAGAAGAACGGAGAATCTAGCCGGACGAAGCATAAGCGGCGCGCTGCGGACGATATTGATGTCAAGTGTCGCTCTCTCATGACTTGGCCGACAGTCGCATTTGGTCAACGGCGCCACAGTAGTATTGGAAAAAAGAAATTTCCCATCCGGATGGCGGTGGGCTGCCCCAAAGCTGCGATTCATATTCCTCCTGCTTGGCACTCCAAGTAGCCGCGGCCGCCAAGCCGACGACAGAAGTACGACAGAAGACCCGCAGAGAGCGGCGGCTGAGAAATGACGGGAGGAAGTGTTGCGTGCAACTGTCGAGCGCCAGTTGAGACCAGTCGTCAGCAGGTCCGAGCGCGACGTCCGGCGGAAGATGGCCGGAAGCCGAGCGTCGCCCAGTCCGCCAGCCGCAGGCGCTCGGACCGCGGAATGCTGAATTCGCCACCCATCCGCCTGCTGGGCAGGCGCAGCGCCGATCTCGAAACAATCGAAGCGCCCGTCCTCGCCGGTGAGCCGGTGGAGCCGGTCGACTTCAACGAGCTTGCGCGCAAGGTGTGGCGGCGGAAATGGACGATTTTGGCGACCGCCGCCGCGCTGATGGCGGTGACGGCCATCGTCCTGTCACAGTTGACACCGATCTACCGCGCGCAGGCATTGGTGATGGTCGAGGCGCGGCAACCGAAATTTGTCAACATCCAGCAGGTGCTGTCGGGTCTGCCGCCCGACGAAGAGACGATCAGGAGCGAGATCGAGGTTCTCCGGTCGCGTGATCTCGCTCGCCAGACGATCACCCAGCTCGGCCTCGACAGGCTTCCCGAATTCAACCCGAAGCCCGCTCGGGACTCCCTGTGGAATCGGCTCGAACGCTGGATCGGGCTGCGGCCCGATCGACTTGCGGACGCCACTCAGTCGCACCAAACGCGGCAGTCGCGGATCGTCGACGAGTTCGAAAGCAGGCTCACTGTCGCTGCGCAGCATCGGTCGCGCGTCATCGCCGTCGGGTTCGATTCGGCAGACCCGATCCTCGCGGCCAACATCGTCAATCGGCTGGTCGATGGCTATCTCGTCTCGCAGCTTCAGGCAAAATTCGACGCGACGCAGCGCGCGAACAACTGGCTGAACGATCGCCTGAAAGGATTGCGCGAACAGGTGCTTGCCTCTGATCGGGCGGTCGCCGCCTATCGCAAGCAGGCGGGACTGCTGCGCAGCGAGACCGAGGGCGGCACGAAGACCACGATCGCGATCCAGGAGCTGGCCGGCATCGACAAGCAGCTCGTGCAGGCGCAAGGCGATCGCGTGGCGGCGGAAGCCAAGCTTGACCAAGTGCGGTCGGTGCTGGCGTCCGGAGCGGGAGCGCAGGCGCTGAGCATCGTGCTGCAATCCCCGATCATCCAGAATCTTCGCGCCCAGCAGGCAGAGGTAGAGCGGCGGGAGGCAGATCTCGGCGCTCGATTCGGCAAATCCTATCCGCCGATGATCAGCGCCCGGGCGGAAGCCGACGGCATCCAGCAAAAGATCGATGCGGAAACAGCCAACATCCTGCAGAGCCTCAAGAACGATGTCGATGTCGCGCGGGCGCGCGAGGGCGCTCTGCAGGCGCGGCTCGACCAGGCCAAGGCGCAAACTGCACGTCTCGATCAGGCCGACGTGCATCTGCGCGCCCTGGAGCGGGAGGCGGATGCCAACGAGAATCTGTACAACACTTTCCTCGAACGCTTCAAAGAGACGAGCAGTCAGGCCGCCGGGCTGGAGCAGCCCGATGCCCGAGTGATCTCGCGGGCCGATGTCCCGGACGCGCCGGCCTACCCGAAGACGAAGATCATCTTGTCGCTTGCCGCCGTCGTCGCGTCGATCGCCGGTATCGCCCTTGCTTTTCTCCTCGATCGGCTGGACCGCGGCTTCCGCAGCATGGATCAGATCGAGGCGGCAACGGGCTACGGCTCGCTCGGCCTCGTTCCGATTCAAAAAGAACTGGCCGGACGAAAAGAAAGGGGGAGGACCCGACTGCCCAGTCCCAATACGCCTTTCGCCGAGGCGCTTCGCAGCCTCGCCACGAAGCTACTGCTGCTCGAAGCGCGAGAGGCGCCGAAGACGATTCTCTTCTCCTCCTCTCTGCCGCAGGAGGGGAAGACCACGATCGGAATTTCGCTCGCTTGCCTGCAGGCGAGCATCGGCCGGAAAGTGGCCTTCGTCGATTGCGATCTTCGCCGCCCGGTCGCTCATCTCGAGTTTCAGGTGCCGCGAAAGCGGGGACTCGTCGACTATCTTTCCGGCGCGGCCTCGCTCGACGCCATCTGGTACACCGAACCGCACAGCGGAGTGACGGTCATTCCGGCCGGGAGGGCAACGCGCGATCCCGCGGGGCTGCTCGCCTCGCAGTCGATGAAGATGTTGCTGCGGGCCCTCGCGCAGACCCACGACATCGTCATCCTCGACTCCGCTCCCGTTCTCGCCGTCTCCGACGCGCTGGCCTTGTGCGGCCTGGTCGACAAGACCGTGTTTCTCGTGCATTGGGGCAAATCGCGCCAAGCGCTCGTCCTGCGCGGCCTTCAGGCGCTCGTCGATGCGGGCGCCGACCTCGCCGGGATCGTCCTGTCACGCGTCGACGTGCGCAAGCACGCCCGGTACGGCTATTCGGACTCGGGGCTCTATCTGGGTCCCGCCCGGGAATACGCCGGCGAGGGCGAGCGCGGGGCACAAGCATGAGGATCGTGCAGCAGGACAGACGGATGTCAACCAGCGCAGCTGAGGGGCGAGGCGGCGGCGACCGCCCGCGCGCGGCGTGATCTGCGATGCCGAGTGACGCGGGCCTCTATCGCGGCGAACCGCTCGATGCCCGCCTTCGCCAAGGCGCGATGGCAGCCACCGATTCCGTGCGGCCGGGACGGATGGCGATTGCCCGTCCAGTCATCTGCGGCCTGCTGCGCTTCTTCGATTGGGCCTGGGTCGCCATCACCGCAGTGCTCGCCGTCTATGTTTACACGCTCGTCAATCCTGCGAATGATTTCAGCCCCCCGCTGTTCCTGCTCGTCGGCCTTGTCGCCGCCTTCTCGTCCAATAGCCTGTTCAATGGCCTGAAGCTTTACGAGTTCGCACGCCTGTCGCAAATCGCCTGGCAGCTGAAGCGGATCGTAGCAGGCTGGGCCGGCGTGGTGTTCATCGGTCTGTCGATCGCGTTTCTCACCAAGACCTCGGCTAACTTCTCGCGCCTTTGGTTGGTCATGTGGTCCGTGCTGGTGGCATCTGGCCTGCTTGGCGCGAGGCTCGCGGTTGCGACGCTCATCGCGCGCTGGTCCGCAAGCTACCGGCTGCAGCGGCAAGTTGCCGTCGTTGGCAGCGGCACGCCGGCGCGACGCCTTCTTGAGGAATGCCGCGCCTCCTGGTCGGACGAGATCCGCATTGTCGGCATCTTCGACGACCGCCGGACCCGAGTCCCAGGCGAACTCGAGGGTGTACGGATCCTCGGGAGCATCGAGGCCCTGACATCGCTCGTGCGCCGGATGACGGTCGACGAGATCATCATCGCTCTTCCGTGTTCGGCGGCGGACCGGATCAATGAGCTCGTCCGGCGGCTGCGGGAGCTTCCGGTCGATGTCAGGCTGTGGATCGACGTCAGCGTCCGAAAGCTAGCAATCAGAGAGATCGAATTCCGCCCAGGGGCGCCCGTCATCACGCTTGCGGATCGACCGATCAAGCACTGGAGCGCGCTGCAGAAGCGCATCGAGGACGTCGTCCTAGCAACGATACTGCTGCCGGTTGCGGCGCCGGTGATCCTGCTCGCCGCCATCGCCATTCGTCTGGAGAGCCGCGGCCCGGTGTTCTTCAAGCAGCAGCGATACGGCTTCAACAACCAGATCATCGACGTCCTGAAGTTTCGCACGATGTTCGTGGATCGGGGAGATGCATCCGGCGCTGCGCAGACGCGGCGGGGCGATCCGCGCGTGACCCGCGTCGGACGGCACCTGCGCCGCACAAGCCTCGACGAGCTGCCGCAGCTCTTCAATGTCATCAGGGGAACCATGTCGATCGTCGGGCCGCGGCCGCATCCTCTGCAGATGCAGGCGGTGGACCGGGTCTATCACGAAGCGGTGAGCGAGTATTTCTCGCGGCACCGGGTGAGACCGGGAATCACCGGACTTGCACAGGTCAGCGGCTTTCGCGGCGAGATCGACACGATGGAGAAGGCGCAAAGGCGCCTCGAACTCGATCTCCACTACATCGATCAATGGTCGCTGGGGCTCGACCTCAAGATCATCTGGCGCACGCTTTGGCATATCGCGGACAGGAATGCCTATTAGATGCCACCTTCGATACGTCCGGCTGACGTCCGGGCCGCCGGAGACGGCGCTCGGTGGAGCATCGGCTTGATGCAACCCTTGGCCGCCCCCTGGTATCTGCGCCGGCTCTCTCGGATGTCGCCAAGCGAGATGGCCTGGCGGCTGAGCGATCGAGTTGTGAAGCAACTGTGGAACTCGCGCCGAGGACGGGATCCGGCGACGGACCCGACTTCGCTCGGCACCTGCCTGACCGCGTCTCCGCCGTCATGGCGACAGGGCTCGCTGCCGGTGGTTTCCGGTGGTGCGCGCGAGCGGCTGCTGAACACGGCGGACGCCCTGATGCGCGGCGAGGGACATGTGTTCGACTGCCGGCGGACCGACATGGCGGCGCCGGACTGGTTTCTCGACCCGGTCACGGGCAAGCAGACGCCGCGCGATGCGTACTGCTTTGCCGTCGACTACCGCCACGGCTCGATCGGCGAGGTGAAGTACATCTGGGAGCTGTCGCGCCACCATCATCTGACCCAGCTGGCGGCCGCCTACGCGCTCACGGGTGATGCGCGCTATGCCGAGCGGACAGGCTTGCATCTGGAGTCCTGGTGGGAGCGCAATCCCTTCTTGTCGGGCATCCATTGGGCGAGCGGAATCGAGGTCGGAGTCCGGCTGCTCGCCTGGGTCTGGATCCGCCGCCTGCTGGCCGATTGGCCTGGTACGCCCACCCTGTTCGACCGCAACCCGGTCTTTGCGAGCCAGCTTTATCATCACCAGGAGTATTTGTCCCGCCTGCCCAGCCGCTTCTCCTCGGCCAATAATCACCTGGTGGCCGAAATGGCCGGCCTCTTCGTCGCCGCCTGCGCACTGCCGTGGTTTCGGCGCAGCCGCGAATGGCGAAGACAGGCGGCGGCGGCGCTCAACAAGGAAATCGTCACCCAGATCTTTCCCTCCGGCATCCATCGCGAGCTCGCGTCCGGCTATCACGCCTTCGTCCTGGAACTGGCGCTGGTCGCAGCCATTGAAGGGGATGCCGCCGGCCACCCGCTCGACCCGACCGCCTGGGAGCGCCTTGAAGCAATGGCCGACGCCACCGCGGCCATCCTCGACGCGTCCGGCGCTCCGCCACGGCAGGGCGACTGCGACGACGGCACTGCGCTGCTGGTTGACGGCGAGGCCTTCTGCCCGTGGGACTCGCTGCTGGCCACTGCGAGCTCGGTGTTCGGCGCTCTCGACTGGTGGCCCCGCGCCACGACCGACGACCTGCGCACACCACTTCTGACCTCCTTGACTTGGCGACGGGCCGTTCGCGCCGGCCGGCGCCCGCAGCAGAGGCCCGCATTCTTTCCCGACGCCGGCATGGTCATTCTGCGGGCCAATGCCCACAGCGCGCGCGAGATCTGGTGCCGCTGCGACAGCGGCCCGCATGGTTACCTATCGACGGCGGCGCACGCCCATGCGGACGCATTGTCGGTCGAGCTGCGCTACGGCGGCGTTGACGTGCTTTCAGACCCCGGGACCTACCGCTACTACTGCGCTGATAAATGGCGCGACTATTTTCGCTCGACACACGCGCACAACACGCTGCAATTGGGCGGCGCGAACCAGTCGCGGCTCAGCGGACCCTTTCTGTGGACCCGCCAGGCGCAGTCACGCACCCTTTCGGTCAAGCTCGATGCAGGCGAGCTCTTCTGGGAAGCCCGCCACGACGGCTATCGCGCCGCCAATCCGCCGGCGCTGCACTTCCGGCGCGTCCGCATCGACGGCGAGGCCTCGCGGGTCGCGATCGAGGATGAGATCGAAAGCACGCGCGCTCACGCCTGCCGCCTCGCCTTTCATCTCGGTCCCGCCGTGCAGGCCTCACTGCAAGGCAGCTGCGCCGATCTGTCCTGGGTCGGCGCCGCCGGCGAGCCTTTCGCCCGGATCGAGCTGCCGCCGACGCTCTCGTGGCGCGCCATACGCGGCCAGGAAGACCCTCCCTTCGGCTGGTTCTCGCCGTCTTATGGCCGGAAGGTGCCGATCACGGCGCTGTTGGGCGAAGGCACGATCGAACGCGGACAGGTGCTCGTCACGCAGCTGACCTTCGAGGTCCGCTCGACGGAGCGGGCCATCTTCCATGACCAGGGCCGTGATTGCACGGGCGCGGATGCGAGAGCGCCGGCTGGCGTCCGGGCGGATGCGAAAGAGGTGAGCGAATGAGGATCAGCGTCTTCGGATTGGGATATGTTGGCGCCGTGTCCGCCGCGTGCCTTGCAGATGCCGGACATAGAGTCATCGGCGTGGACACCAACGGCATCAAGGCCGATCTCATCAATGCCGGTCAATCCCCGGTGCTCGAGCCGGGGCTTTCCAAGCTTATCGCCGAGCAGCGCAATTGGGGACGCCTGATCGCCACGACCGACGCGGCGCTGGCGGTGAGCGAGAGCGATCTTGCGCTCATCTGCGTCGGCACGCCGAGCCGGCCGAATGGCGACATCGATCTCGGCGCGATGGAACGCGTGAGCGAACAGATCGGCGCAGCGCTCCGCGCAAAGCAACAGTTCTTCGTCGTTGTGGTGCGCAGCAGCGTCCTGCCGGGAACCATCGGCCGCGTTACCGGCGCCCTGGAGGACGCGTCAGGCAAGACGGCGGGCCACGATTTCGGTATTTGCTGCAATCCCGAGTTCCTGCGCGAAGGCAGCGCGATTGAAGACTTTCGCAACCCGGCAAAGACCGTGGTCGGCGCGTCGGATCCGCGGACGAGAGAGGCGATGCGCCTGCTCTATGCGAGCACCACCGCGCCTCTTTTCGAGACCGACATCGCCGTCGCCGCCTTGGTCAAATACTCGGACAATGCATGGCACGGGCTCAAGGTCGGCTTTGCCAATGAGATCGGCACGCTGTGTCGGGCCTTGGGACTCGACAGCCATCGGGTGATGGAGATCTTCTGCGCCGACACGCGGCTCAACCTCTCGCCAAAGTATCTGCAACCCGGCTTTGCCTTCGGCGGTTCCTGCCTGCCAAAAGATTTGCGCGCCCTGACCTACAGCGCACGCAAGCATGATCTCGAGCTGCCGATCCTCGATGCCGTGCTGGTGAGCAATCGCCGTCACCTCGAGCGCGGCCTGCGCCTGATTGTCGATCAGCAAAAGCGCCGGATCGGCGTCCTCGGCCTCAGCTTCAAGGCCGGCACCGACGACCTCCGCGAGAGCCCGATCGTCGAGGTCGTCGAACACCTGATCGGCAAAGGCTACGACATCCGCATCTTCGATCCGAGCGTCCGCGCGGCATCCCTTGTCGGCGCGAACCGCACTTACATCCTGGACCGTATCCCCCATCTTTCGCGTCTGCTGGTTGCGACCGCGGACGAGCTGATCGAGCATGCGGAGCTCGTTGTGATCGGCAACGCGGATCACGCCCATCGGCAAGTGCTCGAACGGATGAGGGACGATCAATTCGTCGTCGACTTCGTCCGGCTGTTCGACCCCCCGCACTCAGGAGAGCGCTACCATGGCATCTGCTGGTGAGCCGCCGCGGCGGCGGGGCCGCGTTCTCATCATCGTGCAAAATCTGCCGGTGCCGTTCGATCGCCGGGTTTGGCTCGAGGCGACCTCGCTGACCCGCGCCGACTACGATGTGAGCGTCATCTGCCCGAAATTCAAAGGCTATGAACGCGCCTACGAGCGGGTGGAGGAAGTCGACATCTACCGCTACGCGCTGCCGGTGCAGGCGGAAGGGGCGCTCGGATTCGCGGCCGAATTCGCCTGGTGTTTCATCCGTACGGCCATGCGCTCCGTCACCGTGGCGGTCCGTGGTCGCGGCTTCGACGTCATTCACGCGTGCAATCCGCCCGAAACCTACTGGCTGCTCGGCTGGGTCTGGCGAGTCTTGGCCGGCAAACGGTTCATCTTCGATCATCACGACCTCTCGCCGGAAATGTACGCCGCGAAGTTCGGCCGTCGCGCAGGCGCCATGCATCGCGGCTTGCGCTGGTTGGAGTGGCTCACCTTCAAGACCGCCGATGTCGTCGTCACGACCAATGGAAGTCACAGGGAGATCGCAATCACACGCGGCGGCGTGCCGCCGCAGCGCATCTTCGTCGTGCGGTCCGGACCGGACCTTGCACGGCTCAAGCGGTACCCGCCGGATCCGAGATACCGCAAGGGAAAGGCGCATCTGGTCGTCTATCTTGGAGAAATCTGCAGTCAGGACGGCGTCGATCATATGGTTCGCGCCGTGAAGGTCCTGACCCAGGACCATGGGCGGACGGATTTCCACTGCATCTTCGTCGGCGGCGGAAGCCACCAACCGGTGATCAAGGAGTACGCCGGCAAGCTCGGCCTCGAGACGGTGACCACCTTCACCGGCAGAGTGAGCGACGAAGAGCTCTGCCGCATCCTGTCCTCGGCCGATCTCGGCATCGATCCCGACACGAAGACCGAGTGGTCGGACAAGAGCACCATGAACAAGGTCATGGAGTACATGTATTTCGGCCTGCCGATCGTCGCCTACGATCTGCGGGAAACGCGCGTTTCCGCGCGGGACGCCGCCGTCTATGCCGAATCAAACTCCGAGAGCGCCCTGGCGGAGGCGATCGCCGCGCTGCTCGACAATCCGGCAAAGCGCCGGGAGATGAGCGCGTTCGGCGAGCGGCGCCTGCGCCAGGCGCTGGCCTGGCAGTACTCGGTGCCTGTCCTGCTCGATGCCTACGAGACCGCCTTTGCCATGGCGGCGGACAAGGGCCAGCGCGCGGCCCTGTCGCAATTGCCGGCACGAAACTCGCGCGGCCACTAGGGCGCGGAGCGCTTCGCCGATGTGCAGGACGAGAGATCAGACGCGCAAGAAGGGCTGGGCGCTGGCCTGCAGTCCAGTGGTCATCGTCGCCCTGCTGGTCGCACTCGACGGGCGTGCCGAGGCGACCACCGTGGTGATCACGCCCGATCAGCCGATCGAGGCCGCCGTCGAGCACAGTCCGCCGGGGACCATCTTCCTCGTCAGGCGCGGGACCTACAGACTGCAGCAGGTCGAGCCGAAGGACGGAGACAGCTTCACCGGCGAGCCCGGCACGGTGCTCTCCGGGGCGAAGCTTCTGACGCGCTTCCGGAAGAGCGGCAGAATCTGGATCGCGAGCGACCCTAGCGCTCAAGGTCAAGGCGGCGGTTATTGCGCGCCGACAAGGCCGGCCTGCACCTATTCGGAAAATCTCTTCGTAGATGACCGGCCGCTGCGGCACGCGGCGAGCAGGGAAGAGGTCGGCCCCGGCAGCTACTACTTCGATTATGCGGCGCACGAGGTTCTGCTCGGCACCGATCCGGCGGGAAAGAAGATCGAGCTCGGTATCGCGCGCGTCGCGTTCTTCGGCCCGGCACAGGGCGTTACCATCAAAGGCCTCACGATCGAGAAATACGCGATCCCCGCCCAGATGGGCGCCATCGGCGACCAGGCGGGCGTGGTGAAGTGGACTATCGAAAACAACGTGATCAGATGGAATCACGGCGCCGGCGTGCGCGCCAACAGCGGGACGCGGGTAATCGGAAACGAGATCTACGGCAATGGGCAGCTCGGCCTGAGCGCCAGCGGTGACGACGTCCTCATCGAAGGAAACGAGATAGCCGACAACAACTATGCCGGTTTCGATCCGGGCTGGGAGGCTGGAGGCGCGAAGTTTTCGGGCACGACCAGTTTGATGGTGCGGAATAATTTCTCGCACGGCAATTTCGGTCCTGGCCTTTGGACGGACATCAACAATTACCGGACGACGTACGAATACAATACCGTCACGGACAACGCCTGGGAGGGGATACAGCACGAGATCAGCTACGACGCGCTGATCCACGGCAATATCGTCAACGGCAACGGAAACGTTCGCGACAACTGGGTGTGGGGCGCGCAGATCCTCATCCAGAATTCGAGAAACGTCGACGTTTCCGACAATTATGTCGAGCTCGAAACGCGCGGTGACGGCATCGCGATCGTCTCTCAGAATCGAGGCGCCGGGTCACGCGGGAAATGGGAGGCCGTTGACAATCGCGTCCACGACAATCACATCATCATCGGTCCGAATTTCCAGCGTGAGGGCTCCGATGCCGGCGTCACCGGCGTTGCCGGCGACTATGACGTAGCGGCGCTGCTGCAGACGAACGCCTTCGATCACGACCACTACTATGTTCCCGACCCAAACGGCGCATGGTGGCGTTGGGCGCAGCAGACCGACTGGCGCGGCTTGCGCGGCCAAGGACAGGAGGCACACGGCACGATGCAGTCCGATTCGCACCCGCCGGCGCCGCCGCGGCCGAGCCTTTCGCTCAGCGCGTCACCTGCTCCCGTCATCGGGCATCCATTCGCGATCACGTGGTCGGCGCGGCTCGCGACGACGTGCCAGGCTTTCGGCGGCTGGACGGGCGTCAAACCGCTGGCCGGATCGCTAACCCTCGTTCCGCATGCGCCGGCGACCTACGGAATCGTCTGCCACGGCGTTGGAGGCGAGGCGACAAAGACGATATCGGTCGAGGCGGGATTATGATCATCGGGACTGCGCAGGCTTCGCGCCCGGATGGCGCCCGTGGCCGGCAACAAGTCCGGTACGGCTGACAATGTGCGGCGTATTCGGCTGCATTGGATTGGCGCTCGAGCACGATGCCGCGAGCCGGTGCGTGGCGGCATTGCGCCATCGCGGTCCGGATGGGGCGGGCATCGAACGCTTCACCGTCGGCAACCGACAGGTCGTCCTCGGCCACACGCGCCTAGCCATTCTCGACCTGTCATCAGCCGGCAACCAGCCGATGACGAGCCGGGACGGGCGGTGGTGGGTCTCTTACAACGGCGAGATCTACAACCACCTCGACCTGCGGTGCGAGGTTCCCGCAACTTTCCGCGGACATTCGGATACGGAAACCCTGGTAGAGAGCCTGGCGGCGAGCGGTTTCGATGCGACCATCGGCCGGCTGAACGGAATGTTCGCCTTTGCCGCTTTCGACCGCCAGGCAGAGAAGTTGTTCCTGGTCCGCGACCCGTTTGGCATCAAGCCGCTCTACTATGCCCTTGCCGATGACGGCGGGATTGCGTTCGCCTCGGAAATACGGGCGCTCCGGGAGATGGTGCCGACCGGCCGCGCGGTCGATGCAGGTTCGTTGCAATGCTTCCTCACGCTGCGCTTCGTGCCTTCGCCGCGCACCTTGTGGAAGGACGTCTTCCGGCTGCCTGCGGGGCACGCCCTGATCTATGACATTGCGACCGGACGCGCCGAGCTGCGCCGTTATATCGCTGCCGGGACCGACCATTTCGCGGGCAGCGCGGAGGACGCCGTCGCCACTTATCACGAGCTGCTCGCGAGAGCAGTGGAGCGGCAGCTACTGTCCGATGTTCCGGTCGGGATTCTGCTCTCGGGCGGCGTCGACTCCGCGCTGGTCGCGGCGCTGTCGCGCCGGCTGGGGCCGCGACTGCCATGCTTCACAGTAGGATTCGGCGATACCGACGCCGAGAGCGAGATCGCTGCGGCGGCCGAAACGGCGCGGCTGCTTGACCTCTCATTCGTTCCGGTCCGCCTTGCTCCTGAAGAGGTGCTGGCCGGGCTCGACACGGTGATGGGCGTCCTGGAAGAGCCGATTGCGTCAACCTCGACCCTTGCCATGTGGCCGCTGATCAAGCGCGCTCGTCGCGATGTCACCGTGGCCCTGACGGGTCAGGGCAGCGACGAGCCTTGGGGTGGCTACAGGCGTTATCAGAACGAGATCATCCGGCGGCAGCTCCGGCTGCCCGGGTTGCTGGCTGCCATGCGGCATCTTCCCCTGACCGGGCGACCGATCCCGGAGGCCATCAATCGCGCCGTCCGCAGCCTGCCGATTTCCGATCCGGCCCTCCGCTTCGAGGCGGCGTATGCGCTGTTCACCAGCGAGGAGCGCGCGGAGTTGACCGGGCGCGCCGATGACGGCAACGCCCTTTCCGACATCCGCTACTGGCGCGACTGGGCCGGCGACGCGCGCGAGCCGGTGGAGCAGATGATGGCCATCGACAGCCGGACCTGCCTGCCCGACGACTGGCTGCTCTACGCCGACAAGATCTCGATGGCTTTTTCGCTCGAAACGCGCGTTCCCATTCTCGACCTCGAGGTCGTGCGCTTCGTCGAGTCGCTGCCACGTCCCTACAAATTGCGCCTCGGGAGGGGCAAGATCGTCCACAAGCTCGCCGCGAAGCGACACCTGCCGGCGACGATCGTTCATCGCCGCAAGATGGGATTTCCGGTCCCCTTTGCCGCCTGGTCGCGGGGTCCGCTGCGCAAGCGCGTAGGGGAGCGCCTTCTCGAGGGCTTGCCCGGTACCGGCCTCTTTCGGCGCGCGGCAGTCGAGCGGTTGTGGACCAGTCACCTCGACAGGAGACGCGATGTCGGGCGGCAGATCTTCGCGCTTTTCAGCTTGGCGGAGGTTATCGCTCCTCGATGACCGCGACGATGATCGCGACAACGTCGGCTCAGCGCCTGGCGGTCCGTGCGCCGGCGAAGGTCTACCTAATCTGTCTGGCAATTCTCCTGGCGGGATATGCTTTTGCGGGAAAGGGGTTCGCGTATCTCGGATTCCCGCCCTTCTACATTGGGGAAATCGTTTTATCGATCGGCTTCCTGATGCTCTTCCTCGGCGGCTACGCCTGGTATCTGCCAAAGCTGCCGCTATTCCCGCTCTTTATGATCTTCTGCGCGATCGGCTTGGCGAGGACCATACCCTATCTGCCCAAGTACGGCGTGGATGCGGCGCGGGACGCGGTCCTCTGGGGCTACAGTCTCTTTGCCCTGATCACCGCAGTGCTGGTCGGGAGATCAGGCAGCCTCGTCCGCGGCCTCTTGTGGTACAGAAAGGCCATTCCGGCGTTCCTGATCTTCAATCTCGTCTTCATGGCCGGCTTCGGCCTCGTTGCTCCGCTGCTGCCGCTTTGGCCCGGCACGGAGGTAAGCGTCATCGAATTGAGGCCCGGCGATGTTGGCTGCCATCTTGCCGGTGTCGGCGCCTTTCTACTGCTGAAGCTTCATCGAACCTTCCCGCAGGCGAGGCCGACCCGGCGAACAGAGGCGCTCTGGTGGCTCGGCTGGTTGGTCATACTCGGCGTCGTCGCTTGCGACAGCCGGGCCGCGATGGTCACGGTAGCTTTCGTGCTCCTCTTGATCGTCTGTTTCAAGGGAATAGGGCTGAGGCAAGCAGGTCTCGCGGCCGCGGTCAGCATTCTGCTCCTGGGTGCATCGTTGGGTTCCTTCGATTTGCCCGGGGAACGCAGCCGCTCTCTCTCTGTAGAACAGCTCTTGGACAACGCAGGCAGCGTTTTTTCGGACCAGAATGCTTCTTTTCGTAATGCGGAGACGCGCGAATGGCGGATCGACTGGTGGGACACAATCCTGGACTACACGATTTACGGCCCACTGTTCTGGACCGGGAAAGGGTACGGGATCAATCTCGCCGTCGATGATGGCTTCGATACCGACAACGGGAAGACCCGCGATCCCCATAACGGCCATCTGACAACCCTGGCCCGATCCGGTGTGCCGGGCATCGTCGCCTGGATCGTACTGCAGCTTTCATTTGCAGCCCTTCTGCTGCGCTTCTATCTGAAAGCGCGTCGCCTCAGACAAGAATGGTGGGCCCGGGTTGATCTGTTCATCATCTGCTACTGGGCGGCGTTCATGATCAACGGTTCGTTCGACGTATTCTTCGAATCGCCGCAGGGAGCGATCTGGTTCTGGAGTGTCGTCGGCTTCGGATTAGCGGCTGCCATGACGCAGCGGACGCTCTTCGCGACGTTGTCCGCCGGCCAGGCGGCTCAGCCAGCGTATCGCAAAAAGCTGCCGCGAGGCTCCGCACATGCATTGGCAAAGCGAGGCGCCGCCTGACCCTGCGGCACCGCACTTCTTTCGGACACCTTTGGTTGCGCTTCAGCGGGAACGGATCGCTGCCTTGCGCTCGATGCGGCCTTGCCGTTTCCGACGCCGGCGCTCTTGGTTGAGCTTCATCACCGTCAAGCCGGGATTAGCGACAAACGCCAACCCCGATGCCGCGGCGGCCAGAAGATAATGACGGTTGGCCGTCGCCGATCGCGCCAAGCGGCCATATTTCCAGGCCCATATTTCCGACCAGCGGGGATCGGCAACCTGGGACGGCAAAACCGGCCGGTCCCATGTCCCAGCCGCGATGGTCTGCAACGAGGCTCTTACCGATCGAAGTATCTCGCGTGAGCGGTTATAGGTCACCGAGGATAGCCGCAATCGGACTTCCACGAGAGGCATGCCTACATAAGTTGCGCCGCCGGCTACATGGGCGCGATGCAGAAACGGCGGAACCTCCGCCACTTTCCACTCGGGCATGAAGCGAAGCTTGCTCTCGCTGGCCACCACCATCGTGCCTTGCAATGCCATCTCGAACGGCATCGACCAGACCATGGGTCCGGTTCTATCCTCGATCCGATCCCACCATTCGACGGGCATATATCGGGAGAACCGCTCTCCCCGCTCGTTTATCAGGTAGGCATCGGTGGCCATCAGCTGCACACCCGGGTTTCGCCGGCGCGCCGCATCAAAGGCGCTTATCTGCCGCCGAAGCGTATCCGGCAGCATCAGATCATCGGCATCGAGAAACGATATCAATTCGCCTTTGGCGCATTCCATGCCGAGGTTGCGTGCTTGTCCGACCCCGAGATCCTGCTGGCTGCAAATGACCCTGATGCGATGATCGCTATCGGCCAGGTCGCGTAGAACGGCAAGGCTGTCATCGGAAGAGTTATCATCGATAATGACGAGTTCATAGTCCGAGAAATCTTGTCGCAATACGGACGCAACGGAAGCACGGAGCCAGCGGCCGTCATTCTTGTTCGGCATGATCACGCTGGCCAAAGGCATGAATGCTTCATCGCATTTTCAGGCCTCCACCGTCAAGCTGATAGCGGACGGTTGGATCGGCGCAGAGTTTCGCTCGTTAGCACGCATTATGAGAGTGCTGCTGACGGGCATCGCTTGCATGCCGAATTCCGGTTCGGAAGCCGGCGTTACCTGGAATTGGGCGTGGCACCTCTCCATGCGGAACCAGGTTTGCGTCATCACCCATGGCGCGTTTCGACGCGTCATCGACGACTTCCTAGCGCAGCACCCCAACGACAATTTGCATTTCGAATGGGTGGATTCGCTCGGTTGGCTTTCGCTCAAGCCCCCGCAAGACCTTCGCCTTCATTACGTTCTTTGGCTGCGCGCTGCGCTCCACCGCGCCCGGCGGCTCCTTCGCGAGCGGGACTTCGACATCATTCACCATGTCAGCTTCAACACGGTCAGCGCGCCGCCACCTTTCTGGCGACTTGAAAAGCCATTCGTCTGGGGACCGGTCGGCGGCGGACAGACGACCCCGATGCCGCTGCTCTGGTGCTTCCGTCATATGCTGGTGCGGGAAGAGGTCCGAACATTGCGCATCTTGCTGCTGCCCTTCCTGCCGGGTCTGCGCAAGGCGGTTGCACATAGTCGAGCCATATTTGCCGTCAATCGCGAAACGGCCCGCGTCCTCAGCGCGGCGGGGGCAGGTTCGGTGCCTTTGATGCTCGATTGCGCGGTGCCGCCTGAGCTGTTCACCGCGAATCCGCCGCAGCGCAAGATCGAGGGGCCCTTCACTGCAATCTGGGCGGGGCGGATCGAGCCGCGAAAGGGCCTCGACGTCTGTCTTGCGGCCGCACGCCTGCTCCGCTCGGGAGAAATGAAGCTGCTCATCGCCGGGGATGGCCCCGACTCTGCTAAGGCAAGGAGGTTCGCCGCGCGACTTGGGATTGCGAACCGCGTGAACTTCCTCGGACGTGTAGCCTGGAGCGAACTGCAGGATCTGTTCCGCAGATCGCACGTGCTCTTGTTCACAAGCGTGCGCGATAGCTCCGGCTGGGTGTGCATCGAGGCGATGGCGCAAGGCTGCCCCGTCATCTGTCTCGACCATCAAGGCATGGGCACGCATCTTCCTGCCGAGGCGGCGGTAAAAATTCCGGTCGGCGGGCCGCGCGCCGTCGCACAAGCATTCGCTGCAGCGGTCGAAAGGCTGGCAAGTGACCGTTCGCGCCTACGCGCGATGTCGGAGGCGGCGCGGGCCTTTGCGCAGACGCAGCGATGGGACAGTCATGTTCGTGCAATGGAGGCTTGCTATGGCCGATTGGTTTCGGCGCAGCGCATCCAGAAGGAAGCGGCCGACTAGCACAGCGCCTTTGCACGTCGCTGCGTGCACGGAGGCGCGAGATTGACCGATTACGGACCTCGTTCACCCGACGCTGATCTGGTGTCCGTCATCGTCCCGGCATACAACGCCTCGCGGACGATCGAGCGGACGTTGCGATCGGCTTCAGCACAATCCCATCGACTCATCGAGATCATCGTCGTCGATGACGGGTCGACCGATCGCACGGCGGAAATAGTGACGGCTCTCGCGTACGAAGATAAACGGATCCTGCTGCTTCGACAGCCGAACGGCGGGGTTGCTGTAGCGAGGAATCTCGCGATTTCCCGCGCTCGAGGAAACTACATCGCGCCGCTTGATGCGGATGATCTATGGCATCCGGATAAGATCGCCCTGCAACTTCAGGCGCTGCAGGATGCGTCAGCAAGCACGGGATTCGCCTATTGCTGGTCGGTTGGGATCGATGACGACGATCGCGTCACTTCCAATGGCCTCATCCCCTTTCCGTCGCCTCGCTTCGAAGGAAACGTGCTCGCCGAGCTGGTCACCCACAATATCGTCGGCGGCGGCAGCGTGCCCTTGATCCGCCTGTCTCTGCTGCATGAGGTCGGGGGCTATGATCCCGAGCTGAGGCGCGCAGGGGGCCAGGCCTGCGAAGACTGGAAACTCTATATCTTGCTGGCGGAACGCAGCGAATTCATTGTCGTCCCGCGCACTCTCGTCGGCTATCGCCAGCATCTCGGCCATAGCAGCATGTCGATGAACCTGAAGCAAACGGAGAGATCCAATGGCTTCATCGTGAGATGGACACGACAGAAGTTTCCCGACCTACCGAAATCCCTGTTCAGGCATCAGCTCTATTATGTCTATTCGTATCTGGCGCTCCAGGCCTTGCGCCAAGGCGCCATGTTCGCCGGAGTGAAATATATGAGCGTTGCCGCCCTGAACAATCCTCGCCGCTTGCTTGCCGCCCCCGTGCGCATCGCACGTCGCTACCCTAACCGGCCTGGGCAGAGGAAGAGCGTTGAAAGCGGCATTCCATTCGCTGCCCTGAAATAGGAAGTGTGCCTGCCCGCCACCGTCGCGTCCTCAGTCGCGCAGGTCGGTCCGGATTCATCGTCTCCAGCCCAGGACGCGGGTGCGAAGCCAGACCTCTTGCCACATCGATTTTGAAAATGGATAGCTCATCAAGAAGTAAAGAACGACGGATACGATGGTAACCAGTGCGATCTCATCCAAGTCATGGTAGGAGGCGCCCCGGATCACTCTCGACAAGGCGAGCGCGGCACCGACCGATAGCGATGCCAGGGTTGCCGGCACCAGATACAAAGCCGCGACCTCGCGCCACGATACGCCATGGCGGCGAAGTACGGCATAGAAGTAGATCGGTACGGTGATGGTGTGATAAAGCGCCACGGCCGTTGCCACTCCGAGAGCCGACCACCGCCAGCCGCCGATTGCCACGAGCGGCAAGAACACTGCGGCCGTTAGGCAGCCATACCACGCGTTGCGCCAGAATTCTCCTCTTGCCTGCAGCAGAGCCGCTGCGAGCCAGCCGACCGCATCGAAGGCGAAGCCGACGCTCAGGATCTGAAAAAGCGGGACTGCTGCATTCCATTTGGACCCGAATATCAAATCCAATCCCGGGCGGCAGATGGCCGCTTGCAGAAAGCACAACGGCACGAACAGGCTTCCAACGATGCGCGAGGATTTGAGTGCGACCTCCGCTTGCCGAGTGGGATCGCGCGCGAGGAGAACCAGCGCCGGAAACATCACATTGGCGAGGTTTGACACGAAGGCGCGCAGCGGCAACACCGCGAGGCTGTAGGCAAAGTAGTAGATCCCGACGACGGGCGGGCTCGCCAGCAACCCCAATGCAACATAATCGCCCTGCGCAACGACGGTGGTGACCACACGCCTGATGAACACCGCCGCTCCGTCGCCGATGAGATATCGCCACCGGCGGAGCTGCGGGTCGAACCGGATTCTCGGCGCCGCGCAGAGCCATGTCGCCAGCGCTCGCCCCGCCATCGTGAGCGGCACCGGGACGACGAAGCTGTAGGCGCCGAATCCAAGATAGGCGAAGAGAACCGAGAGCCCCTGCAGCGCCGTCAATTCTGCCAAGCTGATACCAGCGAGAAGACGGAATTTCAACGAGGCCCTGAGGATCGCAAGGGGCACGAGAGAAAGCGCGCTGATCGGAGCGGCGAGAGCCAGGACCATGATGAGTCCGGATACGCGTTCTTCGCGGTAAAGCTGCGCGCTGACCGGGGCCGCGGCGATCATGGCGATCGCACCGATGGTCGCCAAGCTCAGGCTCAGCCAAAACGCGGCATTCGTCCAGTGGCGCAGATGCCGGCCGCGTTGCACCAGAACATCGTCGATCCCTGGATTGATGATCGCGTTGACGAAGGTGGTGACCGTATAGGCCAGCCCAATGCTGCCGAAGTCAGCCGGAGTGAGAAGCCACGCCAAAACCATCTGCCCGAGAAGCTGGACGCCTCGCCCGGAGACGGTCAGAAAAAGTAGCCACGCATAACCCGATACGACAGCCTGCCCAAGGCGCGGGACGGGGTGGGAGCGCGGCGCAGGGTATTCGTCGGTGCTCGGCATGATCGCTGGCTGGCAAACCTTGCATTCGTCTGCGCGCTCTCGTGAGATCAACGCGAGGAGCAATTTCTGCTCCCTCAACTCTCATCAAGAGCGGCTGATGCCAAGCCTGTGGTTGACAACCAGCGAGACCTCGAACGTTACCGGTTCGAGAGCGCAAGGAGCGGGCGCAGTGCGGCGGCGAATGCGCCACGCCGCGGCTTGCCGGAGGATCAAGGCGAGCTAGGTTGATCTCCGGTGTCAGGAGCAAGAAGCCGACTGGCGTTCGGTTCGGAGGGATGGATTGAGATAGATGCGCTCGCCGCTCTATACGCCGAATTTCTATGACCGGGGCCGCGAGCTTACCGAGTCTTCAGCTCGAGAAATCGTTCCCCTTCTGCTCTCTGCCATTCCAGCGCGCTCGGTCTGCGATGTCGGCTGCGGAACGGGAACCTGGCTCAGCGAATTCATGAAGCACGGCGTAACCGATGTGACGGGGCTCGATGGCGCCTATGTGCCCCGCAGCCTGCTCGAAATTCCCGAGCAGAATTTCCTCACCGTCGATCTCAGAGACTGCGAAGTATGTCGGGTGGTCGGACGGCGCGTCGACCTTGCACTATCTCTGGAGGTCGCCGAGCACCTGCCCCGGGAAAGAGCAGCGGATTTCGTGGCCGAGCTTGTATCCCTTGCGCCCGTCGTTGCCTTTTCGGCGGCCATACCCGGACAGGGAGGCGTGGGACACATCAATGAACAATGGCAAGATTATTGGGCGGGTCTGTTCAGAGAGCGAGGCTACGAGGTATTCGACGCGATTCGTCCGAGGATATGGGCGCGGCAGAACATCGCCTATTGGTACAAGCAGAACCTGCTGATCTATTGCGCTTCCGCATACACCGCCCGGCTGAGCGGGCTGGTCGTGAGTTCCGGACCGTTGCAGACCGTCCATCCGGATGCGTGGTTGTACCAGTGTCATCCCAATCTCAAGCCATTGCTGCGTGAGGTTTGGTCCGCCATTCTGAGCGCGGTCGCGCGCAGAGCCCCGTTCGTCCGGCCCGCCTGTCCGGCGCGCGTTTTGCCCAGCGCATGGCACCCCGAATTCGATGGGCGCATGACGGACTCGCCGATAATCGATCGGCAGCCTCGCGAAGACCGCGAGCTTGACGCTGTCGAGGGCGGGCGCGAAGCAGCATGTGGCGATCAGCGGCGCGCCGATCGCCGCCAGCGGTAGCGGGCTCGGTCGCGAGCAATCGGCCTAAAAACGCGCGATCTCACGGCGCAAATTGACGAGAATTCGCCGCTTCACTTGCGGCGCCGCGCCGCGCTGCGCGGTACACTCATCACAGACGAAACCCTGCTGCTGGCGAGCGCGCGAAGGAAGCTCGCGTTGTCCAAGTGATGCAGATCGCAAGCGAAACCGAAGCACGGATGGCTGGCATGCGGCTTGAGCTCAAGCCGTTGCTGGCGCCCTATCGCGGCCGTGGCCAGTTGTCGCTCAGGATCGAGCGCTTGCCGCCGCGTGCGCGCTTCTCGCACGGCAACAACAACGGTGACCGCACCTGGTCGCTGACGCCGGATGACCTCGACGGGCTGCTCTATCTGCCCCCGGAGGGGTCGGCGGCGCACAGCCTGGGGCTCAGGATCATCAGCCTCGACGGGGATTACGGCGCAACGCTGGCCGTGCTCGATGTTCCCGTGGCGCCCGGCACATCCCCGTCCAGCGCCGTCTGCGAGACGCCGGCGCCGGCGAGCGCGCCGAAAGGCGGCGCCGAGCGCGACAGCGCCGCGCTCAAGGACGCACTCGCAGAGGCCAGATCATTGCTTGCCGAACGCGAGGCTGCGCTGGCGCAATCGCAGCAAGAGCTCGAGCAAGCGCGCGCCACACAAGCTCGGCACGAGCAGCGGCTGGCGGACGCCCAGGCGGAGGCAGCAAGCGTGCTTGCGCGGAGCCGCACCGACTGGCAGGCGGAAGCTGAGCGGCGTGACGCCGAGCGCGAGGCCGCGCTGCCGCAATTGCAGCAGGAACTCGAGCAAGCCCGCGCTGCGCAAGCCCGACTCGAGCAGCGGCTGGCGGACGCCCAGGCGGAGGCGGCGAGCGCGCCTGCGCGGAGCCGCGCCGATTGGCAAGCGAAAGCGGAGCGGCGCGACGCCGAGCGCGAGGCTGCGCTGGCGCAATTGCAGCAAGAGCTCGAACAAGCCCGCGCCGCGCAAGCCCGGCACGAGCAGCGGCTGGCGGACGCTCAGGCGGAGGCCGCGAGCGCGCTTGCGCAGAGTCGTGCCGACTGGCAGCAGGAAGCGGAGCGACGCGACGCCGAGCGAGAGGCCGGTGCAGCGGCACGCATCGAAGCCGCTCAGCGAGCCGCGGCGCAGGATGGCGAGGCGGCGCTGGCAAACGCCAGCGAGGCCCTTCGCCGCGCGGTGAACGAAGCGGAAGCGCGGCAGCAGGCCCAGAAGGCCCTGGCCGAAGCCAAGGCGCGGCTCGCCCGCTCCGAGGCGAGTTTCGCGGCGACGCGCTCCGAGGCTGACGCCGCCAGGATCGCGCAGGACCGCCTGCGCACGGAGCTTGCGGCCGCAACCGCTTCGCTCGCCCGAACCGAGAGCGAGTTGACGCAGCTTCGCGGCCAGCTCGATAGCGCCCAGGCGGAGCAATTGGGACTGCACGCCGAGCTTGCGGCGGCGCAAGGCACTTTCAAGGCGGAGATCGAAGCAAAACTCGCGGAAGCCGCGGCGCAGGCAGCCGCCCTGCTGGAGAAGAGCCGCACCGCCTTCAGGGAGGAGCAGGAGGCGGAGCGAGCGGTGCTCGCACGCCGTGCAGAAGAAGCGACCGAAGCGGCACGGGCGCGAGGGAATACCGAGCTGCAAGCGGCCCTGTCGGCGGCCGAGAGTGCCTGGACGGCGAGAGAGGAAAGTCGCGTGGCCGAGGCCGTGGCACGCGCGCGGAATGAATCGACAAGCGGGTTGACGGAGACGATAGCGCAGCTCGAGCGGGCTGAAGCTGCGCTCGCGGAAACGCGCACCCGGACAGAGGGCGACGCCGTCGAGCTTCACTTCCTGCGCGAGGAACTGGCAGAAGTGAAAGCGGCGCTCACCGCGCGCGAGACGGAGTTGGTCGAACTGGGATCGGCCGCCGGTTCGGCACCGAAGCTCGGCCAGCTGCAACTCGCCGATCGCCTCCTCAGCGGTCGAGGGCGCGCCTTGGAGGAGGCACAGAAGTCGCAAGCAGCCGACGTCCCACCGCCCGCCGCGGCAGGACGCGACCGGCCGCGGCGCGGTCGGGGTATCCTCGGCCTGGCCGCTGTCGCGGCGGTGGCAGCCATGGCGGCCATCGCCTATGTCACCATCGAGCCCGGATCCTTCGATGACCTCTGGCCAGGGGGCGCCCCGGCGGTCGGCGAAAGCCTCGCCTCGCCGCCCGTCGCATCCGGCGACGCAGAGTCTGCGATGTCGGCGAAAGTCGCGACACGCGTCGTCATTGCCATCGAGCACGCCAATCTGCGCGCCGGGCCCTCTCCTCAGGCCACAGTCTTCGCCGTGCTGCCACGCGATGCGACGGTGACCCCGGTCGAGCGACGCGGTGCCTGGGTGCTGGTCCGTTTGCACGAGGAAGGCGCGCCGACACGCGAGGGCTGGGTCTATGGCTCGTCGCTCAAGCTCACGACCGGTCGCTGAACAGTGACCGGCGGGTGCCAGGGAGCCGAGGGCACGGCGCGGGCATAACACGGCGCCGCGATCGGACGAGGCGGAGTCGATCAGCACCCATTGCGCCGCGCAAAGCGCGGTCCTAGTGTTTGCCCGGCCGAGGGCGGCGAGAACTCCGCTCCAGTCGCGGAGGAAAGGCGCTTGCGCTTCTTGGAAGCGGACGTGATCGTCGTCGGCGGCGGTGCCGCGGGATGCTACGCCGCGCTCAATTTACAGGACAAAGGGCTCAAGCCGCTCATCATCTGCAAGGGGCTGGTGGGAAAAAGCGGCGCGTCGATCTTTGCCGGCAACCTCGTTCTGTCCGGGCGCCTCCTGGGCAACACCGACCGCCAAGCGGCGGATACGGCCGAATTTCTGATCAAGTATCACAATCAGTTTCTCATCGATCAGAATTGGGCGCGGCGATGCGGGCAATGGGTGGCGGAAGTCTATTATCCGCAGCTGGAAGAGGCGGGACTCTATTTTCGCCGCGATGATCACGGGAACGTCGTAACCAGCCCCGGCAGAATCCGCAGCGTCGCCGCCAATGTGCAAGGCAACTCCGGCGTTCCTTTCATGGATCTCCGGCGCAAACAGGTCATAAGGGCACGGATTCCCCGCCTCGAGGAGACAACCGCCACGGCCCTGCTACGGCGAAGCGACGGCTCGGTCGGCGGCGTCTTCGCACTCGACTGTCTTTCCGGGGAATATATCGTCGCACGTTCGCGCGCGGTGATCCTGGCCACGGGGTATTCCGACCGGCTGCACAGCCGGTCGACCGGCACACGGGAAATGTCGGCCGACGGCATCGCGCTCGCCTGGCGCGTCGGAGCGACGCTTGCCAATCTGGAGATGCAGTGGTGGCACACGAACGACATCGCCGATCCACCCAGCTGGCAGCGCATGCAGGTCTATCCCAATCCCATGCTCGGATCGGAAAAATCGGCGCGCATGGTGAATGCCGATGGTGAGGAGTTCTTCAACCAGCAGCGCGACGATCCGCTTGCTTACGGCCCTTATACGGTGCAGCTGAAAGCGCTCGCGAAGCAGGTCCATGCCGGCAAAGCGCGCTATGACGGCGGCTACTATGCGGGGTTCGACCATTGCGACCCCCGCGAAGTCGACGCGTTCACCACCTATGGCAAAGCCTTTCGACAGCTCGGGCTGCGCTGGCCCGAGGACCTCGTCGAGGCGGCCGTCACCGCGCATTACCGGCAAGGCGGCATCGACGTCGATACGCGGACGATGCGATCCTCGGTGCCGGGCCTCTATGTCGCGGGCGGCCTCGGCGGCCACAGCAACGGCTTGATCGCGCTCGCAACCTATGACGGCAAGGTCGTCGCGGATGGCGTGGCCAGCGATCTCGACGGCATCGCGAGCGCCGATCTCGCCGAGGAGCAAATCGAGGCCGAGCGTCTGCGGCTCGACCGCCTGCTCGCATCGGGCGACGCCGGCGGCGAGCCGCCGGTCAAGATCAAGGAAGCGTTGCGGCGCGTGATGTGGGACAAGGTCGGGGTCGAAAAGGACGACGCGAGCCTGACGTCCGCCCTGGAGGATATCGGCCGGCTGAAGACCGAGCTCCTGCCACGCATGCGCGTTGCCCGCAAGAGTCGGGGGGCCAATTACGAGTGGCTCGACGCGATCGACCTTATCAACATGATCGACGCCTGCGAACTCATCATTCACGCGTCGCGCGAGCGGCGGGAGAGCCGCGGTCCTTTCATGCGGCGAGATTTCCCTGCGATGGACAATCGCGCCTGGCTCGCAGCCAATCTTCTGATCAAGACCGACAACGGCTTTCGTTTCGAGCGGCGGCCCTACGATCTGCCGTTCTTCAGACCGGATTTTGCCGTCAGGGACAATCTCGAGGTCCCATGGTGAAGACGGCGGATTCGAGCATCGACGCACGCCGGCTCGGCCAGACGGAACGGCATGACGGGCTGAAGGCCCGCAATGAATTGCTGCGCCCCGGAGATCTCGTGACGGTACGGATCCAGCGGTCCGACCCGTCGAGCCCGTCTGCGGCGCCGCGGATCGAGGAGTATCGGGTCGCGTTCCGCAAGAGAATGCGCGTCCTCGACGTGCTGAACGAAATTGCCGAGCACGACGCGCCCGATCTGGCGTATCGCTGGTTCTGCGGCTCCAAGATGTGCGGCACCTGCGCCGTCCGGATGAACGGCCGCGAGGTGCTGGCCTGCTGGGAAGCGGCGTTGCCCGAGATGACCATCGAGCCGCTGCGCAATCTGCCGGTCATCCGCGATCTCCTGGTCGATCGCCGGCCCTACGACGATCGCGTGGAAAGCTTCGAGCCGTGGCTTGAACGCGCCCTCCCCTATCGGGGATTTCCGGAGCCGCTGTCCCACAAGGAGATCAAGGATGCATCGAAGGCCTTCGACTGCATCTCCTGCCTCTGCTGCTTTTCTGCGTGTCCGGTCATCGGCCTGGGCGATCTCACCGATTTCGCCGGCCCGGCGCCGCTTGTCCAGCTCGCCCAGACGGCGCTCGATCCGCGCAACGATCCGCAAAAGGTCGCGCATGCACTCGCCAGGACTGGCATCTTCAATTGCGTGTCCTGCTACAAATGCGAGGAGGTGTGCCCGGCAGGCATTCCCGTCGTCAGCCGGGCGATCGAGCCCCTGAAGGCCAAGGCAGCGGCCCTCGTTCCGGCGATGGCGAAGCACCCGCGCGTCTTGCGCGCCGTGGTCGCAGCGCGCGGCCGCGTCGATCCCGGAGCGCTTATCCTGGGTGTGCAGGGCCTGCGCGCTCTGCGGAACTGGCGGCGGCTGCTCCGGCTGCTGCGGCGCGGCAAGATCAATCCGCTCCGGACGCTTCTCCGGATCGGGACCGCGGCGGCCCCGGCCGCACGCCGCATCCTCGGCAAGGGAGCACCGTTGCGATGAAGTTCGCCTATTACCCCGGCTGTTCGGCGCGCAGCACCTGCGCCGAGTTGAACGAAGCGACGCACAAGGTCGCGGCACGGCTCGGGCTCGAACTCCTGCAGCTCGACTCGGCAACTTGCACCGGCAGCCGCGAGCTGCGCGCCATCGACCGCACCGGCTTCTACACGCTCAATCTGCGCATTCTCGCGCTTGCCGAACGCCACGCGCTGCCGCTCATGACGGTGTGCAACACCTGTACGCTCAATCTCCTCGATGCGCAGGCCGCTTTCGTCGAGGACCCGGACTTGGCCGAAGCGGCAAATGCACGCCTCGCGGAGGAAGGGCTCAGCTACCGCGGCTCGACGCGCATCAGCCATTTCCTCTGGGTGCTCTGCGAGGATGTCGGTGAAGAGCGCCTGCGCTCGCTGATCGTCAAGCCGCTGACTGGCCTGACCGTGGCCGCCTTCTACGGCTGCCACATCACACGCCCGCCGCAGCGCTACGGCTTCGTCGATTCCCGCAACGCCACCGCGCTGGAGGACCTGGCGACGATCCTGGGGTGCCACCCGATCGATTACAGCGGCCGCACCGAATGCTGCGGTTTCCACACGGCCGCGCATGACGAAAGGATCTCGATCAAGCTTACCGGGCAGCATATCGCTTCGGCGAAGAGCCGCGGCGCAAAGACCATGGTGACGCCCTGCCCGCTCTGCCACACGGTACTCGACGGGTTCCAACGGGAGATCGAGCGCGACATGGGCAAGCCGCTCGACATGCCCGTGCTGCATCTTCCACAGCTGGTGGGGCTGGCGCTGGGCCTTTCGCCGGAAGAGCTTCGGTTGGACCGTCACGTCGTTTCGGTCCGTGGGCTTGAGGGGTATGTAAGCGGCTGAGCGGCGCTGCGCCGGTTTTCCTCCGGCCGAGTATGGCGCGAGCGGATCGCCTCACACGACCGTGAGGTCCTTCCCCACGATGATCTCGCCATTGAGTATTTTGCCGCCGGTGCGCGCCAGGCGGCATCGCTGATGCTGTCGATCCCCGGCGTCAGATGCGACAGCACCAGGGTCTTGACCCCGGCTTCCTGAGCAATGCAGCCCACATCCTCGACCGGCGAGTGGTCGGCTTTCATATGGGCCATGAACGGCTCAAATTTGACTGGAACGCACGGAAAGAAGACAGCAGTGTGATCCAGGTCAAAGAGATAGCGAAAGGCGAGCTGAGACCGCTGCGGACAGCCTCCGCCCTACGATACCGCCGGGCCGCCCGGCACGACGCAATGGGCGGTCCGGTCGGGCACATAGTCGATGAAGAAGTCGGATGATTGGTCCGACGTCACCGACAGCGTGTCGGGCGCCTCGGCCTGCCCCGTCTTGGCGGTGAGCGCCTCGCCGATCTCCTCCTTCACCGTCGGCGGCGCGCTCCTGAAATCCACGCGCCGCTCGAGGAAGAGTTGCACCTTCAGATGCGGATGCGGCTGGTTGAGATCGATCACCGAGGCGCAATGCTGGCCGTAGCGCTGCAGCAGGCGCTCGGCAGCTTGCGGCGTGCTCAATCCCGCCTGATGCGCCTCGTCGAGCGTCTCCTTGGGCAGCACCAACAGCACGCCGGTCTCACCCAGCGTAATAGCCGGCATGCGATTCTCCTCGACGGCATGCTGGTCCCAGGCGCGATCCACCCAATCGGCGTAAGCCGGCACCGAGATCAGCATGAGGAGCGCCACGCATTGCGCGATCCGGATCATGAGGCGATCCCCCTTTGACCGGTATGAGCCGCACGCCCGCCGAGGCGGCGATCGCGCGCTAATGCCACTGTCGTCGGCACCATAAACATGCGCCGGCCCGCGGGAGGTTCCCTTGCGCAAGCGGCGCGCGGACAGAAAGCCTGGACCGGAACCAACAGGCTGGCAAGCCCCGGCATCCGATTGGTAGGCTGCGCGGAGGGCAGCATGGAGCGGAGATTGCGCGATGGCAGAGCTTGCGCTCGAGGGCATCCGGGTGATCGATCTCACCTCCCATCTTTCGGGCCCCTATTGCTCGATGCTGCTCGCCGACCACGGCGCCGACGTGATCAAGGTCGAGCGGCCGGGCGAAGGCGACGACGCGCGGCACATGCCGCCCTTCGTCAAGGGCGAGAGCTCGCCCTTCATGCTGTGGAACCGCAACAAGCGCAGCATCGCCCTCGACCTGAAGGAAGCGCGCGACCGCGATCTCTGCCGCGAGCTGGCGGCGGGCGCCGATGTCTTCCTCGAGAATTTTAAGCCCGGCACGGCGACGCGGCTGGGGCTCGGCTATGACGATCTCGTCCGGCTCAATCCGCGCCTCGTCTATGCCTCGATCTCGGGCTACGGCCAGACCGGGCCTTATGCCAAGCGGCCGGGCTTCGATCTGATGATGCAGGCGATGACCGGGATCATGTCGGTGACCGGCCCAGAAGACGGGCCGCCGCATCGCCTGCCGATCGCGCTCTGCGACATCGGCGCCGGGATGTTCGCCGCCTTCGGCATCCTCGCCGCGCTCCAGGCGCGCCAACGCAGCGGCAAGGGTCAGCGCGTCGACACATCGCTCTACGAGGCCGGGCTCGCTTTCGGCCTCTACGAGGCGGCGCATGTATTCGCCACCGGCGAGCGGCCGGCGCGGCTCGGTCAGGCGCATCGCGGCGGCGCGCCCTACCAGGTCTTCCGGACGCGCGACGGCTGGGTGACCATCGGCCCCAACACGCCGTCGCTCTGGCGCAAATTCTGCGCCGTGATCGGCCGGCCCGAGCTGCCCGAAGATGCGCTCTTCAAGGACAAGGCCTCACGCGTCGCCAACCGCAAGGCGCTGGTGGCGCTCCTCGAGGAAGTGCTGGCGCGCGAGACCACCGCGCATTGGGCCGATCTGCTCAACGAAGCGGGGATCCCGGTCGGGCCGGTCAAGAACTATGACGAGGCTTTTGCGGACCCACAGACCTTGGCGCGCTCGATGGTGGTCGAGGTCGAGCACCCGGTTGCGGGGCCCATCAACACGCTGGGCGTACCGGTTAAGCTGTCACAAACGCCTGGGGGAGTGCGACTTCCAGCGCCGCGACTTGGCCAGCACACCGCCGAGATCATCGCGGAGATCGAGGGGCACCGCGTCCGGGATCAAGGTGAGTGAGCGGTCATCTCCCCGGGGGTGTTCGAGCGTGTCCGCACTGTGGTCGCAGCGACCGCGGCCCGGCGATCTGTGATGATAGAGCCGAGACCGGAGCATCCCGACCTGGGAGTCTGCCACCGTCACGGCAAAGTCGTTCGCACAACGCGACCCAGCAGCTTATGCCAACTGATCGAGTAGCGCCTTCGCTTCCTTCAAGTCGGTGGTGTCGAAGCCTTCGGTAAACCAGCTATAGACCGGGGCGACGAGGTTGTAGGCCTCGGTGCGCCGGCCTTGCTCGGCCCATAGCCGGGCAAGATCGCGGACTGCACGCAATTCCAGCGATTTTGCTCGTTGCGCTTGCGCGATGCGGATCGCTTGCTGAAGGGAAATCTCGCCCTCGGTGAACTTATCCTCGGCGAGCAGCACCGTCCCGGCGAGGCGGTGGAGTTCCGCATCCCACCCATGCTCGCCCGTGGTGCGGGCTATTTCCAACCCCTCCTGTAGTGCCGACTGCGCCGCGATCCGATCACCATGCGACGCCAGACCCTGAGCGAGGAATGCCAAACCATAAGGACGTCCGAGCCCGGTCGATTTCGTTACGCCCTCGCGAATGCGCGCGATTGCTTCTTCGGCGGCACCTTGTCCGACTAATGCCCCTCCGTGCACGATGCCAAGTTCGAGGGGGAGCGAGAGCCGTTGCTCTGCAATCAGCGTCTCGACAGCTTTGACCAGGCTCAGGGCTCGCTCGGGTTCTCGACGATTAAGGTGAAGCACTGCGCAGAAAGTGAGAGCGAGACTCAGCGTGAATGGGTGGGCGATCCGCTCCGCCATGGAGACGGACTCGGCGCTGCTTGCGAGTGCCTTCTCAGGATAGCCGAGCAACCATTCGGCCCAGGCGCCGAGCAATCGAGCGCAGGTACCGGGATCATGACCGCCATAGACAAAACGATGGAACGCATGCCTCTCCGGATCGTAGAGAAGGCGCCCGGCGTCGGTGTGCTCGCGAGTTTTTGCCGGGTCGCCGGCGAACGCCCACGTCGCCCAGGCGCTATGGTGCGCCTGTAGCCGCAATCCATCATCTCCTTCCTGTTCGGTCATACTAAGCAGCCTCGCGGAGAGCGGGCTGGCGGCAGCACTTCCACCCGACATATTGGTGGACTGCCATACCCCATAGAGCGCATCAAATCTTTGCTGCTGCGAGCCGCCGCTCTCGGCGAGGTCGAACGCCTGCATATATGGAAGTTTCGCGGCGGCAGCGCCTTTCGCGGTCAACAGACAGCCCGCCAATGCCAGTCGCAGATCGATTTCGCATCCCTCCCGACCGGGACTGTCGGGGACCGAATGCAAGAGGCCAAGACCCCGCTCCAGATGGGCAATCGCTTCGAGGTAAGCCGACCGCGCCGCGGCGTGCCGCCCCGCCCTCAGCCATTGATGCGTGGCCCGCTCCATGTCGCCGGAGGCTGTCAAATGATGAGCGAGCAGTTCGGGCTGGCGCTCGACAAGATCCGCGAAACGCGCTTCCAACGTAGCGGCGACGCGAGCGTGCATTTCCTGCCGTCGCCCGCGCAGCATCGTGCCGTAGGCAGCATCCTGCACCAACGCGTGCTTGAACAGGTAGGACGCATGCGGAGCTGTGCCGCGGCAAAACAACAATCCCGCGTCGCTCAGCTGTCGCAAGGCATCTTGCACTTTCCTCTCTGGACGCTGCGCCACCGTCTGGATCAGTTCATAGGAAAATTCGCGACCGAGCACTGCGCCGATCTGCGCGGTCTCCTTGGGCACCGGTCCGAGCCGGTCGAGCCGCGCCATCAGCGAGGCATGCAGCGTTGCGGGCACCGACTGCGCGACATGCGATACCGCCCCGAGCACCGCGGCGACCCCGTGGTCCTGCCCGACGCTTTCCAGCACCGCTTTGGTCAGTTCCTCGATAAAGAGCGGCACCCCATCGGTGCGCTCAACGATCTCCTCAACGATCTCGGCGGTGAGCGCCGCAACGCCGGCCATCTTGCGCACCAGTGCTTTGCCGTCGCGGTCGCCAAGCCGATTGAGCGTCAGATTCATGACGTAAGAGCGACCACCCCACGGGGCCTGGAACTCCGGGCGAAAGGTAATCGCCAGCAGCACCGGTAGATGCCGCAGCCGGTCGATGGACAGATCCAGCAATTCGCGCGAGGTCGGGTCGATCCATTGGACGTCCTCGAACACCATCAGCATTGGCGAGCGCCGTGCCTGGGCGTTAAGCTGATTGAGCAATGCCTCGAACAGTCTCTCCCGTTTACGCCGCGGACTGAGGTTGAGGTCCGCGGCAGAACTCGGCAACGAAAGCAGCTCGCTCAACAGCGTGATATCGCCGCCATCCCGCGTCCCCGGGGAGAGCAGTGCCTGCAGTTTGCTCAGCTTGGCATCGACCGTATCGTCGCGGGCAAATCCGGCAGCACGTTCGAGCTGGGCGATGAACGGATAGAGCGCGCTGTCCTGGTGGTGCGGCGAGCAGAAATAGCGCAGCCGGGCATGCGGTTCGCTTTCGATGTGCGCGAAAAGTGCCGCCGTCAGGCGCGACTTGCCGATACCCGGCTCGCCGGAAATCAGCACGACGCGTCCTTCTCCGCTTTTTGCCTGCTCCCAGCGCCGCCGCAGCAACTCAATTTCCTCGTCGCGCCCAACGAGCGGCGTCTCCCTCGAGCGTAGGGCTTCGAACCGGCTCACCTTGCCGCTTTTGCTCACCACGCGCCAAGCGCGCTGCGGCTCAGCAAAGCCGGCAAGTTGTCGCCGCCCGAGGTCTTCCAAATCAAACAGCTCGCCGATCTGTCGGCGGGTCGCTTCGGCGATCACCAATGTGTTCGGCGGGGCCAGGGCCTGCAGCCGCGCGGCAAGGTTCGGCATCTCGCCGACGACCCCGCGCTCCTGCGCTGCGCCCTCGCCGATCAAGTCGCCGACCACGGCCAGCCCAGTGGCGATGCCGAGCCGCACACACAGATCTTCGCGCGCCGGCAATTGAACGACCGCTTCGATCACTGCGAGGGCGGCACACACCGCTTGCTCTGCATCGTCCTCATGTGCCTGCGGATAGCCGAAATAGATCAACAGGCCGTCGCCCATGTATTTGGCGACAAAGCCGTCAAAGCGACCGACCGTCTCGGCGACAGCGCGGTGGTAGTCCCCGATCAGCTCGCGCAGATCCTCGGGGTCATGACGGGTCGAGAGCGCGGTCGAGCCGACGAGATCGCAGAACATCACCGTCAGCTGCCGGCGTTCGGCGTCGACTAGGGTCTGTGCACCAGTGGCGGGCGCCGCCACGGTGGTTGGAACTGCCGTGCCGAGGCTGGCAATAGCGTCGAGCAGCTTGCGGCGGTGGCCGACCGAGGCCACCCCGATGCCGATCAGGTCTTCGGCGGTCAGCTTCAGCAGCACCTCGGCGTCGATATCATTGTCGCGGAACGCCGGTACATAGCACTCAAGCTCCAAATCCTTCAGCCACTCCGCTACGTCCATCTGGCGATCCTCGGCCCGCGTAAGTGCAAATACCTTATGTTGGTTCGGAAAGCATTTGTTCCGCTCGACCACCGGACGCGGCTATTCACCCGGCGCCAATATGAGCGCTTTCTTGGCCGCCGAGCCCTCCTTGCGGACGTGGAGACTCGCGCACATGAGTTCGAAGGCGGCCGGCTCGACGAGCACGGCAACAACACTGCGCGGTCATCCGCAAAGGCGGACGCGCGAGCACGCCGCGCGAGGGCTCTCGCCCAAGTTCAACGTTCGGGATCTGGCCGCTTTAGCCCGGATAACGGTCGCCGAGCCACTGCCCAATTACCGCGCTGCCTGCCGCTTGAGCCAAGTTAAATCGATGTAAGTTAACCAACGAGCGGTCACGAGCGCAGC
>DATNDG010000095.1:0-3021 GCA_035553515.1 Allostellaceae bacterium | reverse complement strand
ACCGCAGGGATGGCCGATGACGTGCTAGAGGACGCCGGGCCCGGCAAGGTCAAGCGCGAGCCGCCGACGATCGATCTCGAGGCCACCAAGGTTTCGGAGACGGTGTCGGCCGAGTCCAAACCTGCTGGTTCCAAGCCTGCTGGTTCCAGGCCTGCTGAAGCCAAACCTGCCGAAGAGAAGTCAGCGGACAGCAAGCCGGCCGCGGCCAAGCCTGAGCCCAAGGCTGAGTCCAAGCCTGAGCCGCCCCGCGAGACCGGTCCGAACGCCGAGCCGGCCAAGGCTGCCTCCTCCATTTCGCCCTGGGTGATCGCGCCCTTTTCCGGCGCGGTCGCCGCCAGCCTCGTGGTCCTGGTGGGCTGGCTGCTCGGCTGGCCGGCCGTGCAGGCGCCGCCCGCCGCGCCGCAGGTGAGTGCGGCCACCGTCGACGATCTCGGCAAGCGCGTCGCCGGGCTCGAATCGAAAACCGCCAGGCCCGTGACCGATCCCGCCACGACCGCGCGCATCGACACGCTGGAGAAATCGCTGGCCGGCATGGGCGGCGATCTCGCCAATGAGCGCGCGCAAGTAAACAAGCTCGCGGCGGCCGTCAATGAGGCGAAATCGGCCCCGCGCGATTCCGCATCCGCGCCCGCGGTCGATCTCTCCGCGCTCAACGAGCGCATCGACCAGATCGGTCGCGCGCAGGCTGCTGCGAGCAAGCCGGCCGACGATGTCCCGCTCCGCCGTATCGTCGCCGCCGCACTGCTCGACGTCGCAGTCCGTCATGGCGATCACTTTGTGGGCGCCTTGCAGGCGGCGAAGGCGCTTGCGCCCGATGCGGAGAAATTGAAGCCGCTCGATCCGTTCGCGGAGAAAGGCGTGCCGAATCCGCCGGCGCTGACCCGCGAATTGCTGACGCTGGTGCCGAAATTGTCGCCGGCCGCGGACAACACGACCACCGGCTCCGGCATCGTCGATCGCCTGCAGGCGGGCGCGTCGAAGCTGGTGCGCATCGAACGCACGGACGCGGCCGGCAACGACCGCAGCGCCGTGGTCGCGCGTGCGACCGCGGCGGCGCTGCGCAACGACCTCGCCGAGGCGCGGCGCGAACTGGCTTCGCTCGATGCCGCCGGCCGTGCGCCCGCGCAGGCCTGGCTCGACAAGGCGGCCGCGCGCGATGCCGCGCTCGCCGCGTCCCGTCAATTCGCCGAAGAGGCTATGGCGGCGCTGGCGAAATCGTCGCAATAGGCTTTTCATGATCCGCATCGTTCTGTTTCTGCTGTTGATCGCGCTGGCGGCGGCGGGGGCGGCTTGGGTGGCCGACCAGCCCGGCGACGTCGCGCTGTCGTGGGGCGGCTATAAGCTCACGACCACGCTGCCGGTGTTCGCGCTTGGGATCGCCGTCATTGTCGTCGCGGCGATGATCGTGCTGGGGATGTTTGGCGCGCTGTGGCGCACGCCCTCCCGGCTGCGCCGCCGCCGTCACGAACGCCGCCACGCACGGGGCCGGCATGCGATCACGCATGGGCTGCTCGCGATCGGCCACGGCGATTCCGCGGCCGCCCGCCAGCATGCCGAGGTCGCGCGGAAACTCACCGGCAACGACCCGCTGGCGCTGCTCCTGCACGCGCAGTCGGCGCAGCTCGACGGCGACCGGGAGGGCGCGAAGGCGGTGTTCGGCGCCATGGCCGAGCGCGAGGACACGCGGCTGTTGGGCCTGCGCGGTCTCTTCATCGAGGCGCAACGCGCCGACGATGCGGTTGCGGCCGCGTCGATCGCGGAGGAAGCGCTGAAGCTCGCGCCGGCCTCGACCTGGGCCTCGCATGCAGTGCTCGGCTTCCGCTGCGCGCAGGGCGACTGGGACGGCGCGCTGAAAATCCTCGACAACGATCTCGCCTCCGGCCTGATCGACAAGGCGGTCTATCGCCGCCGCCGCGGCGTGCTGCTCACGGAGCGCGCGCTCGAGCTGGAGAAGGTCGATCGCGACATGTCGCGCGAGGCCGCGATGGAAGCGGTGAAGCTCGCCCCGACGCTGGTGCCGGCCGCGGTGCTCGCCGCGAAATTCGAGAGCGAGGCGCATCAGGTCCGGCGCGCGATGCGGCTGGTGGAGGCCGCATGGCTCAAGCATCCGCATCCCGATCTCGCCGACGCCTATGCCCATGTGCGGCTCGGCGATTCCGCGCGGCAACGGCTGGTGCGGATCGAGACGCTGGCGGCGAAAATGCCCGATCATGTCGAAGGCAAGCTCGCGATCGCGCGCGCCGCGATCGATGCATCCGAATTCGCCAAGGCGCGCGAGGCGCTGTCGTCGCTGGTCGCCAATCCAACGCAACGCGTGGCGATGCTGATGGCGGAGATCGAGCGCACCGAGCATGGCGACGGCGGCAAGGCGCGGATGTGGACCTTGCGCGCGGTGCGCGCGCGGCACGATCCGGCCTGGACCGCGGACGGCTATGTCTCGGACCGCTGGCGGCCGGTATCGCCGGTGACGGGACGGATCGACGCGTTCCAGTGGCAGACGCCGGTGGCGAGCCTGCCGTCGTCGGACAAGGGGGCGACCATCGAGCCCTCGCCGTTCGAGGAAGCGATGCTGGCCGCGCCGTCACCGCGCCGGGAGATCGCGGCGAATGAAGGCCTCGCCGAGCCGCCGCGTGAGAGCAAGCCCGATATTGTTCTGTTGCCGGCCGCGCAGGACAATTCGCCGGTGGAGGCCAAGCCGGTCGAGAAGCCGGTTGGAAAAGCCGCCGAGCCTGCAGTGATACTGCCCCCGGCGGCCGCGCCCGCGCCATCCATATCCGCGCTGGCGGCTTCGGCCCCAGCGGCGCCGAGCGTGCCGGCCGAATCGCCGCCGCCGGCCGCGCCCGCGCCCCTTTTCCGCAGCCGCGCCGACTTGACCAGACCGGCCACCCCGATCCCCGCGGTGATTCCGATCGTCCGCGCGCCGGACGACCCCGGCATCGACGACGAGGCGCCGAGCGATGAATTTGTGGAACAAATCGGCACGCCCAAGGCGCAGGCCGGCGGCTGGCGCGGCTTCCTCGC
>DATNDG010000094.1:0-16511 GCA_035553515.1 Allostellaceae bacterium | reverse complement strand
GCCAACTTCCAGACGACGCATCGTTGGGTGCGGCAATCGCGCAATGAAGATAATTTCTCCAGAGATTGGGAAGGTGACGCGTCTGTATGTCGCTGACGAAATCAAACCCATTGGGGGAATTTACCTTCCCGACCTGCTTCGTCTGATTGGAGAGCGCTATTCCTTCGCCACTATTCCGACCGTCCAAGAAACCCAACAGCGTGGTGGTCATTTCGGACAAGGACGCCTGATAACCAATGACGGAGAAATCGTCATTGGGACGCTTGGAACCTATAATGACGGCGCAATGGTGACTTGCCAGGACACGGATTTGGCTGAAATTGTCCTGGAAGATTTCATTCAATGGGCACGGGCGACATTTGGACTTCGCGAACCAATCACGAAGGCCGCCACATATTTCGAAAGCAATTTGGTTGTTGAGTTTAGTTCTCCCGCCGCTCGCGCGATGCGGGGGTTTGAGCGTATGAAAAAGCTCTACGAAGAGGCGCTTCGCTCCACCTACGAACAAGATATTCCCGTCCACTTCAGCACGGTGGGGATTGGGGCAGATCCGTTGGGGCGAAGCCCTTTATTCAAGCCCGATTTTGGGATGGCGCGACGGGTTAACCGTCCCTATTCCGAAGACCGATACTTTGCCATTGCCCCGCTGCGGACAGCGGCTCATATCGAGCTGCTGGAAGCGTTCGAACGCGAAATTCTGACTTAGGACACACCAAGGTCCAACCTAGGACACTCCGCCTCTAACTAGGACAGCACCCTTCCGCCGCCGCACTTGCGGCTAGGCGGCCCCGCCGCTACCCTTCGCCCCGCTTCGCGAGGGGGGTTCTGGCGGGTTCATGGGCGGCTTCCTCATTCCGGTCATCGATGTCGTCATCGCACTGATCCACATCTACTGGTGGGTCGTGATCATCTCCGCGGTGATGAGCTGGCTTATCGCCTTCAACGTCATCAACACCTATAGCCGCCCGGTGGCGATGGTCGGCGATTTCCTCTATCGCGCCACCGAGCCGGCGCTGCGGCCGATCCGCCAATTCCTGCCCAATCTCGGCGGGCTCGATATCTCACCGGTCATTCTGCTGCTGATCCTGTGGTTCATCGAGCGCGAGCTCATTCAGCTCGAATTCTACGTAGCGCGGCTCTGACGCGGGCCCTGCCGCGCCCCTTCGCCGCGGCGCCAGGCGGCGTCAGCCTTGCCGTGCGGCTCCAGCCCAAAGCATCCACCGAGCGCATCCTCGGGCTCATCGAGGACGGCGAAGGCGGTGTCGCACTCAAAGCCGCGGTGACCGCCCCGCCCGAAGCGGGCAAGGCCAATGCCGCACTGCTGAGCCTGCTCGCGCGCACGCTGGGAGTGAAGCCGCGCACGCTCAGCCTGGCGCTCGGCGCCGCCGACCGGCGGAAGGTCGTTCATCTTGCCGGAGACCCGGCGATGCTCCTGGCGCAATTGGAGGAGAGGCTCGCGCCGTGGCTCACGCCCGGGTGATCGACCGAGTCTTTGCCTGCTGGGTGCGGCTCTCGCGATTGCTGCGCAATCGCTGACGCCGCCGCTGACGAAGGCGCAGCCTATGCTGCGCCTTCGCCGCTACTCGGCCGCCTGGCGCTGCTGGTGGCGGCCTTCCCTGATTTCCTCGACCATCTTGCGGCAGAAGGCGGGGAGATCGTCCGGCTTGCGGCTGCTGACGATGCCGCGATCGACCACGACTTCCTTATCGACCCAGCGCGCGCCCGCATTCTTGAGATCGGTCTTGAGCGAGGGCCAGGAGGTCATCTCGACCCCCTTCACGACGCCGGCCTCGACGAGCGTCCAGGGACCATGGCAGATCACCGCGATCGGCTTCTTTGCATCGAAGAAATGCTTGGCGAAGGCGACGGCGCGGTCGATGGTGCGGAGCTGATCCGGATTGGCGACGCCCCCCGGCAGCACGATGGCGTTGTAATCCTCCGGCCGCGCCTCATCGAGGCTGCGGTCGACCTTCACCTTGTCGCCCTTGTCGTGGTGCCGCATGCCCTGAATCTCGCCGCCATGCGGCGCCACGATTTCGACCGCGGCGCCTTCCTGCTTCAACGCCTTCATCGGCTCCTGCAGCTCCGCCTGTTCGAAGCCGTCGGTGGCGAGAATCGCGATCTTCTTGCCCGAGAGAGCTTGGGCCATATCCGCTCCTCCATCCGCATGCGGGGATTGTCCCCTGCCCAACGGCGCGGATGGGCGAGCGTTCCGGGCTTTAGCCGGAGGTTGGCGCGGTTACCGCGCGTTCGCCTGCAGACGGAACGTCGCCTCGGTCTTGGCGCGAATCTCGTCGAAGGTCACGCCCGGCGCGAGCTCGACGAGCGCCATGCCGGTGCCGCTCTTCTTGTCGATGGTGAAGACGCCGAGATCGGTGATCACCATATCGACCACGCCGGCGCCGGTCAGCGGCAGCGTGCAGCGCTTCAGCAGCTTGGGCTCGTCTTTGGCCGTGTGCTCCATGACGACGACGACCTTCTTGACGCCGGCGACGAGATCCATGGCGCCGCCCATCCCCTTCACCATCTTGCCGGGGATCATCCAATTGGCGAGATCGCCGTTCTCCGCCACCTGCATGGCGCCGAGGATCGAGAGATCGATATGCCCGCCGCGCACCATGGCGAAGCTGTCGGCGCTCGAGAAATAGCTCGTCGTCGGCAGCTCCGTCACCGTCTGCTTGCCGGCATTGATGAGATCGGGATCCTCGTCGCCCTCATAAGGGAAGGGGCCCATGCCGAGCATGCCGTTCTCGCTCTGGAGCTGCACCGACATGCCGGGCGGGATGAAGTTCGAGACCAGCGTCGGAATGCCGATGCCGAGATTGACGTAGAAGCCGTCGCGCAACTCCTTGGCCGCGCGCGCCGCCATTTCCTCGCGTGTCCAGGCCATGTCTTGCTCCTCAGGAAGGGCGCTTGCGCAGGGTGCGCTGCTCGATCTGCTTCTTCGCGTTCTTCACATGCACGATGCGCTGCACGAAGATGCCCGGCGTGATGATGTGGTCGGGATCGATCTCGCCGGGTTCGACGAGATGCTCGACCTCGGCCACCGTGACTTTCGCCGCGGTCGCCATCATCGGGTTGAAGTTCCGCGCTGTCTTGCGATAGACGAGGTTTCCTTCCTTGTCGCCCTTCCAGGCATGGACGATCGCGAGATCGGCGACGAGGCCGCGCTCCATCACGTACTTCTCGCCGTCGAAGACGCGCACCTCCTTGCCTTCGGCGATGAGCGTGCCGACGCCGGTTTTGGTGAAGAAGGCGGGAATGCCGGCGCCGCCGGCGCGGATGCGCTCGGCGAGTGTGCCCTGCGGATTGAATTCGAGCTCGAGCTGGCCCGCGAGATATTGCTGGGCGAAGAGCTTGTTCTCGCCGACATAGGAGGAGATCATCTTGTGTATCTGCCGGCTCTCCAGCAGCAGGCCGAGTCCGGCGCCGTCAACGCCGGCGTTGTTGGAGACCACGGTGAGCTGCTTCACGCCGGAATCACGCACCGCCTCGATCAGCGCGCTCGCGATGCCGCAGAGGCCGAAGCCGCCGGACATGATCATCATGCCGTCGTGCAACAGCCCCGCGAGCGCGGCATCGGCGCTGGGATAGACCTTGTTCGCCATGATCGACCTGCTCTCGCGCGGGCAAGTTCGCCGCGCTTCCTGGGAACCACTGCTCCGGACATAGCATGCCGGGATTGGCTCGCCAACTCCCGCATCTGCCGCAGGCGCTCGCTCAGCCGGTGCGCGCCGTCGGCCCGTCGCGATGGCGTCCTTCGATCACCGGGCAATCGAAGGGCGGTGGCGCCCAGTGCGCAGCAAGGAAGTCAACGAAGGCGCGCACCTTGGTGGGCAGCGGGCGGCCCGGCGGGAAGAGCGCATGGATGGGCGCGGCCGGTCGCTCATATTCGGCAAGCACGCGCCGCAGCCGCCCCGCGGCGATGTGCTCGCCAACTTGCCAGCACGGCGCGCGCACCAGACCGGCGCCGCCCAATGCGGCCGCCACCAGCGGCTCCAGTGCATTCGCCTGCAACCGCGCCGGCACACGCAGGCCGAGCTTGCGCTCGCCGCGCTGAAAATGCCATTCCGCGCCGTCGGCAGACGCGCCGAAGACCAGGCAGTCATGCTCGACGAGCTCTTCGGGAACGCTCGGCGCGCCGCGCCGCTCGAGATAGCGCGGCGCGGCGCAGACGACGAGATGCACGCTACCGAGCTTGCGTGCGAGCGCGCTGCTCTCGGCGAGCGGTCCGATGCGCAAGGCAAGATCGAGGCCTTCCTCGATCGGATCCACCACTCGGTCGAGCAGGGTGAGGTCGACCGAGACACGCGCATGCTGCGCCAGGAATTCAGGCAGAAGCGGCGCCACATGCAGCCGCCCGAGCAGGCTTGGCGCGCTGAGACGCAGTCGGCCCGAAGGCGCCGCAGCGGCCTCCCCCAAGGCGCGCTCGGCCTCCTCGACCTCGCCCAGAATACGCTTGGCGCGATCATAGAAGTCGCGCCCCGCTTCGGTGAGCCCGAGGCGGCGCGTCGTCCGATGGAGCAATCGCCCGCCGAGCCGCGCCTCGAGCGCGGCGAGTTGGCGGCTCACCGAGGCGAGTGAACGCCCGAGCCGGCGGGAAGCGGCCGAAAGACTGCCCGATTCCGCCACTTTGACGAAGGTGCTCATGGCGTCCAACCGATCCATGGCGATGCCATCCTTGCGCACGACGCAATAATGCTGTGCATGATGTGCGGCTTCCCGCGGTCTGAGCAAGGCTCTATAGAAACGGGGATGCCACTCGCGCCGCCGCCCGCGCTCTCGCGCCCCCTAGCCCCGCCGGGCTGCGCCCGTGGATAGCGCCGCTCCGACGCCCGTAGCGGCGGCGACGCGTGGGCGCAGCCGCTTCGGCCTCGCGGAGGTGGTGCCGCTCGCCGTCCTCGCCGGCACCATCCTCGCGCTCTTCCTGCTGCCGCACGATCCCGGGCACCGCATCGCCGCCGCCTCGGTGCTGGTGGGCTTCGCCATCCTCTCCTGGGCCTTCGGCCTTTTCGCCGAGCCGGTGACGACGCTGGTCTTCCTGCTGCTCGGCGTGCTCTTCGCCGTGGCGAAGCCGGCGGTGATCTTCTCGGGCTTTGCCTCGGAGGCTTGGTGGCTGGTCTTCGGCGGCGCCATTACCGCCGTCGCGGTGGAGGCGACCGGGCTCGGGCGGCGGCTCGCGGGGCTGCTCTTCGGCCGGGTCGGCGGCGCCTATTGGCGCTGCGTCGCCGCCGTGGCGCTCGCCGCGGTGGGACTCGCCTTCCTCATGCCCTCGACCAATGGCCGGGTGCTCCTGCTGATCCCGATCGTGCTCGCCTTCGCCGAGCGGCTCGGCCTCGAACCGGGCGGTCCCGGCCATAGCGGCCTCGTGGTCACGCTCGCCGCGGCGAGCTACATGCCGTCTACCGCCATCCTGCCCGCCAACGTACCGAACAGCATCCTGCTCGGCGCGGCCCAGAGCCTCTACGGCATCAAGCTCTCCTATGGGCCCTATCTGCTGCTGCATTTTCCGATCCTGGGCGTGCTGAAGCTGGTGCTGCTCATCTGGCTGGTCTGCCGCCTCTTTCCCGAGCACCGCCCGCTCGCCCTGGCGCAGGAGGAGGCGCCGGCGCCGATCTCGAGCGCGGAGCGCCGGCTCGCGGTGCTGCTCGGCGCCGCGCTGGTGCTCTACATCACCGATTTCATCCACGGCATCTCGCCGGCCTGGATCTCGCTCGGCACCGGCATCCTCTGCCTCATGCCGCCCTTCGGCGTGCTCTCGCCCAAGACCTTCTCGGCGCGCGTCAACGTGGTGACCCTGATCTATATCGCCGGCATCCTCGGTCTGGGCGCGATCGTCGCCGATAGCGGGCTCGCCGCCGCCGCCGCGGCGCATTTCCTCGCCGCAACGCCGATCGCGCCCGGCCGCACCGTCACCGATCTCGGCATTCTCACCGCGATCGGCTCGGGGCTGGCGCTGCTCACCACCGTGACCGGCGTGCCCGCGGTGCTGACGCCGCTCGCCCGCGAATTCGCCGCGGCGAGCGGGCTGCCGCTCCTCAGCGTGCTGATGCTGCAGGTCGTGGTGTTCTCGACCGTGCTGCTGCCCTTCTCCTCGCCACCAATGATGATCGCGCTGCAGCTCGGCGGCGTCGGCATCAAGCAGGCGACGAAGCTCACGCTCGGCCTCGCTCTGCTGACCGCGCTGCTGCTCTGGCCGCTCGATTATTTCTGGTGGCAGCTCCTGGGATATCTGCCCTAGGAGGATATCGGGGCTTTTGCTAAGCATCCGCCCGAAAAAGAAGGAGAGAGGCCATGGAGCTCAAGGGTCAGGCGGCGCTGGTCACCGGCGGCGGTTCGGGGCTGGGCGCGGCGACCGCGCGCGCGCTTGCCAAGGCGGGCGCCAAGGTGGCGGTGCTCGACATCAACGAGGAGAATGCGCGCAAAGTGGCCGCCGAGATCGGCGGCACGGCAGTCAAATGCGACGTCTCCGACGCCAAGAGCGGCGAGCAGGCGGTGGCCCAGGCGCGCGCCGCGCAGGGTCCGGCGCGCGTGCTGATCAATTGCGCCGGCATCGGCATCGGCATGCGCATCGTCGGCCGCGACGGGCCGCATCCGCTCGACCAGTTCAGCCGCGTCATCAACGTCAATCTGATCGGCAGCTTCAACATGATGCGGCTTGCCGCGCCCGACATGCAGAAGCTCGAGCCGCTCACCGAGGGCGAGCGCGGCATCATCATCTCGACCGCCTCGGTCGCCGCCTTCGAGGGGCAGATCGGCCAGGCCGCTTATTCCGCGTCGAAGGGTGGCATCGTTGCGCTGACCATGCCGGCGGCGCGCGAATTCGCGCCCATGGGCATCCGCGTCAACACCATCGCGCCCGGGCTCTTCGCCACGCCGCTGATGGCGAGCCTGCCGCCCCAGGTGCAGGAGAGCCTCGGCAAATCGGTGCCCTTCCCGCAGCGCCTCGGCCGGCCGGAGGAATATGCCCGGCTGGTCCTCGATATCATCGGCAATCCGATGCTGAACGGCGAGACGATCCGTCTCGACGGCGCGCTGCGCATGCAGCCGAAATAGCCGCGGGTCAGCGGCGGTCGCGGCCCGGAGCGAGCTCGTCGATGGTGCGGGCGAGGCGGATATCGCGCTCGGAGAGCCCGCCCGCGTCATGCGTCGTCAGGATCACCTCGACCCTATTGTAGACGTTGAACCATTCGGGATGATGGTTCATCTTCTCGGCGAAGAGCGCGACTTGGCTCATGAAGCCCCAGGCCTCGACGAAGTTGCCGAAATGATAGGTCTTGCGGATGGCATCGCGATCCTCGACCTCGGCCCAGCCATGGATCTCCTGCAAAGCGGCCTTGCGCGCCGCGCCCGCCAATCGCTCGACCATCTCGCGCCTCCGGTGATGCACCCCGCTCGCAAAGAGGTGGCGGATCAAGGGCCGGATATCAAGCCGTGAGCGATTTCTCCCTGCCGCCCAGCCTCGCCGATCTCGAAGCGCTCGCCGAGCGCGCGCTCGCCACCATCCCCGCGGAGCTGAAGCGCTATCTGGGCCGCGTCGTCATCCGCGTCATGGAGTTTCCCGACGAGGAGACGGAACGCGAGATGGAGCTCCAGAGTCCCTTCGACATCTTGGGACTTTATCGCGGCGTGGCGCTGCCGCGTCAGAGCATCAGCGACCCGCGCGCCGATCCCGAACTCATCTTCCTCTATCGCCGGCCGATCCTCGATTTCTGGTGCGAGACCGGCGAGGATCTCTCGGCGCTCGTCCGCCACGTGCTGATCCACGAGATCGGCCATCACTTCGGCTTCAGCGACGAGGATATGGAACGGATAGAAGCGGAGAGCTGAGGGCCTAGAGCAGCGCGCGCACGCGCCGCCGGAGCTCCGGCAGCACCTCGGCGGCAAACCAGGGATTGCGCTTCTCCCACATCATCGTGCGCCAGCTCGGATGCGGCAGCGGCAGGTAAGCCGGGAGGTAGTGGCGCCAGGCACGCACCGTCTCGGTCATGCTCGGGCGCTTCTCCTTCTTCAGGTAATAGTCGATGGCATAGGAGCCCACGAGCAAGGTGAGCTCGATCCTCGGCCACTCGGCGAGCAGCCGCTCGTGCCAGAGCGGCGCACATTCCGGCCGCGGCGGCAGATCGCCGCCGCCGCGCTCGTAGCGCCCGGGATAGCAGAGCCCCATCGGCAGGATGGCGATGCGCCGCTCGTCATAGAAAGTATCGTGATCGACGCCGAGCCAGTCGCGCAGCCGGTCGCCGCTGCGGTCGTTGAAGGAGAGCCCGGTCTCGTGCACCTTCGTGCCGGGGGCCTGGCTGGTGATGAGGAGCCGCGCCGACGGCAGCCCGCGCACCACCGGCCGGGGCCCGAGCGGCAGATGCGCCGCGCAGGCGGTGCAGGCGCGCAGCTCCGCCAGCAGGCGGCCGAAGCTCTTCTCCAGGACGATCCCGCTCATGACCGCGGCAATATCGGGCGGCGGGCCCGCGGCTGCAATGCCGGCACGCTGCATGACGACATTGCGTCCTTCGATGGACCGGCAGCGGCACTGCGTCAGCGATGTACATCATTGAGAATTTTTTGCGCTACATCATTGACGCAGGCGCGCGCTCGCGGCCCTTGCGCAGGCTAGCACAGCACCCCTCAGCCTCCTCACGCCGCTGCGGTGCCGCGCTCGCGCTCGACGGAGTTGATCTCGTCCGAGACCGTGGTGCGGTGCATGTCGCGCCGATAGCGCGTGTCGTCATAGGGCCGGCCGCGATGCATGGTGCAGCGATCGTCCCACATGACGAGGTCGCCGACCTTCCAGCGGTGCTGGTAGACGAAGCGCGGCTCGGTGGCGAAGGCGATCAGCTCCTCGACGAGCGCCCGCCCGGTCTCGGCCGGCCAGCCGATCACATGCGAGGCGTGCGAAGCGAGATAGAGCGTCTTACGGCCCGAGCCGGCATGGCGGCGCACCAGGAGCTGCGGCACCGGCGGCAGCTGCCGCTGGATATCCTCGTTGAACTCGCTGAAGCCGATCTGCGAGCGCGAGCGGAAGATGCTGTGCTCGACGACGAGCCCGTCGAGCGCGCGCTTCTTCTCCTCGGGAAGCGCGTCATAGGCGGCGCGCAGATCGGCGAACTCGGTCTCGCCACCCGACGGCGGGATCTCGCGCGCCGAGAGCAGCGAGCAGCGCGCCGGCACGTATTTGAAGGAGCTGTCGGTGTGCCAGAGCTGATTGCCGCGATTGAACAGCAGCCGCTTGTCCTCGGCCGACATGACGCGTCCCTCGGCATCGAGGTTGGAGATGTCGGCGATCTCCGGCCGGCCGAGGCGCGACTTCTTGCTGCCGGCATATTCGGGACTGGTCTCGAGCGGGCCGAAGCGGCACGAGAAGGCGACCTGCTGGTCGTCGCTGAGCGGCTGGCCCGGGAAGACCAGCACGGCATAGCGGTGGAACGCCGCCTCGATGGTCGCGAAATCCTCGGCCGCGAGCGGGGCCTTGAGATCGACGCCGGCGATCTCGGCGCCGAAAGAGGGGCTGAACGGCGTCACGCGGATCGCCATGGGCTGCCTCCCGCAGTTTTCGCCAGGAAAGTATGCCGCCGAGGGCGCGCCGGTTCAACAGAAGGCAACCGGAACGGACATTGCCCGGGCATTGTTTCTTCAAGAGGTTCTAACGCTTTGGAGGAAGCGGCGATGCTGGGCACCATCCTTCTGGTGATTCTGATCATTCTGCTGATCGGTGCGCTCCCCACCTGGCCCTACAGCGGCGGCTGGGGCTACTACCCGAGCGGCGGGATGGGGCTGCTGCTGATCATCATCATCGTGCTGCTGGTGGCCGGGCGAATATAGCCGGGGCGCGCAATAAAGCGCCTGCGCCGCCGTCGCTCTCGGGCTGTGCTGAGCGACGGTGGCGCAGGCGGCGATTTCCGCTAGACTCCGGGCAAATCCAATGGGAGGAGCCCGATGATCATCGAGATGCGGACCTACCAGCTGAAGCCGCGCAGCCAGCCGGAAGTCATCAAGCGCTTCGGCGAGGCGCTGCCGGCGCGGCTCAAATTCTCGCCGCTCGGCGGCTTCTGGTCGACCGATGTCGGCGCGCTCAACCGCATCATCCATATCTGGCCCTATGCCAATCTCGGCGAGCGCGAGCATATCCGCGCCGAGGCGGTGAAGTCGGGCGCCTGGCCGCCGAAGATCGGCGAGTTCATCGAGCACATGGAATCGAAGATCCTGCTGCCGGCGCCGTTCTCGCCGCCGGTCGAGCCGCGCAAGCTCGGCGGCATCTACGAGTTCCGCAGCTATATCTATAAGCCCGGCTCGATGCCGCAGGTGATCGACATCTGGAGCAAGGCGATCGGCGAGCGCGTCAAGCTCTCGCCGCTGGTCGGCGCCTGGTACAGCGAGCTCGGCACGCTCAATCAATGGGTCCATGTCTGGGCCTACAAGGATGCCGGCGAGCGCCAGCGCGTCCGCGCCGAGGCGGTGAAGCGCGGCATCTGGCCGCCGCCGGGCAACAGCGGCGCCTTGCTGGTGAGCCAGGAGAATCTGCTGGCGGTGCCGGCGGAATTCTCGCCACTGCAATAGCGATGCATCTCGCCCCTCTCCCGCTTGCGGGAGAGGGGCGCCGTGCAGCGGCGCCGGGTGAGGGAATGCTCGAGGCGGCCCCTCACCCTCCCAGCGCTGCGCGCTGGGTCCCGCCCTCTCCCGCAAGCGGGCGAGGGGAATTAAGCCCGTCGAGCCAGGTGGCGATGCAGCGTTCGGCGAGCGGCGCGAGCGACGGCGCCCAGTGCTCGGATTCGCTGCGCAGCACCGGCAGGGAGAGGCCCGGCGTCGTGGCGATCTCGCCGGCATGGCCGATATACCAGCGCTCGAGCCCCGCCGCTTCGACCTCGAGGTGAAACTGCAGCGCGAGCGCCTGCCGTCCCCAGGCGAAAGCCTGGTGGCGATAGCGCTCGGTCATGGCGAGATGCACGGCGCCGCGCGGCAGGTCGAAGGTGTCGCCATGCCAGTGCAGCACCGGCGCGCCCTTGCCGAACGGCGCCAGCGGCGAGGCGCGCCCGACCTCGGTCAAGCTGACCGGCGCCCAGCCGATCTCCTTGCCGGTGCCGGGATATACCCGCGCGCCGAGCGCCAGCGCGATCAGCTGGCTGCCGAGGCAGATGCCGAGCACCGGCTTTTCCGCGGCGAGCCGGCGCTCGATGGTGCGCAGTTCGTGCTCGAGGAACGGATAGAGCTCTCCGTCATAGGCGCCGATCGGCCCGCCGAGCACGATGAGCAGATCGGCGGCGGCGATGTCGGGGGCCGCGAGATCGTCCACCGCCGCGTCGCGATAGCTGACGCTGAAGCCGCGCCGCGCCAGCAGCGGCTCCAGCGTGCCGAGATCTTCGAAAGCGACGTGACGGATGGCGACCGCAACCGGCATCGAGCACCTGCCGTCAGAGCACGGTGAGCATGCTGCCGACCAGCGGGTGGCGCACGATGTCGCGCTCCTCGAGCCGGATCACGGCGATCTCCGGCACCGACTCGAGCCGGCGCGCGATCTCGGCAAAGCCGGAGAGCCCGTCGAGCAGGTCGCTCTGATCGGGATCGCCGGTGAGCACCATGGTCGAGTGCCAGCCGAGCCGGGTGAGCAGCATCTTGATCTGACCATAGGTGCAGTTCTGCGCCTCGTCGATGACGATGAAGGCGTTGTTGAGAGTGCGGCCGCGCATATAGGCGACGGGCGCGATCTCGATTGCGCCTTCGCTCATCAGCTGGCGCACGCGCTTGCCGCCGATGCGCTCGTTGAGCGCGTCATAGAGCGGCCTCAGATAGGGCGCGAGCTTCTCGTGCAGATCGCCGGGCAGGAAGCCCAGACTCTCGCCGGCCTCGATCGCCGGGCGGGTCAGCACGATGCGGCCGACCTTGCCGGCCTCGAGCGCCTCGACCGCGGCGGTGATCGCCAGATAGGTCTTGCCGGTGCCGGCGGGCCCCAGCGCCAGCGTCAGGCTATGCCGCTCGATCGCCTCCATGAGCGCGCGCTGATTGTCGCTTTGCGGCCGGACCTTGCGCAGATAGCTCTGCTCGCGCTCGCCGTCGCGCTCGACCCCCAGCGGATGCCACCCCGGGCCGAAGAGCGGCTCGACCTTTCCATCCTGGCTGCGGGGCTGGGCTGCGCGGGTCGAACGTTTGGCCATGCCGAAATCCTTCCAAATGAACGGGTGACGGAAAAGGCAAGCGCGCCCGGCCGCGGAGCGGCGGGCGGGATCGGACGTAGCGGAACGGGATCGCCGGGAGTGGAGACCGGGCCGGGCAGCGCGGGAATAAACCCTGGGAGCGACGGCATCGACCCAGTGACGATACCGGGAAACCAAAAGCTTGTCACTAGGACTCGCCGGTTCTTCACGTAATTTCTCAAGATGTGGTAGGGTCGCAGGTCTCCGGCCCCGACGGCGGCTTTTCTCTAGCGGAGCTTGGAGTCAGGCTGATGACGGGTCGTTGACAAAGCGGGGAAAGCGACCCGGCCGGCGGCCCTCGCGGCGTTTTGTCTCACCCCAAAACACAGGCCCCGCTGACCATCTCAGCTTTTCGATCTCGCCTATAATGAAAAAGGGAAGTATGGCCCGCCCATGAGATCCGACCGCATCACCGGCAACATCTTCGTCTCCAACCTGCCGCCCGGCTTCACCGATGCGCAGCTTGCCGAGCTCTTCGATTCCTATGGGCTGGTGCTGATCGCGCAGCTGGCACGCGACGCCAAGACCGGCGCAGTGCGCAATCACGGCCTCGTCGATCTCGCGCCGCAGCCGGCGGCGCGCGAGGCGATCGAGGCGCTCGACGGGCATGAGATCGACGGGCAGCGCATCGCCGTCCGCGCCGCCGATCCGGGACTGGCACTGCGCGCGCCTTCGGCGAAGCGGGCGCGGCCGCGGCCGATGGCGGCCCGGGAAGCGCGCCCGGCCCCCGCCGCTGCGAGCGCGCCCGCCGACTCGGCGCCCGCGCCGGCGCCGCGTCCCACCCGCTCCTTCGTCGTCGAGCGCCGCCCGCTCCGCAAGCCGCAATCGGTCTGAGGGCCGGCGGCGGCCGTAATCATCGCCAGCATCGCCCCCACCTCACCCTCCCGCTACGCCCTGGGGGGCGGAGAGGGTTGGGGTGAGGTGGGGCGCTTGACGAGCCTGTTGCCTGCGCCATCAGGAAGCTGAAGCGGCGTCCCAGCTGCCGAGTTTGGCCAGGAAGGGCGAGGCTTCGTGGAAGCGCCAGCGCAGCGGCAAGGCGCGTTCGGCGGTGACGCGCTCGAGCACGTGAAAGCGCAGCAGCCGCTGGGCGCCGGCAAAGCGCTGCACGTCGGGGCCGTCCCAGAGGATCTCCGTCTCGACCGCGACCTGCAGCGTGGTGCCGGTCGCGAAATCGACGAAGAGCAGCCCGGAGCGCGGATTGAGCCGGAGATTGCCCAGCGTGTTGTAATAGGCGTTGCCGGCAAAATCCGGCACGACCAGCGTGTGCTCGTCATCGACGCGCACGAAGCCCGGCGGACCGCCGCGATGCGAGACGTCGGCGCCGTGGCTCGGCTCGCCGCGCACGCTGCCGAGCGCGCTGGCGATGAAGAAGGTGTCGGACGCGGCGATGAGCGCGCGCTCCGCCGCGCCGAGCCAGCGCCCATGCAGCAGGCGGCCCGGCGCGTGCTCCGCCGGCGCCAGCGCGCTCCACTCCCGCGCCTGGATGTATTTGGGGCAATTGCCGAAGGACTGCCGCACGGCGATGTCGAAGCCCTGAGGCCGGAGTGACGCCACGAGCCCGTTGGCCCGGTTGCGCCGCCGGGTCATGAAATCGATGCCGAGCGCGCCGATATCGTGCCCCTCGGCGAGCTTGCCGCCCGGCGGCGGCGGCGCGGCGATGCTGAGCGTGGTGGCGTCGGGGGTCGAGAGGAAGCCGGGCGCGCCGGTGACGATCGAGGCCCAGGGCTGTCCTTCCTGATCGGCCGCGCCCAGCACCAGGAAGGGCAGATGCGCGAAGAACTCGCGATGCTGATCGGGCATGAAGGCACGCAGCACCCGGCGACCGGTCTGCTCCATCCGCTCGCGCACGCCAAGCTGCTGCTGCACCTGCTGCTCGCCGGGATGGAAGGGCGAGTCCGGGAAAGGCCAGCCGGGAAGCTGTGCCATGGCACTCTCCATCGGAAGAGCCGGCCATCGGAAGAGCCGGAAGGCGCGGGCCGCGGCGCGAGACACCGCGGCCCTCTCAAAGAAACGGCGCCGCTATTTGCCGAGACCCTCGGCCTTCATCGCCTCCTGCACCTTGGGGCGCGAACCGACGCGCTCCCGATAGGCCGTGAGCGCGGGCCAGCGGCCGAGATCGATCTCCTTGTACTTCGACCAGCCGGTGACCGTGAAGCAATAGGCATCGGCCACGGTGAAGCTGTCGCCCATGAGGTACTGCCGCGAGCTCAGATGCTTTTCTAGGAAGTTGAACTTGTTGGCGAGATTCTCCTTGGTGATCTTGACGAACTCCTCGGGCGTGTTGGGCCGGAAGAGCGGCGCGAACACCTTGTGCAGGTCCGAGGTCACGAAGTTGAGCCATTCCTGCAGGTGATAGCGCGCGAGCGTGCCGTTCGCCGGCGCGAGACCGCTTTTGGGATTCTGGTCGGCGATGTACTGCACGATCGCCGGACCTTCGGTCAGGATCTCGCCGGTGTCGAGCTGCAGCGTCGGCACCTGGCCCTTCGGGTTGATGGCGAGGAAATCGGCGCCGCTCGCCTTCAGCTTCTTTGCCTGCAGATCGACGCGCTCGAGCTCGAAATTCATTCCTGCCTCGCGCAGCACGATATGCGGCGAGAGCGAGCAGGCACCGGGCGAGAAATAGAGCTTCATGATCCTCCTCCTGTCAGTCTTGGTTGACGCATTGGGGTGAGACACTTGGACTTGCCGCAGGCCTCACTTCGCCTGCGCAGCGATATAGGATGTGATGTCGGCGAGCGTGCGGCGTTTCAGCTGCACCTCGAACGCCTCCTCGGCCGGGCCGATGGCGGCATCGAGCGCGCCCTGGATGTGGCGGCCGATGAAGCAGCGCGGATTGGGCTCGTCATGAACGGCGAGCCGGTGCTCGTCCTCCATGTCGACGGCGCGATAGACGTCGAGCAGCGTGATCTTCGCCGAGGACCGCGCCAGCTCCGCACCGGCGATGCCGGGCGAGGAGCGCAGCAGGCCGGCATGGGAGAGCATCGCCAGCACGCGGCGCACGAAGCTCGCATTGGTGCCGACGCTGCCGGCGATCACCTCGGAGGTCAGCCGCTCGCCACCGAAGCGCTCGATCAGCGCCAGCGCATGCACGGCGACGGAAAAGCGGGTGGCGCGGCTCATCTCCTGTATTTGTATCCGATACAGGTTCAGGGGTCAAGGGCGAAGCGGTCAGACGGGGCTCAGGGAGCAGCTTGCACTTCCGATATGCGTTCTTCGACAGGCTCAGAACGCCGGGACGGATTTGCCGCGATCTATACGCTGTGCTCGGCGCGGAAGGGACGCGCGAGCAGCCCGGCGATCGCCTTATCGATGGCGGCGCCGTGATGCAGGATCGCGTCCACCGAGGCGGTGATCGGCATCTCGATACCGAGCCGGCTGGCAAGCGCGGCGGTGGCAGCGGCCGAGGCGACGCCTTCCGCCACCGAGCGCCGCGGTCCCAGGATCTCCGCCAGCGTCTTGCCCTCGCCGAGCGCCATCCCCAGCGAGTAGTTGCGCGATTGCCGACCGGTGCAGGTCAGCACGAGATCGCCGAGGCCGGAGAGGCCCATCAGCGTCTCCGCCTTGCCGCCGCGCGTGAGCGCGAGGCGCACCATCTCGGCAAGCCCGCGGGTGATGAGCGCGGCGCGCGCATTGTCGCCGAGCTTCCGCCCTTCGACGATGCCGCAGGCGATCGCCAGCACGTTCTTGACCGCGCCGCCGATCTCGGCGCCGACCACGTCCGTCGCGAGATAGGGACGGAAGCTGCGCGTGCCGAGTGCGGCGATGAGCTGGCGGCCGAGCTCCTCATCGGCGCAGGCGAGCGTCACCGCTGTCGGAAGCCCCGCCGCCACCTCGGCGGCAAAAGTCGGACCCGACAGCACCGCCAAGGTAGCAGCCGGCAGCGCCGCCGCCGCCACCTCGCTCATCAACGCGCCGGTGCCGCTCTCGATGCCCTTGGCGCAGATGACCACCGGCAGGCGCTGTGGCAGAAGCGGCGCCAGGCTTTGCGCGAGACTGCGCAGATGCTGCGCCGGGGTCACCAGCAGCAGCGCGTCGGTGCCCGATGCCGCCTCGCTTACGTCTGCCGTGGCGCGGATAGCCGGATCGAGGGCGATGTCCGGCAAGAACAGCGGATTGGCGTGGTGGCGATTGATCGCCTCCACCACCTCCGCCTCATGCGCCCAGAGCACGACCTCGCGCCCGGCGCGGCGCGCCGTGAGCGCGAGCGCCGTGCCCCAGGCGCCGCCGCCGATGATGCCGATACGCTGCATGCCCGAGAGAGAATAGCGGATCGGCGCTCCGGCCGAAGCGGCTACTTCACCAGCTCGGCGCCGGCGCGGCAGGTGGCGC
>DATNDG010000093.1:0-3712 GCA_035553515.1 Allostellaceae bacterium | reverse complement strand
GGTAAAGAAAAGATTTTAGGCGTTGAATGGAAGCAGGATTTCCGCCGCGGCCTCGGTGATGGCGTCTCCGTCGATGCGATAGGCGGCGTAGAGGTCGGCAAGATTGCCGGTCTGGCCGAACTTCTCGACCCCGAGAGGAGCGACGCGCTGGCCGAGGACTCCGCCCAGCCAGGAGAGGGCGGCGGGCGCGGAGTCGGCGATGGTGACGAGGCCCGCGCGCGGCGAGAGGCGCGACAGCAGCTGCTCGACATGGCTGGGCTTGCGTTCCCCGCCCCAGCGCCCTGCCTGGGCCGCGGTCCAGCCGCGGTGGAGGAGGTCGGGCGAGGTGATCGCGAGCAGCCCCAGGCCCGGCACGTCCTCGCGCAGCTCCTCCCAGGCGGCGAGCGCTTCGGGCATCACCGCGCCCATGGCGACGATCGCCGCTTCGGCGTTCGGCCCCGGCTCGCGCAGCCAGTAGCCGCCGTTCAGCGCGCCCTCGCGCCAGCTGTCGTCGGAGCGCTCGACCTGGCGGATGCTGCGCGTGGAGAGGCGCAGGTAGGTGCTTTCGCCGGCGGGGTCGTCGATCAACCGGAAGGCGTGCTCCATCATCGCCGCGAGCTCGTCGGCGAAGGCGGGTTCGTAGTGGCGCAGGCCCGGCTGTCCGAGCGCGATCAGCGGCGGGTTGATCGACTGGTGCGCGCCGCCTTCGGGGCCGAGAGTGATCCCACTCGGAGTCGCGACGAGCAGGAAGCGCGCGTCCTGGTAGCAGGCGTAGTTGAGCGCATCGAGGCCTCGCGCGATGAACGGGTCGTAGAGGGTTCCGATCGGGAAAAGCCGCTCGCCGAACAGGTCACCCGACAAGCCGGCCGCCGCGAGCATCAGGAACAGGTTCGATTCGGCGATGCCGAGCTCGATATGCTGTCCATTGTTGTTCGCGCCCCATTTTTGCGCCGAGGCAATCTTTGCCTGCGCAAAGACGTCGGGGACGGCGCTTCGGCGGAAGAGGCCGCGCTGGTTCACCCAGGCGCCGAGGTTGGTCGACACGGTGACGTCGGGCGAGGTGGTGACGATCCGGTCCGCCAGATCGCCGCCGGCCTTGGACAGGTCGAGCAGGATCCGGCCGAAGGCGGCCTGGGTCGATTGTTCCTCGCCGGCGGGCGCCGGAATCGCCGGGACGCCGACCTTGCCGAACGCCCGGCTGCGCTTCTCGCGGGCGATGCGGCTACGCTCGAGCAGGGCTTCGACGCCCGGACGCGCATTGTCGCCGATCGCCTCCAGCGGATCCCACTCCTGGCCTTGGCGCACGCCCATGCTTTCCCGAAGCGCGGCCATCTGCGTCGGGTTCATGAGGCCGGCGTGATTGTCCTTGTGCCCGGCGAAGGGCAGGCCGAAGCCCTTGATCGTCCAGGCGATGAATAAGGTAGGGACATCGTCCTGCGCCGCGTCGAGCGCCTCGACCAAAGTCTCCATGCAGTGACCGCCGAGGTCGGTGAACAGCGAGGCGAGGGCGGCGTCGTCCTGCTCCTTCAGGAACGCCGTTGCCTGCTTCCCGACATCGGTTTCGATCCGCGCACGCCACGCAGCGCCGCCCTGGTAGTGAAGCGCCGACAGCTCGGCATTGGACAGCGTCTCAAACCAATTCTTCAGCGCCTTATTGCCGTCGAGCGCGCGTTGGAGACGCTTGCCGTAGCGCAGCTCGACCACCCGCCAGCCGCAGCTCCGGAAAATCTCGTCGAACCGCTCGAACATCCGGTCGGCGCTGGTCGCGTCGAGGCTCTGGCGATTGTAGTCGACGATCCACCACAGGTTGCGCACGTCGTGCTTCGCGCCCTCGATGATCGCCTCGTAGATATTGCCCTCGTCGAGCTCGGCATCGCCGATCAAAGCGATGAAGCGGCCGCGGTCGGCCTCTTCGAGCCAGCCGTGGGCGGTGAGATAATCCTGGATCAGGCTGGCGAAGAGCGTGATGGCGACTCCGAGGCCGACGGACCCTGTCGAGAAATCGACCGGGATCCTGTCCTTGGTCCGGCTCGGGTAGGACTGCGCGCCGCCAAAGCCGCGGAAATTCTCGAGCGCCTCACGGCTCTGGCTGCCGAGCAAATAGTGGATGGCGTGGAGCACCGGCCCGGCGTGAGGCTTGACCGCGACGCGGTCGTTGGCGCCGAGCGCATGGAAATAGAGCGCGGCCATGATCGCGGTCATCGAGGCGCAGCTCGCCTGGTGCCCGCCGACCTTCAGCCCATCGCTGTTCTCGCGGACGTGGTTGGCGTGGTGGATGGTCCAGGCGGAAAGCCACCGCAGCCGCTCGTCGAGCGTCTTCAGGGCATCGATGTCGGTGGTCAGCGGCTTCAGCATCGGGTGGCTCTAGCGCGCGAACCACCGGAAAAGCGAGCATTGCGACCGCCAATGTTCGCGAATGTTCGCAGTAACACGCGTGCGTGCCTGCCGGGACGCGGAAGGCGGCAAACCGGTCCGAGCAAGCGCTGGCGAAAGTTGCCAAAGTTGAGAGTTCTACACGCGCGCGAGCGCACGCGCGTGCGCGAAGCTATCGCGCTCCAGCCGTCGTGGGGCGCGCGGGACGAGTTACAGGTGAATTGCAGAAGCTCCATCGATGAGTGTGGAGCATAAGAGGGGGGCTGTAGGAAAGTTGTTTCTTGGGGGGGCTTGTGTCTGCTTTGGGTGGAAGGCTGACATGACAGCCACCTGTCGTCATCCGAGCCGCACCTTGCTGTCGTCGCATTCCGCTGCGAGGATGGCGGCCGAGGGAGGAACTTGTGTCGGGCTATCGGTTGGATGACGAATGGTGGAACACCGACATCTATGGCGAACGGCTCCCCAGTGGCTGGAAACAGCTTGCGTTCGCAGGTGCTGTCATCGGACTTGCGGCTCTAATCGGTCAATTTGGACATTTCACGTTCACGCAAGTCGCAGTTGCGCTCTTCACATTAACCTTCTTCGCTCTCCCACTTATGCTCATCACGGAACTGCGGAAGGCGCTTCGTTCAGGCTATTTCGGTCCCATGCGAGGCAACCCGTATCGCATATACCGCAGCTCATCGCCGCTCACTTTCAGGATGTACGTCGTGTTTTTCGTCTTGCTGGTACCGGCATGTACCGCAATCGGCCTCTTTCTGGCGTTCTGTCTCTATGCAGGGGTGCGATGAGCTAGGAGAAAGCGCCAATGTCCGCTTTGGGTTGAAGACTAATAGGAATGGGTCGAAAGCAGACGAAGCTTTGCGGGCCATGCTCAACGTCATCCCGGTCTTGAGCCGGGACCTGCCTTGTTCTTAGCTGCGCGGATGGAAAAGCTGCCGTGCGTCTACATTCTGGCAAAGGCGTCGCACAGCACCCTCTACACCGGCGTCACGTCGGACCTGCCCGGACGCGTTTGGCAGCATCGGGAGGGTATCGTCCGCGGGTTCACGCGCCGGTATGGAATCAAGCGTCTCGTCTGGTTCGAGCGTCACGAGACGATGGACTCCGCAATTCTCCGCGAGAAGCGCATCAAACGATGGCCGCGTGCGTGGAAATACGACCTTATTCATGAGCTCAATCCGACGTGGCGCGATCTCGCCGAGGATTTCGGCTTTCCTCCGCTGCCGCTGAAATGAAGGCGGGTCCCGGCTCAAGGCCGGGATGACGAGTTGCACATGAGCTTGCGCGACTACGCGTCGGGGAGCGTCTGGAAATTGTCGATGGCGTTGAAGATGGCGGAGATGGCCTGGCGCTCGGT
>DATNDG010000092.1:0-4147 GCA_035553515.1 Allostellaceae bacterium | reverse complement strand
GATGAAGCGATCCTCAACGAATGCGCCGAGCCGCGGCAGATGGTGTGGTTCGCCGACGTCACGACCGAGACGCGGCCGATGGTGATCTCGAGCTGGACCGTGCCGGAAGCGAGCGGCAATTTCTGCGAGCGCGGCGGCCGCTTCGGCGCGCATTCGTCGAACGAGAGCATGGCGCCGGTGTTCTACAAGAAGATGGCCTTCATCGCCTTCTTCAATGCCGGCGTGCGCGCGCTCGACATCCGCGATCCCTATCATCCGAAGGAGGTCGGCTATTTCATTCCGTCGATCACCGAGAAGACCGACAAGCGCTGCGTCCCCGTCGAGGGCAAGGACCGCTGCAAGGTCGCGATCCAGACCAATAATCTCGAGACCGATGATCGCGGCTACATCTACATCGTCGATCGCGCCAACACGGGCATGCATATTCTGGAGATGACCGGACCCGCGCGCGCGGTGGCGGGATTGAAATAGAAGATGTGGCGCTGGCTCGTCATCGCGGTTGGTGTGCTGACGCTCAGCGCGCTGTCGGGCGTGGGGGCTTATCAACTGGTGCGGCCGGCGATCGAGCGCGGCCATGCGGGCGGCACACCGGGCAAATGGCAGGAGATCGCCTGGACCTTTCCGCGCGATGGCTGGCCCGCCGGCCGCGCGTTCCGCTGCGCGTCCTGCGGCGGGGGCGGGGTCGAGCTCTATGTGCGGCCGAAGATCGGCTTCTGCAATTGCGACAAGGGCGTAGCCGACGACGACGAGGTCGACCGCGTCGCCGATCTCGATCTGATCAGCGCGCGCTTTGCACCGTCCGAAGCGGGCAAGGCGGTTCACGTTGCCGGCTTGGCCGGCCGCTCGCGCTTCTATAATCTGAAAATGCAGGACGGCGCGCAACACGCCGCCATCGGCATCGCGCTGTCGCACCGCTGCGATCTCCTGGTCGCGGTGGCGCAGGGCAACGCCACACCCTCCGAGCTGCAGCACGAAGCACTCGAATATCTGGCGTCAGGCGAGATGCATCGCTGGATGCTGGCGTCACTCGGCGGGCGGTAGTTGCGATCTCTCCGCTGTTGTCCCGGACACTTGTCCGCCGTAGCTCGAAGAGCGAAGGCGGAAGCGAGCGGCAGCGAGCGCCGATCCGGGACCCATGACCACAGGATTGCGTTGTTACACGCGTTGGAGCTCCAGCGTTTCAAATCATGAACTGCGGTGATTATGGGTCCCTGCTTTCGCAGGGACGACAGTGAAGGTTGCGGCGCGACTTCCGTTCGCATGCACTTCGTGCATAATGCAGGCACCGCAAGCTCCTCAGAGTCCCCCCATGTCCCTCCAGGTCTACTTCGCCTTCATCGCCGCCTGCATTGCGCTCGCATTGTTGCCCGGTCCGATCGTGACGCTCCTGATCGCCAACGGGCTGCGTCACGGCACCCGGGCGGCGCTGACGAACATCCTCGGCGTCCAGGTTGGCCTCCTGATCGTGATCGGCATTCTGGCGGTCGGTCTGACCTCGCTGATGGCGACCATGGGCTACTGGTTCGACTGGGTGCGCTTCGCGGGCGCTGCCTATCTGGTCTGGCTCGGCATCAAGCTGATCCGCTCTCCGGTCGAGGGGATCGACGGCGCCGCGCCGCCGCCTCCGCCGCGCGGCGGCTTCTTCCTGCAGGGGTTCGTGGTGGCGCTCTCCAATCCGAAACTGCTGATCTTCTTCGGCGCGTTCATCCCGCAGTTCATGGACATGAGCAAGGATCACCTCTCGCAGGTGCTGATCCTCGGCGTCACCTTCATGGTGATCGCGGGATTGACGGACGCGATCTACGCGCTGCTCGCCGGACGGGTCCGCACCGTCTTCTCGGCGCGGCGCACGCGGCTGGTGTCGCGCATTTCCGGCGGCTTCATGATCGGCGGCGGCATCTGGTTGGCGCTGACCCGGGCACGCTGAGGAGTGATGAGATTGGGTTGAATTGATCCGCGGGCGGACTGCACTCGCTCTCCCGCTTTGCGGGGGAGGGCTGGGGTGGGGTGTCGCCGCGAGTCACACCGTTCGAGTGGAGAGAGCTTCCCCCACCCGCAAGCGGGAGAGGTGAAGCGAGGCGCATCCTCAAAGCGCCATCGTGCCGGCGACGCAGCCAGCGACATCGCCGCCGATCCAGATCGCATCGCCCTCCTGCACCACATGGACCCGGCCGGCACGGCCGAGCACCGTACCCTGCGCGGCGATATAGCGCGGCTTCGCAAGGCCGGCGCCGATCAGCCATTGCGCGAGACCGGCATTGAGGCTGCCGGTCACGGGATCCTCGCCGCCGCGGGACATGAAGGCGCGGACCTCGAACTGTGCCTCGCCTCCGTCGCGCGCGGCGTCCCAGGGCGCCACGACCCCCAGCGATTGATCGGGCAGCATGCCGGCGTCGTGCTTGAGCCCGAGCACCTCCGCCCGCGAGCCGAGCATCACCGCAACCCAGCCCGGCCCATTGTCGATCCATTGCGCGGCCTTGATCGCGGGTTCGGCAACGCCGAGTGACGCGGCGATGCGGCTTCGCAACTCGGGAGCCACGTCGCCGGAGCGCCGCAGCGGCGGTGCGGCGAAGGCAAGCCGCGCACCGTCGCGCTTCACGCGTACGAGCCCTGCGCCGCATTCCTGGATCACCGTCTCGCCCTTCGGCTTGTGGCCGAGCGCGAGCCAGGCATGACATGAACCCAGCGTCGGATGTCCGGCGAATGGCAGCTCGCGCGTCGGCGTGAAGATGCGGACATGATAATCGGCGGCCGCATCCCGCGGCCGTGACAGGAAGGTGGTCTCGCTGAGATTGGTCCAGTTGGCGATGGCCTGCATCTGTGCATCGTCGAGGCCATCCGCCTCGGCGATGACAGCCAGCGGATTGCCCTTGAAGGGCACCGCCGAGAACACGTCGAGCTGATGGAACGGCAGTTTGCGCATGGTTTAAGTCCTTCATTCACGCCAGAACGGCTTGAGCCCCTCGCGCCGCACCGCCATCGGATCGAGCCCGCAGTCACGCATTTGCGCCGCGTCGAGCGCCAGCAAGTCCTTGCGTGCGCTTGCGCGCTCGCTCCAGAGCCGAGGCAGACGCAGCAGCGCGCGAAGCCTGCCGGCGGTGGGCCGCGGCGCGGCCCATTGTTGAACCAGGAAATCGGCCATGATGGCCCTCATTGCTCTTCAATTTCACCTTGCGTTGGGAGCAATGCCTCAGTACAAATCTCGGAGCAATCTAAACATTGCTCTCGGAGCAATATAAATGGCCACCTCCTACACCGCGCTGGTCGATGTCGTCGCAGCCGAGATCGCCGCCGGGCGGCTCAAGGCGGGCGAACGGCTGCCGCCGCAACGCCAGTTCGCCTACGAGAAGGGCATTGCGGCCTCTACCGCGGCGCGGGTCTATGCCGAACTGTTGCGCCGCGGTCTCGTCGTGGGCGAGGTGGGCCGCGGCACCTTCGTCGCCGGCCAGACGCCGCTCCCGCCGCTTCGGATGGAGCCGTTCGAGGGCCGCACCGATCTCGAATTCAACTTTCCGACCCTGCCGGATCAGGCCGCGCTGATGGCGAGTTCGCTGGCCGCCTGGCAGCAGCCGAAAGAATTTGGCGCGGCCATGGCGCCGGTCACGCAGCGCCGCCTGACGGAAGCCGGACGGGTTAGCGCCAATTTCTTCGCAACCGATCGCTGGCGGCCGCGTGCCGAGGATTTCCTGTTTGCAGGCAGCGGCCGGCAGTCGATCGCGGCAGCCGTCTCGGCGCTGGTGCCGGTCGGCGGGCGCCTTGCGGTGGAGGCCGTGACCTATCCGATGATCAAGGGCGTCGCGATGCGGCTCGGGATCACGCTGGTGCCGATCGCCACGGACAGCGAGGGCATCAGGCCAGATGCGCTCGCCAGGGCGCATCGGGCCGGCGCGGTTGGTGCGGTCTATCTGCAGCCGGTGATGCAGAATCCGCTTGGCCACACCATGAGCGACTCGCGGCGCGATGAGGTGCTTCGCCTGGTGCGCAAGCTCGACCTGATGATCATCGAGGATCTCGTCTATGGCTTTCTCACCGACGTGCCGCCGCTGAGCGCGCAGGCCGCCGACCGCGCGATCCTCGTCGATAGCCTCTCCAAGCGGCTGGCGCCGGGCATCGCCGTCGGTTTTATCCACGCGCCGGTGCAATTGCG
>DATNDG010000091.1:0-60808 GCA_035553515.1 Allostellaceae bacterium | reverse complement strand
CGCCCGCTCACTCCCTGTAGTCGGGCTCCTGGCGGTCGAGGATGCGCCTCAGCGCTTCGAAGTGCCATTGCGCGGGCTTCTTGCCGCCATAGCTCCGGTTGTTGCGGAACTCGGCTTCGGTCGCCTCGATCACCGATTGCGGCAGGCGCTTCAGTGGGCGCTGCGTCCACATCGCATAGAGCTGCACCTGCGCCACGCGCTCGAGATAGTAGAGACGGTCATAGGCCTCGGCGATGGTGCGGCCGACGGTGAGCGCGCCGTGGTTCGCCATCATCAGCACGGTCTTGTCGCCAATCGCGCCGGCAAGCCGCTCGCCCTCGGCCGGGTCGAAGGCCGGGCCCGTATAGGTGTCGTCATAGGCGGCATGGACCGAGGTGCCGAGCTCGGTCTGGCCGATCGGCAGGATCTCCGGATCCTCGAGCCGCGTCAGCGCGCTCGCGAACGGCATATGCGTGTGGAACACCGCCGCCGCGCCCGGCACCAGGCGGTGCAGCGGCGCATGGATGCAATAGCAGGACTGCTCGATCTCGCCCTCGCCGGCGCGCAGCGTGCCGTCATAGCCCACTTCCATGAAGGAGCTCGCCCTCACCTCCGACCAGTGCAGTCCGAAGGGGATCTGGTAGTAGCGGTCATTCGTGCCGGGCACGCGACAGGTGAGGTGATTGAAGATGCCCTCGTTGAGCCCGTGCATCACCGCGAGGCGATGCGCCGCCGCGAGATCGACCCGCACCTGCCGGCGCGCTGCGCCCGCATCGACCTTTGTCTCGACCGATTCGACCAGCATGGCCCGTTTCCTCCTGACGATCTGCCGGAAGCTTCCCCTGCCGCGCCGCTGCCGTCAATGACGGGGCTGCCGGCGCTATTCCGCTGCCGCCGCCGCGATGAGCTGCGCCAGCCATTTGCGGCGGCGGCGCAGATTGGCGCGATAGATCGCCTCGAACTCCTCCGGCGGGAAGGAATGTGTCGAAGGCCTGGCGAGGAGCGCCTCGCTCCAAGCCCTGAGCCGCGGGAATTCCTCGATCTGGCCGAGCCGCTCGATGCGGTCGATGAAGCGATAGCGCTGCAGGAAGGGCGCATAGCCGGCATCGACCAGCGAATAGGCGGTGCCGTTGAAATAGGGGCCGCTCCCCTGCTTCTCGAGCGCCCGCTCGAGCCGCTCGAAGGGCTGCGCCAGCTCCGCCGCCGCCTTGCGGAACTGCGCTTCGCCCTCGGCATAGGCGCAAGCGGTGATCGCCGCGGCGAAGCTCGGCAGGTAGTCGGTCCAGGCGCGGTTGGCCGCGCGCGCGACCGGATCGGCCGGATGAAGGCGCGGCGCCAGCGTCTCGTCGAGATATTCGGCGATGGCATTCGATTCGAAAAGCGAGACGCGATCGTCGATGCGCAGCACCGGCACCTTCTTGTGCGGCGAGATCGCCAGAAACCAGTCGGGCCGGTCGTCCGGGTCGATGTGGCGGAACTCGAACGCGACGCCCTTCTCGCGCAGCACGATCGCCGCGCGCTGCACCCAGGGGCAGGTCTTGAAGCTGACCAACAGATAGCTCGCCATGAATTCCTCCCGTGGATCGCCTATCATGACATGGGCGCGCCGGCCGCGCAAAAAGGGCCGGGCGCCGATGGAACGCCATGCGCCACGCGCTCTTGCTGCTGCTTTCTCTCTTCCTGGCCGTCGCCGCGCCGCTGCGCGCCGGCGCGGTCGAGCGCGTCACCACCGCCATCGTCTTCGCGATCGACGTTTCCGGCAGCGTCAATGCCGCTCGCTACGCGCTGCAGCGCGAAGGCGTCGCGGGCGTCTTCGCCGATCCAGATATCGCCGACGCGCTCGGCGGCGGGCTCGCCGTCGCGGTGATGGAATGGTCGGACGGGCAGAGCGTCGTCGTGCCCTGGATCATCCTGCGCCGCGAGAGCGAGGCGCGGGCGTTGGCTGAGCGCATCCGCGCCACGCCGCGCGTCGAAGGCTATTCGACGGCGATGTCGCTGGCGCTGCTCCGCGCCGCCGATCTCCTCGCGGCATGCCCCTGCGATCCCGCCAGCCGTGTCATCGACGTTTCCGGCGACGGTCCCAATAACGGGCCGATGTCGACGACGCTGGCCCGCGACCAGGTGGTGGCGCGGGGCATCCGCATCAACGGCCTCCCCATCGTGACGCCGGCCGAGCCCGATCTCGCGCTCTGGTACCGCAACAATCTCGTCGGTGGCCAAGGCTCCTTTCTCGAGATCGCCCAAGGCTATCGCGATTTCGCCCGCGCCATGCGCCGCAAATTCCTGAACGAGGTCGCGGCGGCGCCGCTGCCGCCGCGCCCTCGCGCCGATCCCGCTCAGGCCGCGGCGAGGCCGTAGACGCCTTCGACGCCGTCGGGCAGCGACTGCTCGCGCCAGCTCTTCCCGCCATCCTCCGTGCCGAACACCTGGCCCTTGCGCGTCGCGCACCAGACCCGGTCGGGATCGCTCTCGCTCTCGGCGATGGTCATCAGCGTGCTCTTCATCGCGACGCCGTGATCGAAGCGCTGCCAGCTCTCGCCGAGATCGCGGCTGCGATAGAGCGAGCCTTCATCGCTGACGGCGGCGACGCTGAGCGCGGCATACATCCTGCGCGGGTCGTGGCGCGACACCTTGACGTCGCGCGCATAGGTGAGTGGCGAGAAGCGGCCGATCTGCATCTCCTGCCAGCGCCTGCCGCCATCGCCGCTGCGGAAGAGCCCCATGCGGTTCGCCAGGAACACCGTACCGGGAAGAGCGGGGCTCGTCGCCAGCGCGTGCGAATCCATCATGCCCTCGGTCTCGGTGTCGCTGACGATGCGGCTCCTGAGGCGCGGCTCCTGGGTGAACTCGAGCAGGCTTTCGTTGCAGCCGAGCCAGCTGTCGCCGCCGTCGCGGCTCGCCAGCACGCCGCCGACTTCGAGCCCGGCATAGAGCTGCCGCGCGTCGCGCGCGTCACGGGCAAGCCGGATGACACGGCAGGGGAAGCTCATCCGAACCATGCCCTGCGGTTCAGGCGGGGTGAGCGCGGTCCAGCTCTCGCCGCCATCGCGCGAGCGATAGATCGCCGTGCCTTGCGTCCCTACCAGGATCGAGCGCGGATCCTCGGCATCGAGCAGGATCGACCAGACCAGCTTCTCCTTGCCGGGAAGCGTGAGCTTCTGCCAGGTCTCGCCGGCATCGCGCGAGCGATAGGGACCGTCCTGCGTGCCGACATAGACCGTGTCGGGCGCCTTCGGCGCAATGGCGATGAAACGCGCCTCGACCGCATCGGGCAATCCTCGCGTGAGCTTCTCCCAGCTTCCTTTTGCGGTGTCCAGGCGAAAGAGCCCGCCCGTGACGGCGCCGGCACTCGCCGCGATCCAGGGCGCAGCCCCGGCATAGACATAGTTCGGCATTTCCGCTCCCCTTTGCTCGTTCCGGACCGCCTCGGGCCGGTTGCCGAAAGTCTAGCTCAGTTCGGGCGGGGGAGCGCGGTTTTCAGGATTGGGAGCCGCATGCCGGGCTTGCGTGCTTCGACAGGCTCAGCATGCGGAATGTTGCTGGCGGTCCTGCCAAGGGCCATCCTCAAATCACCTCATCCTGAGCCTGTCGAAGGACGCAATATGCTTTTGCAGCGCGGCTGTTCGGAAAAACGCTATGCCCGACCGGACCAAGGCGGACGATATTCCGTCCCGGTGACGTCGTAATAGAGCAGCAAAGCCATGGCCAGGACCAACATGGCGAAAAGGACGCCGTAGAAAGCCACGCCAAGCCAAAACCCGATGCGCGACTCGTCTCTTCGGAAGGCGACGGTCAGCTCCGGCCAGTCTCCGCCAAGCTCGCCCGCTCCGTTTCGGATCACGCTTCGCAGGTAGAACCATAGGCCGACAACCCACGCGCCCAAGAAGACATGCGCGATCGTCAAGATGATGAACTTAAAAAAATGGATCATCGCTCATGCGAAAAGAGCTGTCGCATCCTATCACGCCGGCGCAAAGGCGATGCACCTGGATGCGTGCTTTCGAGTATGAGGAAATAGCACGAGGCAAGTGAGCGATTGCAGGCCCGTTGTGCGTCCTTCGACAAGCTCAGGATGAGGTAAGTTCTTTCTGGCACAAAGAAATTCTCCTCATCCTGAGCGCGAGCGAAGCGAGCAGTCGAAGGACGCACCGATGTCTGGCCGATCGTTTTCTTCAGACGCTCTTCGGCAGGCAAGGCGGACGACGAGCCGAGCGGACCTATCGCTCTTCCCCCACCAGCCCCTGCTGCAATTGCGCGGCCCGGCGGAGCGCGGCGTCGGGCAGCTTGCCTTGCTCGACGGCGGCCAGCGCCGCTTCGAATTGCGCGGAGCTCGCCATGCCGACGAGGATCGTGTCGATGCCGGGATGCGACAGCGCAAAGCGCGTCGCCGCCTCGCTCAGGCTCTTCGCGTAACCCTCCTCGACCAGCGGCCGGAAGCGCTCGGCGCGCTCGAGATCGGTGGCGTAGGTAGCACCCGAGCCGATCGGCGCCGGTGGCGGGCTTGCCACCGGATGGCGTTCGGCCGAGCCGGAGAGCGCGCCGCCCGCCAGCACGCGAATGCCGATCGCACCGGCGCCGCAATCGCGCGCCTGGTCGAGCAGCCCGCCGTAATCCTGTCCCGGATAATTCTTTGGCAACGTCGCGCCGGAGGAAGGGTTGAGCAGGTTGTAGACGATCTGCGCGCTCTGAAAGAGCCCGCTCGCCAGCACTTCGGCGATCGCCGCCGTCTCGCCCACCGCGGTCAATCCGAGAAAGCGCAGCTTGCCGTCGCGCTTGAGCCGCTCGAAGGCAGGCGCCACCTCGTCCAGCACCTGGCGAACGCTCAACGCCTCGCCGCCACCCTCGCGGGTGATCGCATTGTGCAGATGGAGGATGTCCACCCGCTCGCGGCCGAGCCGGCGCAGGCTACCGTCGAGCGAGGCGGCCACCGCCGTGCCGACGCGCGCGAAATCGGCCGAGGGCAGCCTCACTTTGGTGCCGATCACCGCCTCGGCGAGCTTGAGCTTCGCCAGCGCCTTGCCGAGATTCGTCTCCGATGTGCCATTGCCGTATTGCACGGCGGTGTCGAAGTAATTGATCCCCGCTGCGATCGCGCGCGCGATGGCGCGCTCCTGCTCGGCGGGCTCGCCGCGTACCATGAGGCCGCCGACCGCGCCGCAGCCGAAGCCCAGCATCGAGAGCGCGAGGCCGGTGCGGCCGAAGGGACGCTTCTCCATGTTTCCCACGCTCCTCGCCGCTGCCGGCGCTCAGGGGAAGCGATGCCAGCCGCCGCCGTACCACATGGGCGGCGGCGCGGACCAGCCGCCATAGCGGCGGGCCAGGTTCTCGCGCTGCAGACAGGCGGCGAAGTCACTGGTGCCGGGATGGAAGCCGTAGCTGCTGCAGGCCGCCTCATCCTGCTGGCGCAGCTCTTCCGGCGTGACGCAGCCGGAGAGCCCGAGCAGCAGCGCCGCTACCAGGATCGCCCGGACGAGTGACCGTGACATCGCTTCTCCTCAACGACAGGATCGATATAGGGCACCGACCTCCGCGCGCCAAACCGCGCCGGCTTGTCGCTTCTAGGATGCTTTCGGAGCGCGGTGGGTCTTCTGCCGGGCGGATGACGAGGCGCTCGTCTTCTGTCGCGCGCGCGTCGCGCCGGGCTGCGCTGTTCCGGCGAGTCGTTCGGCGAGCGCCATCGCTGCCGCCGGCGCGCGCTCCTTGGCGCCGCTGATGACATAGGCGAAGCCGTCATGTCCGTCGGCGAGCGCGGTGAGCCGCGCCGCCCAATGATCGAGCGCCGCCGGCGCATAACCGGTCGCCTCTTCGGCGACGCTGCGCCGGAGCCTCGCATAGATGAAATCCGCCGTCCTCTCTTCGATGAGCGGATGGCGGTCGGAATCGACGAGCGCCGCGGCGATGCCGAATTTGCGGAGCAGCGCCAGGAACGCTTCGCCGGCGAAGCTCTGATGCCCGGCCTCGATCACGTGCCGGAGCGCGCGGCCCTCGCGCTCGGGCGGCAGCAGCGCCAGGAAGGCGCCGATCTCTTCGGCCGAGAAGCGTTTGGTCGGCGGCAATTGCCAGAGGATCGGGCCGAGCTTCGGCCCGAGCTCGAGCACGCCGCCCGTCAGAAAGCGTTCGATCGTCGCTCCCGCCTCGGCAAGATCGCGGCGATGCGTGGCGAAGCGCGGCGCCTTGAGCGCGAAGACGAAATCGTCGGGACTCTCGTCGCGCCAGCGGCGGAAGCTCTCGGGGCGTTGTGCGCCGTAGAAAGTGCCGTTGATCTCGATCGAGCCCAGCGTGCGGCTCGCATAATGGAGCTCGCGCGATTGAGTGAGACCGGGCGGATAGAAGCTCCCGCGCCAGGGTGGGTAGACCCAGCCGCCAATGCCAGTTCGGATCGTCATGGCTCCCGCCATGTTAATGCCTCGGACGCGCCCGACAAATGACACATTGCCGGGAACAATCTTGGGTTACCAGGTGTTCGCGCCGCGAACTGGTAGTTGGGAGATCGTTGCCGGTTTCGCCGCGAGAAGTCCGAGACGATGCGTCGCTCTCATGCGAAAGCATGGGGCGTACGCTCGATTTGGGGCGTGTCTCGTCCTTTTTCGTCGGTTGAAAGCGGGTACGGTTCCCCAGTTTTTCTCATGCCTGACCGAATTCCGCCATGTCGGCGCTCTATCGTGCCAACCGCTCCGCCCGCCGGTGCTTCACCGCTCGCTCGGTGTGCCGTCGAGGAGCTTCCAGGGAGATAAGTCAGATGTTTCACAGGAACGTTATCGCGGCGCCGCTCGTGCTCATCGGCATGAGCCTGGCGCTCGCCGCATGCTCGGGCTGGTCGCTATCACCGCCGATGCGCGGAAATCCCGTGGTTCAGCCTTTGAATCTGCCCGCGGCGCAAAACGCCGCGCCGCAGGCCGGCGCCAACTTCGATCAGGCGCTGGCGGGCGAATATGCCGGGCTCGCCACGCATCTCTCGCAGGTCGATCGCGATTGGGCCGATTCCGATTACTTCTCGCGCAAGGGCCTCGCCGCCACGCGCGGCCGGACCGTGCTGCCGGAAGAGAACAGCAACTGGCTCGTGCCGCTCGAAGTGCCGCTCAAGACTCGCAACGAGCTCGCCACCGGCCGCCAGCGCCTGATGGCCGCGCTCGATGGCGGTGCGCGCGAGCGCAATCCCGCCGTCGCCGCGCGCGCACAGGAGCGCTACGATTGCTGGGTCGAGCGCATGGAGGATGATTGGCGGACCGCGATCAACGGTCCCTGCCACGCCGATTTCGTCGCCGCGCTCAACGAGCTCGAAGGCGCCAAGCAGCCCGCTGCCGCGCCGGCTGCGGCACCGGCGGCGGCGACGCGCCAGTACAATGTCTATTTCGATTGGGACAAGTCGACCCTGACGCCTGATGCGCGCAAGATCATCGCCGCCGTGGCGCAGCAGGCGAAGGCCGACAACAGTCATGTTGCGATCACCGGCAAGGCCGATCTCTCCGGCACCGATGCCTATAACATGAAGCTGTCGCATCGTCGCGCCGACGCCGTGCGCGAGCAGTTGGTGAAGGACGGTGTGCCGGCCAACTCGATCGACGCGCGTTGGGTCGGCATGCGCGAGCCGCCGGTCCCGACCGCGAAGGGCGTGCGCGAGCCGCGCAACCGGGTGGTGGAAATCAACTTCCACTGAACGGAAAAGCGCTGAAGGACGAATGGCGCCGGGGCGACTCGGCGCCATTCGCTTTTGTGGCGCTCAGTCTTCCGCGCGCGCCGCCTCAGCAGCGGGGACGCGCGGCGCCTTTCCGGAGGTCTATGCCCGGGTCCCTGAAAGCGGCGCGCTGCCGAACATGCCGAGCTTGACGCTGCCGGAGAGTGAATTGCCGCTGACCGCGGCGGAGAATTCGAGGGTCATCGCCATGGGGTCGACGATGTCAACCTTGAACGAGATCTGGTCGCCATTGACGCTGCCGTCATAGATGTCGGTGGCGCCGGCCTCGCCGGACATTCTTCCGCTGAGCGCGCTGCCGCTCGATTGCAGCGTGAGCTGCCCCTCGCGCGTCCCCAGCGGCGTCTCCATCGCGATCTTCCAGGTGCCGTCGACTGCCATTGCCGCTCCTCCTCTGCGTTGGACGCGCGCTTCGGCGCGCGGTTTGCGATCTCTCAGCCTGCCGCGGCGCGCGCCAGCAGCTTGTGGAGCTGCACGATGGCCCGTCCGTGCCGGCCTTTCATCAGCAGCCGCTCGCCCTGCCGCAATTCGACTTCGAACAGGACCCGCCGCCCGTCGACCTCGACCACCTTGGCCTCGGCGACGGTTTTGCGGCCAGGGAGCCCCGGAGCCAGATGATCGACCTCGATGCGCGTGCCCACCGTCGCCTCGCCCTCATCGCAGAAGGGCAGGATGGCGCGATGCGCTGCGATCTCGAGATATCCCACGAGGAACGGCGTGCCGACCACCTCGACGCCGACATTGCCCACCGCGGCGGCGGTGTGGCTCAGGTCGGGGACGATCTCGTAGCGGCCGGCAAGGCCGAGCGTGACGGGCTTCATGGCGGCGAAATTAGGAGGCGGACCCCGTCGATGCAAACGCGCTGGCGGCGCCCAATAAACGCGCCGCGCGCGGTGGGCTGACCGGATCAGCGTTATACGCGAGTCTCGCCCCGGCGGCCGCCGCGTTTACCCCCGGTTAACCATGTTCGCGTCCAATGGTCGTGAAGCCGCACATTTCGTCTCCGCAGCACCTTCTTTGTTTTCCTGCCCTGCAAGAGAAACGGAGACGTGTGATGGATTCGCTGTTGCTGATCTTCGCCTGGGCAGCCGGGCTCATGAGCCTCTTCCTGGTCGGCGACATGATTGCGGCCGATTTCGCGACCCGCCGGGCCGAGCGCGTCGCCGAGCGGCGCGGCACGGGGAGGGAAATGCGGTGACGGCGCAGGTCATCAGCTTCACCGCGGCGCGTACGGCGCGCATGCTGCGCGATAACGCGCCGCCCTCCTGGATCGATTCCTTCCTCGTGCAGATGACGAGCGTCGCGCGCGAGCAGCGCGATATCGCCCGCGAGGCATTCTGGCGCGAGGTCGCGAGCCTGCTCGACCGCGAGCGGACGCTGATCGCGGTCTAGCCCGGACGCGGGGTTTCGTCCCGGACCGGATCCAGGGGTGCTGCGCGGGATGCTGGGACGCCGCTATTGCGCGGCGTTGAAGAGCGCGTCGATCTGGCTCTGGCTGCTCTTTTCGCCGGCCGGCTCGCTCTGAGGAGCGGGCGATGGCGCGGCTGCCGCAGCCGGTGCGGCGCCGGGTGCGGGGGTGGCGGTGGCGTTGCCGAGGCGCTCGAACAACGCATCGACATCGGCCTGGCTCGGGCCGCCATCGGCGGCGGGCCCGTGCATCAGATGAGCGTCGGGCCGGCGATCCTCGTTCTCCGGCGGCGGCGGCGCCGGCGGCGCACCGTCGACGCCCCAGATCTCGATCATCGAGTTCACGCGCTGCTCGAGGTAGCGCAGCGTGTTGACCACCTTGGTGGTGCGCTGGCCGGTGATGTCCTGGAAGGAGCAGGCGGTGAGCACTTCGGTCACCTGCGCCTGGATCTCGTCGACGATCGGCGTAATCTCGCTCGTCTTCGGCAGCTTCAGCGTCAGGTCCTGGATGCGCTCGACGCCGTTCAGGATCTCGGAGGTGGCGCGTTCGGTGGCGGAGACGATGGCGTCGAGCTCGCCGGTCGCGGCCATGATGCGGTTGGAACCCGCATCGGTCGGCCGGAGCGCTGCGATCTCGCGGCGCGTCTGGTGGATATAGGCCGACATCTCGCGCAGCTCCTCGCGCAGGATGCGGATATGCGCCTCGTCGCGCTTGTCCTCGGTCTGGCCGCCGCCGACCTTGACGCTTTCCTTCAGGTCGCGCGCGAGTTTGCGCACCTCGTTCATCGCCACCAGGCGAGCACGCTGGTCCCGCATGCGCAGGAAGCTGCGGCCGCGGGCATTGCTGGCGAGAGCCTCCTCGATATCGAGGTACTCTTCCTCGCTCAGCTCGAGCCGACGCTGAGAGGACATGGAATTACAGCTCTCCCATCACCGCTTCGATCTTCTTCTTCAAGGTGTCGGCGTTGAAGGGCTTCACGATGTAGTTGCTGACGCCCGCCTCTTTCGCCGCGACGACGTTCTCAGTCTTGCTCTCGGCGGTGATCATGATGAAGGGCGTGTCCTTGAGCGCGCCGTCCGAGCGCACTTCCTTCAGGAACTCGAGGCCGGACATCGGCGCCATGTTCCAGTCGGAGATGACGAGGCCGAATGGCCGCTCGCGCAGCTTGCGCAGCCCGGTGGAGCCGTCCTCGGCCTCTTCGACGTTGCTGAAGCCGATCTGCGACAGCAGATTGCGCAGAATCCGCCGCATTGTGTTGTAGTCGTCGACCACCAACACATGTTTTTCGATGTTTCGCAAGGCGCGTACTCCACTCGATTCCGGGGGGCGGCGGGCCGTGGGCGAGCGCCGCAATTACCAGGAAAAAATAGCCGGTATCGGTTGAGCCCTAGTTAACGCCGGACGCGCCGCGGTGGTGCGCAAATGCGCCTGTGCAACGAGATCATGGTTAAGACGCGGTAACGTCAGGGCTGCCGGAGCAGCAGGCGTCCTTCGACAGGCTCAGGATGAGGGGGACCGCAGATGCCCTCAAGAAAAGTCCTCGGCAGCTCGGTGGCGCGCGCTCAGTGGCTCCAGAACCAGTTCAGCGGGACGGAATACATCACCATCGCCGATTCGACGCCGGGGTTCTTCTTGTAGATGCCGGCATTGGAGATGTGGTCGAAGAGGAAGCCCAGGCGCGACTGGTCGTCGAAGCGATAGGCGAACTCGCCGCCGCTCTTGAATTCGACATGGCCGCCGAGATCCTTGCCGCCGCCGCGATTCCAATACCCAACCGCGAGCTCCGGCGTGATGACGAAGTGGCGGCCGATCTCGGCATCGAGGCGGAAGCCGCCATAGCCGTAGGCGCTGCCCTTGTTGGTGACCAGCGCGCCGAGGATCGGACGGATAATGTAGAGGAAGCGATAGCCGAAGCGGTATTCGGTGCGGAGCTGGGCCTCTTTGTTCTTGTGCAGCACGTTGTAGGCGCCGCCGCCGATGGTCAGCAAATCCGAGTCCGCCGCTTGTGCCGACGCAGTTCCCACCGCCAGCGCCAGTCCGAGCAGCGCTGCGCTTCCGAATGTCCGCTTCATCCGCTCCCCCACCCACACGCGCCGGCATTCTAAATCGCTGCGCGCGCTTGGCAAAGCGATTCGGTCGAGCCGCGTCCCGATTTCGCGGCAAAGCGACCCCGCGACGCACCCCGGACTTGCAGCCGGCCCTTTGATCGCGTGCGCCCGCTCAGATGCTGCGGCGCAGCTTCTCGGTGGCGCCGACGAGGCGGGCGCGGATGCCCGGCTCCATGGCGGAATGGCCGGCATCGGCGACCACACTGTATTCCGCTTCCGGCCAGGCGCGGGCGAGCTCGTCGGCGCTCACCACCGGGCAGACCATGTCGTAGCGACCCTGCACAATGAACCCTGGTATGCGCCTCAGCCGGTCGACGCGGCACAGCAGGTCCTGCTCGGGCGGGATCACATTGTGCAGGAAGTAATGCGCCTCGATGCGCGCGAGGCCCAGCGCCATGCGATCCTCGCCGAAGGCCGCCACCGTGTCGGGGCTCGGCAGCAAGGTCGAGCAGGCGCCTTCATAGGTGCTCCAGGCGCGCGCCGCCGGCATGTGGATCGCCGGGTCGGCATGGGTGAGGCGCCGGTAGTAGTTCTGCAGGAGATCGCCGCGCTCGCTCTCCGGCAGAAATCCGGCGAAGGCGCGCCAGGCTTCGGGAAATACCGTGCGCATGCCGTAGAGAAACCAGTCCACCTCACTGCGCCGGCAAAGAAAGATGCCGCGCAGCACCAGCCCGCCACAACGCTCGGGATGCTCCTCGGCATAGGCGAGCGCCAAGGTCGATCCCCAGGAGCCGCCGAACACAGCCCAGCGCTCGACGCCCAGATGTTGGCGCAGCCGCTCCATGTCGGCGATCAGGTGCTGCGTCGTATTGCCGCTGAGCGACCCAAGTGGCGTCGAGCGGCCGGCGCCGCGCTGATCGAAGACGATGATGCGCCAGGCCTGCGGGTCGAAGAAGCGGCGATGGGTCGGCGTCGCGCCGGCGCCGGGCCCGCCATGGAGGAACACCACCGGCTGGCCGCGCGGGTTGCCGGACTGCTCCCAATACATCGTGTGGAGCCCGTCGAGCTTCAGCATGCCTGTGGCGTAGGGCTCGATCGGCGGAAACAGGTCCTGGCGGCTCATCACGCGTCCCGGCTCGGGGTCGCCTCGCAGTCTAAGGACTCGCGACGACAACGCAACCGGCGCCGCAGCGGCCGCCCGATGGCGGCTTGATCGCCCGGCGCGTTCGGGTATGGTTGCGCAAACGCGGGGCCGCGGACAATCCGGCCTTGAACCATGTCATGCGGCGGCGATTGCCGTCCACGGGGGAGGAGTTTCGATGACGTATCGCATCACTCGCCGCGAATTCGGACTCGGGGCCGCCGCCGGCGGCGCGGTGCTTGCCGCTCCCGGCATCATCGGCAGCGCCCATGCGGCCAACAAGCCGATCAAGATCGGCAGCCTGCTGCCGCGCTCCGGCTACGAGGGGATCATCGGGCAGGGCTGCCAGCGCGCGGTCGATCTCGCCAAGAGGATGCTGCCGGAGATGGGCTATGCCATCGAGGTCGTCGATGCCGATACGGAGTCGAAGCCGGAGGTGGCTCGCACCCAGGCCGAGAAGCTGATCAGCGAGGGGGTCGACATCCTGGTCGGCGCCTTCGACAGCGGCCAGACGTTTTCCATCGCGCAAGTCGCCGAGCAGCGCGGCGTGCCCTTCGTCATCAATATCGGCTCGGACCCGGCGATCACCGAGCAAGGCTACAAGTTCATCTTCCGCAACTTCCCCACCAGCGTGATGCTCGGCACCAACGGCCTCGCGCGCTTCAACGATCTCTTCGCGGCGACCCATACCTCGCCCAAGACCGCGGTGCTGATGATCGTCAACGACACCTTCGGCCAGACCATGCTGAAGGGCATCAATGCGCTGATGCCGAAGGCGAACCTGCCGTTCCACATCGTCGAGACCATCTCTTACGATCCGCAGGCGAAGGACCTCTCGATCGAGGTGGCAAAGGCCAAAGCGGCCAAGGCCGACATCCACATGGTGGTGACGCGGCTCAATGACGCCATCCTGATGGTCCGCGAGATGGTGAAGCAGCGCTACGAGCCGATGGGCATCATCAGCCCCGGCAGCCCCGGCATGTACCAGACCCAGTTCATGAAGGTGCTGGGCAAATATGCCGACTACGCCATCACCAACATCCCCTGGATCGATCCCAAGCAGAGCTTCGCCCATACCTTCCAGGCGACGTGGGACAAGGCCTATCCGGGCGAGGTGTGCACGCTCGACGCCGGCTTCACCTTCGAGGGCTTCTTGATCATCGGCGACGCCTACAAGCGCGCCGGTTCGGCCAAGCCGCAGGCGATGGTCGAGGCGCTCAAGGCGACCAATATCAAGGATCGGATCATGATCGGCGGCCCCATCACCTTCAACGAAAAGGGGCAGAACGTGAACCTGCCTTCGGGCGTGCTGCAGATCCAGCACGGCAAGCCCACCGTCGTGCTGCCCGAGCAGTATTCCGAAGCGAAGCCGGTCTTCCCGGTGCCCGGCTGGTCCAAGCGCGCCTGAGCGCGCGCCGCCACAGCCGCAGCCCGGGGGATGCTTTATCTCAATATCATCATCGCGGGGCTGCTTACTGGTCTCGTCTACGGGCTGATGGCGCTCGGCCTCTCGGTGATCTTCGGCGTCATCCGCGTCGTCAATTTCGCCCATGGCGAAATGATGGTGATGGCGATGTATGCGGTCTATCTCGCCAACACCTTCACTGGGATCGATCCGCTGCTGCTGCTGCCGCTCGTGGCGCTGGCGCTTTTCGGCTTCGGCTATGCGCTGCAGCGCCTGCTGATCAACCGCTATATCACCCGGCCCGAGCACGAGCAGTTCCTGCTCCTGCTCGCCGTCGCCACCATCATCACCGCGAGCCTGCTGATGGGCTTCGGGCCCGATGCGCGCAACGTGCAGCTCGGCTACGCCTATGACAGCTTCCAGATCGGCGCGCTGCTGCTCGACAAGGTGCGGGTCTTCGCCGCCGCCGGCGCGGCGGCTGGCACCGCGGCGCTCTGGGCCTTTTTCCGCTTCACCCGCACCGGCAAGGCGATCCGCGCCTGCGCCGACAATCACTTCGCCGCGCAGGTGGTGGGGCTCGACGTGAAGCGGCTCTACGCCGTCACCTTCGGCCTCGGTGCCGCCTGCGTCGGTGCCGCAGGCTGCCTCATGCTGCTGCTGGTCGATGTGCAGCCCTACATCTCGACCGACTACACGCTGCTCGCCTTCATCATCGTCATCCTCGGCGGTCTCGGCAGCATGCCCGGCGCGCTCCTCGGCGGCGTCATCGTCGGCGTCTCCGAGGCGGTATCGGGCTTCGTCATCGAACCCTCCTTCAAGAGCGCCTTCAGCTTCGGGCTTCTCATCCTCGTGCTGCTGGTCCGGCCGCAAGGCTTGCTGGGGCGCGCATGAGGGGCGCGGGTCCGGTCGCGCTTTCGCCGCGCACTGCCTTGGCGCTGGCGGGCTTCGTCGCGATCATGGTCGTGCTGCCCTTCATCGCCAGCGACTACATCGTCTCGGTTCTGGTGGTGGTGCTCTTCTCGGCCTATTTCGGCCAGTCCTGGAACATCATAACCGGCTTCACCGGGCAGCTCTCGCTCGGCCATGCGCTCTATGTCGGCCTCGGCGCCTATACCAGCGCGGCGCTCTTCGTGCATTTTGACCTGTCGCCCTGGCTCGGCATGCCTGCCGGCATGGCGGTGGCGGCGATCGCCGGCAGCCTCATCGCCGCGCTCTCCTTCCGCTTCCGCGTCGGCGGCGTCTATTTCGCGCTGCTCACCATCGCGTTTTCGGAATTCGTCCGCATCCTGTTCGACCATTTCAAATGGGTGGGCGCAACCGAGGGCCTGTTCCTGCCCGTCGCCAATCTCGCGCATGACGACCCGCTGCATCTCCGCGGCTCGCCGACCATGTTCTACTATTTTCTGCTGGCGCTGACCTTGGGCGTGCTCGGTTTGAGCCATCTGCTGCTCAACCGGCGCGTCGGCTATTACTGGCAGGCGATCCGCGAGGACGAGGAGGCGGCGCAGGCGCTCGGCATCGACGTCTTCCGCTGCAAGGTCATGGCGATGGCGCTCTCGGCGGCGCTCACCGCGCTGGGCGGCGGCTTCCTCGCCTTCTACGACAATAATCTCTATCCCGACACCGCCTTCTCTCTCGGCCGCTCGATCGAGATCATCACCGCGCCGATCATCGGCGGCCTCGGTACGCTCTTCGGTCCGATCCTCGGCGCCTTCCTGCTGACTAGTCTCGGCGAGACCATGACCAACCTCACCAGCGGCTGGGAGATCGCCGGGCTCAAGCAATGGTTCTACGGCGCCGCCCTTCTGCTGATCGTGGCGCTGCTCCCCTCGGGCATCTGGCCGTGGCTCCGCCGCGTCATCGGACTGGAGGAGAGCGGGCGATGAGCGCCGCGCCGATACTCGAGGTGCGTGGCCTCTCCAAGCGCTTCCGCGGCTTGCAGGCGGTGGACGGTGTCAGCTTCTCGGTACCCAAGGGCAGCATCGTCGCGCTCATCGGCCCCAACGGCGCCGGCAAGACCACCACCTTCAACTTGATCGCCGGCGCAATCCGGCCCGACAGCGGCAGCGTGCTGCTCGACGGCGCCGATGTCACCGGCCTCAGGCCGGACCAGGCCTGCCATGCCGGGATTGGCCGAACCTTCCAGCTGGTCAAACCCTTCGGCGCGCTCTCGGTGCTGCAGAACGTGATGGTCGGCGCGCTGCACGCGACGGGCAATATGCGCGAGGCGCGCGAGGCGTCCTGGGCGATCCTCGAGCGGCTCGGCCTCGCCGAGCGGGCGGAGACCCCCGCCAAGAGCCTGACGCTCCCCGAGCGCAAGCGCCTCGAGACCGCCCGTGCGCTGGCGACGCGGCCCAAGATCCTGCTGCTCGACGAGGTCATGGCGGGGCTGCGCCCGACCGAGATCGATCAGATGGTGCGCGCCTTCGCCGATCTCACGCGCGAGACCGGCATCTCCATTCTGCTCACCGAGCATGTGATGCGGGCCGTGATGGCGCTTTCGCATCACATCGTCGTGCTGCATCACGGGCAGAAGATCTGCGAAGGCGCACCCGAGCAGGTGTCGCGCGATCCGCAGGTCCTCGAATGCTATCTCGGCCACGCGCCGGCGGGGGCGTGACATATGCTCGAGCTGCGCGACATCGACCTCTTCTACGGCGACGCGCAGGCGCTCGACGGCGTTTCGCTCGACGTCGCCGAAGGCGAGATCGTCGCCATCATCGGCGCCAACGGCGCCGGCAAGAGCTCGCTCATCCGCACCATCTTCGGCATGGAGCGGCCGCGCCGCGGCGCCATCCGCTTCGATGGTCGGGAGATCGCCGGCTGGCCGCCGCACCGCATCTGCAATCTCGGCATCGGCCAGGTGGCGGAGGGCCGCCAGGTCTTTCCCAACATGAGCGTGCGCGACAATCTCGAGATGGGCGCGGTGGTGCCGCGGGCGCGCGCCGGCGCAGCGGCGGAAATCGAGCGCTGCTACGCGCTCTTCCCGCGGCTGGCCGAGCGCCGCGCCCAGCTTGCGGGCACGCTCTCGGGCGGCGAGCAGCAGATGCTGGCGATCGCGCGCTGTCTCATGGGCCAGCCACGCCTCATCATGCTGGACGAGCCCTCGCTCGGCCTTGCGCCGGTGGTGGTGGATGACGTCTTCCGCGTCGTGCGCGAGCTCAACCGGCGCGACCGCCTGACCATCGTCCTCGTCGAGCAGAACGTGGCGCAGTCGCTGGCGCTCGCCGATCGCGGCTATGTGCTGGAGAACGGCCGCATCGTGATGCAGGGGGGCGGCGCCGAGCTTCTCGCCGACGATCGCGTGCGTCGCGCCTATGTCGGGCTCTGAGCCTCGGGCTCAGAGGGGTGCAGTGCTATGGTGACTTGTGCCGGCCGGGCGCCTTCTGCGTCAATGACGCAGCGGAAAAAAATCATCAATGATGTACATCGCTGAGGTAGCTCCGGCCGGGGAAGGCGAGGCGATCATGGCGCGCGCGATCGGCCCGGACGGGCTGGCGCTCATCAAGGAATTCGAGGGGCTGCGGCTCGCCGCCTATCAGGATGTAGCCGGCATCTGGACGATCGGCTACGGCCACACGCGCGGCGTCCTTTCCGGCATGGTGATCACGGAGGACGAGGCGGATGAGAGGCTCGCCGACGATCTCCAGGGCGCCGAAAGCGCGGTCGACGACGCGACCGCCGATATCGCGACGACCGACAACCAGTTCTCCGCGATGGTGGCGCTCTGCTTCAACATCGGCTCGGCCAATTTCCGCGGCTCGACCGTGCTCCGCCGCCACCGCGCCGGCGATTGCCCGGCGGCGGCCGATGCCTTCCTCCTGTGGAACAAGGCGCGTGTGGAGGGGGCCTTGCGCGCGGTGGCGGACCTCACCGCGCGGCGGAGCGCCGAGCGCGCGCTTTATCTGAAGCCATGACCGCGTTCCGCGGGGCGCTGATCGTGCTGCTCCTTGCTGCTTCGGCAGCGCAGGCCGCCTCCTGCCGCGACGAGGTCGGCGAGGCTGAAGCGCGTCGCTATGTGCGGCAATGCCTGCTCGTTTCGCCGGCGACGCATCCGCCGTGCAACGAAGCCAATCCCTGCGCCGTCATCCGCGACGAGATCGCCCGCGGCTGCCGCTTCATCGCCGATGCCGACCGGGCCGCGCCGCCTGCCTTCTGCCAGCGCTATCTGCGCACACCATCGCCGCGGTGATGCGCTGCCGTGCGTCAGCCGCGCCCCAGCTCCTTGCGCAGCAGCGCGGCGCCGGCGCCGAGCGCCTGGAGCTTGGCGTTGGCGATGCGGCGGTCGAGCGGCGCGAGCCCGCAATTGGTGCAGGGATGAATGCGCTCGACCGGCACGAACTCCATGGCGCTGCGGATGGTGGCCGCCACCTCCTCGGGCGTCTCGACGCGGTCGGTGGCGACGTCGATCGCCCCGAGCAGCACGTCCTTGCCTTGGAGCAGCTTCAGGAGCCGCAACGGTACGCGCGAATGGATGCATTCGAGCGAGACCTGGTCGATGCGGCTCTTGGCCAGCGCCGGGAAGATCTCCTCGTATTGCCGCCACTCGCTGCCGAGGCTCTCCTTCCACTCGATATTGGCCTTGATGCCGTAGCCGTAGCAGATATGGACGGCGGTCTTGCACTTGAGCCCTTCGCGCGCCTTGTGCAGCGCCTCGATGCCCCACTCCTTCACCTCGTCCATGTAGACGTTGAAGGCGGGCTCGTCGAACTGGATGACGTCGACGCCCAGCGCCTCGAGCTCGCGCGCTTCCTCGTTGAGGAGCTCGGCGAAGCGCATCGCCATCTTGACGCGGTCGCCGTAATGCTCGTCGGCGATGGTGTCGATGATGGTCATCGGCCCCGGCAGCGTGAATTTGAGCTTGCGCCTGGTATGGGCGCGGGCCAGCGCGGCCTCGGTCGCATGCACCGAGCGCTTGCGCTTCAGCGCGCTGGTGACCGTCGGTACCTGGGCGGTATAGCGGTTGTTGCGGATGCCCATGGCGACGCGGCGGTTGAAGTCGATGCCGTCGACCTGCTCGAGGAAGCCATGGACGAAATGCTGGCGCGACTGCTCGCCATCGGTAACGATGTCGACGCCGGCATCCTCCTGCTCCTTCAGCACCAGCACGGTCGCGTCGCGCTTCGCCTCGGCGAGCGCCTCGCCCTGATGCGCCCAGGGCGCCCACAGCACCTTCGGCGTGGCGAGCCAGAAGGGCTTGGGCAGGCTGCCGGCGATGGTGGTCTCGAGCATGTGATCCTCCCGCTTTTTGTTCTTGGCGGCCGCATGATAGTGCGCCGGTCCCGCGGCGTCACTCGGCCGGCCGCCGGCCGGACCATTGGCGGCGTCCCCCTTGCCCGATCGTTGGCTTCTGTAATAGTTATAGAGCATAAGGATCAGCCGGAGTCGGGAAATGGCCAAGGGTGGGCTCGGATATCGCTACGCCGACGTCTTTCTGCTGGACGGGGTGCGCACGCCCTTCGTCGATTATTGCGGCGCGCTCGCCGCGGTATCGCCGATCGATCTCGGCATCAAGGCGGCGCGCGCCCTCTTCGCGCGCACCGAAGTGCCGCCGACGCATGTCGGGCAGGTGATCGCCGGCAGCATGGCGCAGGCGAGCTTCGACGCCTACATGCTGCCGCGCCACATCGGCCTCTATGCCGGGGTGCCGATCGAGACGCCCGCCATCCTCGTGCAGCGCGTCTGCGGCACCGGCTTCGAGCTCATCGCGCAGGCGGGCGATATCCTGACGCTCGGCAAGGCCGAGCTCGCGCTCTGCGTCGGCACGGAATCGATGTCACGCAATCCGGTTGCCGCCTATACCCATCGCACCGGCTTCCGCCTCGGCCAGGTCGAGTTCAAGGATTTCCTCTGGGAGGCGCTGCTCGACCCGGCGGCGCAATGCACCATGGGGCAGACGGCGGAGAATCTCGCGCGGAAATACGAGCTGGCTCGCGACGAGGTTGACGCTTTCGCCGCCTCGAGCTTCGCCCGCGCGCTGGCAGCCCAGCAGGAGGGTTTCCTCGCCGGCGAGATCGTGCCGGTGGCGAGCGAGAGCTTCGAGTGCCACGGAATGAGCCCGCGCGCCATCAAGCTCGACCGAACCGTCACGGAGGTGGCGCAGGACAGCCATATCCGTCCGACGCCGCCAGAGGTGCTGGCGAAGCTGAAGCCCGCCTTCGGCGGCGTTCAGACCGGCGGCAACAGCTCCGCCATCGTCGACGGCGCTGCAGCCATGCTGGTCGCCTCGGGCGACTATGCGCGGCAGAACGGGAAGAAACCGCTTGCCCGCCTCGTTGCCGCGGCGGCGGTGGGCGTGCCGCCGGAGATCATGGGCATCGGGCCGGTGCCGGCGATCCGGCGGGTCGTCGAGCTCGGCGGGATCGATCCGCGCGACATCGACCGCTTCGAGATCAACGAGGCTTTCGGCGCGCAATGCCTCGCGGTCGAGCGCGCGCTCGGCCTTGATCACGCCAAGGTCAATGTGAACGGCGGTGCCATCGCCATGGGTCACCCGCTGGCGGCGACGGGCGTGCGCCTCACCTTGACGCTCGCGCGCGAGCTGCGCCGGCGCGGGCTGCGCTACGGCGTCTCCTCGGCCTGCATCGGCGGCGGGCAGGGGATCGCGCTGCTGATCGAGAACCCGGAAGCGGCGGGACGCTGACGGCGATGGCGCGCCCGGCGAAGGCGGTTGCGCTCACTGCAGTACCGCGCGGCGAGAGCGGCATCGATTACGGCCCGCTGCTCGATCATCTCGGCTATGGCGTGCGCCGGGTGCAGCTCCTCATCTTCCAGGATTTCATCCGCAGCATGGAAGGTCTGGCACTCCGCCCGGCGCAATACTCGCTGCTGCTGATGATGAGCCGCAATCCCGGCCTCAAGCAGGCGCAGCTCGGCATGGCGCTCGGCATCAAGAGCGCCAATCTCGTGGCGCTCCTCGACGAGCTGGTGGGCCGCGGCTTCGCCCGCCGTGCCGCCACGCCCGGCGACAGGCGCTCCTATGCGCTCCATCTGACCGCGAAGGGCGAGGCGATCCTGGTGGAGGCGATATCGCGCGCCGAAGCCCATGAGCGCCGGCTTCAGCGGCACATCGGCGAGAGCGGCAGGCGCGACCTGATTGCGCTGCTGCGCGCGCTCGAAAGCGGTCTCGACGGGGCCGCAGGACGTCAGGCAGAGCCGGGTCCGCGCCGGCGGCCGCCGACACGGGAATCGAAACGCGCAAAGTCATGACATAACATTCGGAGATCAGGGAGGAAGAAGATGGTGCAGCAGCGCAGGCGGCGACGGCTCTTCGCCGATGCCGATGTCCTGGTCGAGCGGTTGCGCGACGGCGGCATGATCCTGCGTTCGCCGCATAGGCTGGGCACGGTGCCGCGTTCGCTCGGCGCGCTGCTTGAGGACTGGGCGCGGCGAGAGGGTGAGCGTACCTTCCTCGCTCAGCGCGATGCCGCCGGAAGCTGGCAGCGTGTCTCCTATGCCGCGGCGCTGGCCGCGGCGCGCGCCATGGGCCAGGCGCTGCTCGACCGCGGCCTCGGCCCTGAGCGACCGGTAATGATCCTCTCCGACAACGGCATCGACCATGCGTTGCTGGCGCTCGGCGCGATGCATGTCGGCGTGCCGGTGACCCCGGTCTCCACCGCCTATTCGCGGCTGTCGCAGGATTTCGCCAAGCTGCGCTATGTCCGCGACATCATCGAGCCCGGTCTCGTCTTCGCCGATGACGGCGCGCGTTACGCCGCGGCGATTGCCGCGCTCCAGTTGCGCGATGCCGAGCTCGTCGTCTCCGCCAATCCGCCCAAGGGCCAGCGTGCGACCGAGTTCGCGGCGCTGCTTGGCACCAGCCCCGGCGCCGCGGTCGATCGCGCCTTCGCCGCGGTGGGCCCGGACACGGTGGCGAAGATCCTCTTCACCTCCGGCTCGACCGGCGAGCCCAAGGGCGTCATCAACACGCAGCTCATGCTGACCTCGAACCAGGAGAGCTACGCCGTGGCCTGGCCCTTCCTCGCCGAGCGCCCGCCGGTGATCCTGGACTGGCTGCCCTGGAACCACACCTTCGGCGGTAATTCCGACTTCAACATGATCCTGCGCAATGGCGGCACGCTCTATATCGACGAGGGGCGCCCGGTTCCCGGCCTCATCGAGAAGAGCGTCGCCAATCTGCGCACGGTCTCGCCGACGCTCTACCTCAACGTGCCGCGCGGCTTCGCCATGGTGCTCGACCATCTCGAGCGCGACGCCGATCTCGCGCGGGGCTTTTTCCGCGAGCTTGATCTCGTCCTCTATGCCGGCGCCGCGCTGCCGCAATCGCTCTGGCAGCGGCTCGAGGCGCTGTCGCTGAAGACCACCGGCGAGAAGGTGGCGATGGTCTCCGCCTGGGGCACGACCGAGACCGCTCCGCTGGCGACGCTCGTCCACTATCCGATCGCGCGTGCCGGCAATATCGGGTTGCCGGCGCCAGGCTGCGAGGTGAAGCTGGTGCCCGAAGGCGAGAAACTCGAGATCCGCGTGCGCGGCCCCAACATCACGCCCGGCTACTGGAAGCGTCCGGACCTCACCGCGGCCGCCTTCGACGAGGAGGGGTTCTACCGGCCGGGGGATGCGGCGCGGCTCGAGGACCCTGCGGCGCCGCGGTGCGGCATCGTCTTCGACGGGCGGCTCGGCGAGAACTTCAAGCTCTCTTCGGGCACCTGGGTCGGCGTCGGCGCATTGCGCGTCGCGCTGATCGCCGCCTGCGCGCCGGTGGTCGAGGATGCCGTCATCGCCGGCCACGACCGGGACGAGATCGGCCTGCTGGTCTTTCCAAGCCTCGCCGGCTGCCGCGGCCTCTGTCCCGATCTGCCGCCCGATGCGCCGCTGGCGGCGCTCATCGCCGAGCATAGCGTGCGGGACGCACTGGCTGCAGCGCTGGCGCGGCACAATGCCGGCGCCGGCGGCAGCTCGCACCGCGTCTCGCGTGCGCTGCTGCTGGCCGAGCAGCCCTCGATCGACAAGGGCGAGATCACCGACAAGGGCTACATCAACCAGCGCGCCGTGCTGACCGATCGCGCCGCCTTGGTCGAGCGCCTCTACGCCGCGCCCGCCGCGCCCGAGGTGCTGCTCATCCGCTGACCCGCTCGGCGAACTCGGCCATCGCTTCGAGCACGGCGCTCTCCTGGTCGCGATGCGGCGAATGCCCGCAACGGCGCAGGATCAGCTTCTGGAAGGGGCCCTCGACGCCGCGCTCGATCGCCTCGATCTGCGCCAAGCTGCCGTATTCGTCACCCTCGCCCTGGATCGCCAGCACCGGGCAGGTGACGCTCGGCAGGTACTCCTCGACGTTCCAATTGCGGAATTCGGGCGAGAGCCAGGCATCGTTCCAGCCGCGGAAGGCGCTGTCGACATCGGCATGATAGCGCTCGAGCTTTTGCCGCAGATCGCTCTTCATGTAGGCGTCCCGTGCTGCGGCGATGCTCGCCGTCGAGACCTCCTCGACGAAGACATGCGGCGCCTCGAGGATCAGCGCGCGCACCGGCAGCACGTTGCTGCCGGCATGGATGAGCGCGATCGAGGCGCCGTCGCTGTGGCCCACCAGAATGACGTCGCCGAGGCCGAGCGCCTGCCGCAGCTCCGGCAGAGCGACGAGCGCCTCGTCGTGCATGTAGCGCGCTCCATGCGGCGCCGCGATAGGATCGGAACGGCCATAGCCGTAGCGCGAATAGACCACCAGCGGCAGCCCGGTCGCCGCGGCGAGCTTCTGCGGGAAGTCGCGCCAGAGGGCCACCGAGCCCAGCCCTTCATGCAGCAGCAGCAGCACCGGCGCACCCGGACGTCCCGGAAGCCGCTCATATTCGAGCCGATGGCCGCCGGCGGTCACGAAAGGCATGCGCGAGCGGCCGTCAATGCGTGCTGAGCGCGCGCAGCTTGAAGCGTTGGATCTTGCCGGTGGCGGTCTTCGGCAGCTCGTCGATGAACTCGATCCAGCGCGGGTACTTATAGGGAGCGAGGCGCGACTTCACATGCTGCTGCAGCTCGGCGGCGAGCTGCGGAGAGGCCGCCGCTCCCGGCTTCAGCACGACATAGGCCTTGGCCTTCACCAGCTTCTGCTCGTCGAGCTGGCCGACCACCGCGGCTTCCAGCACCGCCTCGTGCGACAACAGCATGCCCTCGACCTCGAAGGGCGAGACATAGTTGCCGCTCACCTTCAGCATGTCGTCCGTGCGGCCGCAATAGGTGAAGTAGCCGTCGCGATCCTCGACGTATTTGTCGCCGCTGCGCGTCCATTGGCCGAGGAAGGTATGGCGCGAGCGCTCGCGCTGGTTCCAATAGCAGGCGGCGCTGGTCGGACCCCCGATCTGCAGCTCGCCGATCTCGCCCGGCTCGACCGGCTTGCCGTCATCGTCGACGAGGCGCAGCAGATAACCTGGCACCGGTTTTCCCGTGGTGCCGTAGCGGACATCGCCAGGACGGTTGGAGAGGAAGATGTGGAGCATTTCGGTCGAGCCGATGCCGTCGAGGATGTCGACGCCGAAATGCTCGCTCCAGCGCCGGCCGATATCCTCCGGCAGCGCTTCGCCCGCCGAGACGCAGCCCCGGAGCGCCACCTCGGCGCGCTTCGGCAGTTCCGGGCTCGCCAGCATGGCGGCATAGAGCGTCGGGACGCCGTAGAAGATGGTGGGCTTGTGCCGGGTCAGGATGCGCGTCACCGAAGCCGGGGTCGGCCGCTCGGCCATCAGCACCGAGCTCGCGCCGACGGCGAGCGGAAAAGTGAGCGCATTCCCGAGGCCATAAGCGAAGAACAGTTTTGCCGCCGAAAACACCAGGTCGCTCTCGGCGATGCCGAGGATCGGCTTGGCGTAGAGCTCGGCGGTGAGGATGAGGTGGGAATGGAGATGCACGGCGCCTTTGGGTGTTCCGGTCGAGCCCGAGGAATAGAGCCAGAAGCAGACATCATCGGCCGTGGTCTCGGCCGGCTTGGCGCGCGGCGCAGCCGCTTCCAGCAGCTCGCTCAGGCTGCGCCGGTCGTCGACGGGTTCAGTGCCGGAAACGATGACGTGCTTCAGCGCGGGCTGCTTGGCGAGAATGGGCGCAAAGCGGTCGTAGAGCGCGTCCGATACGACGAGCGCGCGGGCACGGCTGTCGCGCAGCATGAAGTCGTAATCGGCGGTGGTGAGCAGCGTGTTGACCGGGATCGGCACGATCCCAGCCTTGATCGCGCCCAGGAACAGGGTTGGAAAGTCGATCGTATCGAGAAGGCAGAGCAACACGCGCTGCTCCGGCTCGAGCCCGAGCGCGCGCAGCGCATTGGCCGCACGGTCGACGCGCTCGGCGAGCGCGGCATAGGTGAGGGCGGTGCGGTCGTCGCGAAAGGCGATTTTCTCGCCGCGTCCTGCCTTGAGGTTGCGGTCGATGAGATCGACCGCGGCATTGTAGTCGCGCGGCAGGGTTATCCGGGGCGCTTCCTGCGCGGCGCCATCGGCGGCCATGTCCAACCTCCCTCGTTCCACCCGCGTTATTGCCGGCTGCGGGCCAATCTTGCGCCATAGGTGACGCAGCCGAAAGGGCGGCGTCAAGCGTGATCGCCGAGCGCCTTGCCATGCACAAAGGGAGGCGGCGGCGCGGGACGCGCCACCGCCTGAGCCCTGGCGGGGCGGCCAGGGTGGGCCCGGCGGCGGGGGAGGGCCGCGGGCCGGGCGCCGCGGCGGCGGGGAACCGGCCGACCGCGGCGAGCTTGCTGTGCAGGGGCGCTCGGTTCAGCGGCGCCTTGTTATGAGATAGGCGGGCCGTCATCCGGCCATCCCCGCGTCGGCGGACTTGTTCTCAGGCGCCTCGGTTTTTTCCGATGGTCCGGTTGGCTTCGCGCAGCCGCGAGGGCGGCGCCTTCAGCGCACGGCGCCCGAGCGGCGCGATGCTCTAGCGGCGGCCGACCAGCGCAGTAAGCGCGCCGCCGACGAGCGCGACGATGCCGACGATCAGATAGACCATGGTGTCCTGCGTGTACCGGCCGGTCAGCGTTTCCGACGCCCGGTCGACGAACGAATGCGAGCTGTTGAGGCCGAAGAACAACAGCACCGCGCCGATGATGGCGACAACGATGCCGATGACGCGCACGCTGCTCATCAGGCTGCTCCCGCTTAGCCGCTAACGGCAAACAGCAACGCCTGCGCGCGCGTTCCGCGCACGGAAAACGGCAGATCTATTGACGGAGACGGCTAGTCGGTGTGCCGGTCGCCGCAAACGCCCGATCCGCGCCACTCGCGGCGCTCGACCGGGCTCGCCTTGTGGTCGCGCTTCGGCTCGCGCTCCTCGCGCTGGGCGCGTGCTTGCACGGCGCCCTCCTGCTCATGCTGCTCCAGCGGACGTCGCTTGCCCGTGCGGTCGTCGCTCATCTGCGTTCCTCCTGTCGCGCTAAGTCCGCGACTTGCCCTTTTCCACCGGAAGCGACCGGCGCGCGGCGCTTGGCCGCTTTGCTCCCGCTCGCCGCTCCGGCAGATGCAGCGCCCGCCCGCAAGGGTACCCGAGGACGCGGCATCTCTCATCACGTAGGATCGCGGCGGCGTGATTAACAGAGTATTAATCGTCGCGCGCCCTCAGGCAATCGCCTCTTCAGGGCAGGCCGATCACTCCGGAAAGTTGCGCGTCAGCCAGATCGACGCCGGCGAGGTCAGCGCCGGTTAGATTGGCCGCGGAAAGATCGGCGCCGCGCACCACGGCGCGCGACAGATTGGCGCCGCGCAGGTCGACATGCCGTGCTTCGACACGCTCCAGCAGGCTGACGATGAGCCGCCCGCCGGGCAGCACCAGCGGCCCCAGATTGCTGTCGCGCAGGTCGGCATTGGTGAGCCGCGCCGCGGTCAGGTTGACGCCGCGCAGATCGGCGCGCGTCAGACGACAGGAGCGGAAATCCGCGCCTTCGAGCTGCGCTGCCTGCATCGCCACGCCGTCGAGCGTCAGCCCGAAGAAGACGGCGCCCTTGGCGCGCAGCGCCGACAGGCAGAGACCGGAGAACGCCGGTACCCGGCGCAGATCGTAGCCGCTGAGATCGAGCGGCTCGCCCTCGGCGCCGTTCGTCGCCGCCCAGCGCTCATGGCGATGCAGCAGCCCGTCGACCGGGCTCGGCAGATCGGTGAGCGCGCGGCCGGCCGGCTTCTCGGTGAGCACGCCGGCGAAATCCGCGCCGTCGGTGGCGGTGTTGTGGAAGATCGCGTCGGTCAGGATGGCGTTGCGCAGGCTCGCGCCCTGCAGGTTCGCGCCGGAGAGGTCAGCGCCTTCGAGATTGGCACCGTTCATCGTTGCGTTGTGCAGATCGGCGCGCACCAGCTTGCAGCGCCGCATCACCGCGTCGGTGAAATCGGTATGTGCCGCGAGCGAGCCTGAAAGCCGCGCCTGCGACAGATCGGCGTTCACCATGCGCGCGCCTTCGAGATCGGAGGAGGCGGCGTTGGCGATCGCCACCTCCTCGATCACGCCGATGCGCAGGCGATGGCCGAGCCTGCCGTCGCGCAGATCGGCGTCGAAGAGGTCGGCGCCTTCGAGATCGGCGCCGCGCAGCACCGCGCCGCGCAGATCGGCGCGTACCAGCACGGCGCCGCGCAGATCGGCGCGGGTGAGATTGCAGCCGAACAAATTGGCGTTGGCGAGATTGGCGCCCGCCATGCGCGCGGCCGGCAGGAAGGCGGCGGTGAGATCGGCATCGCTCAACCGCTTGCCCGCGAGGTCGAGGCCGGAAAGATCGCGATAGGCGAGCAGCGCGCGCTGGCCGCCGAGGCGCGCCGATAGGTACATGTCGTGGCGGCGCACCACCTCGTCGAGCTCGGCCTGCGACATCGGCGTGCGCGGCCGGGTGATCTGTTTGGTGTCGGTCGCCATGGCCGACCACGATCTCCCGGGCGCGCTTAAGATCGCCTTAAGTCGAAAACGCGGCGAGATTACGCAACAAAAGAATGCAAGATTTGAACGATCCGGCGCGGCCTCAGGCGGCCTCGTCGAGCGCCGCGCGGAAACGATCGAGCCACGAGCCGATCCAGGCGACCGCTTCTTCCTCGGGGATCGTCCCGGCGCTGGCATCGTGCAGCATGATGTCGCCGACGCGCTTGGCGCCGAGCGATTGCAGCAGCGCGTCGAAGCGCTTGCCGCCGAAGCAGAAGGTCTGGGCATAGGTGCGGTCGCCGAGTGCGATCACGCCATAGACGATGCCGCCGAGGTCCGGCTTCTTCTGCTCGAGTTCGGCAAAGAGCTTCTGGGCGTTGTCGGGCACGTCGCCCTGTCCATAGGTCGAAGTGCAGACGAGGAAGGCGCCGCCGCCCGCGAAGACGCCGGCATCGAGCCCGTCCATCGGACGGACCTCGGCCGATACCCCCTCGGCCTTCAGGGCGTCGGCGACCTCCTCGGCGACGAGCTGGGCCGTGCCGGTCATGGTCCCCACCAGGATGGTCAGTCGCCGCTCCACGCCACCTCCAGCCCGCCGCGCTCCGGGCTGGACCGCCCGGCGAAAGCGACTATAATGCATGCCAACGCTCAAGCAAGCATTATAGTACATGTCGAGAGATCGCATAGGAACAGGGCTGGCTCCGCAAGAGGGCGGCGCGCCGGCGCGCGGCGAGAATGGCGAGGCGGAGTATCTGCGCCTCCTCGGCGAGCGCATCCGCGAAGCCCGCGCCCGGCGCGGCATGACGCGCAAGATCCTGGCGCGGGATTCCCAGGTTTCCGAGCGCTACCTGGCGCAGCTCGAGGCCGGGCAGGGCAACATCTCGATCGTGCTGCTGCGCCAGATCGCCCATGCCATGGGCCTGCCGCTCGGCGACCTCGCGCGCGAGGAGCCCGAACGGCCGGTCGAGCTCACCCTCCTGATCCAGAGCCTGAGCCGGCTGCCAGCGAAGGATCTGGCGCAGGCGCGCAAGCTCCTTACCGAGACGTTCGGTGCCGCCGTGGCGAGCGAGCGGCGCCACCGCATCGCGCTCATCGGGTTGCGCGGCGCAGGGAAGTCCAGCCTGGGCGCGAAGCTGGCGAAGGCGCTGGGGGCGCCCTTCATCGAACTCGACCGCGAGATCGAGCGCGAGAGCGGCACGCCTCTCGCGGAGATCTTCGACCTTTACGGCCAAGCGGCTTATCGCCGCTACGAGCGCCGCGCGCTGGAGCAGGTGGTCGAGCGCCACGACCGCGCGGTGATCGCCACGGGCGGCAGCATCGTCTCCGAGCCCGGCACCTTCGACCTGTTGCTCGCGGCTTGTTTCACGGTCTGGCTCACCGCCGCGCCTGAGGAGCATATGGGCCGCGTCATGGCGCAGGGCGACACGCGACCCATGGCCGAGAACGAGCAGGCGATGGAAGATCTCCGCCGCATCCTTGCCGGCCGCGCCCAGCTCTATGCCAAGGCCGATGCCCGCATCGACACCGCCGGCAAGACGGTCGAGCAGAGCTTTCAGGAGTTGAAGGCGGCGGTGGGCGGCTAGCGCGGTAGCGTTCCCGCATCGACCGCAACGCGGCAATCTCGAAAGTCCACGGCAGGCACCGGAGGCCGTGCTCCGCAGGCCCCCGCTCTGCATCATACTGCTTGACCGCCTATCAACATGCATTATAATGCCGATAACAATCAATCCGGCGGCGCAACAGGCGCCGGGCGAAGAGAGGGGCGCGGATGATCACGTTTGAGACCCATCCCGAGCGCTACAGGCATTGGCGGCTCGAGGTCGACGGTGCCGTGGCGCGGCTCGTGCTCGACGTGGCCGAAGACGCCGGCATTCAGCCCGGCTACAAGCTGAAGCTCAATTCCTACGATCTTGGCGTCGATATCGAACTCCACGATGCGCTGAACCGCATCCGCTTCGAGCATCCCGCCGTGAAATGCGTCGTGCTCACCAGCGGCAAGGAGCGGATGTTCTGCGCCGGCGCTAACATCTACATGCTGGGCAGCTCGACGCATGCCTGGAAGGTCAATTTCTGCAAATTCACCAACGAGACGCGCAACGGCATCGAGGAGTCGAGCCGCGGCTCCGGGCTCAAATTCCTCGCCGCGCTCAACGGCACCTGCGCGGGCGGCGGCTACGAGGTGGCGCTTGCCTGTGACGAGATCGTCATGGTCGATGACCGCTCCTCGACGGTGAGCCTGCCCGAGGTGCCGCTCCTGGGCGTGCTGCCGGGCACCGGCGGGCTCACTCGGCTCGTAGACAAGCGCAAGGTGCGGCGTGATCTCGCCGATGTCTTCTGCACCACGGCCGAAGGCGTGCGCGCCGACCGCGCGAAGCAGTGGAAGCTCGTCGATCACTCGGCGCCGCCTGCGGGCTTCGCCGATCTCGTCGCCGAGCGCGCCCGTGCGCTGGCTGCGTCGAGTGCGCGCCCCGACGCGGCCAAGGGTGTGCGCCTGCCGCCGCTCGAACGGCGTTGCGACGAGAAGGGCTATCACTACCGCTGGGTCGACGTCGAATTCGACCGGGGGCGGCGCGTTGCTACGCTCACCGTCACCGGCCCTGCCGAGAGCGGTCCGCAAAGCGCCGCCGAGATCGAGGCCATGGGCCCGACCTGGTGGCCGCTCGCCATGACGCGCGAGCTCGACGACGCCATCCTCATGCTGCGCGTCAACGAACTCGAGCTCGGGACCTTGCTGCTGAAGACGCGCGGTTCGGTGGCGGCGCTGCTCGAATGCGACGCCGCGATGCTGGCCCAGGAACAGCACTGGTTCGTCCGCGAGACGCTGGGCTATTTGCGCCGCACGCTCGCGCGGCTCGATGTCTCCTCGCGCAGCCTCTTCGCCATCGTCGATCGCGATTCCTGCTTTGCCGGAACCTTGCTGGAGCTCGCACTGGCGGCCGACCGCTCCTACATGCTGGCGCTCGAGGAAGGCGACAACGATGCGCCCCGCATCGCGCTCTCGGCCGTGAATTTCGGCACTTTCCCGATGGTGAACGGGCTTTCGCGGTTGGCAACGCGCTTCTGCGGTGTTGATCCGTCGATGGCGAGCCACGCGCAATTGAGGGGAGAACTTCTGACCTCAGGGCAGGCGCTCGCTCACGGTCTCGTTACCTTTGCGCCCGACGAGCTCGATTGGGAGGACGAGATCCGGCTCGCCGTCGAGGAGCGGGCGAGCCTCTCGCCTGACGCGCTCACCGGGCTCGAAGCCAATCTGCGCTTTACCGGGCCTGAGACGATGGAAACGCGCGTCTTCGGCCGGCTCTCGGCCTGGCAGAACTGGATTTTCAATCGGCCGAACGCGGTCGGCGAGCAGGGTGCGCTTAAGCTCTTTGGCAGCGGCTCGAAACCGCAGTTCAAATGGGAAAGGGTCTGAGATGGCGATCGACTACCAGGAGCGGATCCCGAACAACGTCGATCTCGCCGAGAAACGCACGCTACAGCGCGCGCTCGAGCACTGGCAGCCGCACTTCCTCGACTGGTGGCGCGAGCTCGGTCCGAGCGATTTCCTCGATGTCGACGTCTATCTGCGCACCGCCACGTCGGTCGATGCCAAAGGCTGGGCGACCTACGGCACGGTGAAGATGCCCGACTATCGCTGGGGCATCTTCCTTGCCGATGCCATACCCGACCGGCGCATCGGCTTCGGCGACGAACATGGAAAGCCGGTCTGGCACCAGGTGCCGGGCGAGCACCGCTCGACCTTGCGGCGGCTTATCGTGACGCAAGGCGACACCGAGCCCGCCTCCGTCGAGCAGCAGCGCCTGCTTGGCCATAGCTGCCCCTCGCTCTACGATCTGCGCAACTTGTTCCAGGTCAATGTCGAGGAAGGCCGGCATCTCTGGGCAATGGTCTACCTGCTGCACGCCTATTTTGGCCGCGATGGCCGCGAGGAGGCGGAAGAGCTGCTGGCGCGCCATTCCGGCGATCGCAACAAGCCGCGCATCCTCGGCACCTTCAACGAGCCGATCAGCGACTGGCTCTCTTTCTTCATGTTCACCTATTTCACCGACCGCGACGGCAAGTTTCAGCTCAAAAGCCTCGCCGAGAGCAGCTTCGATCCGCTGTCGCGCAGCTGCACCTTCATGTTGACCGAGGAGGCGCATCACATGTTCGTCGGCGATACCGGCATCTCGCGGGTAGTGCGCCGTACGCTTGAAGTCATGAAGGAGCTCGGCACCGAAGATCCCGCCGCAATCCGCGCGCGCGGTGCGGTCGATCTGCCGACGATGCAGCGTTACCTCAATTTCTGGTTCAGCTCCTCGCTCGATCTCTTCGGCGCAGAGAATTCGTCGAACGCCGCCGGATATTTCGCGACCGGCATTAAGGGCCGACCGGATGAGGCGAATTATCCCGACCATCTCTGCCGCGAGGGCAGCTTCCATCTCGAGCGGCCCGACGGCAAGGGCGGCGTGAGTGAGGAGGATGTGCCGCTGCGCAACGCGATGAACGAGGTGACACGCACCGCTTATATCCGCGACTGCGAGATTGGCGTGAAGCGCTGGAACCGGCTCATCGCCAAGGCGGGCTACGCGACCGAACTGAAGCTCCCGAGCGAGCGCTTCCGCCGCGGCATCGGGGTCTGGGCCAATCAGCCGGTCGATCCCGAGGGCAGGATCATCTCTGCCGCCGAGCACCAGGCAAAGGTCCCCTCCTGGATCCCATCCGAGAGCGACGGCGCTTTCGTCAAGAGCCTGATGCAGCGCGTCGCCGAGCCGGGCAAGATGGCGAGCTGGATCGCGCCGCCCGAGCGCGGCATCAACAACCTGCCGGTCGAATACGAGTACGTGCATCTGCACTGAGGCTGGTGCTCCATGAGGGTCACCGGCCTTCCCGCCGCGATCACGATTGCTCGTTTGTGATGCCTGGCCGTTTCGTCATCATCGGCGCGGGGCCCGCGGGAATGCGAGCGGCAGAGGTGCTGCGCCAGAAATCGCCGGAAGCGGAGATCACGCTCATCGGCGACGAGCCTCATCCGCCCTATGACCGTCCGCCGCTTTCCAAGGCCTTTCTCACCGAGAGCGTCGCGACGGAGAAGCTCCATCTGAAGCCCGCCGCCTTCTACGCGGCGCAGCATATTGGCCTGAGGCTCGGAGCGCGCGCCATCGCGATCGATCGCGCGCGCAAGCAGGTGGAGCTCGCCGGCGGCGAGCACATTGCCTATGACAAGCTGCTGCTGGCCATGGGCTGCCGCAGCCGCAAGCTGCCCGAAACGCTGGCGGGCGCCCCCGTCCATTACCTGCGGAGCCTCGCCGATGCTGCCGCGATTCGCGGCGCGCTCCAGCCTGGGCTCGAGCTGGTGCTGATCGGCGGCGGGTTCATCGGACTCGAGATTGCCGCCTCCGCGACGAAGCTCGGCGCAGGGGTCACGGTGCTGGAGATGGCGCCGCGGCTGATGGGCCGCGCGGTGCCGCAACGGGTGAGCGATTTCGTGCGCGCGCTCCACGAGCGGCACGGGGTCGAGTTCGAATTCGGCGCAAAGCTCGGCGGTGTGGCACGTGCTGGCGATGGGCGGCTGCTGGTCGAGACCGAGCGCCAGGGTTATCCCGCCGATCTCATCGTCGCCGGCATCGGCGCCGCGCCCAACACCGAGCTTGCCGAAGCGGCGGGGCTCGCCGTCGAGGACGGCGTGCGCGTCGATGCGCAGGGGCGCAGCAGCGATCCCGACATCTTCGCCGCCGGCGATGTCACGCGCCACGACAACCCGCTGCTCGGCCGTGCCATCCGTGTCGAATCCTGGCAGGTGGCGCTGAACCAGGGGGCTGCGGTCGCGGCCGCGATGCTGGGCGCGAGCGAGCCTTATGCCGAGCTGCCCTGGCTCTGGACCGACCAGTATGATTGCAACATCCAGGCGCTTGGACTGTTCGAGCCGTCGCTCGAGACGCTCGAGCGGCGCGACCCTGCCAATGCCGGCGCCTTCACGCTGCTCGGCCTCGATGGCGATGGCCGCATCGCCGCGGCGATCACCGTCAACAGCGGTCGCGACATGGCGGTGCTGCGCCGGCTCGTGGCCCTGCGCGCGAAGCTGCCGCGCGAACGCCTCGGCGATTCCGCGCAAAAGCTCTCCGACCTCTTGAAGGCGGCTCGCTCCGCCTAACTTGCCGCGCTTCGCTTGCGCTCGGCGCCTGACGGCGCGGGGGTGGCAGGCGGCGAAGTCGAGGGCCGTTCCCCCGATTCTTGCTCCGCTCGCGCCGGCGGCAGCTTCGCGGCCGCAATTCCCGGCGACGGTCCCGTCACCACATCGAAATCGTTCATCGCCAGCCTCCTTCTGCAAGGAAGCCGTCCCGGCTGGCGGTGCTCGACGTTCGCTGAGAGAGAATGCTGAAACGTGAAAGCCGCCTCGGATCGGGGCGGCTTCGGTGTTTACGACGAAATGCGCAACCCTAAGCCGCCGGGATGAACCAGCGGCGCCAATACTGCCCGGTTCGCGGGCGGGGATGCGTGATCGTCATCATCGTGAGGAAGTCTAGCGGCGGGCGGCGTTGCTGGCAAGCGGCTGCCCGCGTGCACCTGCCTCGCTCATCGTTACGCGACGCGATGCGGGCTAATGCTTGTGAATGGCATCGATCCAGCGGACTTCCTCGGGCGGCTCGATCGGCGTGATGTCGAGATTGACCACCACCGGCTCCTGGCCGCTGCGGCAGAGCACGCATTCGAGCGGCTCGCTGGTGCTGGCGTTGATCTCCTGATGCGGCACAAAGGGCGGCACGTAGATGAAATCGCCGGGACCGGCTTCGGCGACGAATTCGAGCTTCTCGCCCCAGCGCATGCGCGCCTTGCCTTTCACCACATAGATGACGCTCTCCACCTCGCCATGATGATGCGCGCCGGTCTTGGCATTGGCATGAATCGTTACCGTGCCGGCCCAGAGTTTCTGTGCGCCGGCTCGCGCATGGGTGATGGCCGCCGCGCGGTTCATGCCCGGTGTCTGCGCCGTGTTGGTGTCGAGTTCGCTCCCCTTCACCACGCGCACTCCGTCATGCCGCCAATCGGTCTTTTTGGTCATCGCCTCCTCCATCGCATCAGCCGAGGCTAGCGCCTCATCCCGCACGTTGCCATTCCTCGCGCACCGCCGGGTCGGCTTCGCCTGCGAGCCGCGCCGCGCGGGCCGACGCGGCCTCGGCCGGATCGGCGAGCCGCCGCAGCGCCCAGACCGCCATCGCGCGGACCAGCGGCGACGGATCGTCGAGCAACGGACGGACCTCGGTGAGGAGGTCCGGCGCGCCGCTATTGCCGATGGCGATGAGGACGTTGCGCAGGAAGCGGTCGCGGCCGATGCGCTTTACCGGCGAGCCCGAGAAGCGCTGCCGGAAGGCGGCATCGTCGAGCCCGGCGAGCTCCGCCAGGAGCGGCGTCGAGGCCGCATCGCGGGGCGCAAAGCCGGGCTCGCGCGTCGTCCGCGCGAATTTGTTCCAGGGGCAGACGGCGAGGCAATCGTCGCAGCCGTAGATGCGGTTGCCGATCAGCGGGCGCAGCGAGGCGTCGACATGCCCCTTGTGCTCTATGGTGAGATAGGAGATGCAGCGTCGCGCGTCGAGGCGATAGGGCGCGGGAAAGGCCGATGTCGGGCAGGCATCGAGGCAGCGCCGGCAGGCGCCGCAATGATCGGTCTCAGCGGCATCCGGCGGCAGCTCCAGGGCGAGATAGATCTCGCCGAGAAAGAGCCAGGAGCCGAAGCCGCGCGAGACCAGGTTGGTGTGCTTGCCCTGCCAGCCCAATCCCGCCGTGGCGGCAAGCGGCTTTTCCATCACGGGCGCGGTATCGACGAAGACCTTGAGCGCGCCGGGCCAGCGCGCCTCGATGAAGCGAGCGAGCTGCTTAAGCCGCGATTTCACCACGTCGTGATAGTCGCGGCCGCGCGCATAGACCGAGATGCCACCGCGGTCGCGTGCGCCGAGGTTCGCCAGCGGGTTCTCCGCCGGCCCGTAATTCATGCCGAGCACGACCACGCTTTTCGCCTCCGGCCAGAGCCCCTGCGGATCGCTGCGCTGCTCGGACCTTGCCGCGAGCCAGCCCATGTCGCCGTGAAATCCCCGCTCCAGGAATTCGGCGAGATGGTCGCGCGCCTCGCCGCCAAGCCGCGCCGGCGCGAAGCCCACCGCGTCGAAGCCGAGGCGCAGCGCCTCGTCCCGGATGGCGGATTTGATTCCGGCGCTCACCCGCGTCCGCGATAGGGCGCGACGCCTTGATCGGGCAGCCAGAGGCCGCGCGGCGGCGCGCCGGTCTGGTAGAAGACGTCGATCGGCATGCCGCCACGCGGATACCAGTAGCCGCCGATCCTGAGCCAGCGCGGCGCCAGCGTGGCGACGAGCCGGCGGGCGATCGCAAGCGTGCAGTCTTCGTGGAAGCCGCCGTGATTGCGAAACGAACCCAGGAAAAGCTTCAGTGACTTGCTCTCGACCAGCCAGCTGCGCGGCACGTAGTCGATGACCAGATGGGCGAAATCCGGTTGGCCGGTGATCGGGCAAAGGGTGGTGAATTCGGGGCAGGTGAAGCGCACGAGATAGGTCTCGCGCGGATGCGGATTCGCCACCCTTTCCAGCAGCGCCTTCTCGGGGGCAGCAGACAGTGCCGCGGCGTGGCCGAGCTGTTTCAGACGGGGCTTCGCCATCGATGATCAGAGCGGCGGGATGTCGCCTTCCTCCTGTCGGGCGGCAAGGTGCGCGGCGACGGCATCGAACTGGCCGGTCTCGATCGCCGCGCGCAGTTCGGCCATGAGATCGGCATAGTAGCGGAGATTGTGCGCGGTCAATAGCATCGGCCCGAGGATCTCCTCGGCGCGCACGAGATGGTGGAGATAGGCGCGGCTATACTGAGTGCAGGTACCGCAACCGCATTCGGCATCGAGTGGGCGCGGATCACCGGCATGGCGCGCATTGCGCAGATTGACCGTGCCGCGCCGGGTGAAGCCCTGGGCGGTTCGTCCCGAGCGCGTCGGCAGCACGCAGTCGAAGAGATCGATGCCGCGCCTGACCGCGCCGACAATGTCGTCGGGCTTGCCGACGCCCATGAGATAGCGCGGCCGGTCCTCGGGGAGCGCCGGCACCGTCGCATCGAGTACGGCGAACATGCGCTCCTGGCCTTCGCCGACGGCCAAACCGCCCACGGCGTAGCCGTCGAACCCGACGGCACGCAGCGCCGCGGCCGATCTGAGGCGCAGCTCCGGATAGATGCTGCCTTGGACGATGCCGAAGAGCGCATGGCCGCACCGCGGGCGAAAGGCGGATTTCGATCGCTCGGCCCAGCGCATCGAGAGTTCCATCGAGGCGCGCGCCGCATCCTCCTCGGCCGGAAAGGGGGTGCATTCGTCGAACGCCATGGTGATATCGGAGCCCAGGAGCTCCTGGATCGCCATCGAGCGCTCGGGCGAGAGCTCGAAGCGGCTGCCGTCGAGATGCGAACGGAAGACTACGCCCTTCTCGTCGATCTCGCGCAGCTTTGCCAGCGACATGACCTGGAACCCGCCGCTGTCAGTAAGGATGGGGCGTCGCCAGTTCATGAAGCGATGCAGCCCGCCCAGTTCGCCGACGCGCTCCGCTCCTGGCCGCAGCATCAGATGATAGGTATTGGCGAGGATGATCCGCGCGCCGGTGGCGGCGACCTCCTCGGGACGCATCGCCTTCACCGTCGCCGCCGTACCCACCGGCATGAAGGCCGGCGTATCGACGGTGCCATGCGCGGTCGTCATCCGGCCGCGCCGTGCTGCGCCGTCACGCGCCAGAAGGCTGAAGGAGAAATCGTCGCTCATCGTTCCGGATAGAGCAAGGTGGCGTCGCCATAGGAAAAGAAGCGGTATCCCGCGGCTGTGGCATGGGCGTAGGCCCGTTTCATCCGCTCGAGCCCGGCGAAGGCCGCGACCAGCATGAACAGCGTCGAGCGCGGCAGATGGAAATTGGTGAGCAGCAGGTCGACGGCACGGAAGCGGTAGCCGGGCGTGATGAAGAGCGAGGTCTCGCCGGCGAAGGGAGGCACGCGGCCATCGGCATCCGCGGCGCTCTCGAGGAGGCGCAGGCTGGTGGTGCCGACTGCGACGATGCGGCCCCCGCGGGAGCGCGCAGCGGCAATACGCTCGGCCGCTGCGGCGTCGAGGAATCCCCATTCGCTGTGCATGCGGTGGTCGCGCGTGTCCTCCGCCTTCACCGGCAGGAAGGTGCCGGCACCGACATGGAGTGTGACGGCGAGACGCTCGATGCCGGCCTGGTCGAGCGCCGCGAGCAGTCGCTCGGTAAAATGGAGCCCGGCCGTGGGCGCGGCGACGGCGCCATCCTTCTCGGCAAAGATTGTCTGATAGTCGCTGCGGTCACGCGGATCGCCGCCCTGCGCGCGCTTGATGTAGGGCGGCAGAGGCGCGCTGCCGAAACGTGCCAGCGCCTCGCGGAACCGATCGCCTTCGACGGCAAAGGCGAGGCTGATATCGCCTTCCTCGTGCTTGTCCGCCACCTCGGCGGCGAAGCCCTCGCCGAAGATCAGGCGGTCGCCCGGCTTCAGGCGCTTTGCGCCCTTGGCAAAGGCCCGCCAACGACCGCCGCCGAGATCGCGGTGGAGCGTCACCTCGATGCGCGATGCGCCGCGCCGGCCCAGGAGCCGAGCCGGTATCACCCGCGTATCGTTGACGACGAGAAGATCGCCGCGGCGCAGCAGGGCCGGCAGATCGAGGACGCGCCGGTCCTCGAGCGCTTCGTCGACGAGCAGGAGACGCGCCGCATCCCGCGGCTCGGCTGGATGCGAGGCAATGAGCTCTCTCGGAAGCTCGAAATCGAAGGCGTCGACGCGCATGGCGCCGGGCTGATAGCACAGCAAAGCGCGCGACGCGACATCCCGGCCCCGTCCCGCCGCCGGTCAGTGCCGCGCGCGGGTGATGTCGCGCAGCACTGCCGCTTCCTGCTCCTTCTCGTCGAGCCGGTGCTTCACCAGATCGCCGATGCTGACCAGACCGACGAGCTGGCCCTTCTCCATCACTGGCAGGTGGCGGACGCGATGCGCGGTCATTACCTTCATCACCTCGTCGATGCGGTCCTCGGGCGTGCAGGTGGTGACATCGGGCGTCATCAGCTCGTGCACCTCGAAGGAAAGCGCCTCGGCGCCGTGCTGGCCGAGGGCGTGGATGACGTCGCGTTCGGAGAACATGCCGACCAGCTTGCCCCAGCGATCGACCACGACCAGCGCGCCGATGCGTTCCTCGTGGAGCTTGCGGATCGCCGCCTCAACGGGATCGATCGAGCGCACGGTCGAGACGTTCTGGCCCTTGTGGTGAAGGATCTCGGCAACCGGCATGACATACCTCCTGAAGCGAGGGACACATCTCAAGAGATAGGCATCCTGCGCCGCCGCGCCATCCCTGAGCGAGTTCGGCGCGTCCGTCAAAAATAGTTTCATGCAGGCGGTCCGTGCCCCCAGGAGCGATCCCGGTTAGACTGCGCGCGATGTTTCGGCGCAATCCGACGCCCGCCCATGCGGCGCTCGCGCTGCTGGCAAGCGCGGGCTTGCTCTGCCTGCTGTTCCTGCCGGCGCGCGACGACGTCAATCTGCGCCTGATCCTCGACTGGCGGCCGGAGATCGAGCCGCTGGTGCTGGTGGCGCTGTTGGCCATGCTGGCGCTTGCCGGGCGCCGGCTGCCGGCGGCGCTGCGTTGGCTTGCGGCCGGTCTCATTCTCCTGGCGGCAGTGCTGCAATTCGCCGATGCGGCGGTGCTCGCCATCTTCGACCGGCAGCTCGACCTCTATTTCGACCTGCCACATGCGCCTTCGCTGATCGGTCTCGTCTGGGTCGCGGCAGGCGCCTGGCGGAGCATGGCGGCGATTGCGGGGGGCCTGCTGGTCCTGCTCGCGACGGTGGGGCTCATTGCTTATGCACTCGCCGTTGCGGAACGTGCCCTCCGCCCGCCGCGCCATGCCGTGACGGCGCTCTGCATCGTTGCAGCAGTCCTCGCCGCCGCGCCTCTCGCGCGGCACGAGCTTGGCCGACCAGTGCTGGCGGATCGGACGACCTTGGCTGCCGTGCGGCAGATGGCCCTCGTCTACACCGGCTGGCGCGTCATGCATGGCTATGACGATCGTTATTCCGCCGCGCTTGCCGCGCCGCAGCCGGTGCCGGGGCCGCTGCCGGGGCTGAAGCGGCACGATGTCTATCTGGTCTTCTTTGAATCTTACGGCACTGTGGTGCTCGACAATCCGCACTATGCCGCGGCAATAGAGCCGGCGCTCAGGGATTTCGCTGTGACAGTAGGACAGGCCGGCTGGCATCTGGTTTCCGACCGCGTTGTCTCGCCGACCTTCGGCGGCGGTTCCTGGCTCGCCCATGGCACCATCGACGCCGGATTGAAACTCGATCCGCTGCTTACCCGGCTCGTCACCGAAACCGGGCGGCACACGCTCGCCGCTTACCTGCATAACGCCGGCTACCGCACGCTCGACGTCCAGCCGGGACTGAAGACTCCCGAGCCCGAGCAATCCTTCTGGGGCTTCGACCGCATCGAAGGCGCGGCGGATCTGGGATATGGCGGTCCCCCCTTCGGCTGGTTCAAAATTCCCGACCAATACACGCTCCGCTCGCTCGATGAGAGCGCGGGGACTCCCGGGCGCGCCCCGCTCTTCGCGCAGATCGTGCTGGTGTCGAGCCATACGCCTTTTGCGCCGGTGCCGCCGTATGTGGCGCAGTGGAACGCGCCCGATCTCTATCGCGGCATTCCGCAAGCGCGATGGGACCGCATCTATGCGCCGCCCGACTGGTCGCATCTCGATCGGCCCTATCTCGCGAGCGTAGTCTACGACCTGCGCACGCTCGCCGCCTGGCTGGCACGCATGCCGGGAGATGCGCTGGTGGTCATTGTCGGCGATCACCAGCCGCCGGCCTTCATCTCCGGCAGGGGGCAGCCCTGGACCGTACCGATCCATATCCTGTCGCGCGATCCCGACCTGCTGCGCCCCTTCCGCGCGCTCGGCTATATCGAAGGGCCTGTGCCGCCGCCGCGCGAGGGGCATTTCAAGGGAATGGAAAGCTTTCTCGGCGAGTTTATTCGCGGGTTCTCGCCGGCGCCCAGCGTGGCGGCGAGTCCTCGAGCCGCAGCGGAGCATGGTACCGATTGATCGACGACAGCCAAATTGCCGAGGCGCTGGCGCAGTATCGCGCTGAAGGCTATGCCGTGCTGCGTCACGTGTTCGACGCGGACGAGGTGCGCGACATGGCCGACGCCTTCGACCGCCACTGGGCCGAGGGCATGGCGCATGGCCGGAGCTTCCGCCATGGCAACCTGCTTTACCGCCTGGGCCGCGATGCCAAGCTCGGCAAGCTGGTCCGCCTCGTGCAATGGCCTTCCTATGGCGACCCGGTGCTCGAAGCCGTGCGGCGCGACGCGCGGCACCTGCTGATCCTCGAGCCGCTCATCGGCCGCAACGTCAAGCAGATCATCAATCAGCTTCACTGGAAGCCGCCCGGCGCCGCCGGCGCCGAGTTCGCCTTCCACCAGGATGTCCGCTTTCGCCGGCCGCGCGGCGCCTATCGCAACCTCGCGACGTCTTACGTGCAGACCGGCATCGCCATCGACCCGCATCGCGCCGGCAATGGCGCCATGCGGATCTATCCGCGCTCGCATCTGCTGGGAGAGAAAGACCTCGCCGGGCCCGCACCGGTGCTCGACCAGAGCATGGCCGATGAGCAGCTCGTCGCCGCCGGGCTCGACCCGGCAAAGCTCGTCCTGCTTGAGCTCGATCCCGGTGATCTCGCGCTCTGGAGCGTCTACACCATCCACGGCTCAGGCCCGAACCGGACCAAGGGCGACCGACGCTTCTATTTGAACGGCTATGTGCGGGCCGAGGATTGCGACCGCGGCGAATGGACCTTCCGCGACCGCGCGCCCTGCCCGCTCGGCGCGCCCGTGCTCGTCCATTACGACGATCTCTACGCGCGCCCGGACCCGCACTATCTCGAGGAGTGAGGCTATTTCAGCTTCTTGAGCGGCGTTGCCTCGGGCGGGATGGGATAGCGGTTGACGTTCAAAGTCATCGACACCAGGCAGTAATAGCCCATAGTGCAGATGAGATCGACGACGCCTTTCTCGCCGAAGCGGTCGCGCAGTGCGGCAAAGGTGGTGTCGCTCACCTCGCGGCTCTCGAGCAGCTCCGAGCAGAAATCGTAGACCGCCCGCTCGTCATCGGCGAGGTTTGCCGGCCGCTTGCCGGCGGCGATGGCGTCGGCGATTGCCGGGGCGAGCCCAGCCTCGAGCGCCAGCTTGTGATGCGCATACCACTCGTATTGCGCCGTCCAGAAACGGGCGACAACCAGGATCGCAAGCTCCTTTAGCTTTTCCGGAAGCGTGTTCTTGAAGCGCACTTGCGCGCCGAGCTTCTGCGCATAGTCGCCGGTCTCGGGGCTGTAGAGGAAGGTGCTGAACGGTCCCCGCAGTCCTTTGCGCGGCCCGGAGAGCACATTCTCCGCCATGCGGCGCTGCTCGGGTGTCATATCGTCGAGGGAAAGCGGTTTGAAGCGTTCGGTCATGGCTCTCGCTCCTGGCGAAAGGGCAGCCAGGATATCAAGCGCCGCAGCGTGCCGCCACCGGCCGACTTCAGCCTCGCCGATCGCACCCGCCACCCCGCTCGGGCGAGTGCGCGCGGGCGCCTACGTCAGCTGCGCTGAACGGCCGCTGCTCCAGCTTTAGCCCCGATCATGCGCCGGGTGCTCGGCGCCTGCGGTCGTGGTGCTCGACGGCGGCGGCACTTGCGGCGGCGCCGAGGAGGCGGTCGGCTCATCCTCCTTCATGCCGGCCTTGAATGCCTTGATGCCCTTCGCCAAGTCGCCCATCAGGCCGGAAACCTTGCCCTTGCCGCCGAACAGCAGGGCGACCACGCCGATGATGATGATCCAATGCCAGAGACTGAGTCCACCCATGGGTTAACCTCGAAATCGCGGGGTTTGAAAAGCGGTCTTGACCGGCATGGCGCCGCCTGGGCCACGCTTTGTCAAGGGAAAATCGCCCGCCTCGGGGCGGGACGACCAGCCTTCTCGGCCGTTTCCATCTGCAGTGCAGTACGGACGAGGGAGATGGTGAACGAGATGGATCGGCCGCTTCTCAAAGGGCAGACCGCGCTGGTCTCCGGTGCCAGCTCGGGCATCGGCGCTGCGGTCGCCCACGCGTTTGCCGCGGCGGGGGCGGCGGTTGTAGTCAACCATCCGGTTGCGGCGACGGCGGGCGAGGCCGAGCAGGTGATTGCCGGCATCCGCGCCGTCGGCGGAACGGCGCTCGCCATTCAGGCCGATGTTTCCGACGAGGCAGCGGTCGAGGCGATGTTTGCCGAGTGCATCCGCCGCTTCGGCCGGCTGGATATCCTCGTTGCCAATGCCGGCATCCAGCGCGATGCGCCGCTGACCGAGATGAGCTTCGCGCAGTGGCAGCGGGTGCTGGCCGTCAACCTGAGCGGCCAGTTCCTCTGTGCGCGCGCCGCAGTGCACTGCTTCCAACGCCAGGGCGTCGACCCTGACCTGTCGCGAGCTGCGGGCAAGATCATCTGCATGAGCTCGGTGCATCAGGTGATCCCCTGGGCCGGTCACGTCAACTACGCCGCCTCCAAAGGCGGCGTCGAGCTCCTGATGAAGAGCCTTGCGCAGGAGGTGGCGTCGCATCGCATCCGTGTCAACGGCATCGCGCCGGGCGCCATCCGCACGCCGATCAACCGCTCGGCCTGGGATACGCCGCAAGCGCTCGAGGCGCTGCTGCATCTCGTTCCCTATGGCCGCATCGGCGAGGCCGAGGATATCGCCAAGGCTGCCCTCTGGCTTGCCTCCGACGAAAGTGATTACGTCACCGGGGCGACGCTCTTCGTCGATGGCGGGATGTCTCTCTATCCCGGTTTCATCGGCAATGGCTGAAGCCTAGAAGCCTGTCTGGGAAATAGCACGGGTCTGCGACATCGTCCTTTGGCTTCGGGCTAGGAGCGAGGAGCGCGGCGATGCCGTAGCATCGCCAGCGACGAGCGACGAAGTCCCGGGGGCAAAGGACGATGTCCCTTCGGGTTGCACGAGGACGGGGCGCTGCCGCGTCGCTCGGCCTGGCCGATGGCCCGCATCGGCCGCGGCCTCGCTCCTAACATCGCCCCGTCCTCGTGCAACGCAGACCCATGCTATTTCCCGGACAGGCTCCTAGGAGCGGCTGTAATCGCCGAGCTGCGGCGGCCGGCAGTCGGTGCCGCGATAGGTCCAGGTGCGGATCTTGCCGTAGATGTCCGACGTGAAGAGGGTGGAGCAGAGCAGCGTGCCCTGAGGCCCGAACCGGCGATATTCGAGCGCCTGCCCGCCATCGGTCAGGTGCTGGCTGCGGTCGGGCACGCCCCAGGCGGCGACCAGATCCTCCTCCGGATGATTGATCCAACGATTGAGCGCCTGCGCATAGGCCTCGTTGCTGAGAGGTGCCGTGCTGCCGGAGCTGGGCGGCGGAGTGCCGCCGCAAGCGGCTAGCGGCGCCAGGGCCGTCGCAACCAGTGCGATCTTAAGCAGATTGCGCATCAACTGGGGCATGGCGCGTCGCATGCGGCCGGAAACGGCGCGCGCAACGCAAGGGTTCCCTGGGACGCTTCCTATTCGGCGGCTGGGCGCAGCTCCCCGATCTCGTGGCCGGCGACATTGCGCAGGCTCGGGCGCAGCAGCGGCGCGAGGCGTTCGCCCTGCTCGGGAGAAAGCGCGCCGAGGCGACGCAGGATCTCGCCCAGGGCGACCTCGGCCGCGCGCCCCGCGCCATCGGCGATCTTGAGTGCGATGCCGAGACCCTGCTCGGGGAGCGCCGCACAGAAGACGCCTTCGGCCCCAGGCTTCAGCCGCACCGTGCGGCCGGCTTCGCTCAGCACGGCGGTGGTGAAGCTCCCGCTGCCGGCCACCATCGACGGCTCCGCCGCCATGGCATCGAGGATGCGGCGCGCGGCCGCAGCGCGCGTTGGCGCGAGACCCGTGGGATCGGCGAGACGCGCCATCGCCCGCGCCAGGCCGGCGAGCGGAATGCCGATCACCGGAATCCCGCAGCCATCGATGCCGCGCGGGGCAGCGTCAAGGTCCAGTCCGGTCATCGCTTCGAGCACCGCGCGCACGCGTCGCTGCACTGGATGTGCGGCATCTATGTAGTTGCGCGTCGGCTCGCGCAGATGCCGCGCCGTCGTCAGGAAGCCCGCATGCTTGCCCGAGCAGTTGTTGTGGAGCGCCGAAGGCGCCGCCCCGACGCGCAACAGCGCCTCGGCCGATGCCGGATCGGCCGGTGCATGCGCGCCGCATTCGAGGTCGCGGGCGGAAAGCCCGAGCCGCGCCAGCCAGCCTTCGATCGCCCTCACGTGGCTCGGCTCGCCGCGATGCGAAGCGCAGGCGAGCGCAAGCTCGCGCGCGTCGAGCGCGAAGGCGTCGGCGGCGCCGGTCTCGATGAGCGGCAGCGCCTGCAGCGGCTTGATCGCCGAGCGGCCATAGATGGGGCGCTCGACATCGCCGAGCGCCAGCACAAGCCTGCCGCGCGCATCCGTTACCGCGCAGGCGCCGCGATGGCGGCTTTCCACCATGTTGCCGCGGACGGCTTCGACCAGCACAGGGTTTGCGGCTCGGGAGAGGCTCATGGTCATTCTCGCACCGTCGCACGATTTCGCCATACGCGCCGGCCCGCGGCGAAACTTGGTGGAACGCGCGGCGTCGCGCAAGCCGCATCCATTGGCGCGATCGAGCTTGGAAGGCGCCGCGACGCGATGCTAGACTCGGCAGCGTGCGAACGTCGTTTCTCATTGCCGCCGGCGCCGCGCTCGCGCTGGGGTCCGTGGTCGAGTTCCTGCCACCGCCTTCCGCATCGTCGTTGCCGCATGCGCCGGCATCGGTCGCGGCTGTCGCCGCGCCCGCCGCGCCAGCCGCGGGACGGCGCGTCGCCGCTAAGCCGCCGCTGGTGCTGATCGACGACGCTCCTGGCGTGGTGCCGAGCGCTCCGCCGCTGCCGACGGTGGAGGTAAGCCCGCGACCCGTCCATACTGTGCCCGACTACACGCCGCCAGCGGCGCCGGTCACCTTCGAGAATGGCAGCCGGCATCCGTCCGAGTCGCCGCGGCCGCAGATGGCGACTCGCCGCGTCCCGCCTGCACCACGCCCGGCGACGACCATGGTCGTGAGGGGCAAGGCGAGGCTCGGCGAAAGCCTCTCGCTCAGCGTCCGCGGGCGTGCGCTGCCGCTTTTCGGCGTGCGCCTGCCGCCAAGCGGCGATCGTTGCAAGACAAGTGCCACGCGCGCGGCGCGCGCCTGTCGCGAAATGGCGCGCCAGGAATTGGCGGCGCGACTGCGCCGCGACTCGGCAGTTTCCTGCCGTGTTCCGCCGGGACAAGGCAGGCATCGTTCTGCGGCAATTTGTCTCGACGCCGCAGGCGTCGACCTCGGCGGCCTTCTTGTCGGCCAAGGTCTGGCGCTCGCCGATCGCACCCAGAGCTACGATTACGTCGGAGCCGAGGGTGTCGCGCGCTCGCTGCATCGCGGGCTTTGGCGCTATCGCTGAGAAAAAGGTTGCGCGAGTCGCAAAAAAGATTCACGCGCACAGCATTTCGCGGTGCGCGCTGTGCTATTTCTGCCGCTATGGTGAGCAGTCCGCCGTAGGGCAAGCGGCGCGGCGAGGGAAGCATGATGGCGACGATGACAGCGAGTCGGGTACAGGGCGGGATCTTCACCCTGATGGTGGTGCGGATCGGCGATCCGCACGACCCCGCGCTCGATCGAGAGCTTGAGGAGCAGGTGGCGCGCAGTCCCGGGTTTTTCTCCGGCGCACCGGTCGTGCTCGATTTGCGCGACTGTCTCGGCTGCACTTCCGTCGCCGATTTCACCGCACTGAAGCAGGTGTTGCGCCGGCGCGGGCTCCTGCCCGTCGGTGTGCAGAACGCCAGCACGCTGCAGCTGCGCGCCGCCACCGCGGTCGACCTCGCCGCCTTCAACGGCGCGCAGACCCATAGCGGCCGCCGCGCCGCGGCCGAGCCGGTTGCCGCGAGTGCTGCCCCGGCGCCGCGCGCTCCGGCCGCCGCAGCGGCGCCGCGGACGCGACTGGTGACGCAGCCGGTGCGCTCCGGCTCGCAGATCTATGCCCGAGGCGGCGATCTGGTTGTTGCCGCACCGGTGAGTGCCGGTGCCGAGCTCATCGCCGACGGGCACATTCATGTCTATGGCGCGCTGCGCGGGCGTGCGCTCGCCGGCGCGGCGGGCGACACCGGCGCGCGCATCTTCGCCCATCGCTTCGAGGCCGAGCTCGTGTCTATCGCCGGTCGGTACCTCGTCAGCGAGGCGTTCGAGCCGGAGCATCTCAATCAGCCGGTGCAGGTGGCGTTGATCGACGACAGGCTGGCCGTGCTGCCGGGGTGGAGCGGGAGTTGAACCTTTCGCAAGTCACACCAGGGGAAGAAGGAGAAAGGGTCTTGAGCAAGGTCATCGTGGTGACATCCGGCAAGGGCGGCGTCGGCAAGACGACGACGTCAGCCGCCTTCGCGACGGGGCTTGCCCTGCGCGGGCATAAGACGGTGGTGATCGATTTCGACGTCGGGCTGCGCAATCTCGACCTGGTGATGGGCTGCGAGCGCCGGGTCGTGTTCGATTTCATCAACGTCATCAACGGCGACGCCAATCTCAATCAGGCGCTGATCCGCGACAAGCGGATCGAGAATCTGTTCATCTTCCCGACCTCGCAGACCCGCGACAAGGACGCGCTGAAGCGCGAGGGCGTCGACCGGGTGATGGCCGAGCTGCGCAAAGAGTTCGAATACATCATCTGCGACAGTCCGGCCGGCATCGAGCAGGGCGCGCTCACCGCGCTCTATCACGCCGACGCGGCCGTCATCGTCACCAACCCCGAGGTCTCGTCGGTGCGCGACAGCGACCGCATCATCGGCATCCTCGCCTCGAAGTCGCGGCGCGCGGAGCGGCGCGAGAAGCCGGTCGAGGAGCACCTGCTGCTGACGCGCTACTCGCCTGAGCGGGTACAGAAGGGCGAGATGCTGTCGGTCGAAGACGTGAAGGAGATTCTCTCCGTGCCGCTGCTCGGCATCATCCCGGAATCGGAGACGGTGCTGAAGGCGTCCAACACCGGCATGCCGGTGATCCTCGATCCCGCAAGCCCGGCGGGGCGCGCCTATGAGGACGCGGTGGCGCGGTTCCTGGGCGACCAGCGTGAGATGCGCTTCCAACTGCCGGAGCGGCGCAGTTTCCTGCGCGGCTGGTTCGGGAGGGCCGCGACGTGAGCCTGTTCGACTTCTTCTTTCCCAAGAAGCCTGCCTCGGCGTTGGTTGCCAAGGAGCGGCTTCAGATCGTGCTGGCGCATGAGCGCGCCGGCCGCGAGAGCCCCGATTTCATGCCGCGCCTGCAAAAGGAACTGCTCGCCGTCGTGGCGAAATATGTCGCGGTCAACGAAGACATGATCCGTGTCTCTCTCGGCAAGGCGGGCAACGCCTCGGTGCTCGAGATCAATGTCGAGATGCCGGCAGGCGAGAGGCCGCTGCTAAAGGCGAAACCCGTGCCGGCCTGAAAAAATGCAACGCGCGGGTCCGGTTCACCGTCCCGCGCGTCCGCTGCTGCCCCGGTTAGGGGCTCGCCGTCACCTGATATGGATTGGCAGGATCAGGCTGAAGCCTGCCGCCGGAGGGGCGTAGACGACCGGCGGCGGCGGGGGTGGCGGCGGCGCATAGACCACCGGCGGAGGCGCCGCGTAGACATAGCCCGAGGGGTAGCCGCAAGCGTAGGGATGATAGGCGCACCAAGCCTGCCGCTCCCGCCACTCATGTTCCCGCTGCTCATGCTCGCGCCATTCATGGCGCTGCCAATCATCATCATCGGCGCGCGCCGGCGTGGCGGCGATGCCGCCCAGCAGGGCCGATGTCCCGATTCCTAATACCAGCAGCCGCAACAGGCGCTTGGTGCGTGTCATTGCCGTCCTTTCCTTGGGGCCGCAAGCGGCCTTGTCGCCAAAACAACGGCGGACCGTAGGGGCTTCTTTCCGGCACAGTCGTGACAAAGAAAGGGCAGGGGCGTGCCCGCTGCGGTTCAGCAGCGTGGCGCGATGTGCGCGGGCGGGCTGGCAAGCTCCGGCGCGGCCGACCCGGCGAAGCCGCGACAACCGGCGTGTCCGGCTAAGGCGCCGCTGCCGCTCCTGCCGAGTGGCGCGCCCCAGAATCCGGCGATGATCAAGGCAAGAAGCCCGGTCATGACCGGGCGCACGATCAAGGCTTGCATGGCCTCCTCCGGCGATCGCGGCGGAGAATAAGGGCGGCGGGCGCGGCGGCAAAGTGCGATCGCCGCGCAATTGTGCTGACCTTGGTCGGCATTTCGCCGGTTTCATGGGCGAGCATCGGCGCCCGCAGCCGGTTTGCCTGCGTAAAGACGTCGCGCTACACCAGATCGGCCAATACCAAGGGGAGACCATGGGACGCTTCGAAGGCACGGAAAGCTATGTCGCGACCGATGATCTCAGGGTCGCGGTGAATGCCGCCATCGCGCTGGAGCGGCCGCTCCTCGTCAAGGGCGAACCGGGCACGGGCAAGACCATTCTCGCCCATGAGATCGCCAAGGCGCTCGGCAGGCAACTCATCACCTGGCACATCAAATCGACCACCAAGGCGCAGCAGGGGCTCTACGAATACGACGCGGTGGCGCGGCTGCGCGACAGCCAGCTCGGCGATTCCCGGGTGCAGGACATCCGCAACTACATTCAGCGGGGCAAGCTCTGGGAGGCATTTACCGGCGACGATGCGCCGGTGCTGCTCATAGACGAGATCGACAAGGCGGATATCGAGTTTCCAAACGACCTGCTGCTCGAACTTGATCGCATGGAGTTCTACGTTTACGAGACCCGCGAGACGGTGGTGGCGCAGCATCGGCCGATCGTCATCATCACCTCCAACAACGAGAAGGAGCTGCCCGACGCCTTCCTGCGCCGCTGCTTCTTCCATTACATCCGCTTCCCGGATCGCGAGACGATGCAGCGCATCATCGACGTGCATTATCCCGATATCCAGAAGACGCTGGTGCGCGAAGCGCTCAACGTCTTCTATGAGCTGCGCGACGTGCCGGGCCTCAAGAAGAAGCCGTCCACCTCGGAGTTGCTCGACTGGCTGAAGCTGCTGATGGTCGAGGACATGCCGCCCGAGGCGCTGCGCGCGCGCGAGCCCGGCAAGCTCATCCCACCGCTGCACGGTGCGCTGTTGAAGAGCGAGCAGGATGTGCACCTGTTCGAGCGCCTCGCCTTCCTGAATCGGCGCGAGCGCGGCGGCTGATGTTCACCAATTTCTTCCTGGAGCTGCGTCAGGCGAAAGTGCCGGTGTCGCTCCGGGAGTATCTGACGCTGATCGAGGCGATGAAGCATCATCTCGCCGAGTATAGCGTCGAGGATTTCTACTACCTGGCGCGCAGCGCGCTGGTGAAGGACGAGCGCAACCTCGACAAGTTCGACCGTGTCTTTGGCCACCACTTCAAAGGCCTCGAGACGCCCGCCGAGGCCGGCGTCGAGATACCCGAAGAGTGGTTGAGGAAGCTCGCCGAAAAGCTGCTCACCGAGGAAGAGATGAAGCAGATCCAGGCGCTCGGCGGCCTCGAGAAGCTGATGGAGGAGCTGAAGAAGCGGCTCGCCGAGCAGAAGGGACGGCACCAGGGCGGCAACAAGTGGATCGGCACCGCCGGCACCTCGCCTTTCGGCGCCTTTGGCTACAATCCCGAAGGCGTGCGCATCGGCCAGGACGAGAACCGCAGCAACCGCGCGGTGAAGGTATGGGACAAGCGCGAGTTCAAGAATCTCGACGACCGCGTCGAGATCGGCACGCGCAATATCAAGATCGCGCTGCGGCGGCTCAGGCAGTTCGCGCGCGAGGGCGCCGCCGAGGAACTCGATCTCGACGACACCATCCGCTCGACCGCGCGCAATGCCGGCTGGCTCGACATCAAGATGGTACCGGAGCGGCACAATGCGGCGAAGGTGCTGCTGCTCATGGATATCGGTGGCTCCATGGACGGCCACATCCGCACCTGCGAGGAGCTGTTCTCGGCGGCGCGCGCCGAATTCAAGCATCTCGAATTCTTCTATTTCCACAACTGCCCTTACGAGTCGTTGTGGCGCGACGCCTGGCGCCGGCATGTCGAGAAGACGCAGACGATGCAGGTGATGCACACCTACGACGCCGGCTACAAGCTGATCTTCGTCGGCGATGCCAGCATGAGCCCCTACGAGATCGTTCAGTCCGGCGGCAGCGTCGAGCACTGGAATGAAGAAGCCGGCGAAGTCTGGCTTCGCCGGCTGCTCGTAACCTATCCGAAGGCGGTATGGCTCAACCCGGTGCCGGAGCGCTACTGGGAAGGCACACCCTCCATCCATCTCGTGCGCGAGCTGATGGAGGGTCGCATGTTTCCGCTTACCCTCGACGGCCTCGACCGCGCCATGCGGCGGTTGACCAGATAGCCGTCAAGTTGCGGGGTCTCAGCCGTCAAAGGGACGGCCGGGATCTGACGGTATCCTTATGCCGCGTTCGACTTTTCTTTGGGCTTCACATAGGCGAGCTCGGCGTGCTCTGCGCAATAGGGCTTCCCGGGCAACGGCCGCTTGCCGCAGAAGCGGAAGCTGCGCTCGCCCGGATGGCCTTCGGGCCAGGAACAGGCGGGACCGATGGCGGTGGTGACGCGCGGCGCCGGCGGCCGCTTCAGCGGCGAGGGCCGCGGGTCGAGCGACAAGCGATGCGCCTTGCCGACCACGGCATTCTTGCTGACGCCGAGCTTGCGGCCGATCTCCGCCGTCGACAGCCCTTGCTTCCACAAGGCGGCAAGCTGCGTAATGAGTTCGGGTGTCCAAACGGAGTCCATGCGCAACCCCCTCTGCATCCTGTGGGTCTAGGGTCCAACAACCACAAGATACGGTATCACCGTCGCGACCCCTCGCAAGAGGATTCTGCAACCGCAAAGCAAGATTGACGGGGATAACTCTGGCAGTGACATTGTCCTTTTGATCCCAGGCCGCGTCGATGTTCGCTCTCATCGCTACCCTAGCCATCCAGGCGCTGGTCTCCATGGCGGTGCTGACGCCGCCGGTCTTCGCCGCGGTGGCGGCGCCGGAGATCGGCGTCAGCGCCAGCGCCATCGGCATCTACACCTCGCTCATCTATGCCGCTGCCTGCGTCGCCGCGGCGGCAAGCGGCGGCCCGATCCGCCGGCGCGGCGCCATCCGCCTGAGCCAGATCTGCCTCGTTCTCTGCGCCGCGGGGCTGGGGCTGACGGCAACGGCCCATCTCACCCTGGTGCTGATGGGGGCCGTGCTGATCGGCGTCGGCTATGGGCCGGTGACGCCGGCAAGCTCTCATCTTCTCATCCGGCAGACCCCGCCGCACCGGCGCAGCCTGGTCTTCTCGCTGAAGCAAACCGGCGTGCCGCTCGGCGGTGCCTTGGCGGGGATCGCCGTTCCGGCCTTCGTCCTCGCCGTGGGCTGGCGCGGCGCCGCGCTGGCGAGCGCCTTGTTCTGCCTGCTGCTGGCGGCCTTGGTCGAGCCGCTGCACCGCAGCCTTGACACCGATGCCGACCCGGAAGCGCGCGGCGAGCGTGGCATCCTCACGGCGATCCGGCTGGTGCTGGATGTTCCGCCACTCCGGCGGCTGGCGCTCGCCTCGCTGGCCTTTTCCGCGATCCAGCTCTGCTTCAGCGCCTATGTCGTCACTTTTCTCAACGAGCGGATCGGCCTGGCTCTGGTTGCCGCCGGGGCCATCATGGCGGCGGCGCAGGTAGCGGGCATCGCCGCCCGCATTCTCTGGGGTTGGGTCGCCGACCGTTTCGTAGCGGCACGGGCGCTACTGCTGGCACTGGGGCTGGCCATGGGTGTCGCGGGTGCCGCAACCGGGTTCATCACGCCCGGCTGGCCGGTCGCCGCCATTGTCGCCGTCACCATGCTGCTGGGCGCGAGTGCGCTGGGCTGGAACGGCGTTTACCTGGCCGAAGTGGCGCATCTCGCACCCGCCGGCGCCGCCGGCGCGGCGACGGGCGGTGCGCTGTCGCTCACCTTTCTCGGAGTGGTCATCGGTCCGCCGCTCTTCGGCGCGGTGGTGGCGGCGAGCGGCAGTTACCGTCCGGCGTTCCTCGCCGCCGCGCTCACCGCGGCGAGCGCGGCGCTGATCCTGCGCCGACGCTAGGCCGCTAGATCAGCTGCAGCGAGGCCGCTTCACGGCCGCGGCGGGCCTGCGCCACCATCATCCGCACCGGCTGGCCGGGCTCGAGCATCTCGATGCCGGAACGGCGCAGCGCCGTCACATGCACGAAGATGTCCTTGCTGCCGTCATTGGGCAGGATGAAGCCGAAGCCGCGCGCCGGGTCGTACCATTTGACCACGCCGTCGAGCGATTCGGTGGCGCCCGCCGGCTCGTCCTGGTCGTCGCCGCGTCCGCCGCGAAAGCGGTTCTCACGGGGCGCGCGCGGCGTCGCGGTCGAGGCGTCGAGCTCGAGCACCTGGGCGACGGCCCGGCCTTTCGGCCCTTGGGTCCATTCGAAGACCACCGCGGCCCCGTCCGGCGCCTCGCTATGCCCGGCGCGCTCCAGCGCCGAGAGCGGCAGGAAAATGTCGCCGCTGCCGTCATTCGGGATGATGAAGCCGAAACCCTTGCTGCGATTAAACCATTTGACCTTGCCGGCGAGCCGGAATGTATCGCCGGACGATTGAAAAGCACTCATCGACGCACCATGAAGACCCCCGCCCTCTCCCCTTTTGGCCTCTGCCTCACCCTGCCGGGGGCGTCTCCGGTCGGGATTCATGACTCATACGAGCGAAACCGCGACTCGGCAAGGATCTTCAAGACCTATGGTTGAGAGGCTAGGCCGGCCCGTCCTCAGGCTTGGTGGCGAAGAGCAGATAATTGACGTCGAGGTCGCGGCCGAGCGACCAGCGATCGGCAAGCGGGTTGTAAACGAGGCCGCTCACCTCCTGCAGCGCGAGCCCGCCCGGGCGGAGGCCGGCCGCAAGCTCCGAGGGACGCAGGAATTTCTCCCAGTGATGTGTGCCGCGCGGTAGCCAGCGCAGCACGTATTCGGCGCCGAGAATGGCGAAAAGGAACGCCTTGGGCGTGCGGTTGATCGTAGCGGCGATGAACGCGCCACCCGGCTTCACCAGGCGGGCGGCAGCGGCGAGGAAGAGCTCGGGCGCCGCCACATGCTCCACCACCTCCAGTGCCAGGACGGCATCGAACTGCGTGCCTGCGGCGGCAAGGTCCTCGGCCGCGATGCGGCGATAATCGACGGCAATGTCGGTTTCGGCGGCGTGGCCGCGCGCCGCTTCCAGCGTCTCCTCGCCGGCATCGATGCCGGTGACGGCAAAGCCGAGTCGCGCCAGCGGCTCGCTGACCAGCCCGCCGCCGCAACCGATATCGAGCAGGCTCAAGCCGGCGAATGGCCGCACCGAGCGCGCGTCGCGCGCGAAATGCGCGCCCAGCCGGTCGCGAATGAAGGCGAGGCGCACGGGATTGAGCTTGTGCAGCGGTCGGAACTCGCCTTCGGGCTCCCACCACGTCTGTGCGAGACGCGCAAAGCGCCCGACCTCGTCGCGGTCGACCGTGCTTGCCTCGGCCGCGGAGCTCTTGTCGTCCATTCCCGCCATCCCTGCCGCGTCCGCCTTGCTTCGGCGGCGCCCCTACGAGTATGTATACCGGCCTTTTTTCCGGCAAGCGGCGCCGGCGGCATCATTGTTGCACAGGGTCTCGGCGGGTCCTTCACACCATGGCGCGCATCGTTCAAAAGTTCGGCGGCACCTCGGTGGCCGATATCGATCGCATCCGCAATGTGGCGGCGCGGGTGCAGCGCGAGGTCGATGGCGGCAACGAGGTCGCGGTGGTGGTATCGGCGATGGCCGGCGCGACCAACCAGCTCGTCGAGTGGACGCGCCAGACCTGTACGCTCCATGACGCCCGCGAATACGACATCGTCGTCGCCTCGGGCGAGCAGGTGACCGCCGGCCTGCTGGCGCTCGCGCTTCAGGATCGCGGCGTCAATGCGCGCTCCTGGCTCGGCTGGCAGGTGCCGATTCTCACCGATGGCGTGCACGGCAAGGCGCGCATTCGTGACATCGCTACCGACGACCTCGTCCGTCGCATGGGCGAGGGGCAGGTGGCGGTGGTGGCGGGGTTCCAGGGGATCGGCCCTGACAACCGCATCACCACGCTCGGCCGCGGCGGCTCGGATACCTCGGCCGTGGCGCTGGCGGCGGCGCTGCACGCCGATCGCTGCGACATATTTACCGATGTCGACGGCGTCTATACTACGGATCCGCGCATCGTTGCGAAGGCGAGGAAGCTCGATAGAATTACTTATGAGGAGATGCTGGAGCTGGCTTCGCAGGGGGCGAAGGTGCTCCAGACGCGCTCGGTCGAGATGGCGATGAACCATCGCGTGCGTGTCCAGGTGCTGTCGAGCTTCACCGACGCGCCGGGAACCCTGGTCGTTGATGAGGACGAGATCGTGGAACAGCAAGTGGTGAGCGGCATCGCCTACAGCCGCGACGAGGCCAAAGTGACGCTGCTCAAGGTCGCCGACCGGCCGGGGGTGGCCGCCTCCATCTTCGGTCCGCTCGCCGAGCATGCGATCAATGTCGACATGATCGTGCAGAACATCTCGGACGATGGCCGCTTCACCGATCTCACTTTTACGGTCGGCAAGGCCGACCTTGCGCGCACGGTGAAGGTGCTCGAGGACAAGCGCGCCGAGCTCGGCTTTGCCGCGGTCAAGCCCGACCCCAACGTCGTCAAGATCTCGGTCATCGGCGTGGGCATGCGCAGCCATGCCGGCGTGGCGCAGCAGATGTTCAAGACGCTGGCCGGGAAGAACATCAACATTCAGGTGATCTCGACCTCCGAGATCAAGGTGAGCGTGCTTATCGCCGAGGAGTACACCGAGTTGGCGCTGCGCGCCTTGCATACCGCCTACGGCCTCGACGCGGGATAGGTCCGCGCCCGATGACGCTCCAGGCGGATCGCCGCATCGCTTCCGGACCGGACCGGGCCGACGCCGATGCGCCGCCTGAAGTGCGGACGCGCCGGCGCCTCGCGCAGCTCTGGCGCCGCGGCAGCGAGTTCCTGGGGTCCGATCTCGCCATCATGGGCGGCGCCATGACCTGGGTGTCGGAGCGACATCTGGTGGCCGCGATCTCCAACGGCGGCGGCTTCGGTGTCATCGCTTGCGGGTCGATGACGCCGGATCTGCTCGACGCCGAAATCGGCGCGACGCTCGCCCTCACCGATCGGCCGTTCGGCGTCAACCTCATCACTCTTCATCCGCAGCTCCTCGATCTCATCGAGGTCTGTGCGCGGCGCCGCGTCGGCCATGTCGTGCTCGCCGGCGCGCTGCCGAGCGCCGCGGCGGTGGCGCGCATCAAGGACAGCGGGGCCCGGCTGATCTGCTTCGCGCCGGCTCTGGTCATCGCCAAGCGGCTGGTGCGCATGGGCGCCGATGCCCTTGTCATCGAGGGCATGGAGGCCGGCGGCCATATCGGTCCGGTGGCGACCGGCGTGCTGGCGCAGGAGATCCTGCCGCATGTGCGCGACGTGCCGGTCTTCGTCGCCGGCGGCATCGGCCGCGGCGAGGCGATCGTCTCCTACCTCGAGATGGGCGCCGCCGGCGTCCAACTCGGCACTCGCTTCGTCTGCGCGCATGAATCGATCGCGCATCCACGCTTTAAACAAGCCTTCCTGCGCGCCGGCGCGCGCGATGCCGTGCCGTCGACTCAGCTCGATCCGCGCTTTCCGGTGATCCCGGTGCGCGCGCTCGCCAATGACGGCACCCGGCGCTTCATGGAGCTGCAGCGCCATGTGCTCGACCGCTTCACTCGCGGCGAGGTCTCGCAGAAGGATGCACAGCTCGAGATCGAGCATTTCTGGGCGGGGGCGCTGCGTCGCGCCGTCATCGACGGCGATGTCGAGACCGGCTCGGTGATGGCCGGGCAGAGCGTCGGTATGGTGACGCGCGAGCAGTCGACCAGGGAGATCCTGGACGAGCTGGTAGAGCAGGCGGTCGCCGCGCTGGTCGCGCGCGAACGCGACGCCGAAGGCTCCGACAGGAGCGGTCGCTCCCGGGCGGGCGCGTGATGGATCCGGGCGCGGCGGCCACCGGCTCCCGCCGCCTGCTGCGCCGGCTGCGGGACGTCATGGCCGGCTCCGGCACAGCGCAGGAGCGGCTCAATCAGATCGTCAAGATCATCGCCGCCGACATGGTGGCGGAAGTCTGCTCCTGCTATGTGATGCGCGCGGGTGAGGTGCTCGAGCTTTTCGCCACCGAAGGCCTGCGCCCCGAAGCGGTACATCGCACGCGGCTCAGGGTGGGCGAGGGTCTTGTCGGCGTCATCGCCGCCAACGCCGAGCCGCTGGCGCTCGCTGATGCGCAATCGCATCCCGACTTCGCCTACCGGCCGGAGACGGGTGAGGAGATTTACCATTCGCTGATGGGCGTGCCGGTGCTGCGCGGCGGCCGCGTGCTCGGCGTCCTGGTCGTGCAGAACCGCACCCAGCGCAACTACACCGAGGACGAGGTCGAGGCGCTGCAGACCATCGCCATGGTGCTGGCGGAGCTCGCCGCCAGCGGCGAGCTGGTGAGCCCGGTGGAGCTGCAGCCCTCGAACGGCATCGGCCTGCTGCCGACGCGGCTCGACGGCGTTAAGCTCAATACCGGGCTTGCTCTCGGCGTCGCGGTGCTGCACGAGCCGCGGGTCGTCATCCGGCAGGTGGTGGCCGAGGATCCGCAAGCCGAGCTCGAGCGCTTGCGCGCCGCGGTCGATGCCATGCAGAGCGCGATCGACGATCTCTTGGCGCAGAGCGACATCGCCGCCGGCGGCGAGCACCGCGACGTTCTCGAGACTTACCGCATGTTCGCCGCCGATCGCGGCTGGCTGCAGCGCATGACCGATGCGGTGCATGGCGGCCTCACCGCCGAGGCCGCCGTGCAGAAGGTGCAGGACGAGACGCGGGCGCGGATGAGCAAAGTGAGCGATCCCTATCTGCGCGAGCGTCTGGCCGATCTCGAGGATCTGACCAGCCGTCTGCAGCAGCATCTCGCCGGCCGGCACTTCGCCGTCGAGGCGACGCTGCCTGCCGAGTTCATCCTGATCGCGAGCAACATGGGGCCGGCCGAGCTCCTCGACTACGACCGCCGCCGGCTCAAGGGTCTCGTGCTCGAGGAGGGATCGCCGACCTCGCATGTGGCGGTGGTGGCGCGCGCGCTCGATATTCCCGTGATCGGCCGGGTCAAGGATGTGCTGGAGAAGGTCGAATCCGGCGACCTCGTCGTCGTCGATGCCGATGAACAGCAGGTTTTCCTCCGCCCGGGCGAGGACATCCAGCAGGCGGTGAGTGCCCGCATCGAGGCGCGGCTCGGCCGGCGCCTGGGCTACGCCGCGCTGCGCGAGCTTCCTGCCGAGACGCGCTGCGGCAGCCGTGTCTCGCTGCAGCTGAATGCCGGGCTGCTGCTCGACCTCGCCTATCTCGACGAAACCGGCGCCGAGGGCATTGGCCTCTTCCGCACCGAGCTGCTGTTCATGATGCGGCACGACTTTCCCTCGGTGGGCCAGCAATCTTCGATCTATCGCCGCGTGCTGGAGCATGCCGGAGAGCGGCCGGTGACCTTCCGTACGCTCGACATCGGCGGCGACAAAATGCTGCCTTACATGTCCGAGAGCGAGGACGAGAACCCGGCCATGGGCTGGCGCGCCATCCGCATCGCGCTCGACCGGCCGGCCATGCTGCGCCAGCAGCTGCGCGCGCTGATCCGCGCCGCCGCCGGCCGGCGTCTGCGCGTCATGTTCCCGATGGTCGCCGAGATCGGCGAGCTCGATGCGGCGCGCGCCGTGCTCGACCTAGAGCTCGAGCGCGCCGCCGCACGCGGCAGCACGCTGCCGGTCAAGATCGAGGTCGGCATCATGTTCGAGGTGCCGGCGCTGCTCTGGCAGCTGCCGCAGCTCCTGCCCAAGCTCGACTTCCTCTCGGTGGGAACCAACGACCTGGTCCAGTTCCTCTTCGCCGCCGACCGCGGCAATCCGCGCCTCGCCGAGCGCTACGACCCCCTGTCCTTGCCGGTGCTGCGCCTTCTCGGCGAGGTGACGCGGGCCTGCGACGCCTCCGGCGTGCCGTTGGCGGTGTGCGGCGAAATGGCTGGCCAGCCGCTCGATGCCATGGCGCTGCTGGGCGTGGGATTTCGCGCGCTGTCCATGGCGCCCGGATCGATCGGCCCGGTAAAGGCGATGGTCCGCAGCCTCGACCTGACGCCGCTCAAGGCGCTGGTCGAGACGTTGGGGGCGCTTCCGCCTCGCGCCCTGCGCAGCAAGCTGCATGATTTCGCCCGCGACCACGGCGTCGTCCTCTGAGGCGGGTGGCGGCCGCGACGCCATCGCTCGTTGCGGCGCCTCCGCCCTCTTTGATAGTCTTGGTTGAACACCGCCGCGAAGCGCGGCCGCTTTTACCGTTTCTTCACCTTATCCTTGCCGTATTCAAGAAGACGGGCGGGATCAGATCGGTTTCAGGGAAATGGCGCTTTTTTCTCGACGCAAGGACAGCCCGGAGGTCGGGGACGCCTCCGCGCAGAGTGAGACACAGCCGGCCGACACCGTGGCCGAGATCCGGCCCGGCCGGCGCCGCAGCGTGGGGCAATTGCTGCGCGAGACCCGCGAGGGCTACGGCAGCGACATCCCCCGCGTCGCCGCGGCGCTCCGCATCCGCGGCGCCTATCTCGAGGCGATCGAGGAGGGGCGTTATGACCGCCTGCCCGGTCCGGTCTATGCGCTGGGCTTCGTGCGCGCCTATGCCGTGCATCTCGGCCTCGACGGCGAAGAGGCGGTGCGTCGCTTCAAGCTCGAAGCCGAGGGGTTCGAAGCGCAGCGCGATCTCAGCTTCCCCGTGCCGCTCGCCGAGCGCAGCATGCCGGGCGGGGCAATGGTGCTTGCGGCGCTGATACTGGCAGTCTGCGCCTATGGCATCTGGTATTACCTGTCCTCGACCACCCGTCCCCGGCCGGAGCGGGTGAGCGCGGTTCCTACCGAGCTTGCCAAGCCTGCCGCGGCTCCGACACCAGCCTCGACCACTCCGCCGGCGTCGGCCGTCGTTCCGGTTCCAGCCCCGGCTCCGGCGGCAGGCACCGCGCCCGCCGCTACCGCCGCCGGATCGCCGCCCGCCGCGGCGGGGGCCGCTTCCCCGGCGCCGGCTGCCGCTTCGCCAACCTCCCAAGCTTCGCCCGCCGTGGTCGCCGCGCCGCCAGCGCCCGCCGCGGCGGCGCCCGCCGCGAGCAGCGTGCCGCCGACGAACCCCGCCTCCCCAGCCGCCGCCTCGGCCCCCGTGCCGACGCCGTCCACGCCGGCAAGCGCCTCGCCGGCTGCTCCTGGCGCGTCACCCGGCTCGCCCGCCGCCGATAGCGCGCCGCCACCGGTGCCCCCGGAGGGCGCCAAGGCCGCTGCGCCAGCCCCCGGTGCGGACCAATCGCATGTTTACGGCCTCGCCAACGGCGATACCCACATCCTCATTCGCGCTATCAGCGACAGCTGGATCCAGGTGCGCGACAAGGATCAACACCCGATTTTCACGCGCGAGCTGCATGTCGGCGACCTCTATCATGTGCCCGACGAGGCGGGTCTCAGCATGAAGACGGGCAAGGGCGTCGGCCTGGTGATCACGGTCGACGGCAAGCAGACGCCGCCCATCGGTGGTGCGGTGCGGGACAATGTCGTGCTCGACCCGGCGCGGCTGCTCGCCGGGACCGCCGTCGAATAGGACGGCATCCGCCGCCACCGCTGCGCGATCCGGGCGGGCGAACTTTTGCTCGCGACGGAAACGCGCTATATAGCGCTGGCGTTTCCTGATCATCGGCCGCGGGCGAAGAGGTTTTCCGATGAGCGTGCGTCCTTATCGCGACATCGATCGGCGAAAGTGCCGGCAGATTCATGTTGGCAAGGTGCCGGTGGGCGGCAGCGCACCGATCACCGTGCAGTCGATGACCAACACGCTGACCCATGACGTCGCGGCCACCGTGGCGCAGATCAAGGCGCTGGAGAAGGCAGGCGCCGACATCGTGCGCGTCTCCTGCCCCGACCAGGAATCGGCGCTCGCGTTGAAGGAGATCGTGCGGCAGGTCGAGGTGCCGATCGTCGCGGATATCCATTTTCACTACAAGCGCGCGATCGAAGCGGCCGAGAGCGGCGCGGCCTGCCTGCGCATCAACCCCGGCAATATCGGCTCGGCCGAGCGGGTGCGCGAAGTCGTCAAGGCGGCCAAGGATCACGGTGATCCTTGGCCGCCTTGACGACTTCGCGCACCCGCTC
>DATNDG010000090.1:0-55895 GCA_035553515.1 Allostellaceae bacterium | reverse complement strand
GGCTCGCCGGCAAGGCCTTCCGCATCGGCCATCTCGGCTGGTTCAATGAGCTGATGCTGATGGGCACCTTGGCGGGAGTTGAAATGGGGCTTGCTGCGGCGGGCATACCCCACCGCCAGGGCGGCGTCGACGCAGCGATGGGACATCTCCTCGGCAATGCTGTTGCCGCTGCGCCGCAGCGGGTGGCGCGGACGTGACCGACAAGCTGTCGGAGCTGGCGCGGCTGCTACGGGGGGCGCGCGAAAGCGGCAAGCCCCTCGGCGAAGTACCCGCCGCGCTGGTCCCGGCGAATGCCGAGGAGGCCTATGCGGTGCAGGATTTGGTCGCGCCGTCTCTGGGCCGCATCGCCGGGTGGAAGGTCGGAGCGGCGGATCCCGGTGCGGAGCCCAATTGCGCCCCGCTCTTTGCCGAGGTCATGGCCGAAAGCCCGGCACACTTTCCCGCCCGGCGCTTCCCGATGGGCGGCATCGAGGGCGAGCTCGCCTTCCGCTTCGGGCGCCCACTGCCGCCGCGCGCCGAACCCTATGGCGAAGAAGAGGTCTGGCAGGCCGTCGCCACCCTCCACCCGGCGATCGAGCTCGTGCAGTCGCGGTTCGCCGATCTGCGCGCCCAGGCGAAGCTGACCATGCTCGCCGACATGCAGGCGAACGGCGCATTCTGCTACGCCGCCGCCGTGAACCAATGGCGGCAGGTCGATTTCCTGCGGCAGCCGGCAAGCCTTGTCCTCGACGGCATCCCGGCGGCGAACGCGGTGGGCGGCAATGCCGCTGGTCATCCCCGCCGGCTCCTCGTCTGGCTTGCCAACCACCTGTCGCGGCGCGGCCGCGGCATCGCTGCCGGCGATATCGTCACCACCGGGACCCATACCGGCCTGGTCTTCGCCGCTCCGGGCGCGACGGCGACGGTGCGCTTTGCCGGCATCGGCGAGGCGAGCCTGACGCTCGCGGCGTAAGCGGCCCGATTGCGAGGATTTGTCGCGTCTTTGCGCCGCAGTTAACAAAAACCTAACGACTCTTTAACGAAGTACTATTATGGCCTAGTGTCGGCAGCGCTGGCCCTGGTCCTTCGCCGGGCGTCCGCTGCGCCGGGGGAACGCAGTCGCGGGACAGCGCGTGAGACGCCAGACCGTAGCGATCGTCGACGACAGGATCACGAACCTCAAGATCCTCGAGCGTCTCGCCGCCTCGCTCGACGACAAGGTCGAGGTCCGGACGTTCGACCATCCGCAGCGTGCGCTCGAGCAAGCCGCGCGCGAGCCGCCCGACCTGGTCATCACCGATTTCAAGATGCCCGATCTCGACGGCGCCGAGTTCATTCGCCGCTTTCGCGCCGTGCCCGCCTGCGGCGACGTTCCGGTGATGGTCATCACCGCCTATGAAGACCGCGACCTGCGCTATCAGGCGCTCGAGGCCGGGGCGACGGATTTCCTGCTGAGCCCGGTCGACCATCACGAGTTCCGCGTCCGCTCGCGCAACCTCTTGACCCTGCGCCGCCAGCAGCTCCTGCTGAAGGAGCGTGCCTCTTCGCTGGAGGAGCAGATCGCCGTCGAGGAGCAGCGGCATCGCGACGCGCTGCGCCACAGCCACGAGCTGCTGATGCGGGTGATCGACGCGGTGCCCGTCCTGGTGAGCGCCACGGACCACGAAGGCCGGTATGTCTTCGTCAACGATTTCTACGCCCGGCATATCGGTCGACAGGTCGCGGCCATCGTCGGGCTGACCCCGATCGCGGTCAGCGACGCGCCGGAGACGCGCGCTGCCATGGAACGCGATCGGCGCATCATCGCCGGGCTCGACCCGCCGGGATCCTTCGAGGAGGCGATCGCGCTGCCGAGCGGCGAGGCCCGGGTGCTTCTCACCACCAAGGCGCTGCTGCGCGACCATGACAACCGCCCGTCTCTGGTAGTCACCGCCTCGCTCGACATCACGGATCGCAAAGAGGCCGAGCTCGCCCTCGTCGCCGCCAAGGAGGAGGCCGAGCTCGCCAGCCGCAGCAAGACCGAATTCCTCGCCAATATGAGTCACGAGCTGCGCACGCCGTTGAACGCCATCATCGGCTTCTCGCAGGTCATGGCCGACGAGGTGCTGGGCCCGCTGGGCAGCGCGCGCTACGCCGGCTACGCCCGCGATATCGCCTCATCGGCACAGCATCTGCTCGGCATCATCAGCGACATCCTCGACGTCTCCAAGCTCGAGGCCGGCAAGGTCGAGCTCGACAACGACGAAGTCGAGATCGCCCAGATGTCGCGCGACATCCTGCATCTCGTCATCGAACGGGCGCGCGCGCTCGACATCGGTCTCGACCTCGACATTCCCGCGGACCTGCCGCGGATTCGCGCCGATGCGCTGAAGCTCAAGCAGGTGCTGCTCAACCTGATCACCAACGCCATCAAGTTCAGCCATCCCGGCGGTCGTGTGCTGATCCGCAGCCGCATGGCGGCCGACGGCATGCGCATCGACATCATCGATCGCGGCATCGGCATGGACGAGGCAGAGATCGAGACCGCCATCACCCGCTTCGGCCAGGTGGCGAGCACCTGGAACCGCAAGCATCCCGGCACCGGGCTCGGCCTGCCGCTCGCCATCGGCCTGGTCGAACTCCATGGCGGGCGGCTGCTCATATCCAGCGAGAAGGGCGTCGGCACCACAGTGACGGTCTGGCTGCCCGCGAGCCGCGCCTCGGCGCCGGGCGTCACCATTAATGCTTGAACCTGCCCGACGAGATTAGCGTTTTAGCGCCCAATATGTGGGCGGCCGCACGATTGGAACCATCTAAGTATAGATTTTTCTATTAACCATTGGCAGTATTGGCCCGGCCGTGCAACTCCAGGGTGGTTTGCCGGCCCGCGCGCCCGCGTTGCGCAGCGAGGAGAGGGTCGCCGAGGCCGGATGAGAACCGACAAGCGGGCGAGCAGGGAAGCGGGGACGGGACTTGCCGAGGGGAAGGCCAGGCGGGTCGCCCTGGCGCTGGCGCTTTACGCGGTCGCCGTTCCCTTGCTTCTGTCGGTCCTGCTGGAAACGGCGGCAAGCGGGTCCTCGCCGGTGCTATCGACGCTGTGGCTCGCCATGGTCATTCTCGGCCCGGGCGGCGCGGTGGTTGTCGGCCTGCTGCGCGGCTCCGGCCGCATCGCGCGCGAAATCGCGGAGCAATCCGACAAGGAGCCGCAGCAGATCATCATCCGGGTGTTCTTCCCGGGCTTCGTGCTGGTCTATCTCACCGGCCTCGCCTATTTCGGCGTCGCTGGCGACCGGCTGACGCCGCTGCTCGCGGTCGTCATCGCCGGTATCTTCTGCGAATGGCTGCTGTTCATCGACCTGATCAGCCGGCCGGGGCCGTCGCCCTATCGGCGCATCGCCGCGATGCTGAGCGACATCGGCTTCGTTTCCACCTTCCTTCATATTGGCGGCGGCTTCGCCGCGCCCTGGTTCTCGATCTATCTCTGGGTGATTTTCGGCTTCGGCTTCCGCTTCGGCCAACGTGCGCTGGTCACGGCGACGCTGCTGAGCATGGCAGGCTTCGCCGCGGTCTGGGCGAGCACGCCCTATTGGCAGGCGCGGCCGATGATGGGCGGCGGCATCGTGCTTGCGCTGGTGCTGCTACCGACCTACGGCGCAAGCCTCATCCGCTCCCTGACCCAGGCCAAGGCGCAGGCCGAGGAGGCAAACGCCGCGAAGAGCCGCTTCCTGGCCATCATGAGCCACGAACTGCGCACGCCGCTCAACAGCATGATCGGCATGGGCTCGCTGTTCAGCCGCACCAATCTCGAAGCCGAGCAGCGCGACATGCTGGCGACGATGCAGCTCTCGGCGCGCACCCTGCTCGGCCTGATCAACGACATTCTCGACTTCTCCAAGATCGAAGCAGGCAAGCTGCAGCCCGAGGTCGAGAGCTTCGTGCTGCACGAGGCGCTCGGCGGCGCGGTCGCGATGCTGCGGCTACAGGCCGAGGCGAAAGGCCTGAACCTCGCCCTGCGCATTGATCCAAAGCTGCCGCATGCGTATCGCGGCCTGCCGCTGCAGCTCCGGCAGATCCTGATCAATCTCATCGCGAACGCCATCAAATTCACGCCCAGAGGCCGCATCGAGGTCTCGGCGCGGCTGCTGTCGCGCGAGGGGGACCTGGTGCGCCTCCGTCTTGCCGTGCGCGACGAGGGCATCGGCATCGCGCCCGAAGCGCTCGACAAGATCTTCGACGTCTTCACCCAGGCGGACGGCACGGTGACGCGGCGCTATGGCGGCACCGGCCTCGGCCTTGCCATCGCCAGGCAGCTGGCGCAGCTCATGGGCGGCACGATCGGCGTCGTCAGCGAGCCGGGCAAGGGCAGTACCTTCACGGTCGAACTGCCGCTGGAATACGACCGGGTGCGAGCCGGCCGGCCGCCCGACCTCGGCGGCCGCGAAGTCATCGTCCTCAGCATCGATGCCAGCCTCGCCACCCGTCTCGAAGAGCGGCTGCGCGGCTGGGGCGGCGACGCGCTCGCGCTCAGCGAGGCAGACGCGGTACTGCGCCGCCTGAGCGAAATCCGCGCCGAGGCGGCGCGCCCTATCCTGGTGGTCGACGGCCGGGATGACTTGCTGAGCGGGCTCAGCCTGGCGCACCAGCTGGCAACCACCGCCGCGCGCCCACCCCTCACTCTCTTTTTGGCGCCGCCGGGCGGCGGCGACTCGGTCGCAGGCCTCGGCGTATCGCAGCTTGCCGGAATTCTGGAAGAGCCGATCGACGATGCATCGCTTGCCGCCGCACTGCTCTCGGCGATCGCCGTCGATATCCGTGTCGCCGAAACGGCCGAGCCGCCGCCGGCGCGCGAACCCAGCGCCCTTGCCCCGGCTGCACTGGCGCCGCCTACCCACGCAGCCGCACCGCCACCGCTGCCGGCGCCCGCCCGCAAGCTCAAGATCCTCATTGCGGAGGATAACGGCGCCAACCGCAAGATCCTGCGGCGCGTCCTCGAGATGGCCGGCCACCAGACCGTGGTGGTGAATGACGGCGAGGCGGCGCTCGCCGTGCTCGACCGCGACCGGTTCGACCTCGCGCTCATGGACATCAACATGCCGGAGATGAGCGGCTATGAGGTGACGAAGCTCTACCGCATGGAGCATCTGGGCGAAGGGCGGCTGCCGATCATCGCGCTTACCGCCGACGCGACCAGCGAAACCGAGCGACAGTGCCGCGAGGCCGGTATGGACGCCGTTCTGACGAAGCCGGCCGAGCCGGCGCAGCTGCTGGCGGCGATCGACGATACTTACGCCCGGGTGGCGAGCCCCGGCAGCGCGGCGCCTGCCTCGCCGGTGGTGACACCGATTTCCGCCCACCCCCGGTTTTTTGCCGATGCCGGGGCCATCGTCGACGAGGCGACGATCGAGGCGCTGCGCATGCTCGGCGGCAGCAGTGATTTCCTCAGCGACGTCATCGAGACCTTCTGCACCGACGGAAGGCGGCTGCTGGAGCATCTGCGCCATGCCACTGCCGAAGCCGATCTGCGCGCCTTTCGCGAGCTCACCCATTCGCTGCGCAGCGGCGCCGCCAATGTCGGCGCGGCACGGCTATGCCAGACGCTCACCACCTTGCGCGACGTCACCGCCAAGGATTTGCGCCAGAACGGCGGGATCTATATCGAGAAGATGCAGACGGAATTCGCCAAGCTCGAGACGGCGCTGAGCCGGATGGTGCTCGAGACGCGGCTCGGATAACGCGCCTCGTCCGCGCACAAGGAGCCGCAACAGCGCCTGCCGCTATTCGGCCGGAACGCGTCCCGCGGTCCCGGAGCGGCGGCGATCTTGCGCGGCCGCGAGGCGCAGCATCTTGCGCAGATCGGCGTCGGAGAGCTTCAGCGCTGCATCGACCCAGAGATCGGCGATGCGCGTCATCTCCTCGAAGGTGACCGGCTGCACGATCTGGCGCGCCTGCCTCACCGCGACATGCGAGCGGTGGCGGCGTCCGCCGCGACCGACATAAGCATAGACAGCGTCGACACCTTCGCCGTCGGCGGCCAGAATGTCGACGACGCCCATGCCGTGAAGCTGCTCGGCGGTGTAGATCTCGCCGGACAGGATCATGCGCTCGGCCAGCCCCGGCGCGATGCGCCGCGACAGGAAGGAGTAGGCGCCCATCCCGGGGAACAGGTTGAAGAGGATTTCCGGCAGACCGAACCGGGCGCTGCGCTCGGCGACGATGACATTGCTCGACAACGACGCCTCGAAACCGCCGCCCAGCGCCTCACCCTGTACCAGCGCGATGGTGATGATCGGCAGGTGATAGAGGGTGGCGTTGGTGTAGCCGACCTCGCAGCAGGCACGCGCATAGCGCGTCAGCCCGTCGCGGTCGCCGTTGCGGATGAGTTCGGCAAAAAGGCCGAGATCGCCGCCGAGATTCCAGACCCCAGGCGCACGCGAGCCCAGAACCAGATAGCGCACCGGCGGGTCGTCCGTCTGAGCCTCCGCGGTGAGCGTGCGCAGCAGCGTCTGGATCCGCCGCGACTGCTCAAGCACCGACGGCGCAAAGCACGGGCGGCCCCTGAAGTCGAAATAGCACCAGAGGACCCGTTCCTCGACGTCGAAGCTGAGTTCGAATTCGGAAAGCCGCAACGCGGCAAAAGCGGCCGCCACATTTGGCGAGGCAGGGTCGGCGCTTCGCGCCGGCAACTCGACGACAGATTGCGACGAGGGGGCCACTGCCAAACCTAGACGCGATAGCGCGCCGTCGAACAATTGCAGCTTGGACTTCATGTCCCTCTACCCCCGGCGCTTGCTGTTCCCGTTCCCAGCCCGCTGGCGACTTGGCATCGCTCCCGCGGCAAAAATTCCTTACTAATTGGTAACCGTGGAGCAAAATTCCTGACCGATCAAGAGGCGTCTTCAACAGACGCGCGAATTTATCCATGGACTCGGCGCCTTCGCTGCGTGGTAAAAATAGAAGATTGCCCTGGCGAAAGTCCGCGCCGCCCCCACGAATCCTTGCCGTCGTAGCAGTAGTAAGTCGTTTTACTACTCAACGCTACCTATGGGGGTGTAAGGGGCACGCCCGGAATGGCCGAATGTGTGGATAAGTCTCGGCGCGGCCCTGCGGCCCGAGGATTGCCTCGGGAAACGCCGCGGCCTAAACCCCGTTCTCGGCAGGCCAGGGAGAGCGAGGGCGGGCGGCATGGCGCATGGGATCGGGATTATCGGCCTGGGCGTCATGGGAGAGCGGATGGCACGCAACATGGGAAAGCATCCTGCTTTCCGCGTGACCGCGGCCTGGGATCCGGCCGCCGACGCAGCCGAGCGGCTGCAGACGATCGCACCGGAGGCGCGCTTCGCAGTGACCGCCGCCGATCTGATAGCCGATCCCGCAATCGATTGCCTTTACATCGCCGCCCCGCCGGCCAGCCATCTCGGCTATGCCCATCTTGCCTTCGACCGCGGCAAGGCGGTGTTCTGCGAGAAGCCGCTCGCCGTCGATACCGAAGCCAGCCGCGCCTGCGTCGCCCGCATCGAGCGCGAGCGGCGGGTCGCCGCCGTCAATTTTCCCTTCGCGTCGGCGCCTGCGGCGCGCGCCATCGCGTCGGGCCTCAAGTCCGGCGAGCTCGGGGCGGTCGATCGCGTCGAGATCGAGCTCGCCTTCGAGCGCTGGCCGCGTGCCTGGCAGGAGGCGGCCCGCTGGCTGACGCGACGCGAGCAAGGCGGCTTCGTGCGCGAGGTGCTGTCGCATTTTCTGTTCCTGAGCCTTCGGCTCTTCGGCCCTTTGCGTCTGCTCGAATGCCGCGTCGACTACCCGGCCGAGCCTGGCGCCGCCGAGATCGGCGTCGTGGCGCGGCTCGAGGCGGGCGAGGTGCCGGTGAGCGTCGAGGGGCGCGTCGCCGGTTCGGTGCCGGAGCTCAATCGCTGGCGGCTTACCGGCCGGCAGGGCGCGTTCGAGCTGCATGACTGGTACAGTCTGAAGCGGCGCATCAACGGCGGCTGGCTCGACGTCGATTTCGGCGAGGGGTCGGTGCGCGAGATGTCGTATCGGGCACAGCTCGACGCGCTCGATGACATGCTGTCCGGAAAGTTGCACGGCTTGCCGAGCTTCCGCGAGGCGCTGGCCGTGCAAGAATGCGTCGAGGCGCTTCTGTCGAGCGGTTGATGGCGGAGAGAACATGGCCTGGATCAGCGGCGTCGGTGACACCGCCTTTGGCAGGCTCGAGGGCGAGACACCGCTCAGCCTGATGGCGAGCGCCGCATCGGCCGCGCTCGCCGAAGCAGGGCTGGAGCGCGACGCGATCGACGGCGTGCTCTGCGGCTATTCAGGGACGCTGCCGCATCTCATGCTGGCGACGCTCTTTGCCGAGTATCTCGGTCTCAAGCCGCGCTACGCGCATGCGCTCCAGGCCGGCGGCGCCACCGGCGCGGCAATGGTCATGCTGGCCGAACGGCTGGTGGAACGCGGCGAATGCCGCAACCTGCTGGTGGTCGCCGGCGACAACCGCCTGAGCGGCCAGGGCCGCGATAGCGCCGTCGAGATGCTGGCGCAGATCGGCCAGCGCGATTACGAGGTGCCGTTCGGCCCGACCATCCCCGCCTATTACGGCCTGATCGCCTCCCGCTACATGCATGTCCACGGCATCAGCGAGGCGGATCTCGCCGAATTCGCCGTGCTAATGCGCGCGCACGCGGCGCTTCACCCCGGCGCGCAGTTCAGGACACCGATCAGCATCGCCGAAGTGCTCGCCTCCCGACCGATCGCCGCACCGCTGAAGCTCCTCGACTGCTGCCCGGTATCCGATGGCGCGGCGGCGCTGGTGGTGAGTGCCGCACCGGGCGAGCCGCGCATCTGCATCGCCGGCGCGGCGCAGACCCATCCGCATCAGCATGTGAGCTCGGCCGCCGATCTTGCCGATTTCGGCCTCGCCGGCTGCGCCGAGCGCGCACGCGAGGAAGCAGGCATCGGCGTCGATGACGTCGACTTCCTGGCGATCTACGACAGCTTCACCATCACCTTGCTGGTGCTGCTCGAGGAAACCGGATTTGCGCCGCGCGGCAAGGCGGCCGATCGGTTGCGCGCCGGCGTCTTCGGCCGCGACGGGCTCTGGCCGCTCAACACCCATGGCGGCCTGCTCTCGTTTGGCCATAGCGGCGTCGCCGGCGGCCTCGCCCACCTCGTCGAGGCGGGGCGCCAGCTCGCCGGCCGTGCCGGCGCACGTCAGGTGCGCCAGCCCGAGATCGCCTTCCTGCACGGCGACGGCGGAGTGATGTCGTCGCATGTGAGCCTGGTGCTGAGGCGGGAGTGAGCCGTGGCCGATGCGCTTGCCGAACGGTTCTGGCAGGGCTGCGCGCAAGGCGAGCTGCGCTATCAACGCTGCCCGGATTGCGGCGCGGCGCAGCTGCACGCTCGTCCTTTCTGCGCCCGCTGCGGCGCCGCGCCGGATTGGGCAGCCTCGCGCGGTCTCGGCACCGTCTATGCCGTGACCCACGTCACGCGCGCGCCGACACCGGACTTCGCGCAGCTCGCGCCTTATGCCATTCTGCTGGTCGATCTCGACGAAGGATTCCGCATGATGGCGCATGGCGAGCCTGGACTCGCGATCGGCCAACGCGTGTGCGCCACCTTCGAAGCGCATGGCGCGCGCGCGCTGCCGCGCTTCGTGCCGCTCCGGGAGGAACAGCCATGAGTTCGCACGAGACGCTCCGCCACGCGCTCAATCCCGCATCGATCGCGCTGATCGGCGCCTCGGAGAATCCCAACAAGGTCGGCGGCAGGCCCCTCCTCTACCTGCGGCGCTGGGGCTATGCCGGCCGGCTGTACCCGATCAATCCGAACCGCGCCGAGGTACAAGGCGTGAAGGCCTATCCCGACCTCGCCAGCCTGCCGGAGGCGCCGGACCTTGCCATCGTCATGGTCGCGGGCGAGAGCGCCGCCAAGGCCGTCGAAGACTGCGCGAAGCGCGGCGTGAAGCTCACCATCTGCATGGCCTCGGGATTCGGCGAGACGGGGCCGGAGGGCGTGCGCGCCGAGCGCGCCATGGTCGCGGCGGCGCGCGCCCATGGCATGCGCCTCGTCGGGCCGAACTCGCAGGGGCTCGTCAACTTCGGCACCGGCGCGGTGGCGAGCTTCTCCACGATGTTCCTCGAAGCGCCGCCGGAGGACGGGCCGGTGGCGATCATCAGTCAGAGTGGCGCGATGAGCGCCGTGCCCTATGGGCTGCTGCGCGCCCGCGGCATCGGCGTGCGCCATTGCCACGCCACGGGCAACGATGCCGATGTGAGCGTGGCCGAGTTGGCTCGTGCGGTCATCGAGGACTACGGGGTCGAGCTGCTGCTGCTCTATCTCGAGGCCATTCCCGACGCGGCGATGCTGGCCGAAGTGGCGCGGCGGGCGCGCGAGCGGCAGGTGCCTATCGTCGCGCTCAAGACGGGGCGCACCGCGCAGGGTCAGCGCGCGGCCAAATCGCATACCGGCGCGCTCGCCAACGAGGATCGCGTCGTCGACGCCTTCTTCCGCCGGCACGGCATCTGGCGCGCGCGCGACATGGCGGGGCTGGTCAGCGCCGTCGAGATGTATCTCAAAGGCTGGCGGCCCACAGGAAGGCGGCTCGTTGCCATCAGCAATTCCGGCGCGAGCTGCGTCATGGCCGCCGACCTCGCCGAGGAGCTCGGTTTGCCGCTCGCGGTCTTCGCGGAAGATACGCGGCGCGCACTTGCCGAGGTGCTGCCCGGCTTCGCCACCACCACCAATCCCATCGACATCACCGCGGCGCTGCTCTCCAACAGCCGGCTCTTCGGCGCCATCCTGCCGATCGTCGCGCGCGATCCCGCCGCCGATCTCTTCCTGATCGCCATTCCGGTTGCGGGCCAGGGTTATGACGTCGACGCCTTTGCCCGCGATACGGCCGAATTTGCTCGCCTCACCGGCAAGCCGGTCGCCGTGGCAGCGCCGCAGGTGCTGGTGGCCGACCGCTTCCGCACCGCCGGCATTCCGGCCTTCGCCGCCGAGACCGAGGCGATCCTGGCGCTCGATCAGCTGGCACGGCATTGGGCTTTGCTGCGTCGCCCGGACCCGCCGCCGCTGCCGCGTCTCGCCGCCGCCCTGCCGCCGGGAACCGGCCGCTTCCTCAACGAGGCCGAGAGCCTTGCTCTGCTCGCGGCGCACGGGCTCCGCGTGGTGCCGCACCGGCTTTGCCGCAGCGAGCGCGAGGCGCGCCTCGCCTTCCGCGAGCTCGGCAGCCCGGTTGCGGTGAAGGCTTGTTCGGCCGACGTGCCGCACAAATCGGAGCTGGGGCTGGTGGCGCTCAATCTCGTCTCGGAAGAGGCGGTAGTCCAGGCGTTCTCCGCACAACTCGCCAAGCTCACAGAGCTCGGTGCTTCACCCGACGGCATCATCATCGCCGCCATGGTCGCAGGGCAGCGCGAATTCGTCCTCGGCGCCAAGCTCGACCCCGTCTTTGGTCCGGTGGTCATGATCGGCGACGGCGGAAAATATGTCGAAGCCTTGCCGGACATCGAGCTGCTCCTGCCGCCTTTCTCCGAAGCCGAGGCGCGTGCCGCGATCCTGCGGCTGCGCATCGCGCCGATCCTGAAGGGCATACGCGGCGAAAAACCCGCGGATGTCGGGGCTCTCGCCCACGCCGCATGGCGGCTCGGCGCGGTGATCTCTTCGGCCGAGGGGCAGATCGCCTCGATCGATCTCAACCCCGTGCTGGTGGGCGCGGCGGGCCAGGGCGCCACGGTGCTCGACGCGCTGGTGGAAAGGGCGTTGCGCTAGTCTCGCCGGCGAGCCGGGCGGCCAATGCCGTGGCCGCCGCCTTGTAGGCTTGCGCCTTACACTGATCGACCTGCTCGCGATCGCTGGCGCCACGATTCAACCATGGCGATTTGGCGGCGCGCTAGACCGTCGCGACCGGGGTGGCGGGCGAGCCCACCGCCCCTGGCAGCCGCAGGGGCGGCGCCGTCAGCAGGAAGCGGTTGCGCTTCTGCGCACGCAGGTGGTCGGCCAGCTCCGAGAGATACCAGAGCTCGCCGAGATTGACGCCGAGCTTGAAGAGACAATGCTCGTGCAGCGGCAACGCCGCGCAATGATCTCCGGTGCAGGGGCGCGATGGAAACGCCTCGACCGCGTAATTGTCGGCGATCAACGAGGCGAGACCGCTCCTGGTGATCCAGTTGAGCAGGCGCTCGTCGCGGCCGTCCAGCACGGCGCAAGCGCCATGCAGCACCTTCTCGTCGGGCTCCTTCTTCATGTCGAGCACGAGCTGGGCGAAGCCGGTGCGGATGCACACCATATCGCCCTCCTCGATCTCGACCTTGTCCTGCTTGAGGATGTCCATCAGATCCTCGAAGCCGACGAGCTTGCGCTCACGGCCGTAATGCGCCTCGAGATCGATCATGACGGCACGACCCTGAATCGCCTTCACGGCCATGTTCTCGACGCCGAGGGCGTGCGCTCCTTGATGCGGTTGCTCCTTGCCGGTCGTCCAGTCGCGCGGGCCGATGACGTGCTGACCGGCGCGATACCCGTTGTAGTAGACCATCTCCGGCCTGCCATCGCCGTCCGCGTCGAACATCTGCCCGACATGGGCGAGCGTGTCCCATTGCGTCGAGTATTGCAGCGTCAGAAGCACGAGATCGTCGCAGACGACATCGGTGAATTTCGGGTCGTCCCGGCCGACCGGATAATTGAAATTGGGGCCACCGCCGCGCAGCGTCGGGCGCAATTCCGGCGGATGGCGGCGCGGATTGAGCTTGCTGCCGCCAGGATAATCGAGCGGCAGCGACAAGCAGAAGCTGCGCCCTTCCTTCACCTCGGCGATACCCTGAAGCACCTTCTTCGGCGTGATCAGGTTGAGCCGGCCAAGTTGATCATCGGGGCCGAAATCGCCCCAGGTCGATCCAGCCGGCCGGCGCTTCCAGCGCGGATTCTCGGTCATCGCATCGGGTCCTCCCGCGCAGAGCTTCCCCGACCGGACGGCGCGAGGCAAGCAGCCCGATGGAGTGGCAACGCTCAGGGTTACTTTATCCTGCGAATCCCGCTATAGCGGACGCGAAGGTTCGGGGAAGAACGGGTGGCAACGGGCGGAACGCTTCCTTGCAGGCCGAGATGACGAGGCGCGGGGATCGTGCGCTACTCACCGGAACACGCCGCGCCCTGCGCTTGGCCTTGGCGCTGGCTCCGTTCGCCGCGCCGGCGCTCGCCGCGGCGCCGCCCGAAATCACCTACAAGACCGAGCTCCAACTGCAGGGTCTCGACAATTCACGTATCAGCGATGCGCTTAAATCCGCCTCACAGCTCATCGCACTTCAGGACAAGCCGCCGCCAAGCAACGGTGCGCTACGCCGGCGCGCCGATGACGATCTGCCACGACTGGCGCAGGTGATGCGCGCGGAGGGCTACTGGCAGGCAAAAGTCTCCTACACGCTCGACACCAGCAGCAAGCCCGAGCAGGTCACCATCACCATCGAGCCCGGTCCACTGTTCCGGCTGTCGGAAATTACGTTCCGCACGCCCGAAGGCGGCACACCGCCGCTCCTCGACAAGCTGGGGACCGGCGCCGTCGGGCTCGATATCGGCGCACCGGCGCGCTCTGCACCCGTGGCCGCCGCCGAGGCACGCATCGTCGACGTCTATGCCCGCGACGGCCATCCTTTCGCCACGGTGACCGATCGGAAGGTCGTGATCGATGTGGCCAAACACACAATGAGCGCGAGCTTCACCGTTTCGTCCGGGCCGCCGGCGCGGTTCGGCCGGTTGGCGATCCACGGACTGAAGCGCGTGAATCGCGATTTCGTCCAGCGCCGAATCGCGTGGAAGGAGGGCAGTCCCTATGACAGCCGCCAGGTCGAGGCGACGCGAGAGAGCCTGGTGAGAACCGGCCTCTTCAGCGCGGTGCGCGTCGATCATGCCGCATCGCCGGACGCGGGCGGCGAGGTGGCGATGACCGTCGACCTGGTCGAGGGGCCGCCGCGATCGGTCGGCGCCGGCGTCTCCTATAACACCAATCTCGGCCTCGGCGGTCAGGCGTTCTGGGAGCATCGCAACCTTTTCGGCGAAGGCGAGCGGTTGCGCGCCACCGCCGGCGTGGCGCAACGCCAGCTCGGCTTGGCGCTCGATTTCCGCAAGCCCGATTTCATCGATCCCAATCAGGCTCTGGTGGCCAACGCCGGCCTGCTGAAGCAGACGACCGACGCCTTCAACAGCCGGCGCGCGCAGATCTTTCTCGGCGTCGAACGTCCGCTCCTGCCCTCGCTGACGCTGGTCACCGGCCTCGATTTCGAGCGCGCGACGGTGCACGAGAACGAACTTGGATTGAGCGACGAGAACTACTCGCTGGTCGGCCTGCCGGTCGTGCTGCGCCGCGACACCACCGACGATCTGCTCGATCCGACGATCGGCGGCCGGCAGAACCTGACGGTGACTCCCTATCACGCCGTGGCCGGCCCGAACCTTGATTTCGTCACTTCTCGCCTGGAGCTGCGCCACTATCAACGGCTCGACGACACCGGCCGCTATGTCCTCGCCGGATTCGCCGCTCTTGGCTCCATCGTCGGCGCGCGCCGGGACGAGCTGCCGGCCGACAAGCGGCTTTATGCCGGTGGCGCGGGTTCTGTGCGCGGCTACGCCTTTCAGCATGCGGGGCCGCTCGATGCTGCGGGGGTGCCGGTCGGCGGCGCATCCAGCCTGGAGCTCGGCACCGAGCTGCGCTATCGCATCACCGACACGATCGGCATCGTCCCCTTCGTCGAAGGCGGCAACGTCTACCCGACGAGCCTCCCCGACAACTCCAGCCTGTTCTGGGGCGCGGGCGTCGGCCTGCGCTACTACACCCTGGTCGGCCCCCTGCGCCTCGATCTTGCGACACCCTTCACCCATCGTCCGGGGGACAAACCGATCGAGGTATATATAAGTATCGGCCAGGCGTTTTAGCCGAGGAGCAATGGCGAGGAGTCTAAGGGCGCTGAGGCTCGCGGGCGGCATCGTTCTAGGGGTGTTGCTGCTGCTCGCAGCCGTTTTCGCACTGGCGCAGACGCCACCCGGACGCGCCTGGATCGCCGCCGCGCTGGGCCGCGCGCTCGCCGGTCCCGGCGAGCGCGTCACGGTGAGCGGCCTCGAAGGTTTCGTGCCCTTCGACCTGCGCGTGGCACGGATCGAGATCGCCGATGCCGAAGGTCCGCGAATCATTATCGTGCGGGCTGGGATCTCTATCGCGCCGGCCGATCTGCTCGCCGGACGGTTGACCGTGCGCCGGCTTGCGGCGCGCGATGTCGAGGTCCGACGCCTCTCCTCCACACCATCCCATCTCGAGCTATCCTCTCTGTTGAACCCGCCGCTCCCCCTGCGCCTGGAGCAACTGCACGTCGACCGCCTCGCACTCGGGCCGGCGTTGATCGGCGAGCCGGTTGCAGTGACCCTGAACGCCAGCGGCCGCCTCGGCGGCGGCAGTGCCGCCGCCGATCTCGAGCTGCGCCGCATCGACGCGACGCCGGGCGAGGCGAAGCTTCATTTCGCGCTCTCGGGCACGCCGCCGGTGCTCGATCTCTCCGGTGATGTCGAAGAGCCGAGCGGCAGGCTCCTTGCCGACGCGCTCGGCAAGTCCGAGCCGCTTCCGATCGTGCTACACCTCGCGGGCCGCGGTCCGCTCGCGGACTGGCGCGGCGGCCTCGCGTTTCATGCCGGCACGCAGGCGGCGCTCGATGCCGCATTCCGCATCCGCGGCAACGCAGGCTATCGCGTCAGCGCGACCGGCAATGCGCAGCTTGCAGCGCTGCTGCCGGCGCGGCTGCAACCGCTGCTCGCCGGCACGCTCGACTTTTCCGCTGCGCTCGATCTCTCCGGCGACGAGATCCGCCTCACAGACCTTACCCTCTCGGAGAGCGCCGCGCGCTTCAACGCGCGTGGAGCCTTTGCGCGCAACAGTGGCGCTCTGTCGGGCCAGGGCAAGCTGAACTTGCCTGATCTGGCGCCGCTTTCGGCGCTCGCGGGGGGCCGCCTCGGCGGCACCGCGGACCTGTCGCTCGCGCTGGGTGGCACGCTCGAAGCGCCGCGGGCGCGTCTCACGCTCGCAGGCGGGCAGCTTGCGTTCGATCACGATCGCATTGCGTCGGCCGGCGCGACCATCGATCTCGGCGCCATGGGTAATCCTTCCGTCCCGGACACGCCGATCGAGATTTCGGCAAGCGGCGATTTGCGGGGCGTCGTACCCGGCGCGACCGCGTTGCCCGGCGGACTCGGCGAGAGGCTCGACTGGCGGCTCGGTGCGCAGTTCGATCGTGCCGCCAAGCACCTCGCGCTGAACGCGATCGAAATCGAGGACGCCGGCAGCGAGTTCGTCGCTCGGGCTGCGGGCGGCGTGGACGGGCTTGCCGGCGAAGCGACTTTGCACGTGCCGGATATCGGACGCTTCACCGGCGGCACTTCCGGCGCGCTCGCCGTTGCCGCCGATTTCCGCGCCGCGGCCGATGGCAGTGCGACCGCCGTAGTCAGCGGGACCCTCGACGCGCCACGCAGCGGCACCGGCGCGGTCGATCGGCTGCTCGGCGAGAAGGCGACGATCACCGCGACCGTTACGCGTGCCGCCGATGGCGTACTGAGCGCCAGTGACATCAGCATCGAGGCTGCCAACGCCAATTTTGCCGGTTCCGGCAGCCGAAGCGCGACCGGGAACCTCGATGCCCACTACCATCTGGCGCTGCCGCGGCTTGCCGCCCTCGGCCCGCAATTGGCCGGCTCGGCCAGCATTACGGGGACGCTTAGCGGCTCGCCGCAGGCGCTTACCGCCAGCGCGACTCTCAGCGGCGAGGCGCTGCGCGCCGGCAATCTCAACCTCGATCATTTGGAAGCGCAGGCTTCGATCGCCGATCTCGCCAAGCTTTCCGGAACCCTTGACGTGCGCTTCAGCCGAGCCGGACTGAACGGCACGGCATCGACCGCCGCGGCGCTGGCCGGCGACACATTGCGGTTGAGCCGTATTCGCCTGGACGCCGCGCGAACGCATCTCGCCGGCGACCTCGCGCTGAGCCTCTCCGGCAAGCGGATCGCAGGCTCGCTCACCGGCACCGCACCCGATCTCAAACCTTGGTCGCCGCTGCTCGGCACGCCGGTGGCGGGCAGTGCCGCGCTCGAGGCACGCCTCAGCGGCGACAAGGAGCAGTCGGCCGATGTCACGCTCAACGGCAAGGCGCTGTCGCTCAAGGGTATGCGCGCCGAACGCTTGCGCGCCACGGTGCGGCTCACGCAGCTCGCGACGAGGCCGGCGGGCCGCGTCGAGATTGCCGTCGAACAGGCGACCCTCGGCAAGGCGACCGTAGCGAGCCTCAGTCTCACCGGCGAGGCGCAGAGACCGGGCCGCTTCGCGCTGAATGCCAAGGCCCATGGTAAGGCCGGCGAGGCCTATACGCTGGACACGAGCGGCAACCTGCGCCTTGACGGGAACGACATCGAACTCAGGGTGACGCGGCTTGCCGGCGCGCTAGGCAAGCTACCGGTAGAACTGGACAAGCCGCTGCTGCTGACGCGCCGCGGCGACGATCTCGCCTTCGCCGGCCTCGACCTCAGCTTCGGCACGGGCCGTGTCGCCGGAGACGGCTCGCTCAAGCGGGCCACCCTGACGCTCCATATTCGCGGTTCCGCTTTGCCAGTGCACAGTCTCGCCGAACTGGGTGGACAGCAGAATGTGAGCGGTACACTCAGCTTCGAAGCGACGCTCGCCGGCAGTCTCCGGCAGCCCGAAGGGCGCCTCGTCGTCGACGGCGAGGAGCTTCGACTCGCCGGGGCGAGCCGCCCTGATCTCGCGCCACTGGGTCTCGTCCTCTCGGCCGATTGGCGGGGCGGCGTGGTAACGGCGCAAGGACGCCTCGCCGGCCCGGACAATGCAGCATTGGGCTTCACCGGCCATGCGCCGCTGCTGCTCGATCCGCAGACGCTGAGGCCGCATCTCCCGCCGCAAGGCGCCGTCGCGCTGCATCTCGAAGGCGGTGGAGAGCTTGCCAAGCTCTCCGACGTGCTGCCGCTGGGCGAGGATCGGCTGGCCGGGCGTTTTGCCGTCGACGTCACGGTCGGCGGCAGCGTCGCTGCACCCGAAGCGAGCGGCAAGCTCACGGTGCGCGACGGGCGATATGAGAGCCTCTATTGGGGCACCACCTTGACCGGCATGAGCTTCGATCTCGTGGGCGACCGAGATCGCCTCGTGCTGGAGCACTTCCGCGCCGGCGACGGCGCCACGGGCAGCCTCGCGCTCTCCGGCGCCGTCGATCTCGCCGGACCGGCGGGACCGCGCTTCGACGTCTCGGGCTCCTTCAAGAGCTTCCGCGCCGTGCAGCGCGACGAGGCAACAGCGACGGTAAGCGGCGATATCACCCTCGCCGGAACGCTCGACGCACCTCGCCTGGGAGCGCGACTAAGCATCGACCATGCGGAATTGCGCGTTCCCGATCGGCTTCCGCAGAATGTGCGCCCAGTCGCCGCCACCGTGATCAACAGTGCCACAGGCCAAGTATTGTCGACGCCCGAGGAGACCCAGGCTCACGTCTCCCTGCTTTCGCTTGCGCTCGACGTCAGCGTCGAGCTACCGGGCCAAGTCTTCGTGCGTGGCCGTGGTCTCGACAGCGAATGGCGCGGGCATCTGCACGTCACCGGAACCACCGCCCAGCCGACGATCAACGGCAAGCTCGAGGTCGTGCACGGCACTTACAATTTCCTCGGCAGGACCGCGACGCTGAGCAGCGGCACCATCACCTTCCTCGGCGGCAAGCGCATCGATCCCGGGATCAACATCGAGGCGCGCGCCAGCTCGACCGACATCGTCGCCATCGTGCGGATCACCGGCACGGCGACCCGCCCCAGCATCAGGCTCTCCTCCGAGCCGCAGCTGCCACAGGATGAGATACTGTCGCGACTGCTGTTCGGCACGAGCGTCAGCAAGATCAGCCCCGCGGAAGGCTTCGAGCTCGCGCAAGCGGCGGCGGCCCTGGCCACGGGCGGCGATCCCAGCGTGCTCGATCGCATCCGACAGGGCCTCGGCCTCGACCGGTTGAGCCTGAGCTCGGCTAGCGCCTCCAGCACGTTGAGCAATGTCACCATGCCGACGACGCCGGCCGGCGTACCGAGCGCCTTTCCCACCGCCGGTGTCGGCAGCGCGCCGACGCCGCTCGCCGCGACCGGCGGCGGCGGCGGGGTCGGCGCGACCACAGTGAGCGCCGGGAAATACGTGGCGAATGGTGTCTATGTCGGCGTGGTGCAGGGTCTAGGGACCAGCTCGAGCGCCGTGAACGTGCAGATCGACGTGACGCGCCATATCAGCATCGAGACCACTGCAGGCGGGCAAGACGTCGGTACCGGCGTCGGCGTCAACTGGAAGCTCGACTACTAGGCTGCCGGCCGAGCTACCAGCCGGAGGCGGCCAAGGACGGGTGGAAGCGCATGCTTGCCTGGTTCAGCCAGCACGGCCTCCGCTGATCGGCGAGCGTTCTCAGCCGGCCAGCTTCCGCCGCTGCCGCTGCGCAGCGCGGGTCGGCTTCTCGTCCTCGTCGAACAGCTCGGCGAGCTTCTCGAGCATGGTACCGCCGAGCTGCTCGGCATCGACAATGGTGACGGCGCGGCGATAGTAGCGCGTGACATCGTGGCCGATGCCGATGGCCACCAGCTCGACCGGCGAGTTGCGCTCGATATCGGTGATCACCTCGCGCAGATGCCGCTCGAGATAATTGCCGGGATTGACCGACAGCGTGCTGTCATCGACCGGCGCGCCGTCCGAGATCACCATCAGGATGCGGCGCTGCTCCGGCCGTGCCATCAGCCTGTTATGCGCCCAGAGCAGTGCCTCGCCGTCGATGTTCTCCTTGAGGATGCCCTCGCGCAGCATCAGGCCGAGCGAGCGGCGCGCGCGCCGCCAGGGCGCATCGGCCGGCTTGTAGATGATATGGCGCAGATCGTTGAGCCGGCCAGGATTGGCTGGCTTGCCCGCGGTGATCCAGCGCTCGCGCGACTGGCCACCCTTCCAGGCGCGGGTGGTGAAGCCCAGGATCTCGACCTTGACCCCGCAGCGCTCCAGGGTGCGCGCCAGGATGTCGGCGCTCATCGCCGCCACGGTGATCGGACGGCCGCGCATCGATCCGGAATTGTCGATGAGCAGCGTTACCACCGTGTCGCGAAAATCGGTCTCCTTCTCCCGCTTGTAAGAGAGCGGATAGACGGGATTGGTAATGACACGCGACAGCCGCGCGGCGTCGAGCATGCCCTCTTCGAGGTCGAACTCCCAGGCGCGGGTCTGCTTCGCCAGCAGGCGGCGCTGCAGCCGGTTGGCGAGTCGGGCGATGACGCTCTGCAGATGCGAGAGCTGCTGATCGAGCAGCCCGCGCAGTCGCGTCAGTTCGTCCGGGTCGCAGAGGGCCTCCGCCTCGACCGTCTCGTCGCATTCGGTGGCGAAGGCGCGGTAGGCGGTGGGATCGTCGTTGAGACCGTGGCGCGGCATGTTGCCCGGACGTCCGGGCCGCCCGGGATCATCGTCGCCAGCACCGGGCATCAGCTCGCCCTCGATCTCCTCGGCGCCGGCCGGCTGCCCGTCCTCCTGCTGGTGCTCGGGCACGCCGCCTTCGAGCGCGCCTTGCGCCCCGGCCGCCGCGCCCTCGCCGCCGTCGCTCTGGCTGTCATTCTGGTCGGCGTCGTCGCCCTCGCCCTCCTGATCTTCGCTCTCGGCATCCTGTTCGGCATCACCGAGATCGAGGTCGAGATCCTGGATGAGCTGGCGGGCGGTCTTGGCGTAGGCTTCCTGATTGCCGATGTGACGTCCGAGCTCCAGCAGATCGCGGCCGACCTTACCTTCGAGGAACGGCCGCCACATCTCGACGACGCGCTGCGCCGCGGGAGGCGGCGGCGCGCCGGTCAGGGACTCGCGCGCGAGCAGCCGGACCGCCTCGGCCAGCGTCGTGTCATTACGTTCGGCGAGGTGCTCGTAACCCTGGCGCCTGTAGCGCTCGTCGAGCATCGCGGCAAGATTGCCGGCGACGCCGGCCATTCGCCTGACGCCAATCGCCTCGACGCGCGCCTGCTCGACGCCTTCAAAAATAGCGCGGGCGGTCTCGCTTGCCGGCTGCCGCCGCGCATGAAGCGCTGCGTCGTGGTAGCGAAGCTTGAGTGCGACCGCGTCGGCAGCGCCGCGCACCGGGGCAGCCTCGGTGGCGCTGAGCTCGCGTCCGGGCAACGGCAGACGGACGCGCGTCCCGGAAGCAGCCGCGGGCTCCGCGCCGTAGCTCACCGTCACGTCCTCGCGCTCGGCGATGGCGCGTACCGTCGCCGCGGTCGCGCGTTTGAAGACGTCGAGCGGCGTCTCGTTCTCGGCCATGGTCAGACGAGCTGCGCCTTGACCCCGGTCTCCTTGAGCTCCGTGCCGAAGCAGCGCTGATAATATTCAGCCACGGTCGCGCGCTCGACTTCGTCGCACTTGTTGAGGAAGGTGAGGCGGAAGGCGAAGGCGATGTCGTTGAAGATGCGCGCGTTCTCGGCCCAAGTGATGACCGTGCGCGGCGACATCACGGTCGAGATGTCGCCGTTGATGAAGCCGGCGCGGGTAAGCTCGGCGAGCGCCACCATGGCGTTGATCGAGCGGCGACCCTCCTCGTTGTCCCAGCTCGGCGCCTTGGCAAGCACGATGTCCACTTCGGCCTCGTGCTGCAAATAGTTGAGCGTCGCCACGATGTTCCAGCGGTCCATCTGACCCTGGTTGATCTGCTGCGTGCCATGATAGAGGCCGCTGGTGTCGCCGAGGCCGATGGTGTTCGCGGTGGCAAAGAGGCGGAACGCCGGATGTGGGCGGATAACGCGGTTCTGATCGAGCAGCGTGAGCTTGCCCTCGACCTCGAGCACGCGCTGGATGACGAACATCACGTCGGGCCGCCCGGCATCGTACTCATCGAAGCACAGCGCCGTCGGATGCTGCAACGCCCAGGGCAGCAGCCCCTCGCGATACTCGGTCACCTGCTTGCCGTCGCGCAGCACGATCGCATCCTTGCCGACGAGGTCGATGCGGCTGATATGGCTGTCGAGGTTGACACGGATGCAGGGCCAGTTGAGCCGCGCCGCGACCTGCTCGATATGCGTCGACTTGCCGGTGCCGTGATAGCCCTGGATGAGGACCCGGCGGTTGTAGGCGAAGCCGGCGAGAATGGCGAGCGTGGTGTCGTGGTCGAAGCGATAGGCCTCGTCGAGCTCCGGAACGTGATCGTCGGGGCGCGAGAAGGCCGGAACCTGCATGTCGCTGTCGAGGCCGAAGGTCTGCCGGACGGAGACGGTGATGTCGGGCTGGTCGAGCGGTGTCTCTACCGGGGAGGTTTGTGGCGAAGCCATCGGGATATCAGTCTCTGTGGTGGGAAGGTCGGTCTCTGTCCAGGCCGTCGGCGCTAACCTGAAGGGAAATAGCTCGCCTTCAGCGTCGTATAGGCCTGGTTGATGATCTTGAGACGCTCCTCGGCCACCTTGTCGCCGCCATGGGAGTCCGGGTGATGCTGCTTGACCAGTTCCTTGTAGCGCGCCTTGAGGGCGGCAAAGGTGACGGGCAGCGTCAGGTCGAACACGGCAAGCGCCTGCTCCTGCTCGGACAGCGGGCGCTTTCGCGCCTTGGCCGTGCGCTCTTCCTCGTCCTCGAAGCCGAACATGCCGAAATCGCGGACGCGCGCGCCGAACAGCCCGAAACGGCCGCCCAGCGGCCATGTCGGACGCTGCCAGACGGTATCGTTGCGGATCTCCGCCTCAATCTCGGCAGAGCTCATGCCGGCATAGTAATTCCATTGCGCGTTGTAGGCGCGGACGTGGTCGAGGCAGAACCAGTAGAAGTGACGCAGCCGATCGCGCGAACGCGGCGCGCGGTAATCACCGCTCGCCGAGCAGCCCGGATGGTCGCAGAGCCGCGTCGCCGCGGCCGCCGCGGCGGATTCGGCGCTGGCTTCGATGCTGGCGCGTGGCATGGGGCTGAGTATGGGGGGTGCCCCAAGCGCTGACAAGCCACCGTCGCGCAGCCCTGCGGTGCCTTCTTGACAGCGCGCGCCGAGGATTCCAGCTTCGCTGCATGCGGGTGGTCGATCGTATTCGCGAGAAACTCACCGCCGGGCTCCAGCCGGCCCGGCTGAGCGTCGAGGATGAGTCGCACCGGCACGCCGGCCACGCCGGTGCCCGCCCGGAAGGCGAAAGTCATTTTCGCGTCGAGGTGGTCGCCGCCGCGTTCGCCGGCCAAAGCCGCGTGGCACGCCAGCGCCGCGTTTATGCGCTGCTCGCGGAAGAGCTGGCCGGACCCATCCATGCGCTCGCGCTCGTTACGCTAACGCCCGAGGAAGACAAGCGAAATCGCCCTTCTGCTGACCTTCCGCATTCCGGCTGAGCGTCCTGACGGCAACTCGCGGTTGCCGATTCGTTAATTTTTCTCGAAATGATTGCAGCTCGAAAAAATTTGATCTATTCTTACTACCCATGCAGCAGCGCGAACGGGCACACCATCCCTCCGGTCTCGCCGCGAATGCCGAGCTCTCGCGGTCGGCCTCAACCCTCGTCAACCGCAACGTCACGGTGGGCGGCCGGCGCACCAGCATGCGGCTGGAGCCGATGATGTGGGAGGCGCTGCAGCAGATCTGCGCGCGCGAGAGCAAGACGCTGAATGAACTGGTGACGGAGATCGACCGCCAGCGCTCGGAATCGAGCCTCACGGCGGCCATCCGGGTCTATCTGCTGCGCTATTTTCGAGCTGCCGCAACGGACGAGGGGCACCGCCTCGCCGGGCATGGCAGTCCCGGCCGTCACCTTCCGGTATAGAATTCCGGCCAGTAGCGCTGCACCACTTCGCCGTCGCTGGCGAAGGCATGACAGCTGTCGACCAGCTTCGGCCGGCGGGTCGGGCGCGCGGCGGGCTTGCCCTCGCGGGCCAGACGCCGCTCCTCCTGCCGCGCTCGCCACGGAAACACCGTCTGGTACGCCGTCGTGGCCAGCGGCCCGAGCAGATCGACGAGATGCGTGCACCCTTCGGTGCCGCCCAGCCGCTCGCGCACCTGCTTCTGGAAGCCGGGATAGATGCGCAACCCCTTGAGCCGCTGGAAGTTGGCCGTCACCGCCGGGCAGGCGGCATAGGGGCTGGCCTCCGTCACAGCTTCGATGGCATGGATGACGAGCCGATCATCGACCGTGATCCGCAGCCACATATCGTGCACCGGCGCGCCCGCCGGCAACTCGCCGCGGAAATGATTATCGAAACTATAGGTCTTCGTGTCGGTGAGGTGCGCCTCGACATCCCAGAGTCCGTCCTCGCGGCGATAGCCGCGGCACTCGATGGAACGGGTGTGAATATGCTCGCGCGGCGCGGCGGGTGAGAGCGGCATGGGGAAGACTGATCGCTGTTGTTGCTGTAAGAGAGCGCCTCACTCGGCATTCCGTCCGCGCGCGAGCGCGGCGGTGAGGAAATCGGCAAGCACGGCCGGGGCGACATCGCGGCAGATGAAGGCCTGGCCGATATCGCGCGCGAGGATCAGCGTGACTTGGCCATCCTTCACCTTCTTGTCTTTCTGCATGAGCGGCAGCAACGCTTCGACGGCAAACGGCCGGCCCAGCGCCGAAGGGACGGTCGGCAGTCCCAGGCCGGAGAGGTGACGGCGCACCCGCTCGGCCGAAGCCGGCGGACAAAATCCGAGCCGCACCGAGAGATCGAAGGCGAGCTGCATGCCGAGCGCCACCGCCTCGCCATGCTTCAGCACCTCGCCGAAGCCCGTCGCCGCCTCGAACGCATGGCCGAAGGTATGGCCGAAGTTGAGCAGCGCGCGCTCGCCTTCCTCGCGCTCATCGGCGGCCACGACCGCCGCCTTGGCGGCGCAGCTCCGACGCACCGCCTGCTGTCGTGCCGCCACATCGCCGGCGACCAGCGCAGCGCCCCGCCCCTCCAGCCAATCATAGAAGGCGCGATCGCCGATCAGGCCGTATTTCACCACCTCGGCGTAGCCGGCCAGCAGCTCGCGGCGGGGCAATGTCGCAAGCGTGTCGATGTCGGCCACCACCAGAATTGGCTGATGGAAAGCGCCAACGAGATTCTTGCCGTGCCGCGTGTCGATCGCCGTCTTGCCGCCGACTGAGCTGTCAACCTGCGCCAACAGTGTGGTCGGCAGCTGGACGAAATCGAGCCCGCGCAACAGCGAAGCGGCGGCAAAACCGGCGAGGTCGCCGACCACGCCGCCACCCAGCGCGATAAGCGTAGTGCCCCGCTCGATCCCGAGCGCCAGCACGTCCTCGCAGAGCTGGGCGAAATGCGCAAAATCCTTCGTCGCTTCGCCGGGCGGCAGAACGATCGTGTCATGCCGGATTGCGGCCTGATCGAGCGATCCGGCCAGGCGCGCGAGATGCAGCGGCGCGACAATGGTGTCGGTGACGATCACGACGCGCTTCTGGCGGATCAGCGGCGACAGCAGCGCCCCCGCTTCAGCGAGGAGATTGCTGCCGACGACGATGTCATAGCTGCGCCGCCCGAGCGCAACGGCGAGCCGCTCGGCCGTGCTCATGGCGACGTCTGCCGCCGCGGGGCGGCCTCGCGCTCGGCGAGCGCCGCCAGCACGCGCTCAACGGTGATGTCGGGCGGCCCATCCAAGCTGTCGACAGTGACGTCGGCTTCGGCATAGACGGGATAGCGCTCGGCGATCAGCCGTTCGAGCACCGCACGGGGATCGCCGGCCTTGAGCAGCGGCCGATTGTTGCGCCGAGCCACCCTTTCCAGCATCAGCTCCAGGTCGGCGCGCAGCCACACCGTCACCGCATACTCCCGCAGGTGCGCTCGGGTCGCCGGATCCATGAACGCGCCGCCGCCCGTGGCGAGCACATGCGGGGGGTCTTCGAGCAGCCGGGCGATGACGCGGCGCTCGCCGTCGCGGAACGCAGCCTCACCGTGGCGCAGGAAGATCTCCTCGATGGTGCTGCGCGCCGCCGCCTCGATCTCGGCATCGGCATCGACGAAGGGGAGTCCGAGACGCTGCGCCAGACGGCGGCCGATGCTGGTTTTGCCGGCACCCATCAAGCCCACCAAGGCGATCGTCCGCGTCGGCCGCGCGGGTAGTGCGCTCATGCCGCACCCGGCCGGGCCGTTGAAACCAGCTTGAGGCGCCGATACACTCGCCGCGAAGAAGCCATGATGGCACCCTAGCATATCGCCCGACTTTAGCGTCAACCGAGCGGCGGCCCACGCCGTGTCGCGCAATTCGCGCAGGAACCTACGGAAAAGATGGCAAAATTTGCTTTGATCACCGCCGCCGTGCTGGTCGTCATCGTTGTCGGCGTGGTCAGCACGCTGATGCTCTGGAACATCCCGGCACCTTCCGCCCGAGTCGAGCACGTTATTCCGGATGCCAAGCTCCCGAAATGAGCGCCGGCTTGCGCTTGCCGCCGCGCTGGTCGCGCTCGGGCTGCTGACGCCCTGGACAGCGCGGGCGCAGCTTGGCCCGCCCGTCCGCCTCGTCCCGACCGAACCTACCGGCAACACCACCGCCCCTAGTGCTCCGAAGGCGCCAGCCCCTTCGCCTGCAGCACAGGGGGGGACGTCCGCGCCGGCGGAGCAGGGCGCATCGATCCGCGCCACGGCCTTGGCGCCGGTCGACAGCGCGTGGATCGGCACGCTCGACAGCGCGGGCAACCCGCTGCCGGACAGCATGTGGCAAGGCACGCCGCGGAGCTTCGTCGCCGCGGCCTTGAGCCAGCTTGAGCCGACGACATCGCCCGAGTTGCAGCTTCTGTCGCGCCGGCTGCTCCTCAGCAACGCCATCGCCCCCGCCGGGCAAGACCCCGCCGACCGCCCCGGACTTGCCGCGCTGCGCGTCGAGCGGCTGATCGCGCTGGGCGAAGTCGACGGGGCGATCGCGGTGCTCGACGCGCTACCCGCACAGACCCGCACCGATGCGCTCGATCATCAGCGCGCCGAGCTCTATTTCGCGAAGGACGACGTCGCCGGCGGCTGCAAGCGCGTGCAGGAGGGCATCGAGCGATACCAGACAGACTGGTGGCAGCGCGCACTCATCGCCTGCCAGGCGCTTGCCGGGGACCGCGCCAAGGCGTCGCTCGGCCTGAGCCTGCTGCGCGAGCAGAAGGTGCCCCCCGACCGCGTGTTCGACCAACTCATCGAGGCGCTGGCCGGCAGACCGATGCGCCTCGTGCGGCTGCCGGACCCGTCGCCGATCCTGGTGACGCTGGTCGCGGCGGCCAAGCTGCCGCTGCCGGCCGAAGCGGTGGCCGCAGCCGACCTGCCGACGCTGCGCGCCTGGGCCGGCAACGAGGCGGTGCCACCGCTCGAGCGTCTCGCCGCCGCCGAGCGCGCCACCGCGCTCGGGGCGATGCCAGCATCCGCGTTGGCTGCGCTCTACGCCAAGGTGGAGTTCAAGCCGGACGAGCTCGGGTCGGCAATCAAGCAAGGCCGGGCGCCCACCACCCCACGCGAACGTGCGCTGCTCTACCAGGTGGCGCGCACCGATCCCGCAGCCGCGGCGCGGGCGACAGCGCTCAAAGCGCTGCTCGCGGGCGCGCGCAAGCGCGATGATTTCTTCACCATGGCGAGGGTGGTCGCGCCCGTCCTCGCCGACCTGCCGGCAAGCGACGATCTCGCGCCCTTCGCGCCCGAGGCGGTTCGCGCGCTCTATGCCGGCGGCCGACCCGATGCCGCGGCGCCCTGGCTGATCCATGCGCCACCAGGCACGGCGCCGCTGCTGCTGTGCTTGACGCAGCCGCCAACCGCCGGGAGCGACGCCAAAGCCTTGCACGATGCGGTTGCTGCCGCGGCCGGACGCGACCGGAAGCAGGCGACGATGCTGCTATCGGTGATGAAGGCGCTCGACCTGCCGGTCGCTCCCGCGGATTGGGCCGCGCTCATCGGCCCTGCGGCACCGGGCACCCTGCCCAACGCGGCGGTCTGGCTCGACCAGCAGGATGCGGCGGCCGGCAAGCGTGTCGGCGAGACGGTGCTGACCACGCTCATCCTCGCCCGTGATGGCGATCATCTCTCGACGGAGCCTGTCGTCGTCGCCCGCGCGGTGACCGGGCTCAAGGCGGTTGGCCTCGAGGCGGATGCGCGCGCACTCGCCCTCGAGGCGGCGCTCGGCGCGGGGCTTTGAGCCGCCCCGGCCGCAAGTCTGCGCCACCGGCGCCGCTGTCGCGCCACATCGAAGCCTTTTTGGAGATGATGGCGGCCGAGCGCGGCGCCGCGCGGCTGACGCTTGCCGCGTATCGGCACGACCTCAGCGATGCGGCGGCGTTCCTCGGGAGCGCGGTCGAGGCAGCCAACACCGAGGATCTGCGCCGATATCTGACGAAAATCGCACGCGCCGGTCTGGCGCCGCGCAGCGCAGCGCGGCGGCTTTCGGCTCTGCGGCAGTTCTATCGCTTTCTGGTCGTAGATGGCCGCCGCAGCGACGATCCCAGCGCGGCACTCGATTCACCCCGATTAGGCCGACCACTGCCTAAGCTGCTCAGCGAAGCCGAAGCAGACGGACTGCTCGCCGCCGCGCGGGTACGCGGCGGTATCGAGGGCGCACGGCTCACCTGCCTGCTCGAGCTGCTTTACGGAGCGGGCTTGCGAGTCTCTGAGCTGGTGAGCCTGCCGCTTGCTGCGGTGCGCGGCGAGCGGCGCTTTCTGGTGCTGCGCGGCAAGGGCGACAAGGAGCGGCTGGTGCCGCTCGGTGAGCCGGCGCGCGCAGCGCTTGCGGACTACCTTGCGGTGCGCGGCGCCTTCGAGAGCGGCGGCCGCTCGGCGCGCTTTCTCTTCCCCTCCCGCAGCGGCGCGGGCCATCTGACCCGCCGGCGCTGCGCGCAGCTCCTCAAAGAGCTCGCGCTCGAGGCCGGTCTCGATCCGGCGCGGCTCTCGCCCCATGTGCTGCGCCACGCCTTCGCGACCCACCTGCTCGAGCGCGGCGCCGATCTGCGCAGCGTACAGGAGATGCTGGGTCATGCCGACATCGCCACCACCCAGATCTATACCCATGTTGCGGGCGAGCGGCTGCAGCGCCTGGTAAACGAGCATCATCCGCTCGCACGGCGGAAGCCGCGCCGCAGCTGAGCAGCGGGCCGTGCAAGACGATAGAGGATCGGCCTTTACCTCGTCGCATCCGTCGCCTAATGATCCGCTCCCCATCGCCGCGAGGCAGTCATGAGCTTCACCACCGTCGAGAATGCGCCGGCGCGTCTGAACCGCAGCGAGCTCGCCGTTCCTGGCAGCCATCCGCAATTCTTCGAGAAGGCGGCGGCCGGTGCCGCCGATGTCGTCTTTCTCGATCTCGAGGACGCGGTAGCGCCGGACCAGAAAGAAAAGGCACGCAAGAACATCATCCAGGGACTCAACGAGGTTGACTGGCGCGGCAAGACGATGTCGCTGCGTATCAATGGCCTCGATACGCACTACATGTATCGCGACGTCGTCGATGTGGTCGAGCAGGCGGGCGACAAGCTCGACCTCATCATGATTCCCAAGATCGGCACCGCGGCCGACGTCTACGCGCTCGACATGCTGGTCACCCAGATCGAAACCGCGAAGCGCTTCAAGAAGCGCATCGGTTTCGAGCTCATCGTCGAGACCGCGCTCGGCATGCAGAACGTGCACACCATCGCCGGCGCCTCGAAGCGGCTCGAATCGCTGCATTTCGGCGTCGCCGACTACGCCGCGTCGACGCGTGCGCGGACGACCAATATCGGCGGCGCCAATCCCGACTACGCCATCCTTACCGACAAGGATGCGGAAGGTCGCCGCGAAACCCATTGGGGCGATATGTGGCACTACGCGCTGGCGCGCATGGTGGTGGCCGCCCGTGCCAACGGGCTGCGCCCGATTGACGGTCCTTTCGGAGACTTCTCCGATGCGGAGGGCTATCGCGCGTCGGCCCGGCGGGGGGCGGCACTGGGCTGCGAAGGGAAATGGGCAATCCACCCCTCGCAGGTGGCACTCGCGAACGAAATGTTCACCCCTTCGGCGAAGGAGGTCGAACGCGCGCGGCGCATTCTGGCGGCCATGGAACAAGCCAAGCGCGAGGGCCGGGGCGCCGTCGCGCTCGATGGCAAGCTCATCGACATCGCGTCGATCCGACAGGCTGAGGTGCTGGTCAAGAAGGCGGAAGCGATCGGCGCGGGCTGATCGCCTGTGGCATCGGGCGCGCACTTGTGCTAGGCATCGCGCCCGATGCGCCACTTCCTCGATTTCGAGAAGCCGCTGGCCGAGCTCGAAGGCAAGATCGAGGAGCTGCGGCACCTTTCGAACGGCAGCGATATTAACATCGCCGATGAGGTCGCGCGCCTAGAAGGCAAGGTCGACCGGCTGCTGCGCCAGACCTACGCCAAGCTCACGCCCTGGCAGAAGGTCCAGCTCGCGCGCCATCCCGACCGACCGCACGGCTCCGACTACGTCAAGGAGCTCATCACCGACTTCACGCCGCTCGCCGGCGATCGCGGCTTCGCCGAGGACCGCGCGGTGCTCGGGGGCATTGGCCGCTTCCGCGGGCGCAGCGTCGTCGTCCTGGCGAATGAGAAAGGCGCCGACACCGAAACGCGCCTCAAGCACAATTTCGGCATGGCGAAGCCCGAGGGGTACCGCAAGGCGCGCCGGCTGATGGCGCTCGCCGACCGCTTCGGCCTGCCGCTCCTGACCTTCGTCGACACACCGGGAGCATATCCCGGCATTGATGCCGAGGCGCGCGGCCAGGCTGAGGCCATCGCACGCGCGGTCGAGGCTTGCCTGCAGCTCAGCGTGCCGATGATCTCCACCGTGATCGGCGAAGGCGGGTCCGGCGGAGCGCTGGCGCTCGCCGCGGGTAACCGGGTGCTGATGCTGGAGCATTCGGTCTATTCCGTCATTTCACCCGAAGCCTGCGCTTCGATCATCTGGCGCACCGCCGACAACGCGCAGGATGCGGCCGAAGCGCTGAAGCTCACCGCGCAGGATCTACTGAAGCTCGGCGTCGTCGATACGGTCATCCCCGAGCCGCTGGGCGGCGCCCATCGCGAGCGCCTCCCGGCGATCGCCGGCGTGGGCGATGCCATCGAGCAGGCGATGCGCCCGCTTGCCACCCTCGACGGGCCCGGGCTGCGCCAGCAGCGGCGCGAGAAATTCCTCGCCATGGGAAATCGCGGCCTCTGATCCCCTTGCCGCGCCGCGCGCCCGGCCCGATCTAAGAGCCAGCTCCATTTCCGTCTCGGCGAGGTACCGCATGACACCGCAAGAACGCGATCTCATCACCGCCCTGCTCGGACGCCTGCAGCAGCAGGCGGGCCAATCCAAAGACCCCGAGGCGGAATCGCTCATCCGGCAGGGCATGGCGGCACAGCCGGACGCGCCCTACCTGCTGGTTCAGACGGTGCTGATTCAGGACCTGACACTCCATGATGCTCAGCGCCGCATCGCCGAGCTCGAGCGTCAGCTCGCGGCGCCCCCGGCGGCGACGGCAGCGCCGAGCTTCCTCGGGGGACGCGGCAGCGTGCCTTCTGCCGGAGCGTGGCCGCAAGCGGCTGCGCCTGCCGCGCCGGGCCCGGTCTGGACGCAATCTCGAGCCGGAGCGGCCGCGCCGCAAGCCGCATCGCCGCAGCCGGCGCTGAGCCCGCCGCAGATGTTGTCGGGCTCGGGCGGCGGCTTCCTCCGCCAAGCGGCCACGACCGCGGCAGGCATCGCCGGGGGCGCCTTGCTGTTCGACGGCATCCGCTCGCTCTTTGGGCCACATTACGGCGGTGGTTTCCTCGGCGGCATGCCGATGCAGCCGGGTCTCAGCGAGACCGTCATCAACAATTACTACGGCGAGCCGGACGCGCAATCCGGCCAGGCCGACCTGCAAGGCGTCGATCCCGGCAACGATCCTGGGCTGCAGAGCGCGGATTTCACCGGCGGTGCCAGCCAGGGTGACGCGGGCGGCGACTTCACGGACGACCAGAGCTTCGCCGACGACAGCAACCAGAATGTCGGCAGCGACGACGACGTGTAAGCGGTTCAGCCCGGTGCACGGAGCGTGTACCCGGCGCCGCGCACGGTATGCAGCAGTGGCGTCGCGAACCCCTTGTCGAGCTTCTGGCGCAAGCGACTTACATGCACGTCGATGACATTAGTCTGGGGATCGAAATGATGGTCCCAGACTTTCTCGAGCAGCATGGTGCGGGTGACAATGTGGCCGGCATGCCGCATCAGATATTCCAACAATCGGAACTCACGCGGCAGCAAATCGATCGTGCGCCCGGCGCGGCTGACCGTTCGCGTGAGCAGGTCCATTTCCAGGTCGGCAACGCTGAGCCGAGTCTCGGCCGTGCCGCGCCGCGTCAGCGCCTCCAGCCGCGCCAGCAATTCGACGAAAGCGAAGGGCTTCGAAAGATAATCGTCGCAGCCGGCGCGTAGCCCCTTCACCCGGTCCTCGACGTCGCCGAGCGCGCTCAGCACCAACACCGGTGTCTGATTGCGCGCGGCGCGCAGAGCGGCAACGATCGAAAGCCCGTCGATGCCCGGCAGCATCCGGTCGATGATCATTGCGTCGAAATTCTCTTGCGTCGCCATCTCGAGCCCGTCGCGCCCCTCCTCGGCGAGCGCGACCCGATGTCCGCTCTCGGTCAGGCCCTTCACCAGGTAGCTGGCGGCCTCGCGATCGTCTTCGACCAGAAGAATGCGCATGAGCTTGCTCGACGAAATGTCGCCGGGGTCGGCGCGGCGCGCCGACCCGGCGAACATCTCACTCATCCGTTTCCGCCCTTGCTCACCGAGAGCGCCAGGAACTGGTTGGTGCCGTGGCGATTGATAAGCAGGAGCACGTTCTCGTTCTTGCCCTTCTGCGCCTGCTTCAGCTTCTCCGCCACCTGCTTCGGCGTCGTCACAGGCTCGCGGTTGATCTGCACGATGACGTCGCCCGGCTGGATGCCGAGCTGGGCGAGCGGGCTGTTGTCATCGATCCCGGTGACCACCACGCCCGTAACATCCTTCGGCACGCCGGCGCGCTGCCTGAGATCGCTGGTGAGCGGCGAGAGCTGCAGGCCGAGCGCCGAGGTTTTCTCGCCCGTGCCCTGATGCTCGCCGCCTCGCTGGTTCGACGCCACCTGCGGATTGTCCGGCATCTTGCCGATGTTGACGCCGAGCGCCTCGCGCTTGCCGTTGCGGAAGATATCGACCTTGGCCTTCTCGCCGACCGGGGTTTGCGCGACGATGATCGGCAGGTCTCGCACCTTGTGCACTTCATGGCCGTCGAAGGAAAGGATCACATCGCCCTGCTTGAATCCGGCCTTGGCGGCCGGGCTATCCTTGGTCACGTCGGCGACCAGCGCTCCCTCGGCCTTGGGCAGATCGAGGCTCTTGGCGATCTCCGGCGTCACTTCCTGAATTTGCACCCCGAGCCAGCCTCGCTCGACCTTGCCGTGCTCGCGCAGCTGCTCGATCACGGGTTTTGCAAGGCTCGACGGGATCGCGAAGCCGATGCCGACCGAACCGCCATTGGGCGAGTAGATCGCGGTGTTGATGCCGATCACCTGGCCTTGGAGGTTAAAAGTCGGGCCACCCGAATTGCCGCGGTTGATCGCGGCATCGAGCTGAAGGTAGTCGTCATAGGGGCCGGAATGGATGTCGCGGCCGCGCGCCGAGATTATGCCCGAACTCACCGTGCCGCCGAGGCCGAAGGGATTGCCTACGGCCAGCACCCAGTCGCCGACCTGAAGCGCATTGCTTTCGCCCCAGCTGACATAGGGCAGCGGGTGGTTGACGTTGATCTTGAGGAGGGCGAGATCGGTCTTGGGATCGCGGCCCAGCACTTTCGCCGGATGCTTGGTGCCGTCCTGAAAGATCACCGATACCTTATCGGCGTCGTTCACCACGTGGTTGTTGGTGACGATGTAGCCGGCGGGATCGATGATGAAGCCCGAGCCGAGTGCGATGCGTTGCGCGTGCGGGAGAGGTTGGCTCGGCATGCCCGGCATGCCCTGCCCCTGCTGCTCAAAGAACTTGCGCAGGAACTCGTCGAAGGGCGAGGGCGGGAAGCCCTGCTGCGGGCCGTTCTGGTCGCCGTCCATCTGGTCTTCTTCATCCGGCGCATTCGCCTTCTCGGTGACCGAGATATTGACGACGGCCGGCAACACCTTCTTCACCAGGGGCGCGAAACTCGGCAGCGCCGCTGCTTCATGCAGGCCCTGCGGCGCCGCCGCGGTCTGCGCCGAGGCAAGGGGCGCCAGCGCCAGGGTGAGCCCGACGCTCGTCGCCAGCGCCGCGGCGCGTATTCGCCGATAAGCCGCGGCCGTCGGTTGTGGGGAGTGAGGGGACAACATCAGATTACCTCTCGGAAACAGGGATCGTCGCATAGCTCAACGCCATGCCGCTGGGCTCGGCGCGCGCAGCGCCAGATATACGGGCCTGGCATTACGCCACCCCTTCCCGCAGATTAAATCCGTGTAACGTTGTACCGGCATTGCCCGCGCGCCGGGAGCATTCCACCGATGTAACTCGCGCCGCGCGAGAAAGACGGCGCGGCGGATGCCGCGTTCAGATGCGGCCGTGGCAGTGCTTGAATTTTTTGCCGGAGCCGCAAGGACAGGGCGCATTGCGGGGCGTCTTGCCCCAAGGCGCCGCAACCGCCGTCGCCGCCGCCGTGGCCCCGGCCGCGCCGTCGCCGCCTGCTTCGGCGAGGGCGGGATCGCCGCGCCGCTCGACCATCGCGCGCGGTCGCCGTGGCGGCGGCAGCGCCTCCTCCGGCTCCTCGCCACGCTGGATGCGCAGCTCGACATTCGCCAGCACCCGCGTCACCGTCTCGCGCAGCTCGACCAGCATGCCGCTGAACAGCTCGAAGGCCTCGCGCTTGTACTCGTTGACGGGGTCGCGCTGGGCGTAGGCGCGCAAATTGATCCCCTGGCGCAGGTGATCGAGCTGGACGAGGTGCTCTTTCCAGTTCTGATCGAGAATCTGAAGCAGCAGGCTCTTCTCCGCCATGCGCATGATGTCCGCGCCGTAGTTGGCGGCTTTCTGGGCCATCTTGGCGTCGGCGGCCTGAGTGAGGCGCTCCTTGATCTCGGCGTCACCGATGCCCTCCTCGGCGGCCCATTGCTTGATCGGCAGCTCGAGATTGAGGACGCGCAGGCACTCCTCGTGCAGCGTGTCAACCTCCCATTGATCGGGAAGCGCATTCTCCGGGATGCAGCGGCCGACCATGGCATCGATCGTCTCATGCCGCATGTCAGCGATGGTGGAGGCGACATCCTTCGCCGCCATGATGTCCTTGCGCTGCTCGTAGACGACCTTGCGCTGATCGTTCATCACGTCGTCGAACTTGAGGACGTACTTGCGCGCCTCGTAGTTGCGCCCTTCGACTTTCTGCTGCGCCTTCTCCAGCGCCTTGTTGATCCAAGGATGGATGATCGCCTCGCCCTCCTTGAGGCCGAGACGCTGCAGCATTCCGTCCATGCGCTCGGAACCGAAAATGCGCATCAGGTCGTCATCGAGCGAGACGAAGAACTTCGAAGCGCCGGGGTCGCCCTGCCGGCCGGACCGGCCGCGCAGCTGGTTGTCGATGCGCCGGCTCTCATGCCGTTCCGAGCCGATGACATAGAGGCCGCCGGCTTGGCGCACCGCCTCCCGCGCGGCATCGATCTCGGCTCGGATCTCGACACTGCGCTGCTGCCGGAGAGCTTCGTCGGCGATCACCGGAAGCTCCTGGCGCAGCTGCATGTCGAGATTACCGCCGAGCTGGATGTCGGTGCCGCGGCCGGCCATGTTGGTGGCGATGGTGACCGCGCCGAGCCGGCCGGCCTGCGCGATGATATAAGCTTCCTGCTCGTGGTAGCGCGCGTTCAGCACCTGGTGGGCGATCTTGCGCTTCTTGAGCAAGGTCGACAGCGCCTCCGATTTCTCGATGCTGACCGTGCCGACCAGCACCGGCTGCTTGCGCGCGTAGCATTCCTGCACCTGGGTGATGATCGCCTCGTGCTTCTCGCGCGCCGTGCGATAGACCTCATCGTCATTGTCTATGCGCAGCGCCGGAACATTGGTCGGCACCTCTATCACTTCGAGCTTGTAGATCTCGGCGAACTCCTCGGCCTCGGTCATCGCCGTGCCGGTCATGCCGGCAAGCTTCGGGTACAAGCGAAAGTAGTTCTGGAAGGTAATCGAGGCGAGCGTCTGGTTCTCCGCCTGGATCTCGACCTGCTCCTTGGCCTCGAGCGCCTGGTGCAACCCCTCGGAGTAGCGGCGCCCCTCCATCATCCGGCCGGTGAACTCGTCGATGATGACGACCTTGCCGTCCTTGACGATGTAGTCCGTGTCGCGGGCGAAAAGCTTGTGAGCGCGCAGCGCCTGATTGGCGTGATGGACGAGCGCGATATTGTGGATGTCGTAGAGGGTCCCGGCCTGGAGCAGGCCCGCTTCGCGCATGGCCGCTTCGATCTTCTCGACGCCGCTGTCGGTGAGCACCACCTGCCGCTGCTTCTCGTCCTTCTCGAAGTCCTCGGGCTCGAGCGCCGGGATCATGCCGTCGGCGGTGCGATACATCACCGAGGAGTCTTCGGCCGGACCCGAGATGATCAGCGGCGTACGCGCTTCGTCGATGAGGATCGAGTCCACCTCGTCGACGATGGCGTATTGGAACGGGCGCTGCACCATATCTTCGAGCCGGAACTTCATGTTGTCCCGAAGATAGTCGAAGCCGAACTCGTTGTTGGTGCCGTAGGTGATGTCGGCCGCGTACTGCGCTCGGCGCTCCTCGTCATCGAGACCATGCACGATGCAGCCGACGGAGAGGTCAAGAAAACGATAGATCTGCCCCATCCACTCGCTGTCGCGCTTGGCGAGATAGTCGTTGACGGTGACGACATGCACGCCCTTACCGGTGAGCGCGTTGAGATAGACCGCAAGCGTCGCGACCAGCGTCTTGCCCTCACCGGTCTTCATCTCGGCGATCATGCCGCGATGAAGGATCATTCCACCCATGAGCTGCACGTCGAAGTGGCGCTGGCCTAGCGTGCGCTTCGCCGCCTCGCGCACCGTGGCGAAGGCGTCGGCAAGAATATCGTCGAGGGTCTCGCCCTGCTCGAGCCGCTGCTTCAGCGCCGGCGTGCGGGCACGCAATGCCTCGTCCGAGAGCGGCGCAAGCTCGGCCTCCAGGGCGTTGATCTCGTCGATGCTGCGGTGCAGACCCTTGACGTATCGATCGTTTGCTGAGCCGAAGAGCCGCCGAGCTAGGGCGCCAATCATCCAAACCTCGAAGCGGTACGGGCGGGAGGGGTCAGGGCCGCGCGAATCCCGCCTGACAGATAGGCGGATCGGCCCGGAGTGTCAATTCCATGCGGCGCCGGCAGCATGCCGGAGATTGCCTCGCGCACGGCAATATGCTTTATGGGCGCTCGAAAACGTGCCTGCCGGTTCTAGGGGGTGGCGCGTCTGGCGCCGCCGGTCCGGTTGCGCCCTCGGATCTTAAGGAAACCAGCATGACGCTTCGGGCGGTCTTTGTGCTTGTCATCACTATTCTCCTCGCCAGCCCGGTCTGGGCGCAGGCGGCGAAGCCTGCCGCGAAGGATCCGGTGATCGCGCGCGTCAACGGCTTTGATATCCATCGCTCCGACATCGAGGACGCGGCGCGCAGTCTGCCGCCGCAAGTGCGCCAGCAGCCGCCGAATAAGCTTTACAGCGCGATCCTCGATCAGATGGTGGCGACCACGCTCGTCGCTCAGGCGGCGCGACGGGCCAAGGTCGAGGACGAGCCGGAAGTGAAGCGTCAACTGCTGCTGATGCAAGATCAGCTGATCGCGCAGGCCTACGTCCATCGGCTGGTGCAGAAGAACATCTCCGAAGCGAAGCTCAAGGCGGCTTATGACAAATACCTGAAGACCGCGCCGCCGCGCGAGGAAGTGAGTGCGAGGCACATCCTTCTGTCGAACGAGGCCGACGCCAAGGCGGTGATCGCGCAGCTCGAGAAGGGCGCCGACTTTGCGACGCTCGCCAAAGAGAAGACCACCGACCCTGCCGGTAAGGCTTCGGGCGGCGAGCTCGGCTGGTTCAGCAAGGATCAGATGGTGCCCGAATTCGCCGATGCCGCGTTCAAGCTGAAGAAGGGCGAATTCACCAAGACCCCGGTGAAGACCCAATTCGGCTGGCACGTCATCAAGGTCGAGGACCGCCGCGTCGCGAAGCCGCCGAGCCTCGATGAATTGCGGCCGCAGCTGGTGGACCAGCTCGCGCATGAGATCATCAACCAAAAGCTGAAGGAGCTGAAGACGGCGGCCAAGATTGAGATCTTCAATCCGGATGGCTCCAAGATCGGAGCGCCGCCGCCCGCCGCGTCGGCACCAAGGTCGGCCCCCGGACCGCAGGGGCAAGGCCCCTTGCCTGAACTGGAGGGGGCGTCGCCGCAGGCGGAGCCCGGTGGCGTGCCGGTCCTCTCGCCGGCCACCAAGCCGAAGGACTAGACCGGCTGGGCCATCGGAGAGACGTCATGACCGCGCCATCACCGCTCGCGCCTGAGCGCTCGCCCGAGCTGCCGCCCTTGTCCGGCGTCCGCTTCGCCAGCGCCAGCTGCGGCATCCGCTATCGCGGTCGCACCGACCTGATGGTTGCGCTCATTGAGTCCGGTGCCACCGTAGCCGGGGTCTTCACCCGCTCGCTGACGCCGGGCGCGCCCGTCGACTGGTGCCGGCAGTGCCTGCCGCGCGGCAAGGCGCGAGCGATCGTAGTCAACTCCGGGAATGCCAACGTCTTCACCGGGCGCGCCGGCCGGCAGGTGGTGCAGCAGACGGCCGACGCGATGGCGAAGATCGCGGGCTGCCACCCGCGGGAAGTCTACATCGCTTCGACCGGCGTCATCGGTGAGCCGCCTCCCGGCGAGAAGATCGTCGCCGGACTGGCACCCGCCGCTGCCGGCGCCGAGGCCGACGCCTGGCTCGCAGCCGCGCAGGCGATCATGACCACCGATACCTTCCCGAAGCTTGCCACTGCGCGTACCGAGATCGACGGCGTGCCGGTGGCGATCAGCGGCTTCGCCAAAGGCTCCGGCATGCTCGGCCCGGACATGGCCACGATGCTCGCCTTCCTTTTCACCGACGCGGCGATTCCCGCGCGCATGCTGCAGGAACTGCTGAAGACGGCGAACGAGCGCTCCTTCAACTCGATCACCGTGGACGGCGATACTTCGACCAGCGACACCGTGCTGCTCATCGCCACCGGCAAGGCCGCGCATAAGCGCGTTACGCGCGCCGGCGACCCGCGCCTCAAAGGTTTCCGCCAGGCGCTCGACCGGGTAATGATCGATTTGGCGCAGCAGATCGTCCGCGACGGTGAAGGCGCAGAGAAATTCGTCACCATCGAGGTCAACGGCGCGGCCTCGCCGCGGGCGGCACGCCGCATCGGTCTCGCCATCGGCAACTCGCCGCTGGTCAAGACCGCGATCGCCGCCGGCGACGCCAATTGGGGCCGCATCGTGATGGCCGTGGGCAAGGCCGGGGAGAAGGCCGACCGCGACCGGCTCGCCATCAGCGTCGGCGGCGTTCGCATCACCGAGAAGGGCGGCCCGGTGCCCGGTTATGACGAGGCGCCGGTGGCGCGCCACATGGCCGGGCGCGAGATCCGGATCGCCGTCGATCTCGGGATCGGCAAGGGGCGCTGGACCGTGTGGACCTGCGATCTCACGCATCGCTACATCGATATCAATGGCAGCTACCGGAGCTGAGCCGTTTCCCGTCGTCCTGGTGGTGGCGGTCGCGCTCGTCGACGCCGACGGCCGGGTTCTGCTGGCGCAGCGCCCCGAGGGCAAGGCGATGGCCGGCCTCTGGGAGTTCCCGGGCGGCAAGGTGCAGCCGGGCGAGGCACCGGAAGCAGCGCTCATCCGCGAGCTTGCCGAGGAGCTTGGGATCGACGTCACTGAGGCTTGCCTGGCGCCGCTGAGCTTTGCCTCGCATCGCTACGAGACCTTCCACCTGTTGATGCCGCTTTACGTCTGCCGGCGGTGGCACGGCGTCGTCAGCGCGCGGGAAGGCCAGCGCCTTGCCTGGGTCAGGCCGCAGAAGCTTGAGCAATACGCCATGCCGCCGGCGGACAAGCCGCTGGTGGCGGTGCTGCGGGACCTGCTTTAGGGAGTGGAATCGGTCAGCGGTCGCCCGAGGCCAGTTGCTCGCGCCGAGTCAGCACGAAATCGACCGGGGTGCCCTTCTCGACCGTGCGGAAGGCGATCGGCGTTCCCCTGTCGTCCAGCCAGACGAATTGATGCTTGTCGCTTACCACCTCATACTGGTGGAGGCGCAAAGTGACTCCAGGCAGCTTCACCGGCTCAAGCTCGCCGCCGCTCACATGCACGGGCTGCACCGCGCCGGTGCGGGTCGACATCATGAAGTCGGTCTTGAGCACCATGGGCGACCACGGATTCGAGGGGTGGACCTCGGCGGGTGCGCGGACGCTTCCCGATGGGGTGGTGACGACAAAGGCGCCCCCCTTTGCCTCGCCGTGAACGGGAAGCCGCTCGCCGTTGGTGACCGTGACGCCGTCGAACCAGACCAGCTTCTGACCGTGCCAGCGCTCGGTGCGCGTCGCTTCCTGGCGATAGATGACGATACCGAGCATCCGAATGGCAATGCGCAGCTCGCTATGCACCTCGGTGTCTTCGCCGCGTCGCTCGACGGTATTGCTGTAAGTGCCGATATCGCCGTAGGTCGGATGAATGACCCGGTAATCATAGCGCTCCGGCGCGGCAAGGGCCGGAACGGCGAGGCCAGCTGTCAGCAGCAATGCGACGATGACATGCAGTCTCATACCGTGCCCGTGAGCTGGAGCCGCGCAGAGCGGCACCTATCCTAGGGCAAACAGCGAATCCTGGCTACCGGCACCGTCGGCGCCGTGACCATCAGCTGGCGACCCAGCGTCGCATCTCGCGCTCGACGAGGCGATGGGCCGGCAGCACCACACGCACTGTTGTGCCGATGCCGGGGGCGCTTTCCAGCTCCAGCTTGCCGCCATGCTGCTCGACGAGCGCCCGGGCCAGCGGCAGGCCCAGGCCGGTGCCCTCGTACCGGCGGCTGAGGCGGCTGTCGACCTGGCCGAAGGGCGAAAGGGCACGGGCGATATCCTCCGGGGCGATGCCGATGCCGTTGTCGCGCACCTCCGTCAGCACGCCGCGGTCGCCCTGGATCTGCACGCGGACGACGATCTCGCCGCCGGCCGGCGTGAACTTCACCGAATTCGACAGCAGGTTCATCGAGCGGCGCGCGGCTGATACCGCCGACCCGTCCGCAGCTCCGATCAGGCGCCTCCCGGCTTCTCCCCGGCCGAGCGCTCGCTAGCGCCCAGAGCGGCGGCAAGGCCAATGCGAGCGCTGCCGGGCGCCAGCGGCCGCGGCTGGCTCGGATGCGGCGCCCATGCCGTCAAGGTCACGACCTCGAAGCGCGCCGGAATACGGCCATCCTCCCCGGCGAACAGCTCACTGTAGCGCGCGACGGCGCGGGCCAGGGTGCCTCGGCGCGTGAAGCTGCGGCGGCGCTCGGACATGGCGTTGCTCTCGCCCATCGCCCGCAGATCGCGCATCAGCGCCAGGGCGTCCCCATAGGTGACCTCGATCATGTCGCTGTCGGCGACCGGCAGCGCGAAACCGGCCCGCTGCAATAGCTGCCCGAGATCGCGCAGATCGGCGAACGGTGCCACCCGCGGGCTCGCACCCCCCTCTTCCTCCAGCTCGGCCTCCAGCAGCGCCTGACGCAGCTCGCGCAGCGTCTCGCCGCCGAACAGCGAGGCGAGCAGCAGCCCATCCGGCTTCAGCGCCAAGCGCAGCTGCAGCAGCGCTCCGGGCAGGTCGTTCGCCCAATGGAGATCGAGATTGCTCAACACCAGATCGAAGCTGGCGGGCTTGAAGGGGAGCACCTCGGCTTCGGCAACCAGCGCCGGCGGCGGTGCCCGCTGCGCGAAAGCGAGCGAGGCATCGGCATGCACCAACCATTCGATTCCGCCGCGCCCAGCAAGCCGCCGCGCCAGAACGCCGTGCCGGCAGCCGAGATCGAGCGCTGCGGGAAAGCGCCGCGCCACGTCGTCCAGCCGGTCGGCAAGCCGCTCCGCCGCCTCGCAGGCGAGAAACTCTGCCGCTTCCGGCCGAGCCGCGGCGCGTGCGCGATGCCGGCGCACGGTGATCCGGTCAAAGACGCGTAGCGGATCGGAGGATAGCGGCATGAGGTCCTATATCGCAGCGCCGCGCCTGGCGCCAGCGGGTGCCCGCCGTTGACAGGCCAACCGGACCGCGCTCACCATCGCCCGATGGAAACCACTGCCCGGCCGCCGGCCCTGCGCCGCGCCGCGACCGCGCTCCTCGACCTTCTCCTGCCCCCGCGCTGCCTTGCCTGCGGCGCGACGGTGAGCGAAGCCGGAACCCTCTGCGCTTCGTGCTGGCGCGGGATTACCTTCCTCGGCGCACCGTGCTGCGCCTGCTGCGGATTGCCCTTCGAGTTCGAGGCGGGGGGCGCGGCGCTCTGCGGCGCTTGTGCGCGCGAGCAGCCGCCTTTCGACCGCGCGCGTGCGGTCATGCGCTACGACGAGGCGAGCCGCGGCCTGATCCTCGCCTTCAAGCATGGCGACCGGCTGCATATGGCGCCCGCCTTCGGCACTTGGTTGAAGCGGGCGGGCAGCGACATCATCGCCGTCGCCGACCTCGCGGTGCCGGTGCCGCTGCATTGGACGCGGCTCTTCGCCCGCCGCTACAACCAGGCCGCCGTCCTGGCCCATGCCCTGCGGGCGGCCGGCGGACCTCCGGTTGGCGTCGACTGGTTGGTACGCCGGCGTCGGACGCCCTCACAAGGCAAGCGCAATGCTGCCGCGCGCGAACGCAACGTCCGGGCCGCTTTTGCGCTGAAGCCCGGTCGCGACGTGCGCGGCAAGCGCATCCTCCTCATCGACGATGTCTTCACCACGGGCGCCACGGTCGGCGAGTGCGCGCGGGTGCTTCGCCGCGCCGGCGCCACCAGCGTCAGCGTGCTGACGCTGGCACGCACGGTGCGTCAGGAGGGCTGAGCCTCAGTCGCCGGTGAGCGCGTGGCCGAGAATGCCGCCGCCGATCACGCCTGCCGCCGTGGCGGCGGTCTTGCCCGAGCCATGGCCGAACTGGTTGCCGGCAAGGCCGCCGGCGCCGGCACCAACCAGAGTCCCGCACCCGCCGAGCATCGCCATCAATCCCAAGATCGCCAGGATCCGCATTGCCTTCCTCCGATGTCGCCCTCTACCAAGCTCAACGACATCCCCGGAGGGCGGTTCCCCGCCGAACCGACCGGCGGTTCCGCGCCGCACGCCACGCGAAATTGCTTGATTTGCCGCCATTTTCGACTAGATGGAACAAGGCGAAGCGGGGGGCGGGAGCGACCATGGCGCGGGTTGAGATCTATTCGACGATGTTCTGCCCCTATTGCGCGCGGGCCAAGGGCCTGCTCGAGAAGAAGGGTGTCGACTACATCAATATCGACGTGATCGAGAACACTGCGAAGCGCGACGAGATGGTCGAGCGCGCCGGGGGTCGGCAGACGGTGCCGCAGATCTTCATCGACGGTGAGCATATCGGCGGCTCCGATGAACTCTACGCGCTGGACCATGCGGGCAAGCTCGATGCCAAGCTCGGCATCGCGCCGCGATGAGCGGCAGCTTCAAGGCGGCCTGCGTGCAGCTCTCCTCGTCGCGCGAGGTGGAGCCCAACATTGACGCGGCGACGGACTTGATCCGCGCCGCGCGCGCCGCCGGCGCCGAGCTGATCATGACTCCCGAGGTGAGCGACATAATCGAGCCGAAGCGCCAGCAGCGGCTGGCCAAGGCGAAGGATGAGGCCTCCCATCCGATGGTGGCGGCGCTGCGCGAGCTGGCGCGGGAAACTGGCGCATGGCTGCTGCTCGGATCCGCCGTGGTGCGGCCGGAAGAGGCCGGCGAGCGGCTGGCGAACCGTTCGTTCCTATTCGCGCCCGATGGCAGCATCGCCGCACGCTACGACAAGATCCACATGTTCGACGTCGAGCTTGCCGGCGGCGAAAGCTACCGGGAATCGAGCGCGTTCCGACCCGGCGAGGCGGCGGTGCTCGCCGCCCTGCCCTGGGGCGTGCTCGGCATGACCGTCTGCTACGATCTGCGCTTCCCAAATCTCTATCGCGCGCTGGCGCAGGCGGGCGCCGACTTCCTGTCCATCCCCTCTGCCTTTACCGTGCCCACGGGCCGTGCCCATTGGCATGTGCTGATGCGGGCGCGCGCCATTGAGACGGGATGTTTCGTCTTTGCGCCGGCGCAATGGGGCGAGCATGCCGAGGGACGCAAGACCTATGGCCATTCGCTGATCGTGGCGCCCTGGGGCGAGATTCTCGCTGAGGCGGAGGACGGGACCGGCTTCATCCTGGCCGAGATCGACATGGCCAAGATCGCCGAGGCCCGACGCGCCGTGCCCTCGCTGTCCCATGACCGGCCCTACGCCGCCCCGGCGAGAAAGACGGGGGCACTGGCCGCGGAATGAGCCGCGCCTCAGCCGGGCAGCGCGCCGGGCTCGCCCTTGACGGCGGCAATCCGCTGGATCACGGCCGGACGTGGCGCGACGACGGCACCCTGCTCGAAGGCGATGACGGCGAGGCGATCGCAGAACGCCGCGAGCAGCTCACCGGGCCGCAGCAGGAAATCGGGGTTGGAGGGACGGCCGAAGCGCTCGTTGCCGAGCATGAAGGTCTCATAGATCAGCACGCCCTGAGGGGCCAGCGCCGATGCCAAATGCGGCAGCACCGGGCGCCAGAGATAGTTCGTGACGAGAATGCCGTCATAGCCATCGCCAAGCCGCCAGGGGCCGCCGTCCTCGAGGTCTATGCGCCTGATCGTGCAGGCGGAATCACCCGCGAGGCCGGACTCCAGCGCGGCGGTGTCGCGGTCGGCGGCAACCACCTGGTAACCTGCCTCGCGCAATAATCGGACATGCCGGCCGGAGCCTGCGGCAAGGTCGAGGACGCGCCCGCCCGGCCGGATGAGCGGCAGGAAGCGGCGAACCCAGGCGGAGGGAACCGCGCCTGCCGACGGTGGCGTTAATGGCATTGGCACTCTTCGGAGTGGATTGCTAAGCCGCTGCTAGAAGATTGCTAAGTCGTTGCTAGAAAGTGTATCAATCGGGCGAAAGGTCCGAAACGCGATGATCCTGTTTAAGCTCAGATGTGCAGCCGCGCACGAGTTCGAAGCTTGGTTCCGCGACGGCGCCACCTATGAGCGCCAGTCGGCTCGCGGCCTGATCTCCTGCCCGAATTGCGGCGACAGCACCATCGAGAAAGCGCCCATGGCTCCCAGGGTGGCCCGCGCCGCCGCTGCCGAACCGGCCGCTCCGCCTTCTCCGGCGCAGCTCCGGCGCATGCTGCAGCAGCTCCGCCAGCATGTCGAGGCGAGCTGTGAATATGTGGGCGAGCGCTTCGCCGAGGAGGCGCGACGGATCCACAGTGGCGAGGCCGAGGCGCGCGGCATCTACGGCGAGACCAGCGAGACAGAGTCGCAGGCGCTCACCGAAGAGGGGATCGAGGTGGCACGCATTCCCTGGGTCCCATCAAGTGATGCCTGAGCAGCGCGTCAGCGCGCCTTTTTGAAGACCATAACCTTGGCAAAGTAGGCAAGCTGGCTCTCTTCCAGCCGGAGCCCTGCAGCCCCAAACAGGCCGACGAGGTCCTCATGCGCATATTGCGCGTAGTAGGGCTCATGGAATGCCAACGGGAAGTACTCGACTAGCGCGTCATACTCCGGCCGGTCGCCATGCTGAATGGAATCGACCAGAATTGCGGCACCCCCCGGTCGCAGCAGCCGCGCCATCTCGCGCGTCACCGATGCGCGCTCGCGCGCCGGCAGCTCATGGAACAGAAAGATGGAGGTGGCGACGTCGAAGCTCTCTGAGGAGCGGGGCACGCGCTCGGCGGGCGCCGCGATGAACTCGGTCCGCGACCAGGGGGCGAGCTCGCGGCGCGCTTCGTCCAGATAGAACGGGCTCAGATCGAGCGCGGTGACGGCAAGTCGCGGATAGTTGCTCTTCACCTCGTGCAGGAAACGGCCAGTGCCGCAGGCAAGATCGATGAGCCGCGCGCGACGCGCGCCGCCGCTCGCATCGAGGACTCGCTTCAGCGGCACCAGCGCCTGTCGGCGCATCGCATCGGCGCCGCCGCCGAACAGCACCTCGACCTGATGGTCGTAGAGCTCGGCTGAGCGTCGGCTCAGATACCCGTCCGTCTGGTAGTGGAAGTTCTGCAGAAAGTAACGGGGATAGGCGCCGCGCGGCGTGGCGCGGAAGACCTCGTCATTGGCGGCGGCGCGGCGCCGCGCCTCGACCTGCCGCAGATCGGCGAAATAGCGTCCGGCGTTGCGCAACGCGGCAAGCGGGTGGAGCAACGTGCTCTCCGGCAGCCGATAATGCCCCTCTTCGATATTGCGCCAGTCTTGCTCCAGGAGAGCCCGCAAATCGGCGAGGATGGCAGCGCGGTCCGGCATCCGCTCTTCGAGCTCCGCCGGCACCGCCACCGGCTCGGTGAGCCGCGCGCTCAGCCATTTCTGGCCGGAATACCACGACACCCGCAGGCGCTGCGAGGTGCGGTAGGCCAGGTGTTCGAGCGGGGTCGCCATAATCCCTCACCGGTTTCGTCGCCAGTCTAGCAAATTGCCGGGGCCACCGCCGCTTTGGGCAAATTGACGCCGCCGCGGAGCGTTCGCTACGAGTAGCAACGACCCTGGAACAGCAGCGACCATGGCGAAATTCCTCACCCTCGACGACCTCGACCCCAACGGTAAACGCGTGCTGTTGCGCGCCGACCTCAACGTCCCGATGAAGGATGGAAGGGTCGGCGAAGCGACCCGCATCGAGCGGCTTGCGCCCACCATCCGGGAGCTCGCCGAGCGTGGCGCCAAGGTCGTCGTGATGTCGCATTTCGGCCGGCCCAAGGGCAAAGCCGATACCGCCCTCTCGCTGCGGCCGCTGGTGGAGCCGCTCACCGCGGCAGTCGGGCGCAAGGTCGCCTTCGCCGAAGACTGCATCGGCCCGGCGGCCGAGCGCGTCGTCGCAGCGCTGCGGCCGGGCGAAGTGGCGCTCCTCGAAAATCTGCGATTCCACGCCGAGGAGGAGAAGAACGACCCGGACTTCGCTCGGCGTCTGGCCGCGCTCGGCGACATCTATGTCAACGACGCTTTCTCGGCGGCCCACCGCGCGCACGCTTCCACCGAGGCGTTGGCGTATTTGCTGCCGGCGGCGGCGGGGCGGCTGATGCAGGCCGAGCTCGAAGCTCTTGCCAACGCGCTCGAGACGCCGCAGCGCCCGGTCGCGGCGCTGGTCGGCGGCGCCAAGGTCTCGACCAAGCTCGATCTGCTCGGCAATTTCATCGGCAAGGTCGACTCGCTGATCATCGGCGGCGCCATGGCGAACACGCTGCTCTTCGCGCAAGGCGCGGCAATCGGCAAATCGCTCTGCGAGCGCGACATGACGGAGACGGCGCGCGACATCATGGCGCGCGCGGCACGGTCGAACTGCACTCTGATCCTGCCGGTGGACGCGGTGGTGGCGCGCGCCCTCGCTCCGGGAGCGCCGACCGAAACGGTCGCCATCGATCGCGTTCCGGAGGACGCCATGATCCTCGATATCGGGCCCAAGACGGTGGCCGCGATCGGTGCCCGCCTGGAGCAGAGCCGGACACTGGTGTGGAACGGCCCGGTCGGGGCGTTCGAAACTCCACCTTTCGATGCCGGCACGATGGCGCTGGCGCGGCGCGTCGCGGAGCTCACCCGCAGCGGCAAGCTGCTCAGCGTCGCCGGCGGCGGCGACACGGTGGCGGCGCTGGCGCAAGCGGGGGTGACCGACGCGCTGAGCTATGTCTCGACCGCCGGCGGCGCCTTCCTCGAATGGCTCGAAGGCCGCACCCTGCCTTGCGTGGCGGCGCTGGCGCGGCATTAACCATGATGAACCGCGTTCCTTGTCCGGTACTCCTCTTTCGCCCTATACTTAGGGCTTCAGGAGCTGCCGAACATGCAGATTCCCCCAGCACCGGGCATTGCACAGCCCAACGCCGCGTCGGCTATGGCGGCGGTCGCCGCACCGGCAACGCCCGCGGCGCCGATCGAGCCCGCGCGGCGCGTCACCGCCAATCGCGACGGGGGCCGCTCCGATCTGCAGGCGCAGCAGCAGCCCCAAAAGTCGGCGCGCACGCCGGCGCGCGGACGGCTTCTCGACCTTTTCGTCTGAGGCGACGGGGCGCGGACTAGCATGTCCGACCCACCGTCTGCGCGCGGCCCGAGCATTCTGACGATCCCCGAAGGCGACAATCGCGAGCGCATGGTCTGCCCGGATTGTGGCTTCATCAACTACGAGAATCCGAAGATCGTCGTGGGTGCGGTCTGCCTGTGGCGGGAGCGGTTCCTGCTGTGCCGCCGCGCGATCAATCCGCGCCGTGGCTTCTGGACCTTGCCGGCGGGATTCCTTGAACTGCATGAATCGACTCCCGCCGGCGCGATGCGCGAGGCGTGGGAAGAGGCACAGGCCCGGATCGTCATCGACGGCCTCCTCGCGATCTACGACATACCGCGCATCAGCCAGGTGCAGATCATCTACCGCGCTCATCTCGAGGCGCCCGAATTCGCCGCCGGGCCGGAGAGCCTCGATGTGAAGCTCTTCGCTTGGGACGAGATCCCGTGGGAGGAGATCGCATTCCCGTCGGTGCGCTGGGCGCTCGAGCACTATCGTGACTGCATCGCTACCGGCAACTATACGGCGCGCGGCACGCCGGACTAGTCGCCGCCGTCCGGCTTTCAAAGGTGATGCGGCCGCGCTGCATCAAGATCAGCCGGTCGCAAATCTAGACGTCTGCGCCTCGTTATGCGCGATCCTGGCGTTGGCCTGCCGCTGTGCGCCGGAAAGTGCTCCGATCTCTATCTCCGCCGAGGGGGCAGCTTGCCTCTAGCCCCAAGCCGCTCTGTTCGCGACCGCCAGGGCAGGCTAGCCTGTGCCTGAGACAGGTAGGGAGGAAGTGATGGCCGCGAAAAACTTGCAGGTTCTGCTCGCCAGCCGTCCCTCGGGCTGGGTGAAGGAAAGCGATTTTCGTATTGTCGAGACTGCTATCCCGGCACCGGGCGAAGGGCAGATGCTGATCCGCAATCTCTACCTGTCGCTCGATCCCTACATGCGTGGCCGCATGAACGATCAGCGCTCCTATGCCGCCAAGGTCGAACTCGGCCAAGTGATGACCGGCGAGACCGTCGGCGAAGTGATCGAGAGCCGGAACCCGAAATTCCGCAAGGGCGACACGGTGGCGGGCCGGGTCGGCTGGCAGAGCTACGCGCTCTCCGACGGCAGCGAATGCCGCAAGGTCGATCCGAACCTGGTGCCGGTCTCCACATATCTCGGCGTTGTCGGCATGCCCGGGGTCACCGCGTGGATCGGCCTCAACGATATCGGCCAGCCCAAGGCCGGCGAGACGGTCGTGGTCTCGGCCGCCTCGGGCGCGGTGGGCAGCGTCGTGGGCCAGCTTGCGAAGGCGCGCGACTGCCGCGTCATCGGCGTCGCCGGCGGCAAGGCCAAGTGCGATTTCGTCACGCAAACTCTCGGCTTCGACGCCTGCATCGACCATCGCTCCGCCGATTGGCAGCAAGCGCTCGCCACGGCCACGCCGAAGGGCATCGATGTCTATTTCGAGAATGTCGGCGGCCCGCTGCTCGATGCGGTGCTGGTGCGCTGCAATCCCTTCGCGCGCATTCCCCTCTGTGGAATGGTCTCCCAATACAACGCGGTCGACCGCTACGGCGTACAGAACCTGATGATGGCGGTCGGCATGCGCATCAGACTGCAGGGCTTCATCGTCTCCGACCACATGGCGCGCTGGCCCGAGGCGCTGAAGGAGCTGGCCGAGGGCGTACGCTCGGGAAAGATCAAATACCGCGAGTCGGTCACTGAAGGGATCGAGAATGCGCCGCGCGCCTTCATCGGCCTGCTCAAGGGCGAGAATTTCGGCAAGCAGCTCGTCAAGCTGGTGTGAGCGCCGGCAAAAGATGGATATCCAACGATCGGTCGCGCGCCTTGTTGCCGACGTGCCGGCGGCGCCGGTATAGTGGCGGCCACCGAAGAGCCCCGGGTGCAACCGCGGGCGATGACTGGGAGGACGGAGCATGACGAGAAAATTCGGCCTGATCGCGCTGGGGGCGGCGCTCGCCACCGCGCTGGCGGCGCAGGCGGCCTCGGCGGAAACGGTGAAGATCGGCGTGATCCTGACCTATTCCGGACCGCAGGCCTCGCTCGGCGATCAGATCGACAAGGGAATGAGCCTCTATATCAAGGAGCATGAGAAGCAGCTCCCGCCCGGCGTCACCGTGCAGCTCATCCGCCGCGACGATACCGGCCTCAATCCCGAGACCGCCAAGCGGGTCGCGCAGGAACTCATCACCCGCGACCACGTGAACTTCCTGACCGGCGTGGTCTGGTCGCCGAATGCACTGGCGATCGCGCCGCTGACCAAGGAAGCCAAGGTGCCGTTGGTCGTCAGCAACGCCGCGGCGGTGAACCTGCCGCGGCTCTCGCCCTATATCGCCCGCGTCTCCTTCACGCTCTGGCAGGAATGCCTTCCCTTCGGCAAATGGGCGGCTACCAAGGGCGGGCTCAAGAAGGTCTACATCGCGGTCAGCGACTTTGCACCCGGCCACGAGGCGGCCGACGCCTTCACGAAGGGCTTCAAGGAGTCGGGCGGCCAGATCGTCGACAGCGTAGCCATTCCGCCGAAGAATCCGGATTTCGTGCCCTTCCTGCAGCGTGTGAAGGACGCCAAGCCCGACGCCGTATTCGTCTTTGTGCCCTCGGGCGCGCAGGCGACGCAGCTCATGAAGGCCTATAACGACCTTGGCATGAAGCAGGCCGGCATCAAGATCATCGGGCCGCAGGACATCGTGCCCGACGAGGAGTTGCCGAACATGGGCGACGAGCCGCTCGGCGTGATCACCGCCGGCACCTATTCCAATGCTGCTACGCGTCCCGCGAACAAGGCCTATGTCGCCGCCTGGAAGCGCGAATACGGCGACAAAACGCCGCCGGGCTTCATGTCGGTCGGCGGTTGGGACAGCATGGCAGCGATCTTCTCGGCGATCGAAGCGAACAAGGGCAATGTCGACCCCGACAAGACGATGGCAGCGCTCAAAGGCTGGAAGAATCCGGACAGCCCGCGCGGCGAGATCATGATCGATCCTGAGACGCGCGATATCGTGCAGCACATCTATATCCGCCGTGTGGAGAAGCGCGGCGGGCATCTCGCCAATATCGAGTTCGAGACGCTGCCGATGACCAAGGATCCCTGGAAAGAGCTCCACCCCGCGAAATAGCCGCGGAGCAGCCGGCTTTGCGTTGAACGTCCTCGTTCCCTTGACCATCCCCCACCCCTCCCTCCGCGGCGCGGAGGGAGGGGATTATCGCGGCGTCTCCATGCGGCACGAAGGACCGCCCCGGTGAGCGAGGCGCTTTCCGCTGTCGTCAGCATCGGGTTTCACGGCCTCGCCTTCGCGATGGTGCTCTACCTCATCTCGGTCGGGCTTTCCGTAACGATGGGGCTCATGGGATTCGTCAATCTGGCGCATGGCGTCTTCGCCGTGGCCGGCGGCTATGTGATGACCCGCCTCATCGCCGCCTATGGCGTGCCCTTTCCGCTCGCCGTCGCCGCCGCGGTTGTCAGCGTGGCGGCCGGCGGCGTCCTGCTCGAGCGCGTACTCTATCGGCGGCTTTATGGCGCCGACGAGCTGTCCCAGGTGCTGATGTCGGTCGGACTCATCTTCATGTCGGTGGCGGCGGCGAAGTTTCTGTGGGGGCCGCTGGCGCAGCCGATGACGCCGCCCGTCTACCTCAGCGGACAGATCAGTCTCGGTTTCCGCTCCTTCCCGACCTACCGCAGCTTTCTCATCCTCGCCGGAGCGGTGGTGGTGACGCTGCTCTGGCTCGGACTCGAGCGGACGCGCTTCGGCGCGCGCATCCGCGCGGCGGTCGACAACCGGCGCATGGCGCAATCGATCGGCATCGACACCGACCGGCTGTTCACCTGGACCTTCGCCCTCGGCTGCGGCCTCGCCGCGCTTGGCGGCGCGCTCGGCGCCGACATCCTGGCAATCGATCCCGGCTACGCGCTTGAGAATCTCATCTACTTCCTCATCGTCGTCGCCGTGGGCGGTCTCGGCAGCATCCGTGGACCGTTCTTCGCCGCCCTGCTGCTCGGCATCGCCGATACCGGCTTCAAGTATCTGCTGCCCGAATTCGGCGCCTTCTTCATCTACGCCCTGACGCTCGTCATCTTGCTGTGGCGACCGCAGGGTCTGTTCGGCCGCGCCTGATGCGCCTCGGCACCGCCGGACGCGACACGGCGCCGCCTGCCGTCGAGGCGCTGCTCCGCCGCCACCGCCTTCGGGCGTGGGAACTTGCGCCCTGGCTCGTCGCCGTCGCCGTCTATTTCATCTTTCCGGGCTACCTGGCGCTCGGCGCGCAGATCCTGATTTCGATCCTCTTCGCGCTGTCGATCGACCTCATCCTGGGATATGCTGGCATCATCACGCTTGGACAATCGGCCTTCTTCGGCGCCGGCGCCTATGCCGCCGGGCTGCTGGCGGCGCATGGCTGGGGCGAGCCGCTGAGCGGGCTGGTCGTCGGCGGGCTGGTCGGTGCCGCGCTTGGGCTCGTCAGCGGCGCCATCATTCTGCGCACTCAGGGGCTGAGCCTCCTCATGCTCACCCTGGTGATCGCCGTCATGCTGCAGGAGGCGGCGAACAAGGCCGGCAGCATCACCGGCGGCGCCGATGGGCTGCAGGGCATGGAGGTATGGCCGCTCTTCGGCGTATTCCATTTCGGCCTTTATGGCCGCACCGCCTATCTCTACAGCCTCGCCGTGCTCTTCCTCGCCTGGCTCCTGGCGCGGCGCCTGGTGCATTCGCCCTTCGGCCGCTCGCTCACCGGCATTCGCGAGAACGAAGCGCGCATGCACGCGATCGGCTCGCCGGTGTTCCGCCGACGGCTCGCGATCTACACCATCGCCGCCGCGCTCGCCGGCGTCGCCGGCGCGCTGCTCGCCGAGACGACGCAGTTCGTGGCGCTCGAAGTGCTGGGATTCGAACGCTCGGGCTCGGCGCTCGTCATGCTGATCATTGGCGGAGTCGGTCGGCTCTACGGCGCCTTCATCGGCGTGCCGATCTACATGATCGCCCAGGATCGCTTCGCCCAGGCCGATCCGGTCTATTGGGATTTCTGGATCGGACTGCTGCTGATCCTGGTCGTCGTCTTCGCCCGCGGCGGGCTCATCGGCTCGATCGAGCAGCTGCTGCGCCGCTTCAGGAGGCGGCGATGAGCGTCACGCTGGAGACGGCGGGCCTCTGCAAGACCTTCGGCGCGCTCACGGTCGCGAATGCCATCGATTTCCGCCTGGAGCGCGGCGCGCGCCATGCGCTGATCGGCCCCAACGGCGCCGGCAAGACCACCTTCGTCAACCTCGTCACCGGCGCGCTCAGCCCGAGTTCGGGGCGCATTCTGCTCGAGGGCGACGACGTCACCGCATTGCCGCAGGCGCAGCGCGTCAAGCGCGGGCTGGCGCGGACTTTTCAGCTCAACACGCTCTTCCGCGGGCTGAGCGTGCTCGAGAATGTCTGCATGGCGATCGGCGAGCGGCTCGGCGTCGCCGGCGAGATGCACCGGCCCGCCGGCTCACGCCGCGCCGTCGTCGACGAGGGCTATCACGCGCTGGAGCGGCTGGGGCTCGCCGAGGATGCGCTCCGGCTGGTGCGCGAACTGCCTTATGGGCGCCAGCGCCTGGTCGAGCTGGCGGTTGCGCTCGGGCTCGAGCCCAAGGTGCTGCTGCTCGACGAGCCTGCCGCCGGCGTACCCTCGGCAGAGAGCGGCATCATCGTCGAGACGATCGAAAGCCTGCCGGCGGAGATCGCCCTGCTGATCATCGAGCACGATATGGATCTGGTCTTCCGCCTGGCGCGGCGCATCACCGTGCTGGTGCAGGGCGGCGTGCTGGTCGAAGGCACTCCGCAGGAGATCGCCGCCGACCCGCGCGTGCGCGAGGTCTATCTCGGCGAGCATGCGGGCCGATGAGCGGTTCCGGCATCGTCCTCGACGCGGTCCGCGCCGGCTATGGCGAGACGGTGGTGCTCGAGGGCGTCTCGCTGAGCCTGCCGCCCAGAGGCACGCTCGCGCTGCTCGGGCGCAACGGCGTCGGCAAGACGACGCTGCTCGCCACCATCATGGGCCATACCACGCTCCATGGCGGCGCGATCCTGCTCGACGGCAGCGACATCGCCCGCGTCGCACCCCATCGCCGCGCCCGGCTCGGCCTCGGCTGGGTGCCGCAGGAGCGCGAGATCTTCCGCTCGCTTACCGTCGAGGAAAACCTGCTGGTGGCCGAGCGGCCCGGGCGCTGGAGCCTCAAGCGCATCTACGATCTCTTTCCGTCGCTGGCCGAGCGGCGGCATCACTACGGCAACGAGCTCTCCGGCGGCGAGCAGCAGATGCTCTCGATCGGCCGCGCGCTGATGGGCAATCCTTCGGTGCTGCTGCTCGACGAGCCGCTGGAAGGGCTGGCGCCGGTGATCGTCGACGTCGTGCTGCGCGGCATCGAGCGGCTGAAGCGCGAGGACGAGCTCGCCATCCTGCTCGTCGAGCAGCATGCGCGGCTGGCGCTCGCGGCCACCGAAGATGCGCTCATCCTCGACCGCGGCAAGGTAGTCCATCGCGGCGCGAGCCGCGAGCTGCTCGACGCGCCGGAGCGGCTCGCGGCGCTGATGGGGGTCGAGCGGCGGCCGAGGCTTTCCCGCTGATCCGGCGAGCCTGCTGCGTCAATGATGTACATCGCTGAGACTATTTTCGCGGTGATGCAATGACAGACTGCCGCCGCGCCTGCGGGGCTGCGGCCTCGGAGCCGCGCCATCATTCTAGCGCAGCACCCCTCCGCGGCATGGCGCTTCACAAAAAAAACCGCCGGCCCGAAGGCCGGCGGCTGGTAGCAAGGTTCGAAGTTAGGCTTAGAACTTGAAGACCGCCATGGTCTCCAGGCGCTGCAGCGCGCCCTTGTTCTGAACCGTCGCCGTCGACGACCAGGTCTCGCGCTGGATCCAGCTGTATTCGAGACCGAGATCGACCTGCGGCACCGGGCTCCAGATGATGTTGCCCGTGGCGCCGATGTGGCGTTTGTCGAGCGCGTTCTGCTCGGCCGCGGTGGTGATCACCCCCGAGTCGAGGCTGTTATGCGACATGCCGGCCATGAGGGTCGACCGCAGCTCGGTCGTCCACCAATGGGTGTAGCCGGCATAGATGCCGTAGGCGAGCGGCGCAGCAACCGCCGTCGGGGTGAGCGGAGCGGCGGTAGTTCCCAGCGTGTTCACCTGCACGCCGGCAGCGCTGCTCATATCAGAGAGATAGCTGCCGAGGCCGGTGCCGACCATGCCCGCCCACCGCAGCGTATCCTTGCCGAAGGTGTTCAGGTGGCCCGTCAGCTCGCCGCCGTAGGTGGTCTTGCTGAAGCGGACGCCCGTCGCCAGGACCTTCTGGTCGCGAATGAGGAAGGTTGCGGCAACGTGGCCCCAGGCCTGATCCAAGCGCGCCCGGGCGATGAAGTCAGGCACGCGCACCCAGCCGCCGGAGAGGCCGAGGCTCTGCCAGGTACCGGGCGCACCGCTCTGGGCAGTGCCGGCAAAGCCTTCGGGGTTCGGCTGCTCGATGGCGCCGGCGATGCTGAAGCCGCCGCCCGCCGCGAAGGTGTAGCGGATGGTGGTGTGGCGGTTGCTCAGACCGTTGTTGATGCCGATCGCGGGCGTCGGATCGACCGACTCGGCGAGGGCGTCACCGTCGAACCACAGGGACGGCGTCTGACCGGCCATCAACGGACCCAAGGTGCCGTAGAAGTAGACGACGCGCTGGGTCCAGGAGTCGACACCGTTCAGGTTGACGTTCTGCGTCGTCTGCTGGCCGAAGAAGTCCATCAGGGCGAAGACGTCGAGTTCGCCATAGGAGGTCGGCGTGCGCGCG
>DATNDG010000089.1:0-37885 GCA_035553515.1 Allostellaceae bacterium | reverse complement strand
CGTATCTGATCGTTGCGGCGGATGCCGCCGATCAATGCCCCGGTACCGGCACCGATCGCAGCGCCCTTTCCCGCATTCCCGCCGATGGCGCCGCCCACGGCGCCGATCGCGGCGCCGCGCGCGGCACCGCGCAGCGGGCTGGTGGTGACTTGCGGCGGCGGCGCTGCCGGCGGCGGGGCGGCCTGTTGCTGCGTCGGGTCGAAGCCGCTCTGCTCCACGGCCCACTGGTGGCATTCGTAGCGATCCCGCTTCTGCTGGTCCGCTGTCTGACCCTGCGCCGGATAGGCGATCACGCCCTGGGCGCTCGCGGCGCCCACGCTCAGAAACCAAAGGGGGATAAACGCCGCCACACCGGACGCGAGCGCGCGCGCCGCTCTCGCGCAAGGGCGCGACCGAAGAAGATGGCGCCTGCCGCTCATTTGAGGACCTTGCCCCATGCACGCCTGTCGTGCCGCCACGACCCGATGCTGGGCGATTTCGCCGGCGCCGGGTATAGGGGCGCCTCCCGAAACACCCCGAGAAACGGCTGTAGCGCGGACCTGACCCAGCGTCGCGTCGCGGGGCCGTGCGCCGACCGCTTCGACAGTCGAGAGCCGGCGCCGGCAGCCGATCCCATAGCGATGCTGCGGCATGCTCGGGCAAAGCACTTGCGGAAATGGGGGATTCGCCGTGTTGCCGACACATGCCGGCCTCTGGTGTGTTGAGGTGGCGCGCCCTGCTCTCGGGTGCGCGGGCGACGCGCGAGCGGCGGGGATGAGGAGCGAGCTCGGCGAGCGGAGGAGGCCGGGATGAATGCGTTTGCCCTTTCCGAGCCCGCGGCCGGTACCGTCAGCCTGGAGGTGGGCGGCGACTGGAGCATGAGCCGGAGCCTGCCATCCCTCGCTCCCTTGCAGGATCGGCTGCGCAAGACCGCCGCCGTCAACCGGATGCTCCTCGGCAGCGCCGAGCTCGGCCGGTGGGACAGTTCGCTGCTGGCTTTTCTGTTTCTGGCCGAAGGGCTCTGCCGCGAGCACGGGATCAGCGTCGACCGGGCCCTGCTTCCGCCGGGGGTCCGCCGACTGATGGAGCTCGCAACAGCCGCTCCTGCGCGAAGCCAGACGGCAAAGCCGCGGCCGGGCTTCCTGACCCGGATCGGCTTGACGGTCCTGCGCGAGCTGCGCGGGCTTCTCCGCTCGGTCACCTTTCTCGGCGAGAGCCTCATCGCCGTGGGACAACTCGTCCGTGGCCGCGCCCGATACCGCGCCGCCGATCTCTGGCTGACGGTACAGGAATGCGGCGCCGAGGCGCTGCCGATCGTCTCGATCATCTGCCTGCTCATCGGCATGATTCTCGCCTTCGTCGGCGCCGTGCAATTGCGCCAGTTCGGCGCCGACATCTACGACGCGAACCTCGTCGCGGTCGGCATGGCGCGCGAAATGGGCGCAGTCATGACCGGCATCGTTCTTGCCGGGCGCACCGGCGCGGCTTTTGCGGCGCAGATCGGTGCGATGCAGGGCAATGAGGAGATCGACGCGCTGTCGACGCTGGCGATATCGCCGATCGAATTCCTGGTTCTGCCGCGCATGCTGGCGCTCATCGCGATGACACCGCTGCTTTGCGCCTACGGTGCCGCGGTGGGGATCGCGGGCGGCTTCATCGTTGCCATCAACACGCTCAACGTCACGCCAGTCGCCTACCTGCTGCAGACCCAGTCCGCGGTCACCCTGGGCGACTTCGGCATAGGCATCGTCAAGGGTTCGGTCTTCGGTGCGCTGATCGCCGTCACGGGCTGCCTGCGCGGCATCGAAAGCGGGCGAAGCGCGGCTTCGGTCGGCGCCGCGGCGACCTCGGCAGTGGTCAGCGGCATTCTCGCCATCATCGTCACCGATGCGATCTTCGCGGTGCTGCTGAACATGCTGGGGCTCTAGCCGGCGATGGCGGGCGACTCCATCGCAATCAGCGTCGAAGGACTCACCATCGCCTTCGACGGCTATGTCGTGCAGGGTGACGTCCACTTCACGGTGCGGCGAGGCGAGGTCTTCGTCGTGATGGGCGGCAGCGGCTGCGGCAAGAGCAGCTTGCTGCGCGCGATGATCGGGCTGGTCCGGCCGGCCGCCGGAGACGTCTTCTATGACGGGCGCCCGTTCTGGGGCGCAGACGACGACGAGCGCGTCCGGATCCAGCGCCGCCTCGGGATACTGTTCCAGAGCGGGGCGCTCTGGAGCTCGCTTACTTTGGGCGAAAATGTCGGCTTGCCGCTGAGCCAATACACCGCCCTTGCGCCAGACGACCTCGCTGCGGTGGTCGAACTCAAACTGTCGCTGGTGGGATTGCGGGGTTTCGAGGGTTTCTATCCGTCCGAGATCAGCGGCGGAATGAAGAAGCGCGCCGGTCTCGCGCGCGCAATGGCCCTCGATCCGGATATTCTGTTTTTCGACGAGCCCTCCGCCGGCCTCGACCCGATCAGCTCGAAGCGCCTCGACGACCTCATTCTGCATCTGCGCGACGCGCTCGGCGCAACCGTGGTCATGGTCACCCACGAGCTCCCCAGCATCTTCGCGATCGCCGACAACGCGGTGTTCCTCGACGCGGAGACGCATACCGCGATCGCGCATGGAAACCCACGCGAGCTGTTGCACTCGAGCGAAAACCCCAAGGTGCGCGACTTTCTACGCCGCGGCGTACAGGCATAGTCCGCGGCGCCGAAAGGGCGCAAGGAGCCAGGCGTGAGCAAGAAAGCGAATCCAACCGTCATCGGCGGCTTCGTCCTCGGAGCCGTCGTGTTGCTGATCGCGGCGCTCGCCATCTTCGGCAGCGGCCGACTGTTCACTCACCGAGCGCGCGCCGTCGCCTTCTTCCAGGGCAATATTCAGGGCCTCTCGGTGGGATCGCCCGTCACGGCGCGCGGCGTGCCCGTCGGAATGGTGACCGAGATCCAGCTCCGGCTCGACCCGAAGACGATGCGGCCGATCATACCGGTCTATATGGAATTCGACCGGAGCAAGTTCGTGATGACGAGCGCGGTGTCTTCGGCCGACGTTGCGTCACAGACGCCGCTCAAGCTCGCGATCGCCAAGGGCCTGCACGCGAAGCTGGCAACACAAAGCCTGGTCACCGGGCAGCTGGCGGTGGAGCTGGATCTCGACCCCGAGGAGCCGCGCAAGCTGGTGGGCGGCGACCCTTCGACGATCGAAATACCGACAAGCCAGTCGGACATCGAGAAGCTGCGCAACGCGCTGACCGAGCTGCCACTCGACAAGATCGCGGCGGCCTCGCTCCAGCTCCTGCAGGATGCCGACGGGCTCGTGAAGTCGGGGGACATTCAGCGGCTGCTGAGCTCGCTCGCCACCGCCGGGGACAGCTTCAATCAGCTGCTCGCCGCGGCGAACACCGATCTGCCGACGCTGGTCGGCGAGGTCCGCGACACCGGCCGTTCGAGCCGCGAAGCACTCGGTTCGGCGGCAAAGGCGATGACCGACCTGCAAACGGCGCTCACCACTGCCAATCAACTCCTGGCGGTCGATGCGCGCCCGGCGCTTCGGACAGCCATTTCCGCGCTTCAGAACGCCCAAAGCGTCCTGGCGAACGCCAATGGCATGATCGCGACGAGCTCGCCGCAACGCTACGACATCGACCAGGCCCTGCGGAACCTCTCGGCGGCAAGCCGCTCGCTGCGCGTTTTCGCCGAGGATCTCGAGCGACGCCCGAATGCGGTGGTCATGGGCAAGTAGCGAAGGGAAGGAGTGTTCCGGCATGACTCGACACTGGTCTTGGGGCATCGCAGCCTTCCCGGTCCTCGGCGTGCTCGTGCTGAGCACCGCATGCTCATCGCCGCCCTCGCGGCTCTATCTGCTGTCCGCACAGCCGCCGGGCGGACAGGAGGAAGCGGCCATGCCACCGGGCCTCGCCGCAGCGGGTGCCGGCTCGTCGACGCCGCCGGTCTCGGCGCGCGCTCACGCCTCTCCGGTCGTCGCCGTCAGCGTCTCGGTTCCGGAATACCTCGACCGCCTCGATATTCTCAAGCGGACGAGCGCGAACGAGGTGAAGCCCGACTATTCGGCGCAATGGGGCGAGAACCTGTCGGTCACGGCCGCCCGCGCTCTTGCCGAGAATCTGGAACGGATGACGCCCTCCGACGACATTCTCATGCTCCCCTCGCGCAGCCGGCGAAACTTCGACTACATCGTCAACCTCGACCTCTCCCGGTTCGAGAGCGATGCACAGGGTCGCTCCGTCCTGGAGGGACGGTGGAGCATCTCCGAACACGACGGCACCGAGCTGGCATCGGGGCGCGCGCGGCGGGCGGATCAGGCCGCCGGGCCGGGCTATGACGCCATGGCGGCGGCAATGAGCCGCAATCTTGCGGCGGTGAGTGCCGATATCGCGCAGGCGCTGCGCCGGCTGCCGGCCGCATCCCGATCGCGCGGCGCGGAGCTTCACCCGCACCTCAGCGCGAATTCCGCGGGGCGATGATGCTGGCCGAAGCTGAAGTCGGCCATCAGGTGGCGAAGCCGGCCTTCGCCAAGGCCGTGCCGGGGCTGCGCGAGGCTTTGATCGACGCACAGTTCCAGCTCACGCAGTCGCGCCGCTTTGCCGCGATCATGATCCTGTCCGGGGTCAGCGGCGCGGGAAAGAGCGAGGCGGTCAGCCGTCTCCTCACCTGGATGGACCCTCGCTATATCGACGCGCTCGCCATCGGCCGGGACGAATCCGACGAGCAGCGGCTACGTCCCTACATGTGGCGGTTCTGGCAAATCCTGCCGCCGAAAGGCCGCATCACCATCCTGTTCGAGCATTGGTACACGCTCCCCGTGCGCCAGCATGCGCTGAACGAGATCAGCGACGCCGAACTCGGAGAACGCCTCGCCGAGATCAACCGCTTCGAGCAAATGCTCACCAACGAGGACGTTCTCCTCATGAAGTACCACCTGCATATCAGCAGGAAAGACCAGCGTCGCCGGCTTGAGAAGTTCGCCGGCGATCCGCGAATGCGGTGGCGGCTGACCGAGGAAGATGCCCTCTACGTCAAGTATTACAAGGCCGTGATGGAGAGCATGGAAGAAACTCTCCGCCTCACGAGCCACGGCCACGCGCCCTGGATCGTGATCGAGGCAACGGACCGCCGCTACCGAGAGCTGGCGCTCGGGCAGTCCTGGCTGCAGGCGCTGCGCGACCGTCTGGACGCGCCCGCGGTGCGAGCGAAGCCGCGAGAGGCGCATGCAAGCGAACCGGCGCCGTCGCCGGATGCGCGCTCGGTTCTCTCCGCCCTCGACCTCAGAAGCTGCGTTGCTCCCCGCTCCTATCCCGACAAGCTCGTCACTCTGCAAGGCAAGCTTGCCCTCCTCACGCGCGACAAGGCCTTCGGCAAGCACTCGCTGATCCTCGTCTTCGAAGGCAGCGACGCCGCCGGCAAGGGCGGCACCATCCGGCGCGTGGCGCACGGGATCGATCCCCGCCTCTACCACATCGTGCCGGTGGCCAAGCCCTCGGACGAGGAGGCGGCGCATCCATATCTCTGGCGCTTCTGGCGCCATGTTCCTCGGCGGGGCCGAGTGGCAATTTTCGACCGCTCCTGGTACGGCCGTGTGCTCGTCGAGCGGGTCGAAGAGCTGTGCGACCCCGCCGACTGGGGTCGTGCCTATGGTGAGATCAACGACTTCGAGGCGGACCTCGCCGCCCACGGGACGATCATCGTCAAGTTCTGGCTCGCCATCTCCAAAGAGGAACAATTGCGCCGATTCAAGGAGCGGGAGCGAAGGCCGTTCAAGCGCTTCAAAATCACCAAGGAGGATTGGCGGAACCGCGAACGGTGGGCGGACTACGAGCGCGCCGTCGATGACATGGTGGCGCGGACCAGCACCGATCTCGCGCCCTGGACGCTCGTCGAAGCGGAGGATAAACGGTTTGCGCATCTGAAAGTGCTGAAGACGGTCTGCGACCGGCTCGAGGCGGCGCTGTGACGCCGCCGCAAGGGTGCCGCCATACCGTGACTTGTAGCGGGTTCTACGGGATTTCGCGGATCACGCATTCGCCCGTTCTCCAGTAGAAGGACGTTACGTTGGCGCGAACCGCGCGTTCGCCATTCGCGCCGGACAAGCAATCGGAGGGACCGCGATGCTTTTCTCGGGCGGTTTCAGCTTTTCCAATTTTCTCGCCGACCTGATCGCCGTTTTCGTTTTCGTCATGTGGTTCTGGCTGCTCATCGTCGTGCTGGGCGACCTGTTCCGGCGCGACGACATGTCCGGCTGGGGCAAGGCGGCATGGGTGATCGTGCTCATCGTCGCCCCCTATCTGGGCGTTTTCGTCTACCTCATCCTGCAGGGAAGGCGCATGGGGCAGCGGCAGGCCGATCAAGCCCAGCGGGCGCGCGACGAGTTGCGGCGCGTGGTCGGCTTCAGCGTCGCCGACGAGCTCGAAAAGCTCGATCGGCTGAAGCAAACCGGCTCGATCACGGCGAGCGAGTTCGATCATCTTCGGGCCCGGCTCGTCCACTAGCCGCGCAGGATGACCGCGACGAGAGCGAGAAGGGCGCCGGCAAGTCCGACCATCGCGATATGAAAGTAACTTTCGCGACGCGTCCCCAGAGCCATTGGCGGCGGCGCATGCGCTCAAGCTGCCGGTGGGTCTGCCGTCGCCGCTCCCGGATGAGCGCTCTGCCGCTCAGAGGTCGCCGATCACTCGATTCCGCATGGCATAGCGCACAAGCTCGGCCAGGGAACTGACGCCGAGCCTTTTCATGATCATCCCACGATGGGTCTCGACTGTCTTGACGCTGATGTTGAGCAGTTCCGAGATGGCCGCGTTGCTGCGACCTTCGGCAAGCAACTGAAGAATCTCCCGTTCGCGCGCCGTCAGGAGCGAGCTCGGCCTGCCGGGAACACTGGCGCCATGGGCCAGAAATACGGGTATCACCGCGCGAATGACGCTGGGCGTCAGATATGCGCGGTGATGCGCAAGCGCGTCGACGGCCGGCGGAAGGTGCTCGGCGACGTCTGTGAACTGAAGACATGCCTGGGCACCGCCGACCAGGACGTCGCGGACGAGATCGTCGGTTTCATGCGCGGTAAGGGCAAGCACTTCGCACTCCGGTCGATGACGCTTGATCTGCGCGATCACTTGCAAACCGTTCAAGCCGGCGAGCGCCAGGCTGACGATCGCGATGTGCGGCGACAGCTGGAGCACGAGCTGCACCGCCTCCGGCCCGCTCGATGCCTGCCCGCAGACGCGCCAGTTGGCCTGCTTTTCGACCGTCCGGCGCAATTGCTCCCGCCTGACGTCGTCGCCTTCCGCGATCAGCAGACGCAGCATGCTCATTTTTCCCTGCCGAAACCGCGGGCCGGTCAGGCCCGTCGGCTCCTCGACCCCGCGCCAATCCTTCGAAGCGTGACCGCTGGGTGTCGCAAATGGCATCGGGGCCATGCACCGGAGCACCGGGATTGTTTCTGTAGAAAAGTTCATCAAAGCCGCATGGCCGCGAGACCCTGACCATGCAGAGAGGCGGTCCCCGGTTTCCTCAGCAGCAATCGCCCGATCGGGGGGCCGGGGCGCCGGCGTCTCGGGTGCTCAACGGATGTTGGCGACGCGCCGAGGAGAGCATTTTGAGCGGGCCATCGACGGCGCGAACAGGCAGGGTTCCTCCATGCGCGGCAAGTTATCCTGGCTCGTGATGCCGGTCTTTCTGACGATCCAACCAGCGATCGCGACAACCTACGAGGGCAAAGAGCCGTTCAGCTGCAGTCCTTCCGAGGTCGTCTCCTGCACGCCCGGCGGCGGGTGCGAGAAGGAAACGGCGGAGACCATCAATCTGCCCCCCTTGCTGACTTTCGATGTCGCCCAAAAGAAGATCACCGGGACGCGGCCGAGCGGAGAACCGCTTGCGACGACCATCGACAACGTGCGGCAGATCGAAGACGACCTCGCCCTGCAAGGCGTTCAGGGGCGGATCGCCTGGACCGTGACGGTTGGCCGAAGCTCCGGCGAGATGACCCTGGCCGCGATGGGAAACGGCATCGGATATATCGCCTTCGGCGCCTGCCATCCGCAGTAGGCGCGGGGCGCGACCCGGGCGGAGGGCAGCTCGAGCGACATGACCGACCCGTTCCGCGCGGTCAATTCGAGCGACACCTCGCCGCCGCGAGTCGTAAGGCGGATACCTCCGGCGAGTAAGGATGGCTACCGATGCGCTCCGCCGAGGCAGCCGCCTAGCATCGGGTGCCTGCTGCACGGTGCTCAGGGCCTCGCCCGGAGAACCGCTTGGCCGGCATGTTCTGGTATTGCTCGGAGGATCTGGCGCCATGGCTCAGTCGGATTCGAAACCTGCCGGAACCGGCATAGGCCTTGCCGGCGACGCCTTCTTGAGCGTCAAGGATATCCAGTCGCTGATGGCGCAGCGCCGCCGAGCCGAGCAAGCCAAGGAAGAAGCGCGACGGGCGGAGGTGGAGAAGTCCGAGCAGGAGCAGATCAAGAGTCTGATGACCCCGATCGAGATCGACGAGGAGCGCCTCGCCAATTTCATGCGCCGCGTTCGCCAGGCAGCGGAGCGCGGCGAGCATCAAATTCTGATCCTGCGCTTTCCCTCCGCCATGTGCCGCGACAGCGGCCGAGCGATCAACAATTCCCTCCCCGGTTGGGAAGAGACGCTGGTCGGCGTCCCGCAGCAAATTCTCCATGTCTGGCAGGAGCATTTGAAACCGCTGGGCTTCAGGCTGAGCGCCGAGGTGCTCGACTATCCCAACGGCGTTCCGGGGGACATCGGACTCTTCTGCCGGTGGTAGTCACCATGTCGCGCCGCGGCACGCCTTAGAGGCGAATCCTCGAGGAAGCGCCAATGGACGACCCACAGCGACGTCAAGCCGGCGACATCGAACGCAAGATCGCGGCCGTCCTGCTTGGCGCGCTGGGGATCGGCTGCATCATCGTGCTGCGGCCGTTCCTCTCAGCGCTTCTCTGGGCCCTCATTCTCTGCTCCTCGACCTGGCCGCTTTACTACCGGCTGGAAGGTCTGCTGGGAGAGAGACGATCGGCTGCCGCAGCGGTGATGGTCGCCGGCGCGGCGGCGGTGTTCCTGCTGCCGCTCGCGCTTCTCGCCTCACGACTCGCGGTCGAGGCGACGCAGGTCGGGACGATTGTCGGCCGCTGGATGGATGCGGGGCCGCCGAGCCCACCGGCATGGGTAGGCACGCTACCCCTGCTGGGGCCGCGGCTCGACGCCTATTGGCAGGGAGTTGCCCATGACAGCGCCAAGCTCACCGCCGATCTGCGCACCTATATCGGTCCTCTGAAGGACTGGATCGTTGCCAGCGGCATGAAGCTGGCCGGCGGATTGACCGACCTGATACTCGCTCTCGTCATCTCCTTCTTCTTCTACCGCGATGGCATGGCCGGCATCGATGCCTTGCACTCGGCACTGACCCGCATCGGGGGCGCCGGCGCCGCACGCTTGCTGACGCTCGCGGGCAGCACAATAAAGGGCGTCGTCTATGGCGTCCTCGGCACGAGCTTCGTCCAGGCGACGCTCGCGACCATTGCTCTGCGTTTCGTCGGCGTACCCGGCGCGCTCTTTCTCGGCTTCCTGCTTTTTTTCCTGACCTTGATTCCGCTCGCACCGGCCGTGGTGTTCGTCCCGGCGATCCTCTGGCTTGCCCACCAGGGAGCGATGGAAAGCGCCATCTTCCTCGTCGTGTGGTATGTCATCGTCTTCGTCCTGATCGAGGCCGCGCTGCGCCCGTTTCTCATCAGCCGCGGCGGCGCGCTGCCGCTGATCGTGGTCTTTCTCGGCATCGCGGGGGGAGTGATCGCCTTCGGCCTGCTCGGCATTTTCCTCGGACCGACCTTGCTCGCGCTCGCGCACGCGCTGCTCAGAGAATGGAATTCCACCGAAACCCGCGCGAGCCAGGCGCCGGCTGCAGAGCTGGCGCGCTCCGAGATGCGCCTGCGCTGAATGCGGGGGACGTCGCCACGCCCGGCCCTGCCTCGGCGGGGACGGCAGCCCCGGGATAGATGGACGCACACGTGCCCACCTGGCTCATTCCGACGCTTTACGCCGCCGCCGCGCTGGCGAGCGGCTTCATCCTGCCACGCATCGAGCATGCCTATCTGGCGTCCACCCTCAACGACATTGCCGCCGCCTCGGCGCTTGCCTATCTCTCGGCGGTTGCCTCCGGCATGATCGCGTTCACGGCGATCGTTTTCTCGATCGCCTATGTCACTGTGCAATTCAACGCGATTGCCTATTCGCCGCGGATTGCGCTCTGGTTCGCGCACGACCGGCGCCTCTTCCATGCGCTGGGCCTCTTCATGGCGACTTTCCTCTTCGCGATGGCGACCATGGTCTGGATCGATCGCGGCGACGGCGGCGGCGTGCCGCTGCTGTCGACCATCTTGGTCCTCGTCCTGCTCGTCGCCAGCACCTTGCAATTCGGCCTTCTGGTGCGCGGTCTCAGCGAGCTGCAGATCACCAGCACTCTGCACGTCGTCGGCAACCAGGGGCGCACGGTGATCGCCGAGATGTTCTTCCCTTCGGAGGACCCACGCGCAATGCTGCGGGCGGCTCGCGGCGAGGTGAAACCCGAGGACGACGGGAGCCGGCCCACCCAGGTGCTGCGCTACTCCGGAGAGCCGCGCGCCATCGGCCGCTTCGACATCGAAGCGCTGGTCAGACAGGCGCAAGGCGCCGGCGCCGTCATCAAACTCGCCTGCGCGGTGGGTGACACGATCCTCGACGACAGCGTGCTGCTCACGGTTTCCGGCGCCGCTCACTCGCTCGTCGAAGCGGAACTCGTGGGCGCGATCCACCTGTCCCCGCAGCGGACTTTCGAGCAGGATCCCAAATACCCCATCCGGCCCCTGGTCGACATCGCCATCAAGGCGCTGTCCCCGGCGATCAACGACCCCACCACCGCCGTTCAGGCGATCGACGAGATCGAGGATCTCCTCCGACGCCTGGGCAAGTGCGAGCTCGACGCAGGCTTTGCCAGGGACGGGAACGGTGTGCTCCGCGTCATCTTCCCGATGCCGGGCTGGGACGACTATCTGCGCCTTGCCTTCGACGAGATCCGCCAATACGGCGCTGGCTCGGTGCAGGTGATGCGGCGGCTGCGGGCCGCGCTTGCCGGAGTGGCCGAGGTCGTGGCCGGGCGCGCGGAACGCGCCGCCTCGATCGGACGCTATATGAGGCAGCTCGACCTGAGCGTCGATCGCGCGCCGCTCGACGTCGAGGATCGGCTCGTGGCGAGTCAGGAGGACCGTCAGGGGCGGGGCCTTTCGCGCAAGCCACATGCGGCAGCCAACCCTGTGCCGCGGAAGGGGCAGGCTCGCGCGGCCGGGCGTTAGCCGGACTGCTCTGTTTCCGGCTCGCCTTTCATCTCGCTCGCTCTCGCTCTTCGCAATCGAGCGCTTTCCAGCAGATGCCAGCTCGCGAGCGCGCCGCTGCCGAGCAGGAGGTCTCGCGCCCGCTTCACCAGCGAAAGCCCGAGCGCGGTCTGCGGCGGAATGCCGAGCGCCGTGCCGAGCAGCACATAGGCGCCCTCCTGCACACCGGCCGCGCCCGGCACCATAAAGGCGAGGCTTCGCGCCGCGAAGACCAGGCTTTCCAGGACGAAGACGGTGGCGAGGTCGTATCGCGCGCCCATGAGCCGCAATATCAGCCACGCCTCCGTGCCGGCAACGAACCAGGCGGTGAAATGGAGACCCGCCGATTGGCACAGCCGGCTCTTCCGCCGATAGATCCGACGGAGCTGCGCATGCGCCACCACCGCACGTGTGAGCGGCGGACCGAACCACGTCCCGTCGAGACGCCGCGCCGCGACGCTCAGCAGGTCGTGTCCCCGGGCCTGCAGCACGATGAAAGCGCCGGCCGCGAGGGATGCGGGGACGATCCAGATGAGCGCCGGTCCGGCCAGCGTCGCAGCGTTTGAGAGCCTCAGCGACAAGACCGCGCCCAGGGCGACAAAGGCGACTTCCGCGAGGAATTCGAGCGCGGCATCGACGACGACCGAGCCCAGGATGGCGCTCGGCGCCTCTCCGGCGATGATCGGTACCCGTGTTCCGAGCGCGTAGCCACCGATCTGGGACAGCGGCAGCAGCTCCGACCCGGCGTCGCGCAGCCATCGCCCCCACACGTAAACCCGAGGCGAGCCGGAGCGGCGGAGATTCCACCACGCGAGGCCCGTCAGCACGGTGGCAATCAAATGATAGCCGGAGACGGCGGCAACGCCGCGCCACCCGACTGCCCGGAGTCCGACCGCGATCCCGGGCGCCCCGACGCGCAAGACAAGCCATAGGATCGCAACCGCTCCGCCGGCAAGGCAAGCCAATGTCAGAACCCGGCGCCGGTGCCTCAAGCGCGCCGCCCCGCGTTGCATTGTGCCCGACAGAGGAAGCTCAGTCTGCATGTGAAGCCGCGGCAGCACGGACTTCGTCACTGCAGGTCGAACGAGGCGATGTACTCGCGATATCGGCCGCGCACCACGTCGGTGTTGAGCCCATATTCCTCCAACCGGGTTTTGCCGCCGCGGCGCTTGCCCTGCGGCCAGGCCGGAATCGCCTCCCGGATTCGCGCCTCGGCCTCGGCGCAGAGCTGCAGGCCGAGCCACGCATAGAGCCGGCGGACGGTTCCGAGCGGATCCCGCAACAGGCTCCGAAACTGAATATGGGCGCTGAACGGATTGCCCGATCTGCCCTCCTCGACGAGGATCGCGGCGCCACGCGCCCAGCGATCCGCCACCTGCTCGCCGATCGCGCGGCGGTTGACGGCGCGCGTGAACGGGCCGCGCAGCACCTCGGTCAGCTTCGCCACGGAAGGCAGGACGTCGAGAGGATCGCGGTGCATGAAGATGAAGCGGGCATCGGGAAATACCGCACGAATGGCGTCCAGAGCGAAGACGTGGTCCGGACTCTTCAACACCCAGCGCCCCGGCGCGGCACCGTCCTGCATATGGCGCAGAAATCGCAGATGGAAGCGATAGGCGGCCAGGTGGCCGGTCCGGTCCAGCCACGTCCGGTAACCGGGTACGTCGTGGGTCGTGTCGAAGCGAAGGCTGCGGAAGACATGGGCGGTGATCTCCGTGCATTCCTGCGGCGAGGTCGCGCCGATCGGGTGCACGCCCCGAAACTCCGGGGCAAGTCGTGCAAAGATGTTGAGTTGTCGCTCGACCTTGCTTGCGCGCCGTTCCGGCGTCGCTGACCGGCCGGTCCCGGCGCAGGGGTAGATCGTTTCCCAGCAGCGGACGAAACGGTTCGACGGATCCTGGGCGAACAAGTGATGAAGAAACGTCGTACCGCTGCGCGGCAGGCCCGTAATGAAGACCGGTTGGTCAACCGCCTGGCGGAGGATCGCCGGTCGCTGCTTTTCGGCCTCGCGGAGCATCAGAAGATTGGACAGGAAGCGAACCATGTCCCATCGCGCCGCCATTTTGCCGAAGGCGCTGAGGCGAGCCTCGCGCTCCAAGCTCTCGGAGAGAATCCGTAATGGCTCCTCGAACGGTGCCCCACCAAAATCCGTAAGCCCAGTGCGGTGCTGGGCGCGTTCCACAAGCTCAATTGCCGACAACGGTCGGGAGCTACCTCCGAACACGGCCGCAAGCCAGTCGGCCAAGTCGAGAGCCCTGGGGTGAGGCTGCCAGCCTACCGATGACGGAGCGGCGCCGGTTGCGGGAGCGAGACCTTGCATCCTCTTATGGTCGAAGTACGCGGGGCTGCTCGGGATCGGGTACGTCCTGGAGCAGGGACCGATTTAAACGGTAGCACGGTGCAGGCTCGGCAAAAACCCGCGTGCGGAGCAATGCTGCCCCCAAAGGAAGCCGACTACAGGAGTGGTGCGTGGCGCCTACATCGTTCGGCCTATTGGCTTCCTGCAGCCACAGCGCGACCCTTGAGGGCAGGATCCGCGAAAGAATTCCGCCGCCGCCGGCAGTTCGGAGCGCGGAGGCCTAGCCGAAAGCCTCAGCCCATGATGAAGAGGTGGCGCCCGCTCCGTTGTTCCTCGAACGCCATCGGGAAGCAACTGTTGTTCGGATATGCAGTCGTGCGTATCGCAAGCCGCTCCGCAAGACGCTGCCCGGGCTGCGGAGCGCTGCTCTTCCTGCTACTGACCGGCGCCTGCTCCCTTTTCTCTTCGTCCAGGAGCGAATTGCTTGGAGAGAGCTATCTCGACATCCAGCAGAACTACGTTCGGCCGATGCCGGCGGGAGAGCAGGCGCTCGCGGGGATGAGTGAACTTACGATCATCGACCACGATCTGACCTTGGAAATCGCCGACGACCATCTCGTGCTCGAGCGCGGCAAACAGGCCGTGGCTCACTTCACCATGCCGCAGCCAGACGACTGGCGCGGCTGGGGCGATACTTCCGCCGCCGCCGTCGCCGCCGCCGCATCCGGCTCGCCGGCAATCAGTGAAATGTCGGACGACGCGATCGACGCCGCTTTGCTGCACGGAACGCTCTCTCTCCTCGACCGCTACTCGCGCTACGTGCCGCCGAAGGTCCTCGCCACCGACTCCTCGCAGGAGAGCCGCATCCGCTTCGAACCGGAGCTCGCCGGCAATATCCCGAGGCCGGCGCTGGAGCGGCGGTTCACGGTCTCGCAGCCGGGCCCGTCGCCTGTCTCATCCTCGGTGTGGGTCAGTCTGCAAGGCGGCATCGCGCTGGTGCGCATCGAGCGCTTCACTCCGAAGACGGGGAAGCTCCTCCGGCTCGAGCTTGACTCGGCGCCTCTACTCGAAGACACCCGCGGCATCATTCTCGACATGCGCGACAACCCCGGCGGCGACCTGGATGCGGCCATCGCGACGGCGCGGCTCTTCCTGCAGCACGGCATCCTCGTGACCTTGGAAGAGAGAGACCCTTCCGAGCGGCAAGTCGTCCGGGCCCGGGACTCCGCCCGCGTCGACCCCGCCGTTCCGTTGATCGTTCTCATCAACAGCTCCTCTGCCTCGGCGGCCGAGATCGTCGCGGCAGCCTTGCAAGAGAATGGCCGCGCTCTCGTCGTCGGGTCCCCTTCCCGCGGCAAGGGAACCGTGCAAACGGTGTTCGATCTCGCCAACGGCGGCGAACTCTGGGTGACTTCGGCTTTCAGCAGGGCACCGTCCGGGTATCTTCTGCAAGGTCATGGTGTCGTGCCGGATGTCTGCGCAACCCTCTTCGACGGCTCACGGCCGGCGGCGCGTGCTCGCTTTCTGAGCCTTGCGGCAAGGCCACGGCTTTCACTCTCCGAGAGCGACTGGGAGGAGCTGCGGCTCTATTGTCCCGATATGTCGGCTGCGGAAGCCGACGATACCCTGCGGATCGCGCGGTCGTTGTTGCGCGCCCGGCTTGCCGATCTTTCACGGCTGGAAAGCAGGTAACGGAACCACCGGCGAGCCGCACCCGCTTTTTCCGCAGCCTGCCGCTGTCGACGACCGTCAGGGGAAGGCGATCGCGGGTACCCGTGCGGGCGAGGGCGCCGAATGGGCCGCTTGCTCAACCCACCCGCCTCCGAGCGCCTTATAGATGTCGACCAGGCTGGAATAGGCATTTCCGCGAGTCTGGGACTCGGCGATTTCGGCAGAAAAGAGCTGCTCCTGCGCGGTCAGCACCGTCAGATAAGGCTCGAAGCCCTCGCGGTACTGCAGCCATGCGAGCCGCACGTTTTCCCGAAGGGCCGCGACCAGCCGCTGCTCGGCCGCAAGCTGCTCCAAGCCCTTCTGATATCCGATCAGCGCATCGGATACGTCGCCGAAAGCGTTCTGAATCGTCTGCTCATAGGCCGACAAAGCCTGCTTCTGGATCGCTTCCGCCTGAATGACCTGGCCGGTGATGTTTCCGCCGGTGAAGATCGGTCCGGTTACCACCCCGGCAAAGCTCCACACCTTCGCCGGTCCGGTAAAGAGATGCTCGAGCTGTGCGCTCGCCCAGCCGAAGGCGCCCGTCAGCGAGATATCCGGAAAATAGAGCGCCTTCGCCGCGCCGATCTGCGCGTTGGCGGCGATCAGCGCCTGCTCCGCCTGCGCGATGTCCGGGCGGCGCTCGAGGAGATCCGATGGGAGCCCCACCGGGACGGCGGGCAACTTCAGGGCGTCCAGGGACGCGCCGCGCGCGATCGGTCCCGGATCGCGCCCGACGAGTAGCGAAAGTGCGTCCTCCGCCTGCGCGATCTGTGCCTCCAGCTGCGGGATCGTCGCCGCCGCCGATTCGTACTGCGCACGTGCCTGCTGCACGTTCAGCATCGACACCTCGCCGTATTTGAATTGATTTGTGAACAGGGTCACCCTCTCGCCATAGGTAGAGAGCGTGTGCTGAGTCGATACGAGCTGCGCGTCGAGAGAGCGCAGCTGCAGATAGGAAATCGCGACCGACGAGACCAGACTCAGCACGACGCCTCGCCGCGCCTCCTCGGCTCCAACCAGGCCTGCCTGCGCCGCTTCGGTCTCGCGGCGGATGCGCCCCCAGAGATCGATCTCCCAGCTGGAGCTGAGAACGCTTTGGAAGAGATTCTGCGGATTTCGCGTGCCGGGCGGCAATGCGATTCCCTGCCGCTGGGAAAATCGGTCGCGCTGCGCGGTGAAGGCATAGTCGAGCTGCGGGTAAAATCCCGCCCGCGTGCTCATCAGGACACCGGACGCCTCCTCGATGCGCGCGGCCGCCGCCTTCAGCGTCCAGCTGTTGGAGAGTGCCGCCTGAATCAGACTGTCGAGCTCGGCGTCGTCGAATGCGTGCCACCACTCCGTGTTCGCGGTGTTGCGGACGTCCTTGATCTCGAAGCGGAACGCTGGCGGGATTTCCGATTTTGGCCGCTGATAGTCGGGGCCGACGGTGCAGCCGGCAAGCGCGACAGGGAAGGCGACCATCAGAACGAGGGCGCGCATGCTAGTCCGCACTTGGCCCGGGCTGCGCCACACCATGGGCGCCCGCCGCCGACACCTCGCTCACCTCGGCGGCTGCCCGCCCCTCCCGCCGTTCCTTCAGCCGCTCGAAGAGGTAGAAGAACAGCGGAACGAAGAGGAGCGCGAGGGTGGAGGCGCCGATCATGCCGCCGGTGATGCCGGTGCCGATCGAATGCCGGGCATTGGCCCCAGCGCCGGTGGCGATGACCAGCGGCAAGGTTCCGAAGATAAACGCGAGCGAAGTCATGACGATCGGCCGCAACCGCAGCTCGCCTGCCAGGACCGCGGCGTCGATGATCGACAGCCCGGCATGCCGCTTCTCGACCGCGAATTCAATGATCAGAATAGCGTTCTTGGCCGCCAGCCCGATCATCGTCAGAAGCCCGATCTGGAAATAGACATCGCTTTCGAGACCGCGCAGCCAAACCGCCGCGGCTGCGCCCAGCACGCCGAAGGGAACCGCCGTCATGACCGCCGCCGGCAGCGCCCAGGATTCGAATTGGGCGGCAAGGATCAGGAAAACGAGCACGATCCCGAAACCGAAGACCACGATTGCCGCGCCGCCGGCCTGCTTTTCGGCAAAGGCCACGCCGGACCATCCGAATCCGTACCCCTGCGGCAAGGTTTCGCGCGCCACCTGCTCCATTGCGGCGATCGCCTGGCCGGAACTGTATCCGGGCGCGGCATCGCCGGTGACCTTCACTGCGGGAAAAGAGTTGAAATGCGGCACCAGCGCCGGCCCCTCGGAATAACTGACTTTGACCAGCGCGGAAAGCGGCACGAGATGCTGGGGATCGGGGCCGACATAGAGCCGCGAGATGTCGCCCGGCGTCCGACGATATCGGGAATCCGCCTGCAGGATGACGTACCAGACGCGGTTGAACTGCGTGAACTGACTGACGAACAGCGAGCCGAACTGCGCCTGGAGCGTGTCGTAAATGCTGCTGATCGGCACACCGAGCAGCGCCGCCTTCTCGCGATCGACCTCGACGTGGAGCTGCTGTCCCGACGCGTCGTAGGTCATACTGAGCTTCGCCAATTCCGGACGCTGCCTGGCCTTCGCGAGAAACTCCCGGGTTGCGCGCTCAAGATCCTGCGCCGTCCCGGTCCCTTGGTTCTGGATCCAGAATTCGAACCCGCCTTGCGCAGCGAGGCCGGGGATCGACGGCGGCGGCACCGCCACGGCGATACCTTCCTTCATCCCCGCCGCATGGCGCATGAAATCCGCGATCATGGCTTTCGCGCTGAGCGCCGGAGATTTGCGCTCGCCGAAGGGCTTCAGAGCGACGAAGAAGGTAACAACGTTGAACATGTACTGGTTGTCTACGATGCTGTAGCCGGACACGTTGATCCGGTAGAGCGTGGCCGGGTTCTGCGCGAGCGCGGCATCCATCTTGCGGGCCAGCGCTGAGGTGCGATCCAGGCTGGCCGCGTCGGGGAGGAATCCGAGGGCGAAGACGTAGCCCTGATCCTCGTCCGGAACGAAGCTGGTGGGCAGCGCGCTCAGCAGCTTCCAGCTCGCCAGGCCGAGCGCAGCGAAGACGAGAAGCGCGATGCCGGTGTGGCGGATCACCATCACGATCGAACGGCCGTAACCCTTCTCGATGCGCTGGAACGCGCGGTTGAACCAGGCGAAGAACCCGCGTTGCGGCCGCTCGGCCTCTTTCAGGAGAAGAGCGCACATCATCGGCGTCACCGTGAGGGCGACGAAGCCGGAGATCGAAATCGACACGGCTATGGTGACGGCGAACTGCTTATAGAGCTGGCCTGTCGGACCGCCGATGAATGCCGCCGGAATGAACACGGCGCAGAGCACGAGCACGATGGCGATGACCGGGCCGGTCACCTCGCTCATCGCGCGGATCACCGCGGCTCTTGGCTCCTGCTTGTGCTCCATCATGTTGCGGTCGGCGTTCTCGATGACGACGATCGCGTCGTCGACCACCAGTCCGATCGCCAGCACCAGTCCGAACAGCGTCAGCAGGTTCAGCGAGAATCCCAGCGCGAGCATCCCCACGAAGGTCCCGACGATGGAGACCAGGATCGCCACCGTGGCAATAATGGTTGCACGGAAGCTCTGCAGGAACAGATACATGATGGCGATCACCAACAGGATCGCCTCGCCGAGCGTGTGCACCACTTCTTCGATCGACAGGCGCACGAAATCGGTGGTGTCGAGCGCGATGACGTAGTCGAGACCGTCGGGAAAGTTCTTCTTCAGATCCTCGAGCGTCGCTCGCACGCCGTTCGAGACCTGTATCGCATTGGCGCCGGGTTGCTGGTAGACGACGATGAGCGGCGTCGGCTGCTCGTTCAGCTCGCTGTCAGAAAGATAGAGCTCGGATCCGATTTCGCTGCGTGCGACGTCACCGACATGGACCAGCGCAGTTCCGTCGGCGTTCGCCCGCAGCAGGATTTGGTTGTATTCCTCCGGCTGGGTGAATTGGCGTTGACCCGTGATCGGGAAAGTCTGCTGCACCGCCTTGTCGTTGGGCGGCTGCCCCAGCTGGCCGGCGCCGACGACCTGATTCTGCCCGGCGACCGCCTGCTTGACCGCGGTGGTGGTGATCCCGAGCGAGGCCATCCTGTCGGGGTCGAGCCAGATGCGCATCGCCTGGTTGGCATTGCCGAACATCGTCGCCTGCCCGGCCCCGGGAACGCGCTGGATGGCACTCAGAACATAGATGTTGGCGTAGTTCGTCACGTAGCGGATCGGATACCGGCCGTTCTTGGCGTAGAGGCCGACGATCATCAGCACGCTCGAGGATTGCTGCTGAACGTTCACGCCATACTGGGTCACCGGTTGCGGCAACTGCGGCACCGCCAGATTCACCCGGTTCTGCACGAGCACCTGATCTATGTCGGGATTGGTCGACAGGTCGAAATAGACGTTGATCGTCAACTGCCCGGAAGCCGAGCTGGTCGAGGTCATGTAGAGCATGTTGGCGACGCCGTTGATTTCGGCCTCGATCGGTGCCGCAACCGATTGGGCGACCGTCTCGGCGTCCGCCCCGGCATAGCTCGTGGTCACCTGGATCTGCACAGGGGCGATCGTCGGATACCAGGCGATCGGCAACTTGATCAGCGATACCGATCCGATCAGCACGATGACCAGGGCGATCACCGTCGTGAAGACAGGATGATCGACAAAGAATTTAGACAACATCGACGCGGCCTTTTCAGTGTTGCGGCGTCTTGGCTGGAACGGATGAGCCGACGCCGGTTGCCGCCTGCTTGGCCGCAAGCGGCGCCGCCTTGACCGGCATTCCGGCCTGCAGCGTGCCAGTGCCGTCGACGATCACGTGGTCGCCGGGGTTCAGCCCCTGCGAGACGAACCAGTCGTCGCCGTGCCAGTCGCCCACCACCACCGGACGGAGTTCCGCATGACCCTCCTTGTCGACCACCCAGACGACATGCCCCTTCGCGGACTGCCGAACGGCGCGTTGCGGAACGAGTATTGCGTTCGGGCGAACGAAGCCGATGACCCGCGAGCGCACAAACTGGTTCGGGCGCAGCAAGCCCTCGGAATTGTCGACCGTCGCGCGGACCAGGAAGGTGCCCGTCTTCGCATCGAAGGAGGGTGAGCGGAAGCTGATCCTACCCTTGTGGGGGAAGAGCGAGCCGTCGGGAAGCAAGATCTCAACCTCATACGTGTCCTCGGCGGGAGCGCGGAGCGTGCCGTCTTTGAGCTGATTGCGGATCGACAGCAGCAGATTTTCAGAAATGCTGTAATTCACCCACATCGGCGAGACGACGGCGACGCTGGTGAGCTTGGTATTGAGCGTGCCGATATAAGTGCCGTCCTGCTGCAACGCGGCTCCGGCCAGCCCGGTGACCGGCGAGGTGATCGTGGTGTAGGAAAGGTTCAATTCTGCCTGGGCCAGGTTGGCTTTGGCTTGATCGACCATCGCCTGCGAGCTCTGCACTTCCCCTACCGCGTTATCGAGGTCCTTCTGCGACAGAGCGTTGAGCTTGGTGAGCGGACGGACGCGCGCGAGCTTGGCCTGGAACGTCGTCAGCCGCGCCTCCTGCTGTGCGAGAGCGGCTTTTGCCGCCGCGACCTGGACCTGGTACGGCTTCGCATCCATCTGGAAGAGCGCCGAACCCGCCTCGACCGTCGCGCCTTCCGTGTACTTACGAGTGTCGAGGAAGCCGGTGACGCGCGCATAGATCTCGACCTGCTGCGAGCTCTGGGTTTGTGCGACGAAATCCATGGATACCGGCACGTCCTGCGGCTCCACGGTGACGGTCGAGACTTCCGGCGGCGGCTTCTCGCTCGTCTTTTGCTCTTTGCCGCAGCCGGCGAGCGCCAAGGACGCGGCGAGCGAAAGGGCGGCGAGCTGAAGGGCGAATGCGGGGCGTTTCACGGCACTTGGGCTCCGTGCCTGGGACCAGCGCGGCGCGGGCGCCGTTCGACACATTCCTGACGGAAAGATCCGTTGCATGAAGTGCTGCCGCTGGTGGCCTTTACCGTCGTCGAGCCTGCGCGCAGGCGCTGCAGGCGAGAATCAGGTTTGCGCCCTACTTCGGTGATCCGCCGCCGGTATACGCGTCGCCGCCGCCGAAAGCACGCCGGCGCCGCGCAGAACCGCGCCTTTCGCAGATCTGCGGTTCAGCCGACGATGTGCAGACCGCCATCGACATAAATCGTATCGCCGGTGATCAGGCGGGCGCCATCCCCCGACAGCGCGGCGGTAGCAATCCCGACATCGTCGATCGTGACCAGCTGCCCGACGGGCGTTCTGGCGGCCGCGTCGGCGAGTATCTCGTCGAAATGGGCAATGCCGGAGGCGGCCCGCGTCTTGAGCGGCCCGGGAGAAATGATGTGTACGCGAATCCCCTTGGGACCGAGCTCGTAGGCGAGATACCGTCCCGTCGCCTCCAGCGCGGCCTTCACCGGTCCCATCAAATTGTAATGCTCGACCACCTTGTTAGCGCCGTAGTAGCTCATGGTGAAGAGCGTTCCTCCCCTGGTCATCAGCGGCTCGGCGAGCCGGGCCATGCGGATGAAGGAATGGCAGGACACGTCCATCGCCATCAGGAATCCCTCGCGCGAGGAATCGACCACCCGTCCGTGCAGGTCCTCTTTGGGCGCGAAGGCGAGCGAATGCACGACGAAGTCGAGGCTTTCCCATTCCTCCTCGATGCGGCGGAAGACGGCCTCCATCGAGCCCTCCTCGCGGACGTCGAGCGGCATGAAGATCTTCGCTTCGAGCTGGCGTGCGAGCGGCTCGACATAGGGCCGCGCCTTCTCGTTCAGGTAGGTGATGGCGACCTCGGCGCCGTGGAGCCGGAAAGCCTTGGCGCAGCCGTAGGCGATCGACTGATCATTGGCGATGCCGGTCACCAGGCCGCGCTTGCCGGCGAGGATGCGAGTCGGAGCATCGGGCATGGTTGCCTCCCATTCTGGCGCCACTCACGAGAGCGCCGCGCCGTCGGACTAAAGCGCGAGCTCGAGCGTGTGCCGCGCGATGATCATTTCCTCGTCCGTCGGTATGACCCAGGCCGAAACTGCCGATTCCGGCGTCGTAAGGCGGGGGCCGCCGGCGGCGTTCGCCGCCTCGTCCAGGCGAAGGCCGAGCCAGCCGGCGCGCCGACAGATCCTGGCCCGCAACTCGGCGGAGCGCTCGCCGATGCCGGCGGTGAAGACGATGCCGTCGAGGCCGCCGAGCACCGCGGCCAGCGCGCCCAACTGCCGCGAGACGTGATAGACGAAATAGTCGAGGGCGAGCGCCGCCGCCTCGCTGCGACTTGCGAGCAAATCGCGCACGTCGTTGCTGAGGCCGGACAGACCGCGCAAGCCGCACTCGCTGTAGAGCAGGCGTTCGATCTCCTCGACCGAGCGGCCCTTCTCGCGCATCAGATAGAGGACGACACCCGGGTCGAGCGTGCCGCAACGCGTCCCCATGGGCAGGCCGTCAAGGGCAGTGAAGCCCATGGTGCTGTCCAGGCTCCGACCCGATTCGATAGCGCACATGCTGGCGCCGCTGCCGAGATGGGCGACGATGAGACGTCCGCGCGCCAGATCCGGTGCCACCACCGGCACGCGCCGCATGATGTACTCATAGGACAAGCCGTGGAAGCCGTAGCGCCGCACGCCCTCGCGGTAGAGCGCGTCCGGCAGCGCGAAGCGGTCCGCGACCTCCGGATGTCCGCGATGAAAGCTGGTGTCGAAGCAGGCGACTTGCGGCACCGCGGGGAAGGCTCGCCGGACGGCGCGGATCCCCGCCAGATTCGCCGGCTGGTGCAGCGGCGCCAGCGGCACCAGCACCTCCAGCCTGTCGAGCACCGCATCGTCGGCAAGGACGGGACCGGTGAAACCCGGCCCGCCATGGACCACGCGATGCCCTACCGCTGCCAGGCCCCCGCCATCGCTCCGCCCGCGCAACCACGCAGCGATCACCTTGAAGGCCTCGTCATGGCCACGAACCTGCTTCGGGTCGAGCGCCTCTTCCGCCGCCACCCTGCCATCGCCATCGCGCGCCGAAAGGCGCGGATGGACACCGATGCTTTCGAGCTGCCCTCGCAACAGCAGCGCAGGATCCTTGCCGGTTTGCGGCGCGAAGACCGAGAACTTGATGCTTGAGCTGCCGGCGTTGACGACCAGGATCGCAGCCGCGGCCATTTCCGCTACTCCGCTGCCATGGGAACCGATTTTCGCTGCGCATGCGCATAGAGCGCGGCCACCGCGCAGGATGCCATGCGCGCGCGCACGCTGTCGGCCCGGCTGGTCAGAATGACCGGCACACGTGCCCCAAGGACGATACCTGCGCCGTCGGCATCGGCCAGAAAGCTCAGGTTCTTCGCCAGCATGTTGCCAGCTTCGATGCCGGGAACCAGCAAGATGTCGGCTTGACCGGCGACCGATGAAACGATCCCCTTGATCCTCGCCGCCGCGGCACTGATGGCATTGTCGAGCGCAAGGGGACCGTCGACGATTCCGCCGGTGATCTGCCCGCGCTCGGCCATCTTGCAGAGAGCCGCAGCGTCGAGAGTCGACTGGATCTTCGGGTTCACCGTCTCGACCGCCGAGAGGATGGCGACTCGCGGCTGATCGAGACCCAGCGCATGCGCCAGATCGATTGCGTTCTGGAGGATATCGACCTTGTCTGCCAGATCCGGAGCGATATTGATTGCCGCGTCGGTCACGACCAGCGGCTTTGCATAGCTCGGCACATCCATGATGAAGCAGTGGCTGATGCGCCGTGAGGTTCGCAGGCCCGTCTCCTTCCTGACCACGGCACCCATCAGCTCGTCGGTGTGCAAGCTGCCCTTCATCAGCAGCTCGGCTTTGCCGGTGCGGACCAATTCCACGGCCTTCTCGCTTGCCGCCCGGCTGTTCGGTGCCTCGACGATCTCGAAGCCGTCGAGGTCGACATTGGCGCCTGCAGCGGCGGCCCGGATCGCCGAAATCGGGCCGACGAGCCAGGGCCGGATGATTCCTGCCTTGGCCGCATCGGCGACGGCCAACAGCGACGAGCCGTCGCAGGGATAGGCTACGGCGGTGGCCACCGGCGGCAGGCCCTGGCAGCGCGCGATCAGCGTCGCGTATTTCTCGTGGCGGCGCAGCCGCACTTCGGGAATGTCGGCGAGTCGACCGGAAAATTTCTGGGTCGGCGCCTTGACCTCGGCGCGTCCCGACAAAACCTTGGCGCCGGTTTCGTCGTGACACTCACAGTCGAGGACGACCACGCCGGGCGAGGTGAGCTTCCGTCGCACCGTCACGGTCGTCGTCAGCGTATCGCCGGCGACGATCTGCCGGTGAAAGTGCAGCGACTGCCCGGCATAGACGGTCCCGGGCCCGGGCAGTTTCGTGCCCAACACCGCCGAGACGAGGGCCGCGCCCCACATGCTGTGCGCCGTCAGCACGCCGAGCGATCCGGCATGCGTCGGATTGACGTCGCCGGAAATGGCGGCGAAGAGCGCGACATCGTCGCGCGTCAACGTCCTCGTCGCGCTCGCGGTGTCGCCGATCCTGATTTCGTCGAATGTATGGTTTTCGATGATCTCGTCGATTGCCATTGCGGTTTCTTCGCTCCCTCGGGGACTTAGGCGTCCTGGGCGGATTTCGCGCCGCGCGCGCGCGGCCTGGCTTCGCCGCGCACCCGCCGGCGTCGCATTTGTGGTGTGCTCGGCGCGGCGGCGACTTTCCAAGGTCCGGCCTCGGAAGGCGGAGAGGACAGGGCCGAGAAGATCGCCTCGACGCGCTCGAGCCTCGCTTTGACTTCACCCTCAACCTCGCCGCCGATCGCAGCGACGCTGCGGATGAGATCGAGGGCCATCGCTCTCTCCGGCGCCGAGCCGCCGGCCAACAACCGCGGAAGCGCCGCAACCGCGCGCTCTTCGTCCCGCCGAAGGATCAAGAATTGCTCGCGCATCAAGTCCTTGAAGCGTGCAATGCTCATGCGGCTGCTTTCCGGACGGCCGGCGCGGAACTGCTTCAGGAAATTGAAGCTGCGCTCGTCCGCTCCCTTGATCGCGCGGCCGAGGCCGATATAGACGAGGGCGCGGATCGCACCTTCGGCGAGGCCGCCATTCTCCATGCGCGCGTCGAGGTCGGCTGCCGCCCTCGCGGCCGCCGCCTCGCGGGTCATGTCGCGGCCGATCCTCTGGCGGCCAGACGCGGCATCGGAGCGCAAACCCACCAAGGTCTGCAGCAGCGGCGATCCATAGAGGCTCATGAACAGCGACTCACTCCACCAGTCCCGGATATCCCGGTAGCGATCGAGCGCATCGACGATCTGCCGCGACGCCGCCTGCTCGAGCGCCAGGAACGGGTTGTCGCGCTCGACCGGACGCCGCTTACCCCGGACGGTCGCCGCAAGCTGCGCGACCGGCCGCATCAACGGGTTACGATCGGAAAAGCCTTCGAAGCGCAAGCGGTTCGGATGAAGTCGCCGCAGCGCGTCGGCGGACTGGTCGTTCGCCATCAGGCGCAGCGCTGGCCCGACAAAAGTCCGGTAAAGACCCTGGTTTATCTCCGACACGCGGGCGACGGTCGCGAACCGGCGATCATCCTCGGCATCATTGCCGCCCAGCGCACGAATATGATTGAGCGTCCGCTTTTCGAACTGGACCACGTAGTTGCCGCCGACCAGCTCGGCGTGCGGAGTCTCCGCCGTTTTCTGCGTCATCACCGCCTCGTATAGACCCGGCGGCAGCACGTCGATCAGGTCCATCGTCTGCGTGAATTCCTGATGCTCCTTGGTGGCCACCTTGGCGGAGACGAAGATGCCCAGATGACCGATGCTCTGATGCAGCGCGTAGACGATCGTCTGACCGTTGGCGATGATCTCTTCATCATGGTCATAGAGGTCGAGGATCCAGCCGAGCGCCTGCTGCGGCGGGGTGATGTTGTCGCCCCAGGAGGTGAAGACGATGATCGGCGATTTGATGTTCCTGAGATCGACGCGAATGCCCTCCGAGCTGCGCAGTTCCCCCGAGCTGAGCTTGTTGCCGACGAAGAGCTCGTCGGCGATGTACTGCATCTCGGGGGCATTGAGCAGAACCGGACTGCCCCACCATTTCTCGAATTCGAGGAAACGCGGCGCTTCCGTATCGACCTTCGAGTAGACGTTGTAGCTTTTCTTCCACAGCGTATTCGCCGGATCGAGGCTTTCGAAATTGGCGACGAGATTGGCGCCGTCGAAGATTCCATTGCCGAGATCGCCAGCCAGCGAGGCCAGCCAGGTCCCTCCGAGCAGGCCGCCCAGATAGCGCAGCGGGTTCTTGCCGTGAACGCCGGCCCAATAGGACAGCGGCGAGCCCGCGAGAATGATCGGCCCGGCGAGATCCGGACGGACCGCGCTGGTCATCATCACCTGCCAGCCCGCCTGGCAGTTGCCGATGAGCACGGGCTTGCCCTCCGCCTCGGGATGGAGCTCGGCGACCTTTTCGATGAACAGCGCCTCGGCGCGGCAGACATCTTCGACCGTCTGGCCGAGAACGGGCTCGGGAACGAAGCCGACGAAGTAGCAGGGGTGCCCCGCGGCGAGCGCGACACCGATCTCGCTGTCGTGCTTCATGCCGCCGATGCCGGGGCCATGACCGGCGCGCGGATCGAAGACGATGAACGGCCGCTTGCGCGGGTCGACGCTCACATCGGCTGGCGGCACGATCCGGACCAGCCCGTAATTGACCGGACGCTCGAGGGTCCGGCCGCCCATCACCAGCTCGAACTCGAAGCCGAGAACATGGGGCACCTGCTCGGAGACGTGCTCGACATAGTTGTTCCCCCGTTCGCGCAATATGTCGAAGAACAGCAGGCTGCGCTGGCACGCGTCGATCCAGTAGTCGTAAGCGTGCTGCGCGAGCTGCCAGCCGGGCCATAGCGCCGCGCCGGACAGGGCCTCCGCCCATTGGGAAAGCGAGCGCTCTGCGGCCGTCTGTGTCGGTTCCTTGCGCCCGGCGTTGCCGGATATTGACGTCGCGTTGGGCGCTGATCGTGATTCCTTCACCTTCGCCACCTCGCTTACGATCGGCCATGTGTCGATGGGCGACGCCGCGACGTCTGTCGACCGGCCCCGCGTTGTCGCCGATTGATGCACGCACCCACTCCTTAAGGGGATCGGGCGGATTGCCCAGGCACGGACGAAGCGGGCCGTAGCCGGCTCCGGGGTTCCAGCCCCATTCACAAGGGCGGAACTTCCGCGGCCGACGAAGATCGCTCACCGCGCGGACAATCGGGTGAAACCCGCAGTTCCGCCCGCCCGAGCCTGTGTCGATTGCCGCATTTCCCCGCTGTCGCCAGGCGCGGCGGCACTGTGTCCGCCGTCCGGTACAGCGATACCTAGATGGTGTCGGGCCAGCCGTTCTGGTTTGATGGGAGCGTAAGATTTCGAGCGCGGCACCCCGCGAATTTCGCCCGCGCCGACGGACGGTCTCGCTTCGACGAGGGAAGGCGCCTTGACTAGTCGCCGGGCCGCGGCGATGGCCGCGGCGATCCTGCTTTCAACGGGCCTCGATCAGGCGATGGGCCAGGACATGGAGCCGCGCGCCTATTCTGCGTCCCCGATCGACCTCAACTTTCTCATTGCAAGCTATCTGCGCACCACAGGAAGCGTGTCGCTCGATCCTTCGCTGCCGATTACCGGCGTCAAGGCGTCGATCAACACCTTCTCGCTGGGCTATGAGCGCACCTTCGATCTCTTCGGCCGCACCGCCAGCGCGGCGATCGTCCTACCCTACTTTCAGGCCGGACTCAGCGGACAGGTCTTCGGCACCGGCACACAGATTTCCCGAATGGGTTTGGGCGATCTCCGCTTGCGGCTCGCGGCCAATCTGCTCGGCAACCCGGCGCTCTCGCCGCAGCAGTTCGCCACTCGCCAACCGCAAACCACACTCGGCGCCAGCCTCAGCGTGATCGCTCCTTCGGGCGACTACGACGCCGCGCATCTCGCCAATATCGGCTCGAACCGCTGGGCGATCAAACCGGAAGTGGGCCTTTCGCAGCCGATGGGCGACTGGTTCGCGGATGCCGCTGCGGGGATCTGGCTGTTCACGGCGAATGACAATTTCCTGAACGGCCACTCGCGTACTCAGAATCCCCTGCCGGTCCTGCAGGGCCATCTGGGCTATAACTTCCGTCGCGGCCTGTGGCTGGCCGCCGACGCAACCTATCTAAGCGGCGGGGAGACCAGCATAGATGGCCTGCCTAAGCACGACGCCGAGACGGCATCGCGCTTCGGCCTCACGTTGTCGCTGCCGATCTCCGATGGGATCTCCGCGAAGCTCTCCTGGGCGAGCTGGCTCACCGCCCGTAACGGCGGCAATTACGATACGATCGGGCTGACGCTGCAATACCGCTGGTTCGACCCGTAAGCCGGACGGCGCGGCTACAGCGCATTCCGAACCGCTGTCGGTCCTCTGCCGGATTGGCCGGAGTGCCCGCCGCCTTACCCTGGGCGGCTGCGGGCGAGGCATTGCATGAGGGCGCGCGCGTGCGACGCAAAGCGAGGTGGGCATGATCGGATGGCGCAGGCGCCTGCTCCTGGCGGGCCCGACAACGGCGCTGGCCCTGATTGGCTTGCTGGGATCGGCGGCGAGCTTCACCGATAAGGAAGAGCGCCAGATCTACGCGGCGCTCGATCCCCAGGGGCTCGGCAAAGTCACTCGCGAACAGTTCGAGTCGACGAAGATGAACGCTTTCTTCTTCAGCCGCCATCCCACGCGCGAAGGCCAGATGGCGCCGCTCACCTTCGAGCAGAGCCGCCTCTCTCGCGCATTCTTCGACCACGTCGATTCGGATCACGACGGGACGATCGACGGAGTCGAGATAAACGACGCTGTCCATTTCGAGGACATCGATGTGAAGCGGCGCGGCTATTTCGATTTCGCCGATCTTGTTGCCTACCTGAAGAAAATCGGTCGATGACACCGGCTGAGACCCGGCCAATGTCTGTCAGTCGATACTCGCCGGGAAAAGCCGCCCGACCGCTCATCCGGGCGGTGACTGGCTTGCTCGCCCTCTGCCTCGCCATGCCGGAGCGGCTCGTTGCCGAGCCCGCCCCTGCAGCCCCGCCCCCGAGCCAGACCCAATCACCGGCCGAGACTCAGACCCCGGCCCAGGCGCCGGACGCCCAGAAAGCCCCGGTCTTCCGCACCGAGGAGATCGACCAGATGACGGCGCCGATCGCGCTCTATCCGGACGAGCTCGTAGCGCAGATCCTGATGGCCGCCACCTATCCGCTGGAACTGGTCATGGCGGAGCGCTGGGTCAGCGATCCCGCCCACGCGAAGCTTTCCGGCGACGAGCTCGCCGCGGCCATCGAGAAGGAAACCTGGGACCCGAGCGTCAAGTCCCTCGTGCCGTATCCACCAGTGCTCAAGATGATGAGCGACAAGCTCGATTGGACGCAGCGCCTCGGCGACGCCTTCCTGGCGCAGCAGGCGGATGTCATGAGCTCGATCCAGCGCCTGCGCCGCCAAGCCCAGGACTCGGGAACGCTGAAGACCACCGAGCAGCAGACGGTCGTCACCCAGAAAGAGACAACCACCGAAAAGGAAACCATCATTATCCAGCCGACCAATCCGCAAGTGGTCTATGTGCCGACATACAATCCGACGGTGGCGTATGGCGCGTGGCCCTATCCCGCTTATCCGCCGGTCTATTACCCACCGCCGGCCGCCTATTACCCGGTCGGCACGGCGCTTGTCTCGGGCATGGCGTTCGCCACCGGAGTAGCGGTGGTCGGCTCGCTCTCGGGCTGGAGCAATTGCAATTGGGGACACGGCGACGTCAACATCAACACGAACCGCTACAACACGATCAACTCATCCAACATCCGCGCCGGCCGCGCGACGCAGCTTCAGGCGAACGCCAGCACCTGGCGGCACAACCCCGCGCATCGCGGCGGGGTTGCCTATCGGGATCCAGCAACGCGCCAAGCCTATAACCGCCAGGCTGCGGGGGCAGGCGCAGCCAGCCGGAACGTGCGCGGCTACGACGGGACGCAGCCGCGGGCTGGACAACAGGGGGCAGCACGGGGCTCTGCCGGTAACGCCGCACGAAGCCAGGCACCCCGCAGCGGGACGAGCGCAGGGCCGGCGCAACGCGACACAGCAACGGCGCGGCGCCCGAATACGACGGCGGGCGCGGGCACAAGCCGAGCGCCCGCGGCGCAGCGGCAGCAGCCTCAGGCTTTCCAAGGTATCAGCGACGGGTCAGCGGTGCGCGCTCAGTCGCAGCGCGGACAGGCGAGCCGCCAGTCCATGGGATCGGCGCCGCGCGCCGGCGGAGTCGGCGGCGGCGCTCGGTCGGGGGGAGGCGGGGGTCGACGCTGACGGGGCGGCGCAGCAAGCGGGAGAGACAGCGATGACCGGCTCCGGTTCTGCAGGACAGCGGCTCTCCGCTCTCGGCGTCATGCTTCGTGCGGCGATACTGGTCTGCGCCTTCATTGCCGCTCCACGCGCCGGTGCCAGCGAGCAGCGCAGCTTCGCCAGCTCCGAGCAAGCGGTCGAGGCGCTGGTTGCCGCCGTGCGCGCCGGCAGCACCGGAAAGCTTGTGCAGGTCCTCGGTCCCGGCAGCGCCCCCCTCATCCGATCGGGCGATCCCGTTGCCGATGAGCAGGCGCGGCAAAAATTCCTGGCCGCCTACGCAGCTGCGAATAGAATCGCCACGGTGGGCGACGACCGCGCCACGCTGGTCGTCGGAACGGACGGTTGGACGTTTCCCTATCCCCTGGTGAAGAGCAATGACGCCTGGCGGTTCGATTCGCGGGCCGGCGCCCAGGAGATCGTCGATCGACGCGTCGGCGCCAACGAGCTCAGCACGATCGAGACCTGTCACGCTTATGTCGACGCGCAGCGGCACTATGCCGAGCGCGATCGCAATCACGACGGATTTCTCGAATATGCCCAGCGGTTCCTGAGCACGCCCGGCAAACAGGACGGGCTCTATTGGCCGGCCGCGGCGGGACAAGAAGAAAGCCCGCTGGGGCCGTTGATCGCCGATGCGCGTGCCGAGGGCTACAGCACCCGAAACCAGGATCATCGCCGGCCGTACCACGGCTACTTCTATCGCATCCTCAAGGGACAGGGACCGTCGGCGCCGGACGGTGCCTATGACTACATGGTCAACGATCATATGGTGGGAGGCTTCGCGCTGGTGGCTTTTCCGGCCCGCTACGGCGTCTCGGGGATCATGACGTTCATCGTCAATCACGACGGTGTCGTCTACCAGAAGAACCTTGGACCTGAGACGGATGAGATCGCGCGCAAGATGACGCTGTTCGACCCGGATTCAAACTGGACGAAGTCCTGACCGAGCGTCGCGGGAGTATCGCCGCCACCGCCGCCCGGCGAAACTTGCGACGTCGCGCCTAGCCCCACCTTCGCCTGGGAGGGCGCACTTTCGAATCCTTCACCGCAGCCGCTGCCGCTTCGTCGGCAAGGCCATCGCACCGTGCGGCGAGGCTGCGCAACCTGTCTTGCGCCGAAGGAACCGAGAATTGGTCGGCGATCTCGCGCAGCTCCCGGGCGCGGAGCCGAAAGTGCCTGACCGGTTCGATCTCGACCGCGGACGCTGTTTGACGGCGCCGGTCGAAGCGGCCGACTCGCCTCGCGGCGCCGCACCGCGCCGTCGGCGCCGAAGCGATTGGTTGACACGCTTCAGTGATCGCTGGATCGACGTTCTGCCGTTTCATCGACCTCCTCCAACAAGCTGGCCTTCTGGGTTGCACCGCGGCCGCCAGAATCGAGCAAGGGGCTCAGGGCGAGGATAGGGTGACTCCCGGATGGCCGGGTTCATGTCGCCTGAACCTTCCGCCGGCATAAGCCGCACGGCGCCATTCGTCGGGCGACCGGGCCGGCTATCTCAGGGCATTTGCCGATGGCCGGGTTGATCCATATGCGCGAGCTTCCAAGCGGATGCCGCCACCTCTCAGCCGTATCTATCGCCGACCGGGCGAAGCGGCTTCAGCGCACCGCAGGTGAGAGTAGATCCTGATCCAAAGGAGAATTCGATGATCGCACGCGTTCCTCCCCCATCCGCTCTTGCGAGCGTCGGCGCTCTGCTGGCGAGTGCGCTCGCGATCGCCAACTGCACTGGCTATTCCGCGGACTCGCCCATGCCCGGCAATCCCCTGACCCAGGGGATGACGAATTCGGCGGCGAAATCCGCCTTGCGCAACGACAACACGTTCAGCGCCCAGCTCGGTCACGAGTACTACGCGCTCGCGGACTACTCGGTCAGCGGGCAGGATTGGGTCGATGCGGACTACTTCGCACGCAAGTCTCTCGCCGCATCGAAGGGCGAGGTGGCGCCGCCGGAGGACAACAGAAACTGGGGCATCCCGGAGCAGGCAACCCGGGGCACGCGGGACGAGATGGAACAGCAGCGCCAGCGCCTGCTCGCCGCGCTCAATGGCGGCGGGAAGGAGAAATATCCGGTGCTCGCTGCACAGGCACAGACGCGCTACGATTGCTGGGTGGAGCGCTCCGAGGCGAATTTACAGGCGGAGTTCCGCGGCGTCTGCCATCGTCAATTCCTCGCAACGCTGAGCGATCTCGAGGTATTGCTGCACCCGCCCGGGCCCTATAACGCCTACTTCCCCTTCGACGGAAGGACGCTGGGCGACGAGGCCGAGCAGCAGGTCAGTCAGGCCGCGGCCACGATTCCGCAAGCCGGGACGGCGCGGGCCAAGGTCGTCGCCTGGGCCGATCGTTCCGGCAGCCCCGACTACAACATGAAGCTCGCGCAAGCCCGCGCCGACGCCGTGCGCGCCAAGCTGGTCGCCGACGGCATGGCCGACAACCGCATCGACGAAGAGGTCAAAGGCGAGAGCGACGTGCCGGTGCCAACGCCAGACGGCGTGCGCGAGCCGAGGAACCGGCTCGTCCAGATCTCAGCGGAGGTACCGCCGGACACGGCCAGCGGCAGCTCCACCCCGCCGATCCACTGAAACCTGTCGGTCCCCCGGGTTTCCGCCGCGACCGGCGGAACCCCGGGGCCGAAGCTAGGAGCCTGTCTGGGAAATAGCACGCGTCTGCGACATCGTCCTTTGGCCTCGGGCTAGGAGCGAGGAGCGCGGCGATGCCGTAGCATCGTCAGCGACGAGCGATGAAGTCCCGGGGGCAAAGGACGATGTCCTCGATGCGGGCCATCGGCAAGGCCGAGCGACGCGGCAGCGCCCCGTCCTCGCGCAACCCGGATCGTCCTCGCGCAACGCAGACCCATGCTATTTCCCAGACAGGCTCCTAGGGGGTGTCGCGCTTCGCCTGGTTGTCGAGCTTCCAGCTTCCATCGGCAAGGCGGCAAGTCGTCAGCTCGTATGTCGCGGGGATCACCGAAGCCGGCTGGCTCGGCCCCGGCTTGACGAAATATTTGACGCGACGACAGTCGCGCCCCTGCGAAGCAAAGCGGTCGAGCAGCGTGACGGTGCCGGAGTTGCCACTTTCCGGGTTGCTCCATGACTTCGTCGTGCCGTTCGGCTTGTCGGTGAAGTCCTCGCGGACGATCTTGCGGACGATTGCAAGGTCCGTGCTGGTGAGCTTGACCATGCTGTGCAGCGCGCGCCCGTACTGCGCGGCGCCATTCACGGGAAGCAGGACCAAGCCCAGCATCCCTGCGATCATGGCCGATGCAATTCGGTTGCGTCTACCCATCGATCGCTCCCCTTGCAGCGTTAGGCCGCTTGCGGCTTCCTCGACCTTTCCCGAGAGACCGCCGCAGCGGGCAGCGCGCCGGCGCAGCCGCAGGCGATGTCGCCGGCGAGATCCGGCGTCAGCGCTGAGAGGGCGGGACGGAGATATCCGGGCAGCCTGGGGCGGAATAGTAGCCACTCTGCTGTTGCCCCGGAGCTCCCACCGTCGCCTCGCAGGACGTGTCGGCCGGCACCGCGGGCGAAACCGAGCCGCCGGCGCTTGTGTTTTCGCTGCTTTGGCAGCCCACGATCGCCAGCGCCGCGGCGGTGAACAACGAGACAATGAGAAAGCGGCTCATACGTCGGCTCCTCCGAGATGTCCGATCGGGATTTCCCGCGGTCAGAAATCGATATTGCCCTTCTTCTGCTGGTCGTAGAGGTAGCCGCCCAACAGCCCGGCTCCGGCGCCGACCGCTGCGCCCAGCCCGGCATTGCCGCCGATTGCGCCGAGCGCGGCCCCACCGGCAGCGCCCATCGCGCCGCCGCTCAAGCTGCGCTGCCCGGTGGTCGTCCCGCAGGCGGCGAGCGCGAGCGTTGCCAGCACGATCAGGGTGGAGGTCGCGGGGTTCATATCACTGACCTTTCACGTTCGAGTGCTCGCACGGCCATTTCGCGGCCAGCCCGCGCACCGCGCCGACGACCGCCGGGTCGGCCATGAACTTCTGGTCCTGCTGATGGTTCGCCGCCCAATCGACGAAGGCTTCGATGCCTTCGTCGCGCGTGGCGGTCGGCGGATAGCAGATCAGGCGGGGGAGATGGCGGCGATCCGAGATCGCGTCATGGTAGCTCACCACGCCCAGGAGAAATCCCTGGCACAGATTGATTTCCTGGACGTGAAGCGGGTCATCGGGCCGTGACGAGCAAACCCTGTAAAGGTCCTCGGTGGTCTTGAGGGTAAGACGCTCCGGCGTTGCAGCCCACGCGAGAACCGGCCAGAGGCTCAGGGCACCGGCGGCGATAAACCACCTCTTCGTCTTCGTCATCTGGCTACTCCTCGGCGCGTCCCTGCGCAGTGCAGCCCGGCCCGCCCTACGGTCCTTGCGCGGACGCCGCATCGCTACAAAGTGCGACGGCGCGTGCGGCGGCTGTATAGGTGCCAGTCCTGAGGCGGCCGGGATTCAGGCCCTAAGGAGGCTTCCATTTGCCGTGACGCGCGGATGCGCGCATAGGGGGCGTAGGGATCGAACCTCGGCCGCGCCCACTGCGGATCTCAAGCGGATCGCCGGTCTTTCGCCGCGTCGGACACGCTCGCCCCAGGAACGCGGCTAGTTGCGAGGCTTACGGCTTCTTCGCGGGCTCCGCCGCGGGTTCAACGCTCAAGGCAATCGCCTTGGTGTACCTCACATCGACCTGATCGCCCTTCTTCACGACCTTGAACTGGTCGGGATTCTGCACGCCGAGCTCTACAATGTCCCCACGCGGCCCCTTGAGCGAGATCGTGCTTTTCTGCGGATTGACATCGACGACCTCGGCGACCACGGCGACCTCGCGCCCGGCAACCATCGAGGGGCGCTCTCCGGGCTTCGCCTGGCTCGAACCTTCGCGCACGGTCATATCGACGTCGTTGGTCTTGGTCTTCCTCAGCTCGAGTGCGAGCGCCTCGGTGTAGCGCACCATGACGGAATCACCGAGCTTGATCTGGTCGAAGTTCTTGATTTCGTCGCCCGCGACGACGTTCACCGTGTTTCCTTGCGGCCCCTTGAGCGTCAAGCTGCGGGTCTCCCGGTCGATCGCGACGATCTCGGCCGAGATCCGTGCCGTCCACACGGCCTTGGCCTTGCCTGGTTCGCTCGATATTGCCGCCCCCGCCGCTGCCCCATTCGGCTGCTGGGCGTGCGCTGGGATTGCCGCGGCGGCGACGAGCAGTGCGAGCGCGATCGTCAATTTCGCCTTCATCAGAAGCTCCTTCACGCCAGGACAGGATTCGGCAGCAAGCGGTTCGCGCGCCGGCGCCCGCGCAGTCATATCGGCGAGGATGAAGTTGCCGTCGGGCGAGCGACAATCGGGTGCCGACGGTAGGGTGATGCGGAAACGACCTGAGGCGGCGTCGAGCGCTCTGAGAGACCGATGAGAAGAGGCTCACCGCCATCAGATGTCGACGAAATCCATGGTGTAGTGGGCAAGCGGGACCGAGGGGGTGAGCCAACCGGGCGGCGTATGCGTGGACTCCTCCGTGCCAAATTCGCGCGTCATCCCGATCGCGGCATGCGGAAGCGGCGCGTTGCGCGCCATCAACGGCAAGACCAGCGTCTCCGCCGTGACCGCCTCCATGCCTTCGGGAACGACGGTGAATTTGTGATAGAAGCCGCAGGGGGTGCGGCGGACGCGCTCACACGCCTGCTGCCCCGCGTCGCCCAGCGTCGGCGGCACCAGTTCAGTCCAGTTCATATGGCGGACGTCGCGGCCGAAACGCCGGCGCAAGGTGCCCCCGGCCTGCGCGATCATCAGCTTCGACGGGCGCGTCAGATCGATGATCCCGATGGCGGTCAAGCACGGCAGCAATGCGCGCGGGTCCAGGTCCACCTCCAGCGGCACCCGCGCGCCTCCACGGATCTCGAGCCAGTGCCAGATGAGGGCGCGTGCGAATTTGAGCCGCAGATCGAAGAGCAGCATCAGGTGCACCTGCATAGCTGGTCAGGCCGGCGGGCCGCGATTTGCTTCTCACCATTCGCGAAGGCGCCGCCCCATGGCATCCCGGGGCGGCAAGGCCATTACATAGACTCAGTCGGGGGTCAAAGCCCCATCGGGAGAAACGAGTATCCGAGCTGCGCCTTACGCTGTAGAGAGGCCGGGAGCGTCGCATCGGGCGCGGTTGCGGCTCAACTGCAGCATTAGCCCGATGGCCGGGCCTGCCAGGGCGAGGTTCTCTGCGAACGAACGCGCCGCCGCCCTTCGTTGCGAGTGCCGGAAATGTCTGACAATCGGATCGAGCCCGTGTCTACCCCGAAACCCGGCAGTACCGATCCCGGTGCCCTACGCCAGATCTTTTCACTCCTCCTCGCGCTCCTGATCTCGTTCGGGGTTGGAACAGGCGCTCGCGCTCAGAGCGACGCCGCCGGCGATCTCCGCGCATTCTATGACGCATTGCTGAGCACGATGAAGAACGGCCCCTCATTGGGCTCGCAGGGACGCTATCAGGCGCTCAAGCCGGTGATCGCGCGGACATTCGATCTGCCCTATATGGCCCGCCGCGCCGTCGGTCCCGTTTGGACCAGCACTTCCGCTGCCGAGCAGCAGGACATGACGGAGGCCTTTGGGCGCTACACTACTGCGACCTATTCCGCCCGCTTTGACCGTTTCTCGGGCCAGCAGTTCCAGGTATTGGGTCAGGCGCCTGCCGGACCTGACGTCATCGTCCACACGCGGATCGTCCGGGCCGACGGAACGGCAACCGCCATCAATTATCTGATGCACCGCACCGGAAGCAACTGGCGCATCGCGGATATATATCTCCAAGGGACGGTCAGCGAACTCGCGGTCCGACGCTCGGAGTTCTCCTCGGTCATCCGGCAGGAGGGCATGAACGGCCTCATAGCGCGGCTGGACCGGAAGGCTCAGGCGTTCATCGACGGCGAAGCCAAATGAAACCGGTCGCCTGTTCGCTACGGCGCGGCAGCCTTCGCTGCTGCGCAGCGAAGGCTGGTGGGCCCGGCAGGACTCGAACCTGCGACAACACCGTTATGAGCGGCGCGTTCTAACCAGCTGAACTACAGGCCCGTGAAGGCAGTCGCGAGCTTAGCCGGGAAATCCGACCACCGAAAGGTCGCGGCTGATCACTGAAAACTGACGGCTCAGGTATCGAGGAAGCTTCTGAGCTTGCGGGAGCGGCTCGGATGCTTGAGCTTCCTCAGCGCTTTGGCCTCGATCTGGCGAATGCGCTCGCGCGTCACCGAGAATTGCTGGCCGA